>JAMCYN010000053.1 GCA_023474015.1 Armatimonadota bacterium
GGCTTGTGTGGCTTGGGGAAGTGGGCGTTTGCGTTCGTCTTTCGGCCGTCCCAGAGGCCATCGGCCCGTGTGTGGCTGAGGTTTTGGGCCGATTACTTCAGGCCTGCGCAATAACCCGGTATATTGACTGAGCAGAAACCACTCGCGTATTTACCCGCGATCAAGGCATGATACTATATGGAAGGACCGCGTGTCGGTTCGGAAGCCGCATCGAACCCCGTATTCGGCGGCTTTGTGACGTCTTTCCCCTGGGAGGAGCGAGCGCGCATGTGCAAGAAAGCAATACTCTTGAGCATGGTAGGATGCCTGCTGTCTTCGGTTGTGTCGGCGGCGCCTACCGTGAGCAATGTGTCCGCGCCGTCTTCCGCCGCTCTCTATGATAAGTTCGAGGTCACATTCGACGTATCCACCGTGGCGACCAACCTCTACTGGCCATACGATCCCAGTCCAAGCTGCAACACCGCCGAGCATCCCGACGCGGCGCCGGTGGGGGTGGGGGTAACGGTTGATGGGCTGTTTCTGCCGCCCGGTGAAAGCGACTGGAACGGCGCGATCGTGCAGCCCGCGTTCTACTTCCAGGAATTCACCCGGGGGGATTACTTGAGAAACCCTCTCGGGGCGGACTGGCTCTACCCGACCGGCAATCCCTGCTGGAAGATCAGGTTCGCGCCCAAGCAGACCGGCACATGGCAGTACAGAATCCGGGTGACCGATGCGTCCGGCACAGCCACATACACTCCCACGCCGAACACGTTCTCCTGCGCGTCGTCCAGTAACAGAGGCTTCGTGCGTGTCAGCCCGACGGATTATAGATATTTCGAGACATCCGACGGCAAATACCTCAACTTCGCGGGCACGGAAAGCCCCAAGTATATGGTCGGCGATCAATTGGTAGGTACGGCGCATTCCTACGACCAGGATGTCGCCTATCCGATCTACGCCGCCAACGGCCTGAACCTGATGCGCGTATGGTGGAACGCCACCGAGCAGCCGTGCCTGTTCGGCCTCAGCGGCCAGGGAGGATTCTATAACTGGCGCGACGAGACAGGCAACACCACCGGCTGCACCATCTCAGGCGTCGCGAAGCCGGGCGAGATATTTTCTATGAAGGTCTCGGGCAGCGGAGCGTATAAAAGCATTAGCACGAGCATCGATGTGAAGCCCAGCACGAACTATGTCATATCCGCATGGGTCAAGACCACCGGGCTGAGCGGCGGCAGCGCTTATATTATAGTCTATGACCGTGCGGGGTTCCAGGCCCACGTGCCCATCAGTAACTCCATCTCCGGAGACACCGACTGGACCTACCTGCACGGGAGCTTCACGACCAAGTCCGACCAGCGCGTCGTCGCGTTTGTGAACGTGGAAGTGGCCAACTCCACCGCTACGAGCGCCGTTTACGTGACGGATATGTCCGTCAAGGAGGACTTCGGCGCGGGGCAATACGGACCCGAACTGGTGTGGAGGCAGAGCTTCGATCCGCAGGCGAGCGTGTCTATGCGCGAGGCGTGGCGCGCGGACTATCAGGTTGAGTGCGCCAGGCGCGCCGGGATCTATCTGAAAGTAATCCTGCAAGAGAAGAAAGACAAGGGCTTTTGCAGCATAGGCGCGAACGGCAGATACGCCGACTATGACGAGAACAACTTCTACTGCTGGTCGGATTATGCCGGGCGGACGTTCCAGAGATACTACTGGAGATACATCATCGCCAGATACGGCTACGCAACGAGCATACAGTCATTTGAAGTGACCAACGAGGGCGACCCGTTCAACGGTATGCATTATGAGGCTGTTCAGGCGATGGCCAAGTACTTCAACGACAACGATCCCAACCAGCACCTCGTCACGACGAGCCTCTGGCACAGCTTCCCATCGTGGCACTTGTGGGCGAGCACGAGCTATCCGGATGTCAAGATTGCCGACTGGCACAGGAATATCGGCCTGCGTACGGGCCAGGCGTCGCAGATGGTCTACCACGGCTGGCAGTATGAGCTCGGTTCACGCCTCGACAACAATACCTATCGTGAGAGCGCGCCGAGCATGCATCTTTCGCCCCCGGCGGGCGAGGCGGCTGATGTCTTCAGCAGGTGCAGTGTGCACTCGGAACTCTACGCGATCACTCCGAGCCACACCTACACGCTGAGATGGTGGGTGAAGGGCGTGAACCTTGTTCCCAAGCCGGGCACGAGCGCGACGCCTTATATCGCGATTTACACATACGATGGCTGCACCAACGCGAATATTCTGACCACACAGCTTGCCACCGGAGGCCAAAACCTGCTTCAGGGGACATTCGATTGGACCCTGCGCTCCGCCCAGTTCACGACTCCGAGCAACGGTTGGTACCTGGTCCTAAACGTTACGCTGGACTCGATGAAGGGCGATTGCTACTTTGACGACATCACGCTCTACGACGAAACCGCCGGAGAATACGTCGATTTCCCCAACGGCGACTTTAGCAGCGAACGCGCCGATCACGACAGTGCCCTCATGGTCTACGCGCTCGGCCAGCAAGTCGGGACCGGAAGCGCCCGGCAGGTAAAGAAGCCGGTAGTCGACGCGAACGCCGAGATCATCGGCGACCTGATCTACACCGACCCGTACAAAGGCTACTCGTTCTCCTGCGAGGACCAGCGCATGATCGACGATGGCGACGGCGTTTGGTATCGCAAGTTCATCTGGTCGCAGGTGAACCCGTTCGGGCTTGTGAACCTGTACTACTTGAACGAGCTGATCATGAAGCGGGAACTTTATAGATATGCCAAGGCCTATCAGGCTTTTATGGCGGATATCCCTTTGTCGAACGGACACTACGCCGACGCGAAGGCGCTGACATCCGTTAAGACCCTTCGCGCGTGGGGTCAGAAGGACACCGTGAACGGCAGGGTTCATCTCTGGATAGACAACGCCAAGTATACCTGGCGCAATGTGGCCGACGGTGTCGCTGTCGCGCCCATCTCCGGCACGGTCACCGTCTCAGGCCTCGCGAACGGTAACTATCGCGTTGAATGGTGGAACACCTCCACCGGCCAAGTCGCTCTCATCCAAGACACGGCCGTCTCCGGCGGAACTCTGACCCTGTCCGTCACGAATCTTCAGTCGGACATCGCGTGCAAGATATATCCAGCCCCGGCGGTTTTGCGGCTGCGAATGATAGTTCCGTCCACTGATGTGATTCCGAGCCAGGTTGTGACCGTGACCGTGGAATACACTAATGATGGTGAGTCCGAGGCGCGCAACGCCGTGGTTTCGACGCACGTGCCGGCTCTGATGGACTATGTAGCCGGGAGCGCGGAGGCGTCGGGCGGCGTATATGACGCGGTGACCAAGGCGGTAACATGGACCGTAGCTTCGGTCGGGGCAAATCAGACCGGAAGCAGGACATTCCAGGCAAGAGTACAGTAGAGTTGAGAAAAGGGAACAGGGAATAGGGAACAGGGGACAGAAGACAGAAGGTAAGTGTATGTTCGTCCGGGGGTTTGAACCCCGGACACAAGTTCCCCGGGCTTAAGCCCGTCCCTTCCAGTGTGGAGAGAGTATGATTGATACTGGCGGCGCTTCGGCGAAGCGGGCGCTGATTGCGCTGTTTCTCCTGGCGCTGATTATACGTGTGGGATACGTTCTTACGCTGGGTGACGGCGTGCGCTGGCCGGACGAAGCAGAATATCACGGCATCGCTGTCAACTTGCTGGAGGGCAAGGGGTATTCCTACTTTCGCGACTATGGCAGCTCCGCGCTCGGCCCCACCGCGTATCGCGCGCCCGCGCTGCCGGGGATGCTTGCCGCGCTCTACTTCGTGACCGGCCCTCACCTTATGGCGGCTCGAGTGCTCCAGGCCATCCTGGGCGCGCTATTGATTCCGCTGGGGTATCTGATCGCGCGCGAGATGAACTTTTCCAGGCGCGCGGGACTGCTGGCGGCGTTTGCGCTTGCGCTGTACCCGTACTATGTGTTTTGCGCCGGGGCTGTATATCCCGTTGTGATATCATCCGTGCTGGTGGCGTCCGCCACGCTGTTGCTACTGCGCGGGAGGCGGAGCGAGCGGATCACTCCTGAGATATTCGCCGGGCTTGGGCTGGGCATCGCGGTGCTTGCGTTCGGGCATGTAATTGGCGCACTGCCGCTGGTAGCCGTTTGGATATTGCTGAACAAACAGCGCGCGTCCCGAGCGGCCGCGGTGGCGATGCTGATCGGTTGTCTTATCGCTATCACGCCCTGGGTAGTTCGCAATAAGATCGCGGTGGGTAAGGCCGGACTTTCGACGGCATTCGAGTATAATCTCTGCCTCGGCAACGCCCCCGGCGCGAAGTGGGACTCCGGCAGCGCCATATCCTTGCTCGAACCAGCAGCTTTGTCGAAACAGGTCGCCAAGCTCCGCGAAGGTGACGCCGCCCGGCTCTATTTTAGGACCGCCATCGACGAGATTAGGTCGAACCCGGGCCGAATCGCGGTCCTATCACTCGGAAAAGCGCTCAACTACTGGCGGTTCTATCCGAACACAGTGGCGCGGACTGTCAGCCTGCGCGAAAAGCTGATTGGTGCGATGACTTACGGCCCCGCGCTGCTGCTCTCGCTAGTTTGGCTGATCGCCGACCGCCGCCGGTTCCGCTTGAACTTCCTGCTCTGGAGCTACCCGGTCGCGGCGATGCTGTTAGCGGCGATAAGCGTGTCGGTGGACCGCTACCGGATACCTTTCGATATCTATCTGATCATCTTTGCCGCCGGCGCGATTTCCTCGTGGTTAGGCTGGCAAGCTGAACCCCAAGCTACCATGAAGGAACTTTGACCTCCGAAACTGAAGTATTAGAAGCATACAGCCCTACGAAGCATGAGGTTAACTGACTGATGTCCACGGAAGGTGTTAAATCGACCCGCGCGACCGGCGTCGAGAGGCTTTGGATCGCGGCGATCATCGCGGCGGCTGTGATCTTATACATACCGACGCTCAAGTTTTTCTGGATCAAGTGGCAGGAAGACTCGCAATACTCACTCGCGCCGCTGGTGCCATTTGTCACGGGTTACTATCTCTGGAAGAAATGGCCGGAGGCGGCGGCCCTTGGGCGATCAGGTTGCGCGTGGGGTCTGGCGCTGATCGTCCTGGCGCTGGTGTTTCACCTGGCGGGCGTGGCACTCGATGTCACGGGACCGTCAGGTATTTCATTGTACATGTGTCTTCTCGGCTTGTGCCTGTATCTACACGGACCGATGCTGGTCCGCACTTTCGCGTTTCCGCTGGCGTATACGCTCTTTGCGATGCCACTTCCCGGCGGGATACTTGATCTGGTCGGTTCTCCACTTCAGCTATTCGCGAGCAGGGGGACAGCCGCGCTGCTGCACCTGATGCACATCAATGTGGTCAGGGACGGCATCACGCTGGCAATCGACGGATACACCTACAATGTGGCTCCCGCTTGCAGCGGCTTGAGCAGCCTGGTGGCGCTGATCGGGGTCACGGCTGTCTTCGCGTATTCGGTCACGCTGCCCACTAATTACAAATGGACAATGTTTTTCCTGGCCGTCCCCATCGCTCTCGCCGCGAACATCGTCCGGATCACGACCATCGGCCTGGTCGGGGTCCAGTGGGGGCCTGACGTCGCGATGGAAATGTTCCACGACTGGTCCAGTCCAATACTCTTCCTCGCGGCTATCGTCATATTGCTCATCATCAACAGGGGGTTTGAATGGTTAAGCGACCGCCGAACTACCTCTTAGTGCTGATCATATTGATTGTCAGCAACGGCATTTCATACTGGGCGTATTGCCGGCCCCCGGTCGTGCTTTCGGACGCCGCCTTCGGCCTGGTCCCAATGAACATCGGAGACTGGCAAGGGCAGGATATAATGATGGACGAGCAGACGCGCAAGGACATCGGCGCCGACCAGGTGTTCTTTCGGACGTACTCCAGGTCGAACGGCGACAGGCCCGTGGAAGTCCTGGTCGTCTATCGCAAGTACGGCCGCCGCGGCTTCGTTCACCGCCCCGAGCTGTGTTACCCGGGCAGCGGTTTTCAGATCAGCGATAAGCGCCTGACAAAAATCCCCTACGCCGGAGTCGAGACCGAGGCTATTACGTTGAATGCGCGGAAGGACGACTACAAGGAGGTCGTCCTGTACTGGTTTGCGTCGGGCAAGCGTCTGGAGTCGAATTATCTCAGGCAGCAGTATCTGATGGCGTTCGACAGGCTGCAGACCCAGAAATACGGCTGGGCGTTTATCAGAATCAACTCCCCCGTCACCAAGAGTGAGGATGACACGATAAAGGAGATTCGAGCATTTCTCTCGGTCGCGTCGGAGCCGTTGTTTAAGAGCCTTACCGAACCGCCGGGTCAGCGGCGCTAGGCGCAATCGCATGAGAATACTTTTCCTCGCCCATCTCTTTCCGCTGCCACTCGATTCCGGCGGCAAGATAAAGTCGTTCTACACCCTCAGGGCGCTTGCTCGTGAGCACGAGGTCTTGGCGCTTGCCTTTCTTAGAACGGCTGACGAAGAAGCCTGCATCTCCGAGCTGCAAGATATGTGCCCGAATCTTGAACTCATACCTCTGCGCAGAGGCAAGATCAGGCAATTGTCCGACCTCGGCGTCAGCCTACTGACCAACCGGTCATTTATTATATCGCGGGACTATCGCGCAGAGATGTCTGAGGCTTTCCGGTCGGCGGTCGCGCGGTTTCAACCCGATGTGGTTCACATCGACCACCTGCAGATGGCCCAGTTTGTCGATTTCAACGACGGCTACAAGACCGTGCTCGACCATCACAACGTCGAGTCGATGATCATCAAGCGGGTGGGGGAGGCGCCGGGCAGCCCGTTCGTGCGGCTCTACTCGCGCATCGAGTGGCCTAAGCTCCTGCGCTATGAGCTCGACATCTGCCGCAAGTGCGACAGGGTAATCACGGTCAGTGAAGAGGACAAACATACGCTCGTCTCTCTTCAACCCACTCTCGACAACGTCGTGAGTGTGCCCATCGGCGTCGACGTGGAATATTTTGATGGAGTGATTCGCGATCCGGCGTCGCGGAACATACTCTCGATCGCCACGATGTATTGGCCGCCGAACGTCGATTCGATGCTCTACTTCCACAAGGAGATCCTGCCTCTGGTGAGGCGGGAGGTTCTGGACTGCACGCTGACCATCGCGGGCCAGCGGCCGGTTGCATCGATCCAGGCCCTCGCCTCCGACCCCGGTACCCGCGTTACCGGCTATGTGTCCGATTCGCGTGATTGCGCCCGGGACTGCGGCGTCTTTATCGTGCCGTTACGGTCCGGCAGCGGTGTGCGGGTCAAGATACTCAACGCCATGGCGATGGGCCTTCCAGTGGTCTCAACCTCAGTCGGGGCTGAAGGACTGGATGTGCTTTCCGGTGAACACATACTCATCGTCGACACGCCGGAGGATTTCGCAAAGGCCGTAATTCAGGTCCTGAGAGACCCGGAACTCGCCTCCCGCCTTGGCAAAAGCGCACGCGACCTGGTGCGCGAGAAATACTCCTGGGATACCGTAGGTGGGCGGTTGCTGGAGGTCTATTGCCAATTAGGGAACAGGGAATAGGGAACAGGGAACAGAAGGGAAGCGTACGTTCGTCCGGGGTTTGAACCCCGGGCACGAGTTCCCTGGGCTTAGGCCCATCCCTTCCATTTAGCATATTGCCATGAGAATACTTTTCATAGCCCCATACGTGCCATCCCGGATCAGGGTTCGGCCGTTTCAGTTCATTAAGGGTCTTGCCGAGCGCCACAAGGTCCATGTGATCGCGCTCGGCGGGGCGGACAAGGCCGACGCCGGTGGCGTCGAGGAGATTGCGCGCGTGGTCGAGGACTTGCACATCGTGCCGCATCCGAGCTTGCGCGGGTATTGTCAGTCACTTCTAGCTCTGCCAACGCCTTCGCCGATGTGCACGGCCTTTTGCTGGTCCCGCGCGATGAAGCAGGCGGTCGCGGACGCCATACGCGGCGCGCGGTTCGACGTGATCCATGTCGAGCACCTCCGGGCTGCCCATTTTCCGCCAGTGAACACATCGCTTCCTATGGTGTTCGACTCGGTGGATTGCCTCACCGGCCTGTTCCGCCAGATGGCGAAGTCGAGGAAAAGCCCGCTCGCCCGGATGCTGATGGCCGAGGAGGCGTGGAAGCTCAGGCGCTACGAGCCGAGGGCGCTAAGCCGGTTCGACCGCAACATAGTCACGTCCGAGTCCGAGCGCGAGGAGCTTCTTTCGCTGGACGGTACGCTGCCGATCCAGGTCGTGCCCAATGGCGTCGACACCGACTATTTTCAGCCGATGGATACCGACCGCCACCCGCGCCGCGTTGTGTTCAGCGGCAAGATGAGCTATCGGCCTAACGCGCAGGCGGCGATGTGGTTCGCGGAGGACGTATTCCCCCATCTGCGGAAGAAGTGGTCGGACGCTGAGTTTGTGATAGTCGGCAGCGGCCCCCCGCCGGAGATCAGAAAGCTCGGCGAAAGGCCGGGGATAACCGTGACGGGCTACGTGGATGACATCCGACCCCACCTCGCGTCGTCTTCGGTCGCGGTGGTGCCGATGCGGATAGCCGTGGGGATTCAAAACAAGGTTCTAGAGGCGATGGCGATGGGAATTCCGGTCGTTACGTGCGGCCCAGCCGCCAGGGCTTTCGGGGCGGACTGCCCAGGCATTGTCGTCGCGGACAGCGCCGAGGATACCCTGCAACGGGTCTCCGAGTTGATCGTTAATGCGGGGGCCGCGCGAGAAATGGGGGCGAATGGGCGCGCCGCCGTCGAGGAGCGGTTCTCCTGGCAGCGGAGCGTGGCCGAACTCGAAGCCCTATACGAGGAAGTCAGATCAGGGAGGATAGGATGAGTGTAGAGCAGGAAACGCTGGGCCCGAACACCGCCGCGGGCGTTGATGTCCCTCAGCGACGGCGCTTGCCGTGGGGCAACATACTCCGTATCGTCGGCATATTCGTCGTGCTGACAGTCTTCGTCGGCCTTTACTATAAGCAATCGTTCACGGTTCTCTCCGACAGGAACGCCGCCGACATTGCCCAGGTCGCGCGGAATATCGCGACGGGTGAGGGATACACGACGCATCTCATCAGACCGTTCAATGCGGGCTTGCAGGCAATGTCGGACTCCATGATAAGCCTGCCCGAAGTCAATCATGCCCCGGCCTATCCCTATGCGGTGGCGACCGCGTTCCGGCTGAGGTCGCCGAGCGACCAGGTGATCGTGTGGGTCTCTCTGATATTCGTGATCCTCACTATCTTTGCCACCGGTGTCCTGGGCAGGCTTCTCTTCGACTGGGATACGGGGCTCCTTGCCGCCGCCACGGTTGGGCTGAGCGCGTATGTGCTAAACGTTGCCGCTTCCGGCGCGGAGTGGACAATGACCGCGTTCCTGTTCGCTCTCCTGCTCTGCGCCGTCACGCTTCACAACAACGCCGTCAGGCAGCGGCGGGCCTTCGCGGGGCATGCCTGGGTAGTGGCATGCGCGCTGCTGTTCGGGGCGCTTTACTGGACCAGCTTTGTCATGGCCCTGCTTATCGTGCCTCTCGCTGTCTACTTCGGCGTCACCGGTAGGGCGAAACGGCTCCACCTTGCAGCATTTGTGATTCTTGGGCTGCTCCTTACGGGGCCGCTCGTCTACAAGAACCACAAGATGACGGGCAGCCCGATACTCGGCGTCAACGCCTGGGAGATAATGGCCAATACTCAAGCGTATCCAGGAGACTCGTTCTATAGGTCGGCTAACACCCAGGACAACACCTTCGCAAAGACTATTCTGTTCCCGATAGAGCGTTTCCCGGCTTTCGCGCAGAAGCTCGTCCGGCGGTCCTGCGACAACGCGGCGGCGCTGGCCTCCGGGCTTGGTCTTCTCGGGCTGCCGTTCGCGCTGGTCAGCGTGCTTTACAAATTCAAGCCGCCGCAGGCCAACGCGGTCCGCGGGCTGATCTACGGCATACTTCCCGTAGTGCTGGTCTGCTTCGGGGTCTTTAGCGTTGATACTAAGGCCGTGATTGTGCTCGCCCCCCCTATCGCGATATTCGGCGGCGCGTATCTCCTGCTCCTGCTGAAAAGCAAGAATATCCACGCGGTATACACGCGTATGCTCGTGGGGGCGTTCGTGCTGATTACCGCGCTGCCCACAATTGTCGTGATGGCATGGGGACCGGCCGCGCAGCCGTCCGACAAAGCGATCGCCGCCGATCTTTTCTTCGCCGACCGCATGAGCGGCAGGGGCACGCTATACACTGATGTGCCGTGGATAGCGGCGTGGCGGACCGAGGCCACGGCTGTGTGGCTGCCGCGACAGGATGCGGATGTCACGCTTCTCGCGGCGCACGGGTTCCCCCTGCAGGCGGTTGTGTTGACTCCCGAGTGCGAAGGCTACTCATCGGATGAGTTCTGGCCGGTGCTGCACAGGGTCCGCATCTGGCGCAAATACGTCACCGATCCTCAAGGCGCCATCAAGGAACTTATCGAGTCCGCGGGCGTGTCATCCGACAAGGCCGCATTCGCTGAAAAGTACGTGAGAAGACTGAAGCGCCATTTCGCCGTATCCGACTCGCTCACGGGATTCACGCTTGTTCGATCCGATACGTTGCAGCCGGATGATATCCAGGTCTTGATCAAAAGCGAATGAGCCGGCGACGGCTAGCCGTACGGCAAAAAGGGGAGGACCGTCTGGCCCTCCCCAAGAAGAAACACATAGTATCTCAATAGTCCGAGTTACTTGCGTCTGATTCTTCTGAATGTCCCTACCGCGCCGAGTCCAAGCACTCCGAGCATAACGCTCATCGGCTCAGGGACGCATCTCGATGTGAGAATGAAGTTGTCGACAACCACAATCTCTAGCGGGGTCTGAATCAGTTCAATCTCCACGGAAACCCAGCGGGGCTGGAAATCCTTGAAGATGACTCCGTCGTTGTTGAACGGGTTCACGGTTACCCATGTGTCGGGCCGATAGCCCGGGATGTCCGCGAACATGATGGTTACCCAGTCCGAGTAACCGGAAACCGGATCTGTCGGAACGCTATTCGAAGAATTGTAGCGCTCATCCCACCAGTCAAGTCGGAACCTGACCCCAGAGTCAACAGGGGGAGTCCCGATTGCCATGATGTCCGCCGTGAGATCGATGAACTTCGCATGATCTGTCCAATTCCACAGCGTATTCCTGGATTCATCCACCACCTGCCGAAGCAGGAGATTACCGCCGGGCTGCTTGCATGATACAACCCACCCGTGCGGATCGTTAGACAGGAAGTCTAGGCCCAGGTCAGAGCCGTGTTCCCACGGAGCCCAGTCCCCAGTTTCGAAATCACCGTTGATGATCTCGTTGAGCGACCCCGGAATCGGGGAAGCCACCGCAGCCACTGACATAACCAGCATCGCGGCAATGATTAGTACAAGTGTTTTCATAGGTTACTTTTCCTCCTCTTCACCATTTCTATAGCGTCCATCGAGCCTCTATCGACCCATCGACCCGACGCCGCATCTTTCTTGACTCGCCTGTCAAACAGGAATGCCCAATTCATCCTGTTCGCGTTGCGGCTCGAAGAGGAGGTAACCCTCAATCAAGCCAGGCAAACACAACCACATTATACAGCGCCCTCACACTGTGTGTCAATACCGGCCATAAAAACCAGTATTCTTGACAGGGCTGCCAGCTTGGACCAGCAGTTCAGTTAACATTGTGTTACAGAAGTCAGCAAACCGAGGCTTGATACTACTTCCGCCTCAACCGCCGAGCGGCGGTAACCACACCCATCCCCAAGCAGCCCAGAACCATGCTGACCGGCTCGGGGACCACCGAATTCGCCGGATTCGGCGTCGATGTCGTTATCTCGAACCTGACGCCGCTATTGAAGTAGTGGCAGTCCGGATCGAAACCGAACCCGAAACTCCCATCCGACGCGAAGTTGTTCAGGCTCTGAAGCAGGGTGCTGTCGAACGAATACGCCAGGTTTGTTCCCTGCGGGTTGGGATACGCCTCCGGATTGCCGTAGACGCCGTCACGGTCCCGATACAACGCTATCAGCGGTCTCACGGTTCCATACCCTGGACGCACCTGATGCTTTGCATCGGTGGCGCTCCATCTCCACTGGTCCAGGACCGTCTGGCCATCATACATCGCAGCCACCCCGACAGCGGGATTGTTCAGAAGACGAATGTAAAGAGCGTCGTTGTTCTCCGCCCTCCAGTTGTTGATTTTGTCGATATATAGCGTTGCGGATTGGATCGTCGCGCCCGTCGGAGCCTGCCACGATATACCCCACGAATAGTACCAACTGTGGTTCAGGTCTCCAAGGTCACTAGACCCTGCCGGTGGGCTAAACGTGACCGTTGCCGCATGTGCCACAACCATCGTGCAAGCAAGCACGCAGCAAACAATCAGAATAAGTAGCAAATTCTTCATAGCTTCTTTCCTCCTGGTCTCAGCCCCAAGCCATTCCCGATCATGCCGAGAAATAGCCCCAAGGCCACACAACCCGTCCACCGCCGCGGACTCCCCATTGTTCCGTGGCAATCCTAGCGGTGCTACATCCGTGTACCGGGTGGCAACCTCCCTACATATTTGGTATTCTACCCGAGCAATAGCTACAAGTCAACCATTCAGATGAAAATCTGGTAATTCTAACAGGCGGTGACGGAGGCTTTACAATGGTCAACAAAGCAGAAATGGCGCGAACGTGGTAACGGAGGGGTTGTAGATAATGTATCGCCGAATGACGCACAGAGGTCATAAACAGTCACAACACAGATATTGATGTGTCTTGACTTATTCACAACATGCGCTGTCAAGGGATCTGCGCAAAAAAGGGATGAGGCGAAAATCCCCACCCCCGAACTCTGTAACTGGTGAAACCACCTATCTAAGCAGCCATGCCAGAGGCGTCAACGACTGGAATATGTGCCACAAGTTCGGTTTGTCCTTGTGCACCGCCACATACACCACATCCCCACGCATCACGATAGGCTGCTCGGTGGGGTTCGTTTTCATCATCTTGTCCAGATTGATGTTCGTCGTCTTGCCGGACTCGGGCCCGGTCCCGGAGGCGCGCACAAGCTGGACTTTCCTCAAGTCTCCAAGGTTCGGTATGGCCCCGCCGGCCTCACCAATCGCCTCCATCAGCGTCAGCTTCCCCTTCAAAGGAAACTGCCCCGGCCGGTTCACGCCGCCCATCACAGTGTAGAAAGCCGTCTCTATCTGCGGCACATAGATCGTGTCTCCCGGCTGAAGCGCCATATCCGCGCTCGGGTCGCCATCCATCGCCTTCTTATACTCTATGTGCACCGGCTCCGGCGAGTCCGCTCTCTTGACGGTGATCTTGTCGGTATCGGCCTCCACCGTGGCCCCGCCGATCAGACCCATCATCTCGCGAAAGGTCGTCCCGCGCCTGATCGGGTAAGTCCCCACCTTGTTGACCTGCCCCAGAACGAGCACCGACCCTATCATATCCACGCGCGGCACAACCACCGTGTCCCCCGACTTGAGCGTGGCGTTCATCTCCAGGTTCTTGCCGGAGAGATACTGCGTGAGGTCCAGTTCGATTATCTCGTTGCCACGCCTGATATTTACTCTCGACAGGTCGGCCGTATCATCATAGCCGGACTGCGCGAGCGCCTGTATCACCCGATCACCAACCCCGATCTCGAAAAGCCCCGTTTTCTGGACCTGTCCGACGACGAACACCTGCATCCTCGCCCTTTGAACGAAGGTCACGGTGACCTGCGGGTTCACCAGCACGTTCGCGAGCGTTTTGGTTATGACGGCCGCCGACTCCGTCGTGTTGATGCCGGTCACTTTTACGACGCCGACGAGGGGCATACTGATCCCGCCCTCGTCATTGATCTGGTAGTTCTTGCTGAGGTCTGCCTCGCCATCAACCACGACGGATATCACATCCCCGACCGCCAGCCGCGAGCCGTCCGCATGAGCAATGACCGGCGCAACCAGCAGCGCGACCGCGATACCCAGCATTCCGCGCCAGAATGATATAGTGCGCATTCCCTTCGGCCTCCCATCAACTATCGATCCTTCGGTTCGTTGCTTCGGCTGCATACAACCGAAGCAATAGCGCTAATCACATTATTCCCGTCGAGAGCCGCCAAGTCAACTATATTTGTGCAAGCTCATGTTCTGCATACGATGCCGGGCCGCCACAAGTTCCCCCCGGCGGACCATAATCAGGCTTATCCAACCTCGAAGCCCCGGATTTATATTTGTAATCCGGTACCATTACCAGGTTTCCGAACCCTCGCTAAGCGGAAAAACCAACTAGCGGACCGACCAGCCATCAAGTCCGCGGCTCAGCCAACGTTCAGCAAGGAAACAGCCAATGCGACGCACTGTCATCTCGGTTATTTTGTGGATGATGCTGCTGCCGTACCCCGCGGCATTCGGCGTCGGCCTGCCCCCGGGCACGTCTATCCAACTTCTCGCCACCGCGGACTACATCGACGTGCTCGGCGACACTCAGAGCGCCGATCCGGCGACGGTGACACTTACCGTCGTACAGGTTGCCGGCGTGGATGTCGATTGGGAGCCCTCCCAGGACGCGACCGCGCAAGGACAAGACCTCTACGTCCCGATCAAGATCACGAACACCGGCAATGGGATCGATGCGTTCAATCTCAGCGTGTCGTCCAACAGCGCCTGGGCGACCGCCATTATCTACGATGACAACGATGACGGCATCCACCAGGACTCCGAGCAGTGGGTCATAACCGACACCAGCCTCGTCGCCGATGGTTACTGTCCCTGCTTTGCGCGGGTGAGCGTTCCGGCGGATGCTTCCGCTGGAGATGTCATCAATGTTACCGCGACCTCTATCCTGAATCCAACAGCCGGAACAGACACCGCCAGCATAGACATCGCCTCGCCCGGCCAGCGAGCCACCAAGCTGACGGCATCCGCCTCGCCCGCCTCCCCATACATAGCGCAGACGGTGACTGTCCAAGGCGAGTTGAAACCGGCGATGCAGCAGCAATTATCAGTCATCATAACCGACCCCAACGGACGAGCCACCGCGACCACCTGCAACACGCAGTCCGACGGCAAGTTCTTGTTCAGCTTTGTCCCGTCGAAAGCCGGCGACTATACCATCGCCGTAAGTTTTCCCGGGGCGTCCGGCTATGCGTCTTCTTCGGCGAGCGTTACCGTTACGGTCAACGACAAGGTTACAACGTCGATCCAGATGACGGCCAGCCCCGCGAACCTCGTGATCGGCGCAACGGCAAGCATCGCCGGAACCATCCGGCCGGCCATGGCGACCAGCATTTCGCTCACCTGCACCAATCCGCTCGGTGTGGCTACTCAGGCTCAGGTGCAGTCCGACATGACCGGCGCGTTCTCGTGGACTAAAATGCTCGACACCGTCGGCCAGTGGACTATCGACGCCTCCTATGCGGGCACGACCACAAATGCCTCCTGCGCCGCCACGCTGCCGCTGCAGGTCTCGTCCGGTCAGGCGGCCCACTCGGTCAGCATGGTTTCCGGACCGACCGTGGCGCCGACGATCGTCGTTCTGCCCGAGACCACCCAGTGCAGCGCCACCGCGGTGGACTCCCTCGGTCATGGGGTCAGCTACCAGTGGTCCGACGGCGGCGCGGGGGGAACGTTCACTCCGAGCGCCAACGTCCAGGAACCGGCATATACGGCGGCCGCCAACAATACTTCTCAGGACATCCAGGTTACGCTCACGTGCACGGCAACCTGCGGCGACAACGCGCAAGTCCAGACCTCCGGGACCGCCGTGCTCACCGTGCAGTCCGTCGATTCCATCCGCCCCGAGGTCATATTTGTAACCCCGCAGCGGAAGGCGGTGTCCGTCGAGATCGGCGCGCGGATCGCCATCCGGTTCAATAAGGCAATGGACCCCCAGTCCACGCAAGATGCGATATCCATAGTGCCCGCTACGAGCGGCTTAACCTATAGCTGGAGCAGTGATGGCGCGACCCTGTCGATCCAGCACGCGCCGTTTGCCACCGACACGACCTACGCCTGCACCGTCGGCGCCGGCGCGATGGATACTAACGGCCTCAGTCCGTTCGGGCCATACCAGTGGACATTTACCACCGTGCCCGCTGCCAGGTTCGATCCTAACGAGATAGGCGCGCGGCCCAGCGCCACCTTCGGCACACCGCACGTCATCGTGAGTGATCCCGAACTCAGCGGGGCTTATACGCTGCAGGTCAGCGTGCCGCAGGAACTTACGGTGGATACGACCCAGGACTCCGAAGGCAACCTCGTCTGCGTTCGCAAGGGCGTGGATATGAGTTCCATCACGAGTTCCTGGGACGCCACGGGCCGGGTGATATCCATCACGGGCCAGGCCACAACCCCGGCATCGTCGGTGGAGGTCGTCAAGTCCATAAGGCTGACGGCCCCATCCACGACCGGCTCGATGCAGGTGCTTCTCAATGAGAATCCGTCCCTGACCGTTCGCGTGGGGAGCACGCCGCCTGGCGACTTCAACGGCGACAGCCTGGTGAACATAACCGACGCGGGCTGGTTCGTGCAGGAGTGGGTGCGCTGGCAACAGACTCCGACCCCCACGTTCGACCCCGACGTGGACACGCCCTACGACCTGGCTCCGCATACAGCGGGAGTGTGGCCGAACTGGATTCCCATCGGCGATCAGACAATAGACACGCAGGACGCGGACGCCTTTATCGACTGCTGGACCTCGGCCCACAACCAGCAGCAGGTCACCTCAGCCGGTGCTTATGAGCCGGTCAGCCCGTCTAAGTTCGTGGCGGAGATGGACGAAGCCGGGAATGCACTTACCGTCACGGTCAAAGACGCGCCGTTTGGGGCATTCGAAATGTCGATCCCGATACCTGAGTCGGCGAAGTTCAACAGCACCCTCGACCGCAAGGGCAACCTGGCGAGCGTTTCCAAGCTGGGCGCGGCGAATACTCTACTCTTTAGCGAGTATGACCCCCAAACCCGTACCATTCGCATCGCGGGCACGGTGACGGCCCGTGGTCCGATGAAAGTCGCGGCCATCAAGTTCTTGAGGTAAGCTGAGACTCCCTACCTCTAACCTCCAACTCCCGTCTTGCCGATATTCATGTTAGGCGCGATATTGATGAGTAATACAGGGGAACAGGAACTCTGATGAGGGAAACTACACTCGCACGATTTGCAATTTGTTTGGCCGTCGTTGGGATTCTGTCGGCGCCGAGCTGTTACGGCGCGCCGACCGCCGTGTTTCAATCGACCTCGATGACTGTGACCCCCAGCGCGACGTTCACGACTCCGGCGATCGAAGTCCAGGACGCGGCCGGGGTGACCATGGTCAACCTTACCGTGACCTTGCCCGAGGATGTTTCCGTAAACACCGAAATGAACGGCGCCAACCTTGCCTGCGTCACGCAGGGCGATGGGGTGGGGAGCCTGTTCTTCTCCGAGTGGGACTCCTCCGCTCGCACGATCTCGATCAGTGGCAGCGTGAACGCGGGCAGCACCATCGAGTTCGTCAAGTCGATCCAGTTCACGACCTCGTCCGCGCCCGCCACATCGCGGTTGACGCTTTCAGGGTCGGTAATAGGCGGTTCAGGCTCGGCGCTGTTCGGCACGCTGACCCTCGTGCCGCCGCACGCCATTAATATTACGAGCGCGTCGGCAGTTACGCCCGCTGAGGTCGATTCCGGCGGAACGGCGCATTGCACTATAACCGCCGCTGATTCATACGGCCATGGGCTGCTATACTTATGGAGCGATGGAGGCAAGGGTGGGTCGTTCAGTCCCAGCGCGACGGGACCCGCGCCCGACTATATCGCCGCGCAGAACGTATCCGGCGCGAGTATCGACATCCCCATCACGTGCTCACTCACGTGTTCTCAAAACTCAACGGTGACGGCCTCAAGCAGTGTGACATTGTCGCTGAAAAGCGTCCCCGCCAAGACCATACAGGTGACGAGCACCCCGAACGCGAGCGCGTCGATAAGTTTTTCGCCCGAGAGCGTGGGGCAGGCAAGCCCGACGGTGACCCCATGCGCGCTCGGGTTCATACAGACCGCCACCGGAGTGCAGCTTACCTCGGCCAAGCAGGACGGGGCGACGCACCCCTTGTGGTTCGACCACTGGACTCTTGACGGCGTCGATCAGCCGCAGGGCACGGTGTTGATCACGTTGAATATGGCGGGCACCGACCACACCGCGACGGCGGTCTACGGAAAGATGGTGGGCGATATCGACGCGAACGGCACGGTCGATTCGACGGACGCCGACCTGATTCTCAAGGCCGTACTTGGCGAAACGACGCAAGACGCGACGATGGACGTGGACCAGGACGGAGCGACAGGCCTTAAGGACGCTCAGTGGATACTGAAGCATACGTATCCGTAGTGAGGGAACAGGGAATAGGGAACAGGGAACAGACGGGAAGCGAACGTTCGTCCGTACTCACGTTCGTCCGGGGTTTGAACCCCGGACACAAGTTCCCCGGGCTTAAGCCCGTCCCTTCCCTTGTTATTGAAAAGGACAGAGCAATGGCTGATCATATAGTAAGAAAAATCTTGTCGATGATATTGGTTGCGGGGATAGCCTGCCTCGCCGGCTGCGGTGGCGGCGGAGGCGGAGGAACGGCTGGCGGAAGCCCCACCGGCGGCGGGTTGGCGACCCCGACCACACCCACCACGCCCGCGCCCACCACGCTCGGCCTTCAAGCCGACGCCCCTTCGCTGACCGGCAAGACGGGCCAGGAAGTTACCGTGCCCGTGACCGTGACAGGCTCCGGGACTGTGACCACCGCGACCCTCGACATCAGCTTCAACGACGGCGTATTCGAGCCTACCGGCACCCGTGGCGACACGGGCGGCCAGTCGGCGCAGACGGCCGACCTTCCCGCCGGAACAGTTGCCAGATACAAATGGACGGACTCCCACACCATCCGCGTGGTCTACGCCTCCGCGGACGGCGCCTCAGCGGGTAGCGTGTTTTTGAACGTGCCGGTGAAAGTTAAGGCCGAGAGCGCCGCCGGTGTCACCGTCGCCAATGTGACGCTCAACCAGTAGCTGCCGCCGGAAAGGCTCTGCTGCATCCGAGGTCAAGCAAAAAGGCCCGCGCCATCACAGCACGGGCCTCTAACTTCTAACTTCTAACTCCTAGCTTCTACTCGATATAGTCGCGCAGCTTCTTGCTCCGGCTCGGGTGCCGCAGCTTCTTTAGGGCCTTGGCTTCGATCTGCCGGATGCGCTCGCGGGTGACTTTGAAGTGCCTTCCGACCTCCTCAAGGGTCCGGGAGTAGCCGTCATCGAGTCCGAAGCGCATTTTGAGGACATCGCGCTCCCTCGGAGTGAGCTTGTTCAACGACTCCTCGATCTTCTCCCGCAGGATCATGTTCGACGCCGCCTCGGCGGGCGAGATCGCTTCCTGGTCCTCGATAAAGTCCGCCAGGTGGCTGTCCTCTTCCTCGCCTATCGGCGTCTCAAGCGACAGCGGCTCGGGCGCGATTCGTATGATCTCGCTCACCCTGTCCGGCGGAATGCCCATCTCGCGAGCGATCTCGTCGAGGGTGGGCTCTCTGCCCAGGTCCTGCAACAGTTGGCTCGAAGTCTTGATCAGCCTGTTTATCGTCTCGACCATGTGCACCGGAATCCTGATCGTCCGGCCCTGGTCCGCTATGGCGCGCGTAATGGCTTGCCTGATCCACCATGTAGCATAAGTGCTGAACTTATAACCCTTGCGATAGTCGAATTTCTCAACCGCTCGGATCAGGCCGATGTTGCCTTCCTGGATCAGGTCCGGGAAGCTCATCCCTCTGCCGGAGTAGCGCTTCGCGATGCTGACCACCAGCCTCAGGTTCGCCTCGGTGAGTATCGCCTTAGCGTCCTCGTCGCCCGCTTCGATTCGCTTGGCGAGCGATATTTCCTGGTCCATCGTCAGCAGGGGCGTCTTGCCGATCTCCCTCAGCCACATCCTGACGGAGTCATCGAGGGGCATCCCCTCCATCTCCGCCAGATCGACCTCCGCGGTTTCGGTGTCCTTGGTCGCCGCCTCGTCCTCTTCAAGCTCCTCGAAGCCCGAGGAATCCTTGGCCTTTTCGACTACCCGAATACCTTCATCCGCGAACGTCTGCAAGATGTCGTCAACCTGCTCCGCGTTGAGATCTTCGTGGCTGATGGCGTCGTTTATCTGGTCGTACGTCAGGAACCCAGCGCGCTTGCCTTCATCTATTAACTTCTGAAGTCGGCCGTTTCCTTTTAGCTCGACAGCCACTTTGGTTCATCTCCCTTCAACTGACGGAGCCTTACATTCACGCTCATTACTGTCAGTAGATTAGTTATTGTTAACGGCGCCACGGGCTCTTATCTTGCATCAGCCGGGTCCACTCCTCGAACTCGGGATCACCATGCTTGATTTCGCCCGATTGAAACTTATCGGCAAGAGCCCTGATTCTCTGGCGCCGCTCGTTTTTCTTATGATTGATGATTACTTGTATCAACTCCTGGGTAGGATAGTTCATATCAGAATCATCCAAACCAACCAGGATGTCGGTCAATAACGCATCGGCCAGGGTTCCCGAGGCCTCTTCTCGCAGGGCCTCCCGATCTATTTTTCCCTTGAGGGTGCATTGTCTACTCACGGCTTCCGCGAGCACGCGTGTGCCACCCTCTGTAAATTCCTTCGCCGGAAGAGCCTCAAATACCTTGCTGGCGTCGAATTCCTGAAGAATTATTATACCCAGTAGCAGCCTTTCCGATTTCTCCGCTAGAGATAGCTTCGTTTCGGTGTTCGCCACCTCCGCCATTACTTCCTTCCCCGGTTGCCGGGTATATGACACTTTTTGCCGAGACGCTCGCGACCGGAACCTGGCTACTTCCGCGCGCAGGTGGTCCTCGGCCAGGGTTGTCCCCGTATTAAAGTTCGGGTGGAATTTCACCAGATGCCTTATGAGCCTCTCGCGGTCCACTACACTTTCAACTTCGGCAAGCACTCCCACAATCTCTTTTAGAGCGGCGGCCTTGCCCTGGTCAGTGTTGATATCATGCTTATGCAAAACGAGTTTAACGCGGTAGTCCGGGACCGGCAGCGCCCTTTCGAGCATCGTCGCGAAACGCGCCGTATCGCCGCCCCGGAGGATGCTGTCGGGGTCTTCACCCCTGGGCATACTAAGTATACGCACATTGAATCCCGCGCGTTCAAAAATCGGCGAGCTTCGTAACGCCGCGGCTATCCCAGCCGAGTCCGCGTCGAAAGAGAGGATCACGTTTTGGGTGAACCTTGCAATAACATTTACGTGTTCCTCGGTGAGAGCCGTTCCCATCGTCGCTACAGTGTTCTCGAACCCGGCTTCCTGCGTGGTGATTACGTCCATATAACCTTCCACGACCAGCAGCTTGTCTTGCGCCGGGATCGCGCGACGGGCGAAGTTCAGGCCGTAAAGCGTCTTGTTCTTAATAAAGAGCGGCGTCTCAGGTGAGTTCAAATACTTCGGCTCGCCTTCGCCCATCACCCTTCCGCCGAACGCGATGATCCGCTCCGAGGTGTCCATTATCGGAAAGATCAGCCGGTCGCGAAATCGATCATAGAAGCCCTGCGAGTTCTCACGCGCAATTATCAGCCCCGCCTTTAGTGCATCCGCTGGGCTGACGCGCTGCATCGTGAGATGGTTCAGCAGGCTGTCCCACTCGTCCGGCGCGTAGCCGAGCTTATATTTTTCGATGGTCGCCTCGGTGAGGCCTCGCCGCGCGATATACTCCTGGGCCTTGCTTGACTTCGAGAGCAGGGTCCTGAAGAATGCGCAGGCGATGTTGTTCGCCCTTAGGAGGCGTTCTTTATCGCTCGCCGCCTGGGTCGCGCGCTCGGACCGGTCGATCTTGATGCCGTACTTATTGGCGAGCTGCTCCACCGCTTCCGGGAATGTTAAATTGTCAATCTTCTGCAGGAACTTGAATACGTCCCCGCCCTCGCCGCACCCGAAGCATTTCCAAATCTGGCGCTCCGGGTTCACGTGGAACGACGGCGTCTTCTCATTATGGAACGGACACAGCCCCTCCATCGTCCTGCCCCTCTTCCGCAGCGCTACGTGTTGAGACACGATCTCCACAAGATCGCACCGTTCACGGATTTCCTCGACAGGATAGCGGAAGGAAGGCATGGCATTCACCAAAGGGAACAGGCAACAGCAGCCGGGAAATCTTGAATTGTGAATTATGAACTTCGAATTGGGGAAGGTGCTAGCCCTTCCTTCAATTCATAATTCAAAATTCATCATTCAAAATTGGACTCTGTTGCCTGTTGCCCTAATTCTACGAACTAAAGCGTGATTTCCTGCGGCACCATCGCGATTGTGACGCCCACGAGCTTGCGATTCAGGAACGTAAACAGCGCGCGGTTCTTGTTTACGTAGCTCACCCGCAGGAACCGTCCAACATATTTCTGGGACTCGGGATAGCCGCACACCCACAGCACCAGCTTATACGTGTCGCCTAGCTGGAGGCCGGTGCGGGTGCGGGAGCCGCCGTAGGGACCGGTGCCGCCGACGGTGATCTGCGTAATCAGGCCGTCAGTGATGATAAACTCAAGAGTGATACCGCCCGGCAGGTCATAGGTCCACGTGACCTCTTCCTGCGTGAGGGTGGTCGCCGCGCCTCCGCCTGTCGGGCCGGGAACGGGAGCCGCTCCACCCGGTGCCGGGAATCCGGGCATAGGCGGCATCATCGGCATGGGCATCGGGCCTTGCAGTCCCGCCATACTCGCGGCTTGGTTGAGGCCGGGCATGACTGACGCATATGGACTGCCTCCGGAGGGCATGTAAGCAGGGCCGGACTGCTCCGTCGCGGCGCCCTCTTGCTGGCTCGTCCCGACGGTAATCCGGCTCGGGTTGCCCCAACGGGCCAGAATCTCCCTGGCTTCGCGGCCCAATCTGATTCCCGCGAGGGTGTCCTCGGGCACGCCGGACTTGAAGAAGCTTCGTCCTGACGTTAGCAGCGAACCCTTTATAATCTTCGCGGGTACATACACCTTGGACCGGCGCGGGCCGCTCTTGGCGGCAAGCGCAGTGCCGGATAGCATCGTTAATAAAAGAACGGCCGCCGTCAAGACAACCGACGCCCTGCGAAGCAAGAACATATGACTGAACTCCTTGGGAAAAGAAATCAACCCAATAGAACTTATATTCCGGTTGCCCGTTATCCTGCCTCTACGTGTCATTTTTTCACTCTCCATAATCTTGCGTTCGCGTCACGTTGGTGTAGGTGTTAAGCATTTGCCCCTGGGTTTGATACCGGCTCTCAAGCTTCAACTCAAATGCTTAACCCTAACGTCGGGACGAAGCATTTGCGGCTACGATTACAGGCCAGATCAAATGCCGAAGCAAGCACCTGAACTTTAGGCACGATCATAAACGTGGGCAAATGCTGTCGCCCCTACACCCAGCATGCCCTTTATTGCTCCCAGGCTGTTTCAACTTCTCGGCATCTGCGAAAGCGTCACGAACTCGTAGCCCTTCGCTCTCAGCGTGTCTATGATGCCGGGCAGCGCCCTGAGCGTGACCCCCTCCAGGTTGTGCATCAATACCACCCCGCCCGGCTTCGCGGAGTTTACCACGTGGTTGACCATCTTCTCCCGCGTAGTCCCCTCGACCTTCGAGCAGTTCGCGGTCCAGTAGACGCAGGTTATGCCGAACTTCTTCACTATCGCCGGCAGCTTCGACCCGGCGTGCGCCCCCGGCGGCCTCAAGAAACTCATGCCGCGCCCCGTCAGCGACCGCACAAGCGCGACCGTCGAGAAGATTTCCTGGCCGATCTCACGGTCAGTCAGATACTCCATATCCCGATGATAATATGAATGGTTCGCGATCTCGTGGCCGCCGGCGACTATCTTCTTAAACACATCCGGATATGCGCGGACCTGCTTTCCGACCACGAAGAACGTCGCCTTCACGCTTTTTCGGCTCAGTACCGACAGAAGTTCGGCGGTGTTCGGCTTCGGGCC
Source organism: Armatimonadota bacterium (assembly GCA_023474015.1). The sequence continues at coordinate 23,920 of JAMCYN010000053.1, forward strand.
GTCGTCGAATGTTAGGGCGATCACTTTCCTGCTCGTATTGAACCCGTAGACCTTCGGCTGGGCTCCTCGCGAGCCATACAGCCCGGCGAGGCGGTCGGCGGCGTCCAGATATCCCGGGTTTGCCGCCATCACGCGCTCCAGCGCCGCAATTGCACCCTGGGTGTCCTTGGTTTCGAGGGCGCACATCGCGAGATTATAGTTTATCGCCGCAAGCGACGGCTTGAGCTCCAGCGACTTCGAGAGCCGCTTCCACAGCCTGTCCGCTTCCTCGCTCTTGACGCGCGCCGATGGAATTGCGCGCCCCTCGTTCTTGACGATCACCTGGGCGGTTTTTTCGGTAATCGAAATTCCCGATCTGTCGGTCCCCTGAATCTTGACCGTATGCGGGCCGTTCGCGACCTCGGTCGTCAGCCACGCATACTGGAATGGCGGTTTGTTGGTGATACCGACCAGCTTGTCGTCCACAAAAAAGAGGACAAGGTTCACGCTCTTCGCGCGGCTCAGGTCGGCTTTCAAATGCACTGTTCCGCCGACTACCCGTAGCTTCGAGTTCTTCTGGGCGGGTGTCCTCCAAGACTTGCCCAAGGCGGCCCCGGTAAGGACTATCGGCGCGCTCCGCAGGAACGATATGGCACACCCGGCGCGCTCGCGAAAGTCCGGCGTGCTATAAAGGTCGAGCAGGCTCTTCCAGATGGCCTCGGCTTCGGCGTGCTTCCTCCGGCTCATCAGGACAACGGCGTTCATGGCGGACTGCAAATTGCCGCCGTCCAGCCGGGCATACTTGCCGATTTGTATCCCTTTGCAGTACTCTATCGGCCCACGCGCGTCAATGCCGGAGTCGGCCTGCGCGGCTGTCGAGAATGCCGCAATGGCCGCATCGAGTTTACGCTGGTCGCCCCCAGTA
>JAMCYN010000005.1:0-760 GCA_023474015.1 Armatimonadota bacterium
ACGCGGGGTTGGTGTGGTTTGCGGTCGTGGGCGCGTTGAACATCGTCGGCACTCTCTATCTATGGCGAACACACTCCAATATCATCCCGCCAATCTACAACCTGCGGATTCTGCACACCCAGGCATTTGGGTTCATTGTGAACATGATTTTCGGTGTGTCTCTGCGGACGCTGCCGAACTTTATGGGTCTCAAACAGCCGCTTGAGAAGCCCGCCAATACCGCGTTTTGGCTCTATAACGCAGGCGTGGCGCTCAGAGTAATCGGCGTCCAACCGTTCGCGATGAGCGCGGCGTTGGAGCTTGCGGGCGCGGCGCTGTTCGTATATGCGCTCGGAGTATTCGCTAAGCCGGTGGCGGCGGTCGAGATCGATGGAGTGGACAACAGTTACACCCGGTTTGTAAGACTCGGCTACTTCTGGCTCCTGGTCACGGGCCTCCTGGTCCTGGGCGGGGACATCTACCAGCTGCTCACCGGAAACCCGCCGCCGCACGCATACGTAGGCGCCTACAGGCACGCGATCACGGTGGGCTTCATAAGCACGCTGATGATGGGCGTCGCATACAGGGTGCTTCCGATCTTTAACGGCACGCAGCTCTACAGCGCGAGGGCGATGAGGATAAGTTTCTGGTTCCTTGCCATAGGAAACCTCTTCAGAGTGGGCTGGCAGCTCGGCACGCTGTCGGGAGCCACGGTTGCCTTCGCGGGGGCGGGCCTGTCCGGATACCTGGAGCTGACCGCGATGGCCATATTCAGTTGGAA
>JAMCYN010000005.1:770-24730 GCA_023474015.1 Armatimonadota bacterium
GACTCGCGTGGCGGATATACTCGATCTTTACCCCCAAGCGCGGCGCGTCCTCATCGACGCGGGGTTCTCCCACATGGCGGCTATTCCAAGGCCTCCCAGGTTCGTAACGCTGGGGTTCGCGGCGAATCGGCACGGGGTCGATCCGGAGGAGATCGCCGAAAAGCTGAACAAATTAATTCACATGAAGGAGGCAGTGGCATGATTACAAAAGATATGATTATCCGCGAAGTAATTCGGGAGTATCCGGAGACGATCAGCATCTTCGGCAACTTCAAGGTGGACTTCTGCTGCGGCGGAGCTCACAGCATCGAGCAGACAGCTCGTGCTCGCGGAGTAACGGATGTGGACGGTCTCATTGTCGCCTTGAACCAGGCGATTGCTCAGAAAGCCCAGCGCTGATGAGCCGACACCCAACTTTAGGAGGGAACAGACAGTTGATATCCAAGAATTTTAGAGTAGTATTCATCATCGGTATTTTGGCCGCCATATTACTGACCCTTTATGGCGGCACGAAGACCTACCAGGGAGCGCCGCCGTATCCGGGGAAGGTTGTCGGAAGCGGCGGGGAAACGCTCATCGACAAGGAAGGCATACTGCGAGGCCAGGCGACTTTCCAGCGTTATGGGTTGATGGACCTGGGCAGTGTGTGGGGCCACGGCACCTATCGCGGTACCGAGTTCACCGCCGACACGCTCCACAGGGTCGGCCAGAAGATGCGCGACTATTACGCTCAGCAGAAGGGGACTAGCTACGCCGCGCTTTCCGATGACGACAGGGCAGTCATAGACAGCCGGGTGATTCGTGAGATCAAGAAGAACAACTACGACCCAGCGTCCGACACGCTCACTCTCATACCGGCAGAGACATACGCTTACAATCAGATAATCGACTACAACGACCGCGTCTTCTCCGCCGGGCTGAAAGAAGCCAATATCGTTGCCGGGGCCATCAAGGACCAGGCGGACCGTAGGGCGCTGGCCGGTTTCTTCTATTGGACGGCCTGGGCCGCGGGCACGTTGCGGCCCGGCACGGAATTGACGTATACGAACAACTGGCCGGGGGGACCAGAGCGTGGGCATGTCCTTGCCACTAGCGCCCTGACCTGGACAATTTTTTCGGTGATTGCGTTCTTCGTGTTCTTCGGCCTGATCATAGCTATCTTCCACTGGTTCGGCTACCACGGTGGCAAACACGACCACGACATATGCGCGGCCCAGCGTCTCTGCGGCGCGCCGATCACCGTCAGCCAGATAAAGTCGGTGAAATACTTCCTGGTGGTTGTTGCGCTGTTCCTCGTGCAGACCCTTTTCGGTGGCCTGATGGCGCACTACACCGTGCACGCCGGTCAGTTCTACGGCTTTGATCAGATTCCAAAGATATTTCCTTACAACTGGGCGAAGTCGTGGCACTTGCAGCTTCCGATCTTCTGGATCGCCCTCGCCTGGATCGGCTCCACCATCTACCTTGCGCCGCTGGTCGGCGGCAAGGAGCCCAAAAAGCAGGGACTGCTGGTCGATCTACTGTTTGTTGCCGCTCTGCTTGTGGCGGTAGGCAGCCTTACCGGCGAGGTCCTAGGGGTCAAGACCGGCGGTGGCAAATACTGGTTCTGGCTTGCGCATCAAGGGTGGGAACATCTGGAGCTCGGCAGACTGTGGCAGATACTCCTGTTCGCCGGGCTCGGCATCTGGCTGCTTATTGTCGCCCGCGGCTTGGCGCCGACGTTCGCGAGGGGCAGGGACAAGTGGGGAATCCCACACTTCCTGGGCTACAGCGCCGTCGCGGTCGTCGGTTTCTTCGGGTTCGGCCTGCTCTACAACCCACGAACGCACCTGACCATCGCCGACTTCTGGAGATGGTGGGTTGTCCACACCTGGGTCGAGGGAATGTTCGAGTTCTTCACCGCAGCGGCGATTGCCATCGCCACGGTGGCCGTTGGACTGTGCCGCCCGAAGGACGCTATTAGAGCGGCCTATCTGACGGCATTACTGGCGATGGTGACCGGTATTGTCGGCGTGGGGCATCACTACTACTGGTTCGGTGCTCCGTCGATCTGGCTGGCAATCGGCGGCGTGCTCTCCGCAATGGAGCCCGTGCCGATCATCCTTTTGCTGGGCAAGGCCTGGCAGGAGTATAAGAGCATCAAAGATGCCGGACACGACTTCCCGCACACCTGGCCGCTCATGTTCATCACGGCCTCGGCGGTGTGGGCATTCATCGGCGCCGGGTTGTTCGGATTCCTGATCACCACTCCGATGGTCAACTACTACGAGCACTCGACTTACCTGACCGTGAACCACGGCCACACGGCACTGTTCGGTACCTATGGAATGCTGGCCATCGGCTTGATGCTGTTCGCGCTGAGGGGCCTAGTGAAACACGGCGCCTGGAGGGACGGCTTGATAAAGCTGAGTTTCTACGGCCTGAACATAGGTCTCTTCCTGATGGCAATCGGAACATTGCTCCCCGTGGGAATTCTGCAAGTTACCGACAGCTTCACGAACGGCCTGTGGCACGCGAGAAGCCCCGTATTCTACGAGCAACCGCTGGTCAAGTTCTTCGGCACCATACGATTGGTCCCGGACTCGATCATCATCCTGCTGGGAGTGGTCCCGCTCGCCCTGTTTGTGTTCTACTGCGCCTTCAACCTGAAGAAAGCGGGCGAGGTGACAGCATGTGCGTGGGATGACGTGGCCGGCCTCACGGATAATGTCCAGTCCATTCGAAGTGAACTCAAAGGGGGTGTTTGAGACAGGGTGAACGCCTAAGGCGCACCGAAGACACCTACGAATCGACAGCGCGGAGAAGTAAAGATTCTCTCTGGTGCTCCCGATTCCCGCACAAAATGCTTCGATACATGCGAAGGGTCTACGACCTCGCGCAGCCTTGACCGAGGCGGGGCTATTGACTAGAGTTCCAGCCGGACGCGAAACGCATTATATTCTGTCGAGTGCGGGATTACACAGCGGGCACTAGGGTCACGACACCGGCGCGATGAATACTGAACAAGCCGATATCTGGGAAGCTGTTCGGTCTGAGTAGACTACAACCGGATATTCGTTGATGCTCATGGATATCTTCGAGACAATCGATAATCGCTGTTTGCCTGAGCTGCGCTCGTTGTTGAGCGCGAAGTCTGAGGTAGTCTCGACTATCGACGAGGACGGTCGCACCGTGCTGCACATCGCCGCTACTCTGGCGGAACCGGAACCAGCCATGCTATTGTTGGAGTTTGGAGCGCCGGTGAACGCGCGAGACACTCTCGGAAAGACACCGCTCCACATCGCCGCATACAACGGCAACAGGCCAATCGTAACGCTGCTAATGAACGGCGGCGCTAACCTGAGCATGAAAGACAACCGGGGCCTGACCCCCGCGAACCTGGCCCTTGAGAATCGAAAGCGTGAGGTTGCCGATCTTCTGAAGAATAGAGAGCGAGAGCTTGCGGAGGCGCTGCTTGTGGCGGCCCGCACAGGCGATGTGCCGGTCTTGGAACGTGCTCTGGCTCAGGGGATATCGCCCGACCTCGCCGAAAAGCCCGGCGGGAAGACCGCGATGCACCTTGCGGCGGCAGGCGGACACGTCGAAGTCATGGACTGCCTGGTGCGGTATGACGGATTGCTGGAAAGTCAGGACAGTTCCGGGCAGACCGCGCTTCACCTCGCTGCTGAAAGCGGCTGCTGTGAGGCAGTCGAGTGGCTTGCCAAACACGGCTGCGACCTATCGACGCGGGATCGGCACGCAAGGACCCCACTCCACTTGGCTGCGGCAAGCGGCTACGACGACACCGTCAGTCTGCTGCTCCGGAGCGGCGCGGACGCGGACGCACTCGACAAAGACGGTCTTGCGCCCGTCCATCGTGCCGCGCGGCAGGGTCATGCAGGTACGCTCGCGACAATGCTCAATCTGGGTGTCGATTTTGAATCGAAGACGAGGAATGGCGAGACCCCGCTACACGTGGCATCGGCTTATGGGCGCGAGGAACCCGTGGAACTACTGCTGCAACGTGGGGCGCGAACGGACGCGGTGAACGGCAAGTCTCGCACGCCGCTTCACCTCTGCGCCACGGCGGACAGCGCTCAGATCGCTTCGGCTCTGATCCGAGCCGGAGCCGGAGTGAACGCTCAGGATCAAGGCGGAGCGACGGCGCTGTATCTGGCCGCGTTCGGAGGCCATAACGATGTGGCGAGAGTCCTAATCGCAGACGGCGCGATCATCGATCTTTCGGATAATGGAGGTCGCGCCCCTCTTCATGCGGCTTGCGCGAACGCCCACGCGGCCACCATAAAACTGCTGCTCGACAACGGAGCGTCGCCATCCGCCCGAGATAACACCGGCTGCACACCAAAGGATTGGGCAACTGCCCGGGGTAAGTCGATGACGCTGGAACTGCTTGACGAGAACGATGATATGCACACCCCGACCCCTATGAGCGAGGAGCCGGAGAGAAGTCCGCAGCTCAGTCTGTTTTGAGATTGCAGCTGGTTAACCCCGCATGTGCTTCTTTTTCTTAGTTAGATTCGCGTATTTCCGACGCAGAGACTCTATCTCTTCTTCGCGTGGCTTATCTTCCCATTCACGAGCCAGTCTCTGCCGAGTCTCTCTCATTACAGTAACTACGTCAAATGTCTTCTTCATAATCCATAATACTTCCCTTGGACTACGAATCTCGGGAGTCAGCAACCCGTGCCTCAAGTTGGTAGCTGCGAACAACTGAATGCGATTGAGGTTTACAATATGCTTACGAGCCAATGCTCTTTGCCCATTCCTCTCAGCCTTCCAGTTCGGTGCTTTCGTCTTTCAGCCATTCTTCTTTGATCCGCTGATCGCTGAACACAAAGAAATGTTGTCCGTAGCGTGCCCGAATGCGTCGGTCGGCAAGGAGCACCCACCGAGTTGCCGCAGGGGACAGGTCCAGTGAGGGATGGAGTTTCGCCCCATCCCCCACTAGTGTTACATACCGGCCACTTAAGCTAGCTTCCGGCGCAGCCCGATTAGCCCTGCAACTCCACTGACTAACACGAGCAGTGTTGACGGCTCAGGAATTTCGCTTATTACGACATTGTCAAACCCAACCCAAGCGGCACCCCACGTATACTTCCCAAGGACAACGCTGGAGGGGCCTTTCAGCGCGGCATCAATCTCCGCGTCGGGCAACATAGACGTAACCGAAACGTTACCGTCACTCAGTGTAGCTGTCGCACCTGTCCCATCCATTCGCACCGTCAAGTTCATAGAGCCAGTGCTCAGGCTAGCAAGGGACACGGAATACCGAGGTGGGTCATATACCCAGGCCCCGCCCACGACTGCCTGCCAGTACATTGACGCTGGGCCTGTGGACATATCGACAAAGATACGAAAGAAGTTGTTGGCGTCCTTCCGGTGGACTTGAACCCACCAAAGATCCTGAGTGCTAGAATCTGTGATGACCGTAGCAGTCATCAAATACTGGTTTACGAGCAGGTCCTTAGGCGCGGCCAGATTCTCGGTCCAGTTGGACGTCCCGCCTCCAGGAACGAACATCCCATCCCAGGCCCCAAATGTGCCCGAAAGCACAGTCCAGTTGGGATCATCCCCACTGTAACCAGTGAAGTCATCCTGGAAAAGCACGGCGGCCTGCGCACAGGAACCAATGGCAACCAGCATTGCTACAAGCAGTAGAACAAACAGTCTTTCTTTCATGTCATTCTCCTTTCTCACTATTCCTACGGTGAATGTTATGGTCTGGATACAATCGCGGGCGATGCAGTTCTATTTGCACAGGCAATATTCAGAACCACAAATCAACTGCCAACTCGCGTGAACACCGGGAAATCAGACACCTCCTCTCTATCAACTAACTCAGCCCCTTGTGCTGGTGAAACAACATTGCAGCGCCCATCAACAGATTTGTAACGTCACGCGCAAGAGTCATTCGATTAGTGCTCGAACTGTTCGAACATACTTGGGTACGCCATTACGGCTAGAAGTCCGCATGCTTCGGCTTGGAATTCGGCCACCAGAGTAGTGTTCGAACTGCTCGATCATGCCTGAGCTAGCTGTAGTTTACCATGCAATACGGCACCTGTCAACCCCAATTTGTGAAGTCGCAGGAGCATCGTTTGTGACACTTACCCAGCATCTTGAGCCACGTCGAAAGGTGCGGTCAAATCTCACCGCGTGCTTCGACGGAGCTCAGCATGCTACTACTGTGCATTTCCGTGACACACAAACGATGCTCCTGGTAAAGTCAAGAGTCAGAACGTCTATTTTGGCGAGTACAAGACCACTCGGCCATGGACCCCTCCGGCAGCCTGGGCGGCACAGTAGCCGGTGAATATCCTGACTGATATGTCGTTCGCCTCACCAGATCTGATATGCTCGCTTATGTCAAATGCCATTTCGCTGGGGCGGCAATGGGCTTCTCTGTAAGGCCGATGGCCGACATACTTCCCATTCACCCAGCACCAAGCTTCCGGTTCAACCACCGGCGCCAGAAGCTCAACCCGACGGCCATTCTCCAAGGCCGGGATGTTCACCTCGAACTTGTACCACAGATAGCCCAGATAGGGGTAGCCCTGGACGTAAAATGGTCTGGTAGTCGTTATCGGAATCCATCCGGCCGCGGATGTCGTCGGTGAGTACCATTCTTGCCAGATGCCACAGTCATACGGGTCGGTCCTGAACAATGGTCTCGCCGGCAGGACTGCCACCAAATCGCCTTCTTTCCCTGAAGTTCTATCGAGGACAGACTGATAATACTTGACCCTGTCCGAGATATCCCAATATCCGACTATTTTCGGCAGTTTTGATTCGTTGAGCAGACACGGGCTGATCGCGGTCAGTGCCTTGCGGATCTCCATTACGCGGTTCCCTTCCCGGACCGCAGTGCCATAGTCCGCCGAGTCTTCGGCGTCCGACATTGCTATGTAGGCCTTCAGATGGTCAAGAACCAGCCGGTCCACCCGCACGTGCAATTTGGCCGTGGGGGAGCCGGCAAGGCGCTCGGCCTCGTCAATACGGCGTGATAGCACCTCCAGCAGTCGTGGCGAGTATGCTTCCCGGATTAGTCGATCCACGTGGCCATGAACTGGCGCCTTGTCGAGGGCGTTTTCCAGAGCATCGTAGAAGGCGCGCATGGGTTTAGCCGCGGGGCCGTACCACTTGGAGTAGAAGTCCCACTGGAGTGCCTCGGCATCCGCGTTGACATTCCACGCGAGTTGCGCGCGCAGATAGGCACTTAGAACGCCGGTTTCAGCCCAAGTGGGGCGGACCTCGTCGAAAGAGCCGATGACACCCCATCGTTTCAGAAGTTGATAGTCCTTTTGCAGCGTCCGAACGCGAGGTATTGGAACGAAGGCAGTCCCGGGCCACGGATAGCGATAGCCGTATACCCAAACGTCCTTGCACAACCGGCACCAAGTCGCCAACATCCGGCCCTCACGCATATTCAGCCAGCAATTAGAGTCATCGTATGTGTGAATTTGGCACCCCCAGAGAGCCGCGAACATCACTATCAAGTGATCGTCCAACTCCACACCCTGAGGAGGAGTGCTTCTGTTGGAATAGCCATTGGTCACAATATACACGTTGGGGAATTCCTTGCGCACCTCCGCGGTCACGCTATTCGCGAATCGAATCCATTCCTCCGATATGCCGGCTTCGGACGCCACGTTCGGCCTGCCGTCGGTGGTCACGAACCCCTGGTTCATCTCGAGCGCCCGAGGATCATAATCGCGCGGCAAGCCGTCATCGGGCGCGAACGCGAATGAATTTGACTCAGGATGTTCTCGAAAGTAGCGCTTGATCTTATCCGCCGCGACGGTGATCGCCTCCGGGTTTGCCAGGCTCGGCAGCGCCGGATTGCGTGAACCGTCGGCATTCAGGGCCAGGCACTCCGGATGGGTCTTTGCGTCAGCGACTACCCGACGCGCGGAGCCATCTATAGGCACGTCAAAAGGCATATCGGGGTTCAATTTGTTTCGTATTCTCCAGCGAAGCTCCCCCTCAACAGGTCCACCGATGCTCCACCAATTGCGCATTATGAAGTCCGGTTTCTCGCTGACGTGAATTTCGGGCACTGCAATATTCTTCCGGTCAGGGACGAACTCGCCGAAATCCCCGGGCATGAACCATCGCACGCCGAGCCTGTTCAAAAAATCACAGACAGCGTATTCCGTGCCGTGGTATGGGCCCTCGTCGTTGCCGGCCAATACCAGGCGGTCGGTCTTCGAGATGATTACAAACCCCTCTTCCCGCCTGGTATTGGTAAGGCCGCGCGGTATTCGTACGCCCGCCTCGTCCGTGAGCCTGCTCCCGCCGACCAGTATCAGGAAACCGCTGGGGTTCTGGTCGTCAGCCACTATTGGGAGCTTCGCCCCGGACATCTTCTCTATATATGTCTGGAGGTCCGCTGAGGCGATCTTTACCTTGAGATTCTCACCGGCGGCGATCACTATCGTGGCCTTCGGCTGCCCGTTCTCCACCAGGACGACACCGCACGCGGCACTGCCGGGCAGACAGACGCTAGTGGCCGCGCAGGCAGACAGTATAACGAACCCACAGAACAGCCACCGACTTGCTCCATGCATTGGGTCACCTCACGATTCTATGGATATTAGTGCGTAGACATCCAAGTGTGGAATCGTGAAGACCACACGGCCTTGCTCCCGCCGGAACTCGATCTCCTCTTTCTCGGACGACTCGGGCCGGACCACCACGACCCGCTTTGTCCTGTAGCCAGCGGGGACCATGACGCTCACCTTGACATTCTCCGCCGGCGAGCCTGGACTGTAGTTTACCAAGTGAACTAGTCTTCTGCGGAGGGACTTCTGCTCCGTCACTTCAGTAAGAACATAAGGGGGTGCGTCCACGTCGATGGACAGCGATCCTCCACTCGCTATCCTCATCGCCGCGAGAGCCTCATCTCGAGCAGCGTCGGGCTTGACCTTCACGAAGCGTGAGCCTATCAAGTCGGCGAATGGATTGGCCGGACGCCGTCGCATCCTATCGTCATACGTGCCGGTCTCGTCGGTGAATACAAGCCCGCCGCCTTTGCTCGCATACTTCTGAATCAGGGCTATCTGTTTATCGCTGAGCGCATCGGCGCCGACAAGGCACAGTGCTCGGAACCTGTTTAGATTGGCAAGGTCTTGGTCGAAGACAAGGGTCCACGGGACGCGGCCTTCGATACAAGCTAGCTCAAAGCGATGAGTAGCCTGCCACGACGACTCCGGCGCGAACGTCTGGCTGGCGAAGCTTCGGAGCACTCCGACGTCCCACACTCGGTCCGCGTCGCGGTAGTATGGCCTCTGTTTATGGAAAAACTGCACATAAGGCGCTATGTCCGGAGATACCGGATTCGGCAGCGGATTACCGCTCGGCACCGTTATCTTGCCATACTCGAACTGGCAGATGCAGCCCAGGCAGTCGGTATTGTAGGCCAGCGACTCCGCCGCCTGCAGGGGGTTTCTGATATAGAGGAATACCATATTGTCCAGCGTCTGGGCGTGCTTGTAAATGATCTGACGAGTAGTGATCCGACCATCCTGGTAACTGGGCTCCACGCCCTCATCCCAGAACGCCTCCCCATAGCGATGAATGCGGCCAGCGTCGGTCGGGAGGCTGATGTGGCCGCAGAAGCTGTTCGTGTTGCACTCCATGAGGATGTCGGGACGAAGCGACCGGGCATAACTGGACATATCGTAGAAAGACTCCGTGAGCGACTGACAGGAATAGTCCAGCCACGCTCGGCCGATAGCAGTTTTCGGAGAGGGGTCTCTCGGAGGCTCTATAGCTGTAAAATCATTCACCCCGATCTCCGCCGGCTTCATGTAGCGATTCAGGTAATCGCGAAATCGCTCCACGGAAACCCGGTCGTAGCCCGGCCCATAGACGTAATTATCCAGGTGGATCAGATCCGCCTGGATTTCTCTTATCGCGTATTCCAATATTCTCTTATGATAAGCCTGTGCGCCCTTGTGATTGCGGTTCTGCGTGTGACGGTAGGTCAATGGGCCATAGGGGTAAGGGTTACCATCTGGGTCCAGCAGTTCCCAGTCCTTTGATTCCGGCAGCTCCTTCCTGAAAAGGTCCCATCCGATAGTGCCGCTGAATGCATAGACCCCGACTCGGAACCCATTCTGATGGCACAGTGCCGCGAACCTTTTGGCGTCCTGCATGCTTTCCTTTTCGGCCTCCATTCCAAAGGCCTTATAGCAGTGCTCCATGATGAAGTTCACGCCAAGTTTCTTCAGAGCGGTCAGCATCTCCGGTGTATGTTCTGTCTCATACAGCCGGCGCTGCTCGGGCGTGATTGTGTAGTCCTTGTTGTCCTGGTTATCCCGCCTCACCCGGTAGATAAGCGGTTCCCAATCGCCGGCCATCACTATGCCTTGCTCTCGGACCCATGCGGGCCGTTGGGACCTCGGCAGAGTGAGAGGCGCCGGCAGATCGTCGCTCGGGACGGCCGTTGCCGCCGAACAGATCAGAAAAAGAATTAGGACAAGATATATTCGCGCTTTCACCACGAACTCCTTTCGCTTGGAAACAACGTCAACGCCCTATGCGTGACAGAACATATAGTGCGCCGAGGAAACTGACCGACACCGCAAGTGCAACGAGAAATCCCAGCACGGTGACAAGGCGGGGGTGATTGAGTTCCCAGGGGTGCCCCTTGGAGGCTCCCGCATAGACCACGTCGACCCCGGCGTCTTTCAGGTCCTGCTCCCGCCCGACGGGTGTCCTGAGAAGCAGGTAGAAGTCATCGAGCTTCTTTTTGTCAAACGACCTGCCTGCCAGGCTGCCGATCACCAGAGTGAGAATTCCCGCAGGCAAATATGAGACCATTAGCAAGTGAAGCTGGGTCTTGTCCGCGAACTTACCAAGCCAGACGATACTCGACAGGGCCGCGATCTTACCATGGAGTACTCCTCCGATAGGCCCAACGAGTATCCAAATCGTCACCATCACAAAGAACGATGCCCATGCTCCGGTGGCGTTGGCTCTTTTCCACAGCAATCCACTCCAGATAATGACTCCCGAGAACGTAGCGACCGCCCAGAAGTAGGTCAGCGCATCCGCAACGCCCGGCACTATAAACGCGACCACCACCCCTAGCGCGACCATCGCCAGCCCAGCGATGCGGGCTGTCTTAACCACCTTCGCGTCATCAGCCTGAGGATTAAACCATCTCTTGTAGATATTGCGTGAAAGCAGCGCGGACCCGGCGACCATGAACGCCGAAAGCGCCGCCATCTGTGCGGCAAGGATTGCGGAGAGCATCAAACCTATGAAACCCGTGGGCAGAAGCGTGCGAATGGCTGTCCCAAACGCGTGCTCTCTGACAGCCAGATGGCCGATGTGCCCCGTGTTGGCCATGGCCAGCACGATAATGCCGGTGAACGCCCAACCGAGAGCACAAAAGCGCTTGGTCATCGACCCGTAGGTGTACCCCATACGCCCTTCCCACTCGGTCTTCCCAGTCGAGCATACTTCCATCGTCTGCGGCTGTGCAACAATTCCGATAAGTCCCGCGATAGCACCCGCGATGATCCAGGGGATAGACCCCTCTGTCAGGGCGGCCAGGTTGAACTTGCTTGGGTCGACAGCCTGGTGGAGCCCCGCAAACCCTCCGATCTTCATCAGCCCAAACGGGACCAGGAGGATCGACATAACCACGATCAACAATCCCTGGACCGACTCGGTCACAACCGTGGCCACCAGACCTCCGGCGGTACCATAGAGGACGAATATCACGGTCATCAGCAGCACGGCCAGCCAGTCAGGTACTGCGCCCTGCGTCGCCGCGGCGGTGATCTGTCCTGTCCCCTTGAGCATTGTGCCCATGTTGAGTATGAACGTCAGCACACCCATTATCGCGTAAAGCAGTCCGAGTCCCGAGCCGAACCTGGCTTCGAAGAGGTCGGACGTGGTCAGGAACCTCAGTCTCCTGAACATCCCGGCTATGAGCCAGTAGAACGGAGTGACGAAGAGAAACACGAAGGTATACCAGATGCCCGCCAGACCGGTCTGGTAAACAGCACCCGAGACTCCGACCGGATCGTCAGCATGCGTGCCGGTTCCCAAGGCGTGCATCATCATGAGGAACTTGTTGAACTTACGCCCACCTGCAAAGTAATCGCCGGATCCGGCAATCTTTCTTGCCTGGTAGATGCCCAGGGTGCCAATGCCAAGGAGATATGCGACGACAACGACTGTATCAAATGTTGAGAACTTCATCTTATCTCTCTCCAGCACCCAACAGCCATCGTATTACCTGATCGTCGGAGGCCCTGGCATTGGTGACCTTGATAGACTCGACCTGTCCAGCCGCTTTGTAGACATCCCGTGCCCACGACGTATCGAACTTGCCCTGAGTGTTGTGTATGAGCATCTTCCTCGGCACCGCGATGGCGATTGCCGTATTGAAATCGCCCGCCTTTCGAAGACACGGAACGTCAAAGTCCTTCACGAACGCCTCGTCACTTGAAGTATCGAGCGCGGCGGTGTCATAGGCCGTGCGTCCGATGCCGCGAGCGAAGGCCGTGGCAAGCATGCACCACAGGCCGGCCCGGCCACTTCCCACCACGCTCACCTCCCGCGTTCCACCAGCGCCTTGAAGATAATTGAGCGCACAGAGTATGTCGTACACCCGCTCCGCCGTATCAGTGCGGTTGTAGGTAAAAGACCATTTGTACGCGGAGCTCTCATTTGGGGACTCTTGCAGGCTTCTTCTCGCCGATCCTTCGGGAGCCATATGCTCGTCGGTCCCGAAGCAATCGATCAGCAAGACCTCCCGGCCACTTTTCACAAGTTCATATACCACGCGCGTCCCGGCGTCGCCGGTTGAGTTCAAGAACCCCTGCTTTCCATCCTCGTGGACCATCAGCACCGCTTCGGCGAGTGGATTGCCCAGTGGCCTGAACAAGATTGCTGGGACCTCCGCTCCGCGTGTCCTGTCGCGCAAGACCAGCCGGGTGACCACGCAATCCGCGCGAACATCTTCGCCACGGGCTTCGGCTTCCATATCGGGCGCGTCATTAAGCGACAACGCCTGCCGCAGCACGGGCGAATAGAGCTTTCGAAAGTGGTCGAGGCTCTTGATATCCTTAGGTCTATTCGCATCAAATTGCGCCTTGGACATCGCAATCAATCGCCTGACCAGCCCCTCCTTGTCCAAGGCGCCAATCGGAGCCTTCTTCTCGGGAAAGACCCTCAAGTCCTGTACGTTCTCGACTTGAAATGCATGTTCGCGTACCGGCTGAGGCAGAGATTTGCTTGGCAGCCATCGCCCGAACCACGAATATACGGCCTCGCGGCCTTGGCGGTTGTAGTTGTGTTCGTCGTCGATCAGGACACAAGACACTTTGTCCCCCGCGCCGTAGAGATCATAAATGTGGCGGATGACCGGAAGCTCCACATTGGGAACGTCCCTGGTCCAGTCGCCGGTTGCCGATATCAGGACCATTGGCCTGGGCGCCATCAGCGCGGCGAGTTCCACGTTGTTTGTATCGATCCTCAAATTCGGCAGGTTTTCACATAAGCACCCGCCCTGCCTCTTCGCGGAGACCATGCAAACGGGCGCGCAAACCTTGATCCTGTCGTCCACTGCCGAAAGTAAATACGTCTGGGTTCCCCCGCCGGACGCGCCGGTGCATGCAATCCTGTTTTTGTCGACGTAAGGCAGCGACTGAAGGAAATCCACCGCGCGAATGCTGTTCCAGAGCTGCAGCCCTCCGACGCTTGTGCCCCAGAGCAGTTGGTCTTTCCGAAAACCGATCACGTCCGTGTTCAAATCGGCGTACCTGCCGCCCAGCATCTCCTTAGTGTTGCCATAGTGGTTATTCGGATACGCGCTGTGGACCATCTGCCAACTGTCCCCAAAGCCGACCATGTCGTAGGAAAAGGCCACATAGCCTTGCTTGGCGAAGTTGATGCATCGGCCCGGCACGGAGCACACGTTGTTATCCTCGAAGCGGCCGTTTTCCCAATGCCCGTGTGGATTCAACACCGCTGGAAACCGGCCAGAGCTATTCGGGCGATACAGGTTGCCCGTGACATAGTAGCCGGGATAGCTCTCGAAATAGACCTTCTCCACCACGTAGTCGCCTCGGTCGATCTTCCCAAAAACTCTGGCATTAAGCGGCGTCCTCTCCGGCATCGGCAACAGCCCGGCGCTTGCAAGAATCTGCTGCCTCAGTTGGGCAGCCCTCGAATTCCACTCCTTGAGGCTCCGGAACCGCATCAGACTTGTGATATCGCAAGGCGTATCGGGGTCGCGTATCACCTCGTAGCGTTTGTCTACTACACTGCCAACGTCAAGAGTGTGAGCGGAAAAGCATTGTGTTCCGAACGTCAGAACCAGAATTATCACTGCAAAGACAGTCGCTTTGCAAACAAGAGTATGGTTGGCCATCATAGTTCTGTGTTACCCTCAATAAGCAATAAAGAATAAGCTGAAAGCCGGTTCCAGAGATCGCTGAAATGGCGAGACGGGGATTTGAAGCGAAATCCCGATTATTAACGTTCCAGTGTAAGCAACCATGCCCAGGTTCTGTTGGCGACTGCTTTAGCCCGCGCGGCTTCTTTGGATTTGATCAAGCTATCCATCTTCTTCAGCAGCGCATCGGTTTCGCGCTTGGCTTCCGGAGGAAGACCCATCATATATACCTGCCACCACCGTACATAACCCAGACTTTCCTGTTCATTAGACAGAGTGTGGATTCTCTCAGCCAGCTTCTTCCAAGGTCCTGGCCGGTTAGACAGGTCTACACCCGCGGCAAGTGCATCGGACGAGAACTTGCCTACTTCCGTCCCCTGCACAACAACCTTCCAAGTTCCCGGTTTCAATCCCGTCACCTTGAACTTATATGCATTCAAATCAACAAGGAATGGTGCATACTTCGTGATCTCAAAACAGTCATCATAGAATGTAGGCAGAGCGCCATCTGTTCTGACAAAGGCAATGGCGTCATCCGTGACTTTCAGATCTTTCACAGCGCATCGGCCCGGCAGGATGGCTGCTTTCGCGGCATCAAGTTCAAGACCGGATGCGGAAGATATACATCCTAGGGCGCTGAGCAGCCCGTATGCCATCAGCATATGTCCGAATGGACCCGGATGGACACCACCGTTGATAATAATATAATTGGGGTCGGCAGCTCTTGCTTGTGTGTAAATATCCAGCATCAACTTATGAATATCATATACCGGTAATCTTTGCTTTGCTGCCAGGTCCTTTGTTCCATCCGCAAATAGTGCAAGGGTGTCATTATAAGGTTTTCTATCGGGGTCTACACAGCCTGGAGTTAACAGCACAACTTTCACATCAGCCTTCTTCAACTCAGAAACCAGGCCTACCATGCCGGTCATATATGCGTCATAATTTCCTTTGCTGAATGGTTCATAACGGCCATCATTCATACCAAAACAGATACTTACCACAGCAGGTTTCTGGCTAAGCACGTCACGCTCCAGACGTTTGAGCCCGAGCAGAGATGTATCGCTACTCCGACCAGCATTGCGGAATGTGATATTTGCTCCAGGGTAGCGCAACGCAAAATAGTCCATCACATAGCGGGTGTACATGCCCTGCTCGGTGATGCTGTCCCCGAGAAACACCATCCGTTCCCCTGCTTTAAGAACAGGAATGCTCTGCGCAGCCTGTACCAGGGATCGTTGGTCCGGATATGCATCGAATACGCGGACTTCAAATGGCCGCAGTTCAAAGGTGTAAGGTTTATCCGCAGTCAAAACTATTGGCGGCTTCACGGCGTCTTTCTTCCATGGACTCCTAAGTGTATATCTAAGCGGCGTGCCGGCAGGCAGTTCGAAGACTTTACGAACATCGATATCGATCTTGCCCGGCTGGCTGCTAGGGCAGCGCAGCGTAAGGATTGCCTTGCGTTTCGACCACGCAGCCCAGCCGTAAACCTCTCCCTTTCCGGGGTCACCTCCTACCCAATGTGTATCAACGAGCACATCCGCGTTCTGACGGGACCAACTCGCGGCCTCGGCAAGGACATTCCAGCTTTCCGGAGTCATTCTGCCCGGCGTAATGTAGAGTTCCTGAAGGCCAGTGCCATTGCCGAAATATGAGCGTATTTCGTGAACAAAGTCCTCACCGGAAGGCGGAAGCGGATACATGCTGTATTCGCCATTGATTATGCCGTGGTACATCAGCGAGTTGAGAGGATAGAGCGGCGCTCGCGAGACAATCTCCGAATAGGCTGTGGCATCCCGGTAGTTGAGCCACCGCTCCCGATCGGTGCCTTCGCCACACTGGCCCATATCATTACCGCCCCGCCATATCGAATCACCGTGCCAGAGCCAGTAGGGTGAGGGCCACGTGCCAGTAGTCGTGTTTATGAAGAGGTTTGGGGCCTCGCGGCGCAGTTCGACAATCAGGCGCATAAGCGATTCGGTCTCATCCAGGCTGCCCGCCCCTATGCCGTCGAACTTGAAGTAATTGACGCCACTATGCTTCACTGCGTCCATGGGCACCTCCCGAAACCGGCTGTAGTACTTAGGACCAGCCAGAGAGAACCCCCTGTTATTGGTCTCGAAACCCTGTTCCGTGCCGTACTTCAGGCGCTCTAGCTTTTCAGCATCATAGCCGCCCCAAGGCGAAATCCAAAGGCCAAGATGAGTCTTGTACAGCGCGGCATGATCCCGCAACGGCTTAAACCCATGGGGGAAGTTCGCCTCGTTGACTCTCCAAAGATTGTGAAAGTCGTCCCATCCACTGTCGAGGACAACCGAATCGAACGTTACCCCGCGCCTAACAACCATTTCCCGGCCAAAGCTATCAATCCGGTCCAGGCATTCCTGCTCATTCATCTGGTGTCCCAGTGAGTCCGGACGGGAGATGTCGTACCAACTGTTGTAGTGAAGGAACGCCCGATAAGGATGTGCACGCTCGCGATCGAGATAGTAAAGGAAGCACCGGCGAAGGTTTCCTTCTGTGACTACTCCAACAACCGAAGACTGGGACAGAGGATGACCGGGCCGGAACGAGCTGTTCCGTTCAAGCGAACAGCGCAAAAGCCCGTTTTCGGCGGTATTCCTTGAAAGCGGATGCTCATAGGCAAAAAAGAAACCACCCGCCACGACCGGGGAGCCTGGTACCATACCGACGGTACGGCCGGACGAGAGACCAAAGTTCATCAGGACGATTTCTTTCAGAGCGATTTCGCCCTTCTTCGAGGTAAGCGTGAGCTCATGCCGCAGGTAGTTCGATCCGTCGCGCAGGACCGCGCGCCAGTCCACTACCAAGCCGCCATCAGCCGACACCAGCTTCACTTCACACTGCTTCCCTGCGTATCGGCAGGCAAGGTTTGCCGCGTTCCTGTGAGGCTTCAGACTCTCAAGGACCGGCTTGCCGATGATCCGAAAGTCTGAAGCTTTGAGCAATGTGCCATCCGCCAGCACAAGCTCGAATGCCTCGGCGCCGTTTGCACGGATCGCGGTTTCGTCGAGTTTGTTCTCCACAACCTCGAACTTGAGCTTGCCGTCCGCAATCGCCCAGGAAGATGAGATCAGGTTGTTTTCGAGCAGCAGTCGCTGATTGGCAATGGAACCGCTCGCTGTGCCAGGCGCGGGGCCAGGGAAATCAAGCGCGCCAAGCGGCACGACTCCGCCCAAAACGACGCAGGCGAGTACGACGATTGTTCGAATGATACGCTTCATCGCGGGCCTACTTCGCGCTCTTGCCGGCCTGGAGCATCCTGTATACGAGTCCTCCAGGTTTGCAGGTTGCGGCGAGGTCCTGGTTGTTGATGGCGGCGGGCAGGGTCCAGAGCACTCCGAACTGGCTGTAGTCGTGGCCGTTCTGGGCTACGCCGTTGCTTCCGTCGATAAAGCACGGCACATCCCACAGAATTCCCTTCCTCGCCATGTTGTTCATCAACTTCCGGGCAAGCTCCAGCCCGAACTCGCGATCACCCCTGTACATATAGGTTCCCGCAAGCATGACCGCCTCGGCCACAAATATCGCCTGCTGGCCATAGCCGGCATCGTGCTCCAAAACCGTACCGTCGGGGCTCGAGAAGATAATCGGTCCATAGTCGGACAATCGGGCGCAACCTCGCTTCACAGTAGCCAAAGCTGTCTTCGCCCTGCTGGCTTCGAAGACCGGCGGAAGGCCGTGGAGCGCAACCATCCATTCTCCATCAAGCTGATTTCCAAGAACGATATCCGACTTATCGCCAGTGGCAGGATTGTAGTAATTGAGATAGTAGTCTTTTGCCCAGAGTTTGCCTTCGGTCGAGGCGCTCGCGAGTTTGAACCATTCCCGGCATTGCGCGGCAAACTCCTTGTCACCCACCTTCTCGGCCATGCGTTCCGCTTGGCGGAGCTGCGCCAGATGAATTCCAGCGACGTGAACAGTCATCCCCTTGAACGCCGAACACTCCAACCAGTCGTTATCATAGATACTGACCAGGCTATCGGGATAATCCGGGCCATTCTTTGCTTTCAGATTCATGGTCCAGATGGTGGTTTTCTTGACGTCGGGATAGAGTTCTTTCAGGACGGTATCATCCCCCGTGGCCATCCAGTAACGGTCGACCATGTCCACCAGGCACGCGCCGTTTAGTGACAGTTGGTAGCCCTCTACCGGATAGATCAGATCGCTGCCGCCGGTATTGCCGGTAGTACCTCCGAATATCCATGGCGGAGCACCGCTGGGCTGCATGTATGCCTTATAGGCGCGCAGCGTGGAAAGCGACAGTTGAGGAAACGCATAAAGAATGGGCCAGTTTCCATAGAAACTGCAGGGGATGCATTCCATCTGCGGGCAGAGCCTCGGGTCTTCGCTTATGGCAAAAAGTCCGTCTTCCTTGCGGCACCACTCGCCGATAGGCGCTTGCGCCTGGGACCACAAGCCGAGTTCCGTAATCAGATATAAGTTGTTTATGAGTCCGTCCCGCAGCCATACCGGAAGCGACTTCTCCGCATAGATTACCTGTTGCCAGTTGATTATTCGCTTCAGCAGCGAATCATGATTCCGGGCAATATAATCGGAAGCGGCGCCACAGTAGTTGGTGAAATCCGCATCACTCCGATGTTTGGACTCATCAAAACGCGATGCGTACATGTGCTTGTAACTCACCCCGGTCCCGAGCCAGCTTCCCGACCCACGCCAGAACGGAAAATACCAGGTCACGAAGAAACGCACTATCTTCTCGCGGCCCGGCGCTATACGGAAATCGGCCGCCACTGATGCGCCTGACTCCGTTGGCTTTTCCACGGGGAGGCCATAAGGAATCTTGGCCCAGGCGGGGCCATCGAAGCCCAGTTTCCCACCCAACCGCGGCTTTTGCGACCCGAGTGTGCCGATGATGTAGTGGTCCACTCCTATCGCGTGTATCAGCACGCCGTTATACCTATCGGGGCGAGCTTCGACTTGCGGCAAGGTGCGAGCTATGGCATTACTGGTCGGCTGCCTGTAGAAGTGCGACCGCATCATTTCAGAAAGAAGAGCGCCGGGAAAACTGAAGACAACCGAACCGGCCTGTTCGGACTTGGAATTGTTCCGCACACGGACCTCGAAGACCATCACGGGGATGTTCGAGTTTTTAATATCGCCGGGGATAAATGGCGACCACGCACGCAGCCCGACGCTGACCGGAGCATCAAGTATATACTCCATATCGGCAATAGGATAATGACCCCAGTAGCGGATTTCCTTCGCGCAATCCACGCCATATAGTTTGTCGGTCGTCAGTGTCCACGCGCGTTTTCCCACCGAGATGCCTAGGAAGGGAGTGTGGAGCGGACCCCGCCTTGGAACAATACTGTTGAAAAGCGTGCAGAGGCCAAAGGTACCGTTCGTCTCCAAGTCGAGACAACCTGTGTCAATTCCACCCAATGGCACACCACAAGTAGCCGGATGGGCAGCGGAATACACTACCCCTGATACGGGGACGGAAAACCCTTCGGCTTGAAAGGTCGTATACTCTATTGGTGGCAAATTCGTGGGAAACAACGTCCGGCACTGTCCGGCATTCTCCATGGCACAAAACGCACAGGCGCACAACGAGAGACCCAAAAGCGAGCACGCTCTTATCCGATTCCGCGATGTCATCCTAAGTCTTCCTCCATCTGGGTAATTCCGGTTATCCTGGCAATGAACTGCGTGGCATCAGTACTGCAGAAAGTCTTTGGGATACGTCCCA
This sequence comes from Armatimonadota bacterium, assembly GCA_023474015.1. The sequence continues at coordinate 20,924 of JAMCYN010000005.1, forward strand.
CCATCGAAGTTCCACATCACATCGTTAGCGTCCCAAACAATGTCGCCCCATCCTCGATAGGTCACGTGCCCATCCGCATAGAGCCAGTTGTTGCCGTTGCGGTGACAGGGCTTGTGCCAGTTCCACATATCCAGATCCATTATCTGTGCTCCATTCCGCTTCGGCCGAAGATGCGCCATATCACGGTAGATGGCAACCTCCCGCAGCAGAATCACCTTGGATGTGCGGGAACAGACTGAGTATCTCCTTCCCGCGCAGATACCGTTCATGAAGTAGGTTATCCGGTCATAAGCGGGTTCAACCGAGCTTGGGAATCGGGGTCTCTGGCGAGCCTTCGGACAGCCATAGACCACGCGGTTCTTAACGTAGGGCAATATCGCCCTGCACCAATTAAGCACACCGTACGTGAGTGGCCGATTATCCATCGGGTAGCCAACCATATCATTGAACTGCTCGGGATATTTACCCCCATTGTTGTCAATGTACATAGAGAACGCACTTCCGAGCTGTCGCAGGTTGCTCACGCACGCGCTCATGTTCGCTGCCTCTTTGGCCTTCGTGAAGACTGGGAACAATATCGCCGCTAGAATCGCAATTATGGCGATAACAACCAGCAGCTCGATGAGCGTGAAGCCTTTTCTTATCGCTGTGTTTTTCATTCTTATTACCTCCTTCATCACACCAAGCCGATGTCCACCACTCTACTGCATTTTGCTCAGGTCTTCGGCTTTCCTAATCGTGATCCCGCGCAGGTTACCCTGCAAAGTCGAACCGTCGCATACGATTCCAGTTGCCCTTACGTAGTCACCCGGATTAACGGGTATTGCCCCCGCGACGGAACCAGGGATCGTCACCTGGACGATGTTCCCATTGACCGTCATAGGTGCGGAAGGGTAGTAGACCTTGAAGTTGTCGATTGCATTGACAGAGGAATCATGAAAGACCCCCACAAGCTGCGGGTCTTCGAAACGTGTCAGAGGTATGGTCGAACTGTACGTCCGGATGCCATCCGACACCGTGAGTTTGGCGACCATACCCCGAATCTCCGCGATCATGTGCACAGGACTAGCCACCGAAGGCGGATTCAACTGAACGTTGTACACATCACCGAGTGACGACCCGTAGCTTCCGTATTTTACTTCGTGGAAGTATATCCGGTTTTGGGACTGCAGCCAATTTGCCAGCAGAAAATTGTTCACGTCCACAAACCGGCCTATTAGACCTATCTGCCCCGTTGTGCCCCCGACTACATCAACGGTTATAATCATATCCGCCAGGTGTACACCCTTCACCCAAGAGATGCACCTGGCATCGTAGGCTAGCGTGCCGTTATCGATCCTTGGGGCGGTCCCATAGTCCGCCCAAGACGAACTCCTACCGGTATTGAATGTATCCTGAAACTGTAGTGTCCATGCCCCCAATACCTGGGCGGTAGCTGAGCCGGTCGCCGAGCCATCAGCAATATAGAACGTGGTCGAGCCATAACCCGGAGTGACAAACGGCGCGGGCGTGCCGAGCACCTTCCCCCAACAGGTTACCAGAAGGTCCTTGTTGCCGAGTCCTGTGCCGCCGACCGAGCCAGTCAGGTCCCTGTTGTTGACGCCGACCGGCTCCAGTACCTTGGAATTGCCGGTGGGAGTGATCTCTACCGGCGTGAAAGTGCCGTCGGACTGAACGGTTCCAAGAACGGTCACGTCCTGCCCGATCTGCAGTGATCCGGGGGAAGCAGCGACCGTAATGGCGGAAGATCGATCCTCACTTTCGATTACGAACTTATTGTACTCCGTGAACACGGCGGTCACGAAGCCCCGGACGTAGCCATACCAGCCCGGACCACCGGCTTTCGCTGTCCCAATCGCATATTGCGGCGGCGGGGTCTGGTTATCATCGATGACTACGTTGTCGAACCGGGTCCCCGGACCGCTTATGTACTGATCCAAACCGATGGCGGAAGGTCCCCTCAAGGAGGTCGGAATCTCCGCGCTCGGCAGAGTTGTCGAATATGAGTGCACGCCATCGCTTAGCGTGGCTGTCGCACCTGACGCATCCACAACTATTTGTACGTTGATGCTTGACCAGTTCAAGTCGGTGCACGAGACGGGATATCGCGGGGAGGAGAAGATCCACACCCCGTTTACCACAGCCTGCCAGTAAGCCCTTTTCTCCTGGGCCGTGGCGAAAACACGGAAGAAGTTGTTGGCGTCCTTTTGATGGACCCGGACGGAAAAGTAATCAGCGCTCCCACCCGGCTTCCCAACCCAGAACGTCATGTTGTATCGGTCAAGCAAGAGCTGTGTTCCAGCATCCTTTGCCAGAGCCACATTGGGAGCCCCACTGCCGGGGACAAACTGCTGGCTCTGGACTGAAAAGCTGCCCGAAATTACATCCCATTTTGGGTCCGGCCCGTTAGGAATGTTAAAATCATCCTGAAACCGAACGCCGCCGAAAGCACAGGACGTGGCGGTCACCAATCCCATCAAGAATAGGACATACTTCGCGCTCGTCATCATTTGAGATGCCTCTCCTCTGTCTCATACAGCAGCATCCATCTGCCGGTTTGGCCCTGTCCCCCCGTCCAACGAGGAATGGGGGGACTTAGGCCGCCACTACTAGCCGATTAGGTGCATCCTACTGCACTTTGGACAAATCATCGGCTTGCCTGATCTTGATGCCGCGCAAAGCGCCCTGCAGGGTCGATCCCTTGCCGGCTATTCCAGTCACTCTCACGTAGTCGCCTTGACCTACGGAGATCGCTCCGCTCACGCACGCGGGAATTGTCACTTCAACAAGGTCCCCGTCGACAGTAACAGGCACTGAAGCGGCATAGACCTTGAAGTTGTCTAAGGCCATGAACTGGGCATCGTGGTAGACCCCAACACTGCCGACCCTCATCGACTTCGTGAGTGTAATGCACGTGCTGTAGGTCTTTGTGCCGTCAGTAACCGAGAGCATGGCCTTATCGCCTACGGTCATGACCGACATACGGGCTGGCAGGCCAAGCTCCACGTTGTAGACGTCGCCCAGCGAGTTCTGCCAGTTCCCCGCGCCTATAACTTCGTTGAAGTATATATGCTTCTGGGACGGCCACCATGTAGCACAGACGAACTCCGCCGACCAGCGCAGCATAATGCCGACCTGGGTATCGTCCGCTATGACAACATCCGTGCTCACCAAAACGTCCTGAAGAGATATCCCGGTAACGATCGTCTTGTTGGTGCCCTCGAACTGCAGCATGCCCTCCGCCGCCAGCGTCGCGGCCCAGAGGTCCGACCATTCCGGCTTTCTGGTTGAGAAGTCGTCCTCGAATGCCAACGTCCACGGCCCGAGAATCTGGGCTGTACTGCGGCCCCCTGCCGAACCATCGGTAATATGGAACGTCGTCGAGCCGTCGACCAACGAGACAACCGGCGTGTCGACTACTTTCCCCCAACAGGCAACCAGCAGATCAGAGTTGCTGAGCCCCGCAGTGTCGGCCGAGCCGGACATGCTCTTGTTGTTCACCCCGACCGGATCGAGAATCTTTTCGTTTCCTGTCGGCGATATCTGAACCGGCAGAAGGGTGCCATCGTCCTGTATGGTTCCCACGACAATCACTTCCTGCCCAACCCGCAATGTGCTGGGAGCAAGACTTACCGTAATGGCGGACGTTCGACCTTCGTCCTCTACCACGAACGTATTGTTGTTGCAGGGGAACAGAGCTGTCACGTATCCCCTTATCATTCCAAACCAGCCCGGCCCCTCTGCCTTTGCGGCTCCAACGCCGACTGGGGCAAGAGGCGGTGCCGTTCCATTGGACACCTTGAAGTT
>JAMCYN010000075.1 GCA_023474015.1 Armatimonadota bacterium
AGATCAAGCACGAGCCGGGCAACTTCTGCCTGCCGGACCGTGACAGGGTGTTCTGGTCGGCGGGCCATAAGGCTCCGGCGCTGTATACGGCCCTGGCGATGGCGGGCTACATAGAGCTTGAGGAAGCAATCTGTCTTAGGCAGCTCGGCAGCGCCACGCAGGGTCACCCCAATATGCTCGAATGCTGCGGCGTCGAGATGTCCAGCGGGAGCCTGGGCCAGGGGCTGGGAATATCAGTCGGCGCCGCGTTGGCGGCCAGGCTGGATGGCTCGACCCACCGCATATATTGCTTAATGGGCGACGGCGAGCAGCAGGAGGGCGGCGTGTGGGAGGCCGCGATGTCGGCGGCGCAGTTCGGCCTGGACAACATCTGCGCCATCATCGACCGTAACAGACTGCAGATCGACGGCTGGACAAAGGACGTTATGAACATCGAGCCTCTGGCGGACAAGTACCGCTCGTTCGGTTGGCATGTGATCGAGATCGACGGCCACGACATAGCCCGGATCATGGCCGCGTTCGACGAAGCGCGCGATACCAAAGGCAGGCCGACCGTCATCATCGCGGACACGGTGAAGGGCAAGGGCGTTTCGTTCATGGAGGACCAGGCCGGTTGGCACGGGGTCCCTCCGAAGAAGGAGCAGTTCGAGGAGGCCATCGCGGAACTGCTGCCACCCTCGATTCCCAGGCCCAAACTCGATGAACTGCTGGACCACGCGGCAAAGTACGCCGTCGAGGCCGCGAAGAAGGCCCGGGCCAGCACGCCCGCGTTCGGGAAGAACTACTGGTGGAACGAAGAGGACCGGATGAATGTCGATATGGACCCGACTCGGATGGGCTTCGGCAGAGGCCTGGCGAGCTGCGGCGACGACGAGCGGGTCTGCACCATCCACGCCGACATTTCCGGCTCCATCTGCATCACAGCGTTCGAGAAGGACCGCCCCGACAGGCTCAACAGGGTCTTCTCGGTGGGAATCGCCGAGCAGAATATGATGGCTGTCGCGGCGGGCCTGGCCAAGGAGGGCAAGATTCCGGTCGCCGGCACTTATGGCGTCTTCGCCGCCGGCAGGTGCTGGGACCAGATCAGGACCAGCATCTGCTACGGCAACCTGAACGTGAAGATCGCGGGTGCGCACGGCGGAATATCGGTCGGGCCGGACGGCGCTACTCACCAGGCGCTCGAAGAGATCAGCCTGATGGCGATCCTCCCGAACATGAACCTGATCGTACCCGCCGACAGCGTGGAGACCGACCGGGCGACCGTGGCGTCGATCAAGGACATCTATGGTCCGGTCTACATCCGCTACGCTCGCGAGGCGACCCCGATTGTGACTACCAAGGACACGCCGTTCGTGTTCGGCAAGGCGAATGTGATCAGATACAGAGGCGCGAAAGAACGATTCGCGGACGCCTTCGAGACCGTGCTTGCTTCGGAGTATAAGAGCGAAAACGAAAACCTTGCGATTATCGCCTGCGGGCCGATGGTTCCGGAGGCGATGAGGGCGGCCTACATCCTCAAGGAGGAGTTCGGCCTCGAAACCCGCGTGCTGAACGTGCATACTGTCAAGCCGCTGGACTCTGATGCAATCGCGCGCGCCGCGGCGGAAACCGGAGCCGTGGTCACCGCCGAAGAGCATCAGGTCGGCGGCTTCGGCAATATCATCGCTGGGGCGATCCTGAGCGAAGTGCGCAAGCCGCTGGCATTCGGCATGGTCGGAGTCGCAGACAAATTCGGCGAGTCCGGACAGCCCTGGGAACTGATGCAGATGTTCGGACTAACAGCCGAACACCTGGCCCAGAAGGCTCGGTGCGTCCTCGGTCAGGCTCGCTAGTTGGAAACGGTTCGTGGATTTGCTTGAAAAGCGGCTCAACCCCCTAGTTTCCCCCTTCGTAAGGGGGGAAACTAGGGGGCGGCCTACTCTCTGAACCTGTTCGTTATCGGCAGCCTTCTGTCCCTGCCAAAAGCCTTCGGAGTGATTTTTACGCCTGGCGCGGCCTGGCGGCGTTTATATTCGTTGCGGTCCACCATTCGGATTACGCGGCGGACAGTTTCCTCGTCGAAGCCCATAGCCGTGATCTCTTTGGGGCCGCGGTCCTCTTCGACGTATGCTTCGAGGATGGGGTCGAGGATTTCGTACGGCGGCAGGGTGTCCTGGTCTTTTTGATCGGGTTTAAGCTCGGCCGAGGGCGGGCGGACGATTATGCTTTCGGGTATGACGGGGCTGATCGTATTGCGGTAGTTCGATAGCTTGTAGACGAGGGTCTTCGGCACGTCCTTGATCACCGCGAACCCGCCGGCCATATCGCCGTAGAGCGTTGAGTAACCGCACGCCATCTCGCTCTTATTCCCCGTGGTCAACACCAACAGCCCAAACTTGTTCGAGAGGGCCATCAACAGGTTTCCGCGAATCCGCGCCTGAATGTTCTCTTCCGCGATGCCGTGCTCCGTTCCCTCGAACACCCCCGCCAGCGATCTGTTATACGAGTCGAATATGTCATTGATGGCTATGTAGTCGAACCTGATGCCCAGGTTCCGCGCCGTGATCTCCGCGTCGCCTTGCGTCTCCTTCGAGGAGAAAATCGAGGGCATAATCAGCACACGCACCCTCTCCGGACCGAGGGCGTCGCAGGCGATGCACGCCGTGATCGCCGAATCGATCCCTCCGCTCAGGCCGAGCACGACCTCTTTGAAGCCGTTCTTGTTCACGTAGTCCCGCGTGCCCTGCACCAGTGCAGAGTATACCTCCTCAAGCTCACCCGGCGGCTCGGAGCTAGCCGTTACCTCACCATTTCTTTCTGTCTTCGCAGCCGGGCTGAGAACCACCTCCGGCACGTCAATCGCCCCGGCGCCCTTCAGCCTGGCCTTGCGCCTGCGGGGGTCCACCAGCCGCTGATGCTCCACCGGCGAGAGGTCCACATCCACAATCGCGAGCTGCTCCTCGAACGCCTTTGCCCTGAACAGCACCTCTCCCGCCGGTCCGACCACCAGCGAATGCCCGTCGAAGACCAGCTCGTCCTGCCCTCCGACAGCGTTCAGGTAGACGATGGCGCAGGAGTTGTCGGTCGCGCGCGTCCCCAGCATCCGTTCACGATAGCGCCATTTGCCCGCGTGAAACGGCGAGGAGTTGATGTCCACGATCAACTGCGCCCCGCCCATCAGCGACTGAAGCGTGTGCGGCCCGCCGGCATACCATGCGTCCTCACATACCTCGACACCGAACGTGACATCGCCCAACGTGTAGACCTGGGTGCTGGCGCCTGCCTGGAAGTAGCGGTCCTCGTCGAAAACGCCGTAGTTCGGCAGGAAGAACTTGTGCTGCACGCCGATAATATTGCCGTCGTGGATGACCGCCGCGGCGTTGTAGATATCCTTCACAGCATCCACAAATCCCACGACAGCGGTTATGCCCTTGGCCGACGCCGCGATTCGCTGCAGCGCCTCCATATTCGCCTCGACGAACCCCTGCTTGAGCAGCAGGTCCTCCGGCGGGTAGCCCGTGATCGCCAGCTCGGGAAATACAACGAGGTCAGCGCCACGGTCCCGGGCAACGGCGATGTTGTCGATTATCTTCCTGGCGTTCCCCTCGATATCCCCGACGGTGAGGTTCAATTGCGCCAGCGCAAGACGCAGGCTGTGTGAGAGGCGATTGCGCATCCGAGTTCTCCTGTTTATGTTATTAAAGTGTCCGCGCGGTTTGGCCGATAATACAATAGCATAAGAATGGGCTAAACGCCCCAAACCAGACGAGGATGGTGTGTGACCGTGCCACAAGTTAAGACAAAGAGTATCGCCAAGCCGCGAAAGACATCAGCGGCTTCCACGATCGCTCCCCAGCGCCCTACGCTCACCGACGCTCGTGAACTCATCACCACTATGATGGATTATGAAGCCGCGGCTCGGGCCCAGGGAATTAACCCCGCTTCGGGCCGGTTCGAGATGCTCACGGCCTCCGAGCGCCAGTTCTACAGGGCCGAGCTGATAGCCGATTACATCAGGATCAGCGCCGGGAACATGGGCAACACTCAAGGCTATTATGATGCCGCGCTCCAGGACTTCTGCAACAAGGTCTGCGACATGCGGATTGCGTCGCATGAGCTCATCGGGACGTACCTGGCAGCGGTGGACATTGTCGCCAGCGAGGAAAGCCTGAACAGCATTCCCGCCCTGAACGAAGCCGTGCGCCACACCATGATCTCCGTGCTGCAGCACTGCGTCGACCTGATGCGCCATAAAACTCAGCCCGCGGCGGCGTAGACCACCCTTGATACATGCGTCTGGCATAGATGCGTCGGGGAGCTTTTTACACCGACGCCAGCCCTCAGCTGTGCTGGTACCTCACGTTATACTTTGCCTGCTATACAGTACTCCGTAGACCCTGAGTAGCCCAGTAGGAGCTATCTATTCTTGACAAAGGCTGGTGGGCGTATCGAAGGGCCGGGCAAGTCTGCACCAGGGCCTGTACCTTCGCAGCCGCCCTTCGATACGGCCGGAGCCTGCCCTGAGCCCAGTCGAAGGGGGCCTACTCAGGGCTTAGGGATGTACTGCACCAGACAAGGTATAACGTGAGAGACCATTACATTTAGCCTATAGGTAAGCTTCGGGGTGAAAAGCCTCCCGAGGCATAAAACATAATCTACAACGCGTGCTCCAACACCACTATCGCCGGTTCGGCAGGCAGGCTCTCGCGCGTCACTTCGATCTCTGAATCACACGAGCGGAGCACATTCGACTTGCCGCTCAGGAACTCGTCCACGCCCGCTATCGGGAATGCGCACTTCTCGGTGCGATAGTGCATCGGAATAGTGATCCTCGCCCCAACCTGCTCGGCGACCTTTGCCGCCTGGGCCGCGTCGATAGTGTAGTATCCACCCACAGGTATCAGCGCCACATCCACCGCGCCGATCTCAGCCGCCTGGTCCGCGCTCAGAACGTGCCCCAGATCGCCCATATGAGCCACCCTCATGCCATCGACGCTCATGACAAACACAGTATTGCGGCCCCTGTCGGCGCCGTGTGCGGAGTCGTGGAATGTCTCGACGCCAAGGAACTCCACCTCCGCCGCGATGAACTTGCCGTTACCCTCTATGACGATCGGGTTCCCTTGAACCATATCCGCTCCCGAGTGGTCGCGGTGCCCGTGGCTGATCGTCACTATATCCGCCGCCTCATCGAAGCGCGCGTAGCACAGTGACTCATCGTACGTCTCCGAGTTCACCGGGTCGGTCACAATGCGCGTCCCGGCGTTGCTCGTTATCAGAAACGAAGAATGCCCCAAGTATCTTATATTCACCGATCACCCCGAGTCGAATGCAGAATGAAACGAGGCCCTCCCCCATTCCGCATTCTGCACTCATCATTCTGCAATACCACTATATGCTTTACCCCGCTCCGTGTCAACGCGTGTACATGCACGAAAATCGGCCTTGCAAACGCGCTGTACTTGGATATAATGAATGTGAGTGGAGG
>JAMCYN010000111.1 GCA_023474015.1 Armatimonadota bacterium
TAGACAAGGTATGAAGTAGGCCCTGTCACCTGGAAGCCATTAAATACCGTATTGTCTGCCGAGATTTGTACCGCCGCCGCAGCACCACTACCCGAAATAATCACCACGCCATCAGCCACGTAAATGATGCCGGAAGTGTTTACAAGCGATACCCCGGACGACGCGTTATAGGTCCCTGCCTGGACTCTCACGGTATCTCCAGCGCTGACTAACGAAGCCATGTCGCCATGGTCGATTGTTGCCCAAGCATGAGCGTCATCCGGCACGGAGCCATCATTTGAATCGCTCCCTGTCGTCGACACGTAGTACGTCGCGGCAGAGCAACATACCGGGGCTGCCACCAATAAGATGACAGCGAATACTAAAGCAAATTTCCAACCGATACTGTTATGCATTGTACTTGTCCCCTCTCCTTTCGTTTTTCCGACCCGTGCCCACACAGCAAGGTCGGCCATTTCAAGAATCAGATATTCACATCAAACGGTCGTCTGCTCCCTCCTTTCGAGGCTGCCATAAAGCCCACACGCTGACGGCAGTGTTCCGAACCTAAGGCTGAGGGAAGACCCCACCACATTTCCTCCGGCCACTAATGGGATTATGGAGAGGTCCGTCCCCCAGTTCTGTTACTCCCAGCCTTGCCATCCACGTGTGACGCAAGCATGGTCGGCTGCGCGAGTAAGTCACTAATCTCACTTGACTGCCCGAGCCTTCAAGTTGTCTTCATAAACTGCTCTGTATGGCTGACACAGAATCAACCCGACTGCTCCTCTCGACAGAAATTCTTTGCAATTGACCGCGGCCCTGATTTCTACGCCTCTGTCACGGTTCTTGATATAGTTCAGTGCTTGCAGCCTGATGTCGTCGATAACCGTGCTCGGCGACAGATCGATAAGTGTTCCGGCAACTATGATCGTCCTCGGGGCAAACAGCGCGATGGAGTTGGCGATTCCTATGCCAAGGTATTTCACCACGTTGGCATAGGACTGCTTCGCCTTAGGATCACCCTTGCGCGCCATCTCGAACCCGCGCCGCACCAGGGCTTCGCGTTCCGCGTGCGGCATGCTCGTCGCCTGCTTGGCGACCTCCGGCCACAACCCTCTTATGAACGCGATATCCGATGATAGCGCCTCCAGACACCCGTGGTTGCCGCACGAACACTGTGGACCTGACGCATCTATGATGGTATGACCTATCATGTTTCCGGAATGGTGTATGCCATGGACCGGTTCCTGGCCGTATAGCAACGCGCCGCCGACGCCTTCAGCGACGACCAGATAGAACGTGCCGCCCTCGCGCCGCTCCGAGGAGAACCAGTGATGGGTGAGGGCGCCCGCACGGACGCAGTTGTCCGCGACGACAGGTATCTGAAGCTGTTCCTCGAGCAGACGCGTTATCGGGACGTCCTGCCAACCCGGCATATATGTCGTCTCCTCGATGACACCCAGTACCGGATTAACGCGGACGCCGTGGACTACAACGCCCACGCCGCCCAGTGTCCGGACATTCCTGTCCGCCGCATCGGCGCAGCGCTCGATTCCGGTCACTATGGTGTCGATGGTAGCCTCGACATCGTCACTGGTCGAATCCCAATTGATGATCCTGCGGGCGAGTATATCGAGTGTCGGTGTAGCTACCACAATCTCTATAGCCTCCGGCGTCAGCCTGACACCCGCGACGGCGGCTCCGTTGGGATTGATGGTCAGGAGCACCATAGGTCTGCCGCGGGGCCCGGTCACGGCTCCGACCTCCGCCAACACGCCTTCCGCCAACAGCTCCTTGCAAGTGTCGCAGATGCAAGTGAGGCTAAGCCCCGTACTCTTGGCGAGCTGTGCCTTGGAGAGCGGTCCGTTCATTCGCAGACAAAGAGTAATTGCGGCCCGGCTGTTCTGCTTGAGCAGTTTGACGCCTTTTCTTGAGTTATCCACCGACGTCCTCCATATATGACTAAGCGGCGCGTATAAAGTCGCCACGTACCGGAGTCTATCACTGTATTCCACAGTTGTCAATAGGTGCCGATGAAATATTTTGTTTTTTTGCCCCGCAAGCTTATCTCACGTTTGGCAGGTCGCGAGAAAGTAATTATCGAGACCCCTTGACAAAAGACCGATCCGGGGATATATTGAGTAAGTGCCGCGTATTAATTGAGGGAACAAGATTTTCAGTGTGGACACTCCGACGACTCGGATCCCGCGCCCAAGGATAGTCATAGACGAATAAGGGGTCACCGTTGATCTCGGTGAAGCTGCCATGATCGAGATCCCCTGATAAGGGTGACATGCAAGGAGTGAAAATGATAGTCATAGTCAGCACTCAGACAAGACGCAGTCTGGTGGAAAGAGCGCTGGAACGCAACAACGGCATCCTCCAACTGGAACCCGCGTGGGTGATGAGTGACTACCTGCCGCCGGGACGGAGGCTGGGTCTCAAGGAGAGCGAATACGAGGTTGGGGAGCGCGGATGGATCACGGAGCGCTGGCTGGCCTCCACCACCCAGGTAGACTGTGAGAGACGACTCCCGGACGAGGGTCTGAGCTATATAAAGACCGAGGACGATGAATGCATGACGCTCAAGGAAGCGGTCGAAGTGGGCGGCGATCTCATAATGGGCGAGGACTATGCCCGCGCTCATAAGACTCTGGGGCGGCTTGCGAAGATCTACGATTACGGCATTCGTCTTCCTTGTCACCTCCACCAGATGAAGGAGCACGCCGCGCTGGTGGGGCGGAATCCCAAGGAGGAGGCCTACTATTTTCCTGAAGGAGTGGACATGGGGCCTCACCCGGAGGGGTTCTTCGGTGTGCATCCTTACATAGCGGCCCAGAGGAATTACGACATCCTGCTTCCCTATCTGATGGACTGGAACAGCGACTTGATACTCCAACACACCAGGGGCTACGTCAACGTGCCCGGAGACGGATTCCACCTTCCCGCGGGCGTTCCTCACGCTCCGGGAACTGCGCTGACGATCGAGCTTCAGGAAGACTCGGACGTTGCCGCCATTATGCAAGCGCTGATAGCCGGAAAGATCATCTCGAAAGACCTGCTTTTCAAGGATGTACGTCCCCAAGACCGGCATAGTCGGGGCGAGAGAATCATTCTGGACCAGATCAACTGGGAGGTCAGTGGCGATCCGTTCTTCTACGAGAACCGTCACACTCCTCCCGTGTTGATAGAGGAGTCACGCCAGCCGGGAGGAGAGGAATACTGGATCTATTACAACTCCTCCAGGTTCAGCGGCAAAAAGCTCATCGTGAAGCCGGGCCTTAGCTTTACCGGAGTGGACAATGGCGTCTACAGCGTTCTTGTTTGGCGGGGCAAGGGCCGTTATGACGGACACGAGATTTCCGCCGGGTGCCCTGGATCGGACGAACTTCTGGTCAGCCACGAGAATGCCACAAAACCCATCGTAGTTGAAAACACCGGACGCGAAGAGCTGGTGTTGATCAAGTTCTTCGGCCCTGACATCAACCCGGACGCGCCCGTGTTGGACAAGGTCGGAACCGTATGAAACTTGCACTTTTCAGGCTCATATTCGTGGAGGGGATATCTTCGTTGCCGATACGTCTCGGAAGTTTCGAGGCGAGGTTCTGGGAAGTGTTCGCAGAAGCATCAGCAACTTCATAGCATATTTACCGATACTTTTCCTGCACTTTGTCTCGCACGACGGACGCCAGTAGATGCGCCACGGCCATGTGAATGTCTTCCACCCAAAGAATGTTGGGGGTGGGCACGTTTATGTAGATGTCGGTATACGGCTCGTCTTTGCCTTTCTTCGCGCCACCGAATGTTATGGTGGTCGCCCCGATTTCTTTCGCGAGCTTGTAGGCATTGATGATGTTGGCGGAGTTGCCGCTGCCGGTGATACCAATCACGACATCCCCCGGCTGAATCCAGTTGCGGAGTTGCTCGGCGAAGGCGTTTTCAAAGCCGGCGTCGTTTGCCCAGGCCGTGAGAGCCGACACGCTGTCGCACAGGCACATTGCCTTTAGGCGCTTACCCTGCACGACGACCTGGTCGCGCGCGTCGCTCGAGACAAGGTGTTTCTGCAGGTCGTTGACGTTGTGGGCGGCTGTAGAGCCGTGGCCGCCGTTACCCATCGTGAAGACGGTCTTGCCTTCCTCGAAAGCCCTGTAAATCTCGTTGGCAGCTTTGTCCAGCGCTTCAACGGGCAGGTTTGAGAAAACCTCCTGCACTCCGCTAAGATATGTAGTTATGCTTTGCTTGAAATCCGTGCTCATTTGATTCACCTCGCGGCCACTGTAGTGGCATTCAATTCGTTTAACTGCAGATCGCCGAAGAGACTTCTGACGGCGGAAACCACTTTGTCCACGTTCGGGAGCATTTCCTGCTCGAGTTCCTGTGCGCAGGGGATGGGAATATCCATGGCTGCAACGCGAACTATCGGTGCGTCCAGATAATCGAAGCAATACTCGGATACTCTCGCGGAAACCTCCGCGCCCACGCCGATATTTTTGTGTCCCTCTTCAAAGCAGACCAGCCTGCCTGTCTTTTTGACGGACGCGAAGATCGTCTGCTCATCCATCGGGGCAATGGTTCTGAGGTCAACTACCTCTGCCTCGATTCCGCTTTCCTTCCGGAGTCTGTCAGAGGCCTCCAGGGCCTGTAAGACGCACCTGGCGTGAGCGACGATGGTAACGTCGCGGCCCTCGCGCTTCACATCGGCTTTGCCCAAGGGGATAAGACACTCCTCATCCGGCACAGGGCCCTTCGTATTGTAGAGAGCGCCGTGCTCGATGAATACGACCGGGTTGTTCTCGCGAATCGCGGACTTCAGAAGGCCTTTGGCGTCGTATGGCGTCGCGGGCATCACAACCTTGAGCCCCGGGAAGTGCGCGAAGAGCATCTCGAAGCTCTGAGAGTGCTGCGCCGCATAGCTCTTACCGGCGGAGCCTTGCGTGCGGATGACAAGTGGCACTTCTACCTGCCCGCCGAGCATGTAGCGCACCTTCGCCGCCTGGTTAACGATCTGGTCGAAGCAGACGGTGGTGAAGTCAACGAACATAATCTCGGCGATGGGCCGAAGACCCGTCAATGCCGCGCCCAGGGCGGCGCCGATGATTGCAGTCTCGGCTAGCGGAGTATCCATGACCCGCTTCGGGCCGAACTTGTCGAACATATCCCGGGAGACCCTCATCGCGCCGCCGAAGAACCCGACGTCCTCGCCCATAAGCAATACGCGCTCATCTCGAGTCATCTCCTCACACATCGCTTCGTTTATTGCTTGCCAATAAAGAATTTCTCTCATAGTAAGTCCTTTCAGTGCTACTCGGCAAAGACGTACTTGCCGACCTCTTCGGGGTTCGTCCGCTCGCATGCGCGGGCCCAGTTGAGGGAGTCCTCGACCTGCTTCAACACGTCCTCGTGCATGGCCTCGACCTTTTCTAGGGTCGTCACATTCGCGCTCACTAATTTCTTCGCCAGCTGCCGCGAACCCGCTCTT
>JAMCYN010000144.1 GCA_023474015.1 Armatimonadota bacterium
AGCGCGCCGAGTACCACGACGATAATTAGTATAACGATAACTGTCTTTCTCACTACCAGACCCCCCATTTTAGAAGTTAGAGGTTAGAGGTTGGAGGTTAGAAAACCTGGCCCAACCCTGAGATATAACTCATTTAACCTTTCGCGCCGCCGGACTGGTCAGCAACTGTAGCTGACTAAGTTCCGGCTGTGTCGATGTCGCCCTTTGAAGCTGGGCGAGCGCGGTGGCATAGTCATACTGGGCATTCACATAATTGAACTTCGCCTGGGTCAACTGAGACTCCGCATTGGTGACTTCCACAAGCACGGCGATTCCCGCCTCATAGCGCACGTTCGCGAGCCTCAGCGCTTCCTCCGCGAGCGAGACTGCGCCCGAGGTCGTCTGTATTCGCTTGGCGGCCTCTTCGACATTGAGAGCGGCATTGCGCACTTCCTGCCCAACGCCAAGCTTGGTCTGATCGAGCGTGTCCTGCGAATTCTGAACGTCCGCCCGGGCCTGCTGGACCCGAGCCGATGTGATGCCTCCGTCCCATATCGGGACACTGAAGTTCAACGTGGCCTGCCAGAACACATTACTCGTGTTGAAAGTTGTTGTCTCCAACTGGTATGTGGTGGCGGTGTTCACACTCAGCGACGGCAATCTCCCTGTCTGCTGAAGCTTAACATTTCGGTGATTAAGATCAATGGCGGCCCGCGCGGCCTTTACCTCGGGACGCTGCGTATAAGCCGTAACGGTGCTGGCTGGTACGTCCACTTTGGTCAGAGTGGCCGGCGGCACGCTCTCCACGACTTGAGTGGGAGAGTTGATATCGATCCCCAGAGTGCGATTGAACGTCGATCTCGCCAACTCGACACGGTTTTGGGCCTGTATCAACTGTTGATTCAGGTTCGCAAGGTCAACCTCGGCGGTGGTCACGTCGAACTTCGGCACTGTACCCGCCTCAAATCTGGACTTTGTGTTGGCAAGCCGAACATCGGCAACATCGACGGCGGCCTGGGCCACCAGCGCCTGCCCGCTAGCTCGGAGAAGATCATAGTAGGCGGACTTCACACTCACTATCACTCGCTCGGAAACGCTCACCATGTTTAGATACTGAATATCGAACTGCAACCGAGCGATATCACTTGTATAGGTAAGTCGTTTATTAATATCCAGAGGCAAGGTCGTACTTGTTCCAATCGTTGTGTTCTGCGGCGACTGGATAGTGATGTTCTGAGGACCCTGATCCCCGCTGCCGGGAAATGTCGCCTCCAACGCGGGCTGCCTGAGGTAGGTGGCCTGAGCGCTGAACTTGGGATTGAAGTTCGCCCTAGTCTCATTGACCACGCCTTTCGATTTCTGAATCTGGTCCAGAGCGATCTTGATATCAGGGTTGTGCTGGAATGCTATCTCCAGGCTCTGATCGACAGTGATCGGCTTACTCAGGTCCGGCGGAGTGGTCGCAGCCCAAGTGGCTGATGCGGCCACGCACATCGTAAAAGTCAACATTGCCAGAATCGTTCGTTTCAAAGTCCTTACCTCCGATGCCCCGGTGTAGCTGAGGCCTTTTGCTCGAAAATCTTATCGCTAATACCCTTGTTAACCGTGTAGTTACTGAACCTTACATCCACCTTGGCCTTCTCCGGCCCATTCGGCCCACCCGGCACGGTCATGTCGGCCGAGATAAGGGCCGGCAGGTAATACTTGCCGTCGATCTTGGTATAGCTCCACGCGCTTCGGGCGGTAAACTGGCCCGAGGTCTCCGTTGCCAATATGATGTTGCGCTCCTTGTCCACCCAAACAGTGACGGTCGGCGCGCCGGTCGAGACAACCTGGACTACATGGCAGTCTCGGCCCTGCCTGCATTCTGATCGCAGATAGACCGCGCGACCGTTCCCGGCCAGTTGCTCCATCGGGTTGCCGAAATAGGTGCCTTGCGGAATGATGGCGATTCCACCTTTCGGATCGACGTGGAGCTTGTTCGGCTTCTTGTAGTAGATCGCCATACCCATGTTGTTGATGCTGATCTTCGAGCTCTTAACACTGAGCGTAACGTCGACGCGGTAGTCGCTCACGGACCCAAAAGCATGCCTGACAGCGGCGATCACCTTCTCACCGCTCGGCTGCCCGGCCCGCGCCATAACTCCGAGCACGAGTAATGCCGTAGTCGCGATAATCGAACCTCTGCGTATCACGCTAGAATGTCCTTTCCACGGAATGTCAGCATAGATGCCGAAAAGAGCACGGCAATATACACCCCTAGATAGACCACGGATGCCCGGATTTCGTTCCAGGGTATCGGGTCCAAAAATGCGTTCTGGCCCACCAGCAGGTTGGTGCTCAGCAAATAGTCCTTTATCGAATGAAAATACGGTATCTCCCCCACGATGAACATCGCGAACAGCAGCATCACCGCGCCGCCTATCGCCCCGAGCGAGTTATTCAGCCACGTCGAGATGAAAAACGCGATCATCCCCAGCGCCGTCATCCCGATGCCGGTCAGCATATAGGCCAGAGCCAGCCGAATCAGCGCCTGCCCCTGTGGATAATAGGCAATCATCGGGTCATCGAACTTGCCCACCGTCATCAGGCCGCCGCGCCCGAATGCGATACTGCCCATTATATATGCCGACACACCCACGAATCCAACAAGCGCGAATGCGTAGATCACGCTCGCCGCGAACTTCGCCGTCAGCAGACTCGATCTCGTGATAGGCCGCGTAAGGAGCGTCCGCAGCGTGCCCTCCGCGCTCTCCCCCGCGAATATCTCGCCGAATACGAGCGCGATAAAGAACGGTAGAAACATGCTCAATATCGGAATCGCCATCGGCGACCCAATCGCGGTCCACGCCATCAGCTCGGCGTTCACCGGCGAGCCGATGACCTCGAACCCACGTCCGGATGCCTGGCTTGCGGCCATGTGGCCGATCCCCCCATATTTCACGCCGAGCAACGTGAAGAAGTTGATCAACGCGAACGCCGCGAAGCCGAGATAGCTTCTTGGCCGTTTTGCTATTTTGAACAGTTCAAACCTGATCTGCCGCGCCATTGCCGTCATCCATCAGTTTAAGATAGAGTTCTTCCAGCGATGTCATCTTTGGGACCAAAGACGATACCGCAAGCCCCCGCTCCACCATTATCCGGTTCAGCTCAGCCGAGCTGCCGCCGGTAAGTTTCACATTCAGCGTGCCGTCCGAGGTGGATTCCACCCCGGCCCATCCGATTCCTTCCAGGACGCTCAGGGCCTTATCAGTCGAGTCAACCCTGATCTCATAACCCCCTGAGCCCGACAGAAGGTCTGTGACGCGGCCACTCTCGATCACCGCGCCCTTGTTGATCACCGCGATCCGAGTGCACACCTGCTCGACTTCATGCAAGAGATGGCTCGACAGGAAGACCGTCATCTTCAACTCCCTCGAGAGCCGCGCGATCAGCTCGCGCACATCCTTCATCCCCTGCGGGTCCAGGCCGTTGGTCGGCTCGTCCAGCAGCACCAGGTCGGGCCTGCCGATGACCGCCAGCGCGATTCCAAGTCTCTGGCGCATCCCCTGGGAGTAGGTCTTCACCTTGTCCCTCGCGCGGCCCAATAGTCCAACGATATCCAGAGCCTCCTCAACCTGTCCGCGCGAGTAGCTGCCTCCGGTGTTGGCCAATATGCGGATATTGTCGTATCCGCTGAGATACTTGTAGAAAGCCGGAGCCTCGATCAGAGCCCCCACCTTTTTTAGCGCCGAACGCCTATCGCTCCAGACATCGTGACCGAACAGCTCAACGCTGCCGAAAGACGGCCTGACAAGCCCGACCATCATCCGCAGAGTCGTACTCTTGCCCGCGCCGTTCGGCCCCAAAAAGCCGAAGACGTCGCCTTTGCTGACAGTCAGGTCAAGCTCATTGACGGCGAGCAGCCGCCGAAACCGCTTGGTCAGTCTGGAAGTGACGACAAGTTCGTCCAATCGACGCTATCCTCCGTTAGATTCACCCTCATTCTCAGCTACACGTGTCTCGATTGCCGAGAGCCCTTCCATCAAACCCGTGACGAACTCACGCATCGCGTCGATTTTACACAGAATGATTCCGCCCTCATGCGGGTGTCTCATGACCAGCAGCTTGTCACCCGGATGAATATCAAATTGTTTCCTCGCCTCAGCGGGTATAACAACTTGGCCTCGTTCCCCAACCGTCGCCGAACCATAGAAAAACTCTTCCAACGACATTTCGCACTTCAATGTAGAATCACCTCTATCGGATTAGTAACCGGAATCATACAAATCACACTTGTATATTATCGTCACTGCGTGGCTTTGTCAAGAGGGCTTGTTGGGTCCAAATCCTCAACGCGAATAATGCGGGCTTGCGCATGGCAACCTAACATATGAATATTACAGATCAATATTATTAGCTACGGTTACAAAGAATATCAGCGGCTGCGTCTTTCAACTGAACTCAGAATGCTCCGGAACGTGCTCAATTCTGAATGCTCATGAACGTTGAGTTCAGGGTATATGGTCGGTTTCTTGCGGTAATTCGCGGAGGCTTCTGAGTATTTGGCCCGGCGAGAATTCAGCCTCTGCCGGTGTCCGTAAACATCAGGTTTAACCTGTCATTAGTAGTTGAAGTTGTTGCATACAGTTTTCTTTCGATTTCGACAGTTAGTAGTCAATAGGAAGCAGGAGCTTATGCGAGACTTGCAGAAGAATACATCATCATACCAAGCAATCACTTTATTCACCCATATTGGGGTGTTTGTCGAATGGCTTGTGGCACAATCGCTGTGGGGCAGGTGTCTATGCTGAAAATGGGGAGCGGAATTCATGGTTGAGTGGATTGTCAACAGCCAAAACAAATCGGCGTCCGGGTCGCTCGCGTCAGATGGCGTGTCAAGCACACCCCAGCTTCAGCGCGTCGTCAATTCTTGTCCAAGGCCGTTCGTGCTGATAAACGAGCGAGAACTCAGCGTCCTCAGGAGAGGATTGACCAAGGATGGCTGGAAGAAGAGTCTTTACCTGCAGCCCGCGCCGGAGCATCACGGTATCTACGTCGGCGCCGGATTGCTGTCCATCGCCAATCAGTGGCTGAATGCTGAGATTGTGGTTCCTGAAGCTGGTTGCCTCCAGCGGCATCGTGAGCTGGCGACCGCGGCACTTTCGCTGGCACTGGTATACGGCATTGAAAAAGATAGGGCTTATGCCGATAAAGCCGCTCAGGTTCTTTTGGAGTATGCTGAGAAATACCACGGAGGATGGGCAGAAGGTGCGCCGGATATGTTCGAGAACTCGGCATATGAGGCATCATGGGCACTGCCCCTCGCGCAAGCCTACGACCTTATCTACTACTCCAGGATTATCGGCGACGAAGACAAGGAGCAGATTGAGC
>JAMCYN010000070.1:0-8433 GCA_023474015.1 Armatimonadota bacterium
CATTGGGCATAAACCTCCTGAGTGAACCAATACCTCTTCCGCATCGGGCACGGTTTTCCCTTTCGGTGACGCCACATTGGCAGGAAAACGAGCCAGGATGTAGAAGTAGACCACATAGAGTCCCAAACACTTGCTTGAAAGAGGCCGCATTGGACGTCTGGCAGCCATCAACACTTTCTTGGTCATTCTCCCGAAAAACCCATTTCGACTCCTGCCGCAGGCACTACTTCTACCACCGCTTCTGGGGACAAGACCCCAAAATGAGGTGGAAGATCTACGAAATGCGGACAATGACAACAATCGCCATGATGCGGGGCTCGGTCGTTCATCAGGTCATTGTCGAGGGACTGAAATCTATCCCGAAGAACAGTGATTTCACCCTGGCAAAAGCCAAGGAGCTGATCACCGAGCTGATGCTCAAGCGCGCCAGGGAGTCCAAGTTACGGTTCTGGGAAACGGGCAGACGACCGTCCGGCGTCAAGCAAAGCGCTGTCACCAACCTCCTGGAACACTACTACAACTTCCCCGACGCCGACAGCCGAATCAAGTCCGCCCGGCAGGTGGCTTGGGCAGCCATGGAGAATCTTTTGGATTCCGATCTGTGGTCGCAAGTTACCGGCATCAACCCCGCCGACTGGGCCGAAATGGAGGATGACGGCTTTCCATCATTCGATCTCGACGGCATCCAGGTTTACACGAAGATCGACTTCGCCCACACCTCCGGAATTCCGACCATCATAGACTGGAAGACCGGCAAGCCCTCGGAGGCGGACCGAATGCAGCTTGCGCTTTATGCGCTCTACGCTCAGTCGAAATGGGGCTGGAACCCGCTGGAGACGAACCTGACCGCCGCATACCTCTACCCCGACTTCCACGCTGATTCCTTTACGCCGAGTCAGATAGACATAGAAGCCGCGCGGGAACTTGCCAAGGCCAGCTTCAACGAGATGCTGGAGTTGGAGCCCGTGGTGGGTCCGGCGCAAATCGACAACTTCCCGATGACCGATGACACGTGGAACTGTCGGTGGTGCCGGTTCCAAGGCATCTGCGTTGGCGCCGCCCGTCTGGAATCCACAACGGGTCTGTCCGAGGAAGAATCCCCATTCGATTAGGCCCGGCCCGCGCCAAAGCCCGCAAAAAAGTCTAACGGCCCGCCGTGAATTTCGATTGACATTGCTTCCATGCGGAGTTATACTGCTATTAGACTAAGAAGGAGGTGGTGGCTAACATGGATTATAGTCAACGAGGTGACCGCCTGGGCTAGAGTTTTAGCCTGTGGTCGATTGGACCACCCTGGTCATGAATGTTGGCCCTACGCGGAAAGCCTCAACTATCCGTGAGGGTAGGAAAAAACCTCAGCCGCCGTCTCTCGTAGACGGCGGCAATTAATGTAATTAGGGACCATCCACCGCACCCTTCACCCGCTCCCGCAATAAATCAGTGCTTTCCCGAGTAAAAAAACCTCCCGTATTGGCGGCTACTTGTGGCATAACTCTTCCATCTGGCAAACGCAACTGAAACATGCGCTGAACCTGTAGCACATATATGGAACTTTCAATACTGTGAACACGTCTCAAGTAAGTACACTGTGGCGTGCAGGTCAACAGCAAATGTGATGTAATTCGCCTGACAGAGCACGCCAATAGAGGGTATAATTACCAAGAATTGGTCCAGATGTTCTGTCAAGCACTGACGCAGGCGCACTCGCGCGGTCGGTGCTTGTCTCATTATTATGGCAGTAAGTTGAGGTGATGTCCGATGCAAGCGGAGACAGAAGTTATATTGACCGTCGCCGGGCTCAAGAGGATTGAAGAGGAACTGGACCAGCTTCGAACCGTACATCGCAGACGCGTTGCGGAGCGGATTAGAGACTCTATGCAATTCGGTGGTGAATTGACCGATAACTCGGAGTTCGAGGATGCCAAGAACGAGCAGGCCTTCGTTGAGGGCCGAATCGAGGAACTCAGGCAGATTCTCGGCTCGGCTCGGGTGATCGAAGACGAGGAAGTGCTCACCGACAAGGTGGGCGTCGGCTCTATTGTCAGGGTCAAGGATCTGGAAAACTCTGACGATTGGGAATGGACCATAGTCGGCACGTTCGAGGCCAATCCCGCGGAGGACAGGATCTCCAACGAGTCGCCGGTGGGCGAGGCCTTGATGGGCAAGAAAGTCGGGGAGATCGCTGTAATCGAGATCCCCGCGGGTATCGCCAAATATGAGATTATGAGCATACGCAAGTAGCGAGTAATCTCCATATCGCAAACAGCACGCAAACCCCGCTAGGCAATTCGCTTGGCGGGGTTTATTCATGCCTCAATCCCCGCGGCGGATGCTATTGACTCACCCAGGCATGTCGTGCTACGATGTGTACACAACGTAGCACGGAGGTCCGGCATGCCCACACTTGAACGGTTCGGCGTATCGATGGAGGATGAGCTTCTTGCGAGGTTCGATTCATTGATCGAGGAGCGAGGGTATCGATCGCGTTCCGAGGCGATCCGTGACCTGGTGCGCCAGGAACTGGTGAAGGAGCAGTGGTCTGATCCGGAAGCCGAGGTTGTGGGCACGCTCACCATCGTCTACGAGCACCATGAGCACGAACTCTCGAATGTGCTTGCGGAACTCCAGCATCAGTATCACGAACACATCCTCTGCAGTACGCACATCCACCTTGACGCGCACAACTGCCTTGAGGTGATCATCCTCCAGGGCCGTGGTTCCAGACTGAAATATATCGCGAACACCCTCATCAGCACTCGTGGGGTCAAGCACGGTCAGATGGTATGCACCACCACAGGCAAGGAGGTCAGTTAGACAATCTTTAGCACTTATGCTCCATTGACATACCCGCCCCGCTGTGGCATAGTTGAAGTGTTGCCTGAGACATCGCGGGCACAACGGATATCTGTTCGAGAGGTGCTTATATGAGATTACTTGGTTTGTTAATCACTATGGTCATCCTTGTCGGTGGCATCGCCTTCGCGGCCGACCAGGCAAAGCCCGATAGCGGCAAGCCCGAGACGGGTCGATGGGTTGTAATCGAGACGAGCAAAGGAACGGTCAAGTTCGCGCTATATGAGAAGGATGCGCCCAACACAACGAAGAACTTCGTCGAGCTTGTCGAGCGCAAGTTCTACGACGGCCTGAAGTTCCATCGCGTGGTGCCGGGGTTTGTGGTCCAGGGTGGGGACCCCAAAGGCGACGGCAGCGGGCAATCGGAGAAGACGATCAAGCTGGAAGTCTCGCCGAAGCTCAAGCATGACGATGCCGGGGTGGTCGCGATGGCCCGCCGGAACGATCCCGACAGCGCGTCGTGCCAGTTCTACATCACCCTTGGCCCGGCGTCGTGGCTCGACATGGGCTACGCGGTGTTCGGTCGGGTGACCGAGGGGTTGGACGTGGTAAAGAGGCTCGAGGTAGGCGACGTGATGAAGACCGTGCGCATCATCCCCGCGCCGTGCGCGGAGAAACCAGCCGCCAAGGCCCCCGCCTCATGCGGAAAGTGCTGTCCGTAGAATGTAATTTGTTACACGGAGAGTGAGTTCGTTCATTAAGATTGCGGAATCCACGTGTGAAGTGGTCATGGTTCTCGCGCCATGACCAGCTTCGCCAGCTCAAACCAGAGCACACTCGCCAGTCCCGCGCCCACGCATAGCGCAACCTCGAGCGGGCTTATCATGCTGAAGCGGAACATGTGGCTCAGGAACGGTACGTAGAGCACCAGGCCGAGGAACGTGAAAGCCCCGCCGACAACCCACCACATGGGCCGGTTGCGTGTGCGCAGCGTGGCGACAATGCTCCTCGACCAGGAGACGTTGGTCAGTATCAGCGCCAGGTTCGCCACGATCAGGCTTGTGAACGCCATTGTGCGAATTTCCTCTCCAGCCCGCCCCGTGAACCGCCCGGCAATGAATACCACCAGGCTCACGAACAGGATGCTTAGGCCCTGAATCAGGCTCATAACCACTGTTCTTCTATCGAAAATCGACTCTTCGGGGTCGCGCGGCGGGCGTTTCATCACGTCGGCCTCCCCGGGCTCGGCCTCGAACACCGTGGAGCAGGCCGGATCGATTATCAGTTCCATGAACACGATGTGTATCGGCAGCAGGATCAGCGGCCAGTCCGCCGCCACGGGAATCAGGGAAAGCCCGGCGATGGGCACGTGGATCGCGAATATGTAGGCCATCGCTTTTCTCAGGTTATCGAAGATCCTTCGGCCCATGCGAATCGCGGAGACGATGGAGGAGAAATCATCATCCAGCAGCACCAGCCCGGCGGCTTCGCGCGCCACGTCGGTCCCACGTCCTCCCATCGCCACGCCTATGTCCGAGGCCTTCAGCGCGGGCGCGTCATTGACACCGTCGCCCGTCATCGCGACCACTTCTCCGTTAGCCTTGAGCGCCTGAACGAGCCGGAGCTTCTGCTCGGGAACGACCCTCGCGAACACGTTGGCGCTTCCGATGCGCGCCCGCAACTCAGAGTCGCTCATGGCGTCCAGCTCATCGCCCGAGATGATTGCCTCAGGGTAGGCAAGGCCGATTTGCGACGCTATGTTGCGCGCGGTCGCGGGGTAGTCCCCGGTTATCATCACCACCCTGATGCCCGCCTCATGGCACTCCCGTATGGCGGCGGGGACCGAAGGACGCACGGGGTCGACAAGTCCGACGAGACCGACAAACTCGAACCAAAAATCGTGCTGCTCATCAGGCAGCTCATCGGTCTGGGTGAAGTATGCACTGGCGACGCCAAGCACGCGAAGACCATTACTAGCCATCACGGCGATCTGCTCGGATAGCGCTTCTTTCTGGGTCTGATCGAAGTGACAAAGATCAGCGATGGCTTCCGGAGCACCCTTCGCGGCGATTACGTAACCCTCTCCCTTAGTGGACCGCCAGACGTGCGACATCGCCAACAGTTCTTTTGAGAGCGGGTATTGCTGAACCAGGACCCAGTCGCGGTGAATGTGTTCGGTCCTCGCTAGATGCTCCTTGCCGAGCCTGTGAAACGCCTTTCCATGGGGGTCGAACGGGTCCCTTTGGCTTGCCAATATGCTGAACTCGACAAGGGAGTGGAACTCTTCGGGCAGCGCCTGCTTCTCGCCGTGGTCGATGCGCAGGTGCTTGCCGTCGGCATAGAGTTCTCCGACGGTCATCTGGTTAAGGGTAATCGTGCCGGTCTTATCGACGCAAAGCACTGTGGCCGAGCCGAGTGTCTCAACAGCGGGCATGCGCCTCGTAAGGACCTGTTTTCGAGATATTCGCCACGCGCCGAGTGCCAGAAATATCGTCAGAACAACCGGAAATTCCTCCGGCAGCAATGCCATGGCAAGGGCGACTCCGGCAAGAAACCCCTGCAGCCAATCGCCTCTTGTAAACCCGTAGGCGATGACCACCCCGGCGCTCAAGGATCCGCCCGCGATTGCAATGTTGCGTACCAGCTTCGCGGTTTGCTTCTCCAGCGTGGTCTTTTCTACTTCAAGCGTCCGCAGAGACCGGCCGATCCTACCTATCTCCGTGTGAGTCCCAGTTTTCCGGACCTCCATGAGCGCCAGGCCCTGGACTACCAGGGTCCCCGAATACACGAACGGCTCGTCGTCGCCACCGGGCCGCTGATCGCCCGCGCGCCCGTCCCAGTCACACTTGCGCACCGGCGCCGACTCTCCGGTCAGCAGCGATTCATCGACGGTCAGGTTGATCGACGACAGCACGATCCCGTCAGCCGGGACCCGGTCCCCTTCCGCGATGATAACCGAGTCGCCGCGCACGACCTCTCGGCCCGGAATGCGTTTCTCATCGCCTCCGCGTATCACGCGTGCCCGTGGGCTCGACAAATTACGCAAAGCCTGGAGCGCGTTTTCCGTCTTACGCTCTTGGTTCAGAGTGATACCGATCACCACAAACACGAATCCAAGCAGCAGCAAAGCCTCCTGCACATCACCCAGCAGAAGGTAAATAATGCCGCCGGCGACCAGCAGCACGAACATCGGCTGACGAACAACCTCGGCCGCGATGGCGAAGATACCGCGCGGTTTGGCCGACGGCAACTCGTTCGGGCCGTCAGCCGCGAATATTCGTTCCGCCTCGACCTGGGCAAGACCCTTTACACCTCTTAAATCGAAGCCGTTAGCCACCGATTTCTCTCCAAAAGCGCACGCCGTACTACTCGTTATACTCCTCTCAAGAGGATACTCAATCGGCGATCTTCGCTAGGGAAAGACATTATGGGACGGTTGGGGTGAAAAGCAATGAGGGTCGCAACCCGAAGTCGTCGAGTATCAGCAAATCGCGGGAAGCTACTTTTCGCATAACTCCGGCAAACGATCTATAGGCTCTGGATGCGCGCAATTCCGCAACAGTCGGTGAGTCGGATAGGCCGAGAAGACCGTTTTGGTCAAGAGACACTCGTGCGCATTTTTGAATGGGCCAAGTATTCGCCGACCTTCTTCGCCAATTCCGGGACCGGGGCAACGAACCGCCGAACAAGCTCGTCAAGATGAGCCTCTTCGCTACATTCGAATCGCAAAGTGATTAGGGGTTCCGTCACGGATTCCCGCGCCAGTGCCCAGTCACGACCAAAATTGACTCTGACCCCGTCCAACAGCGATACGTCATCTTTCGAAAACGAAGAGGCGATCCTATCCAGAATTGCGCGGCGGTCTCCGTGGAAAGGTATGCGAATGTCGGGAGTGGTGACGAGCCTCGGGATCGACGCAGTAAGGTCGGAGACTTTGGCTCGAGACGCCTCGACAATATGAGCCATCCAAACCGCGGTGTGCAACCCGTCATCGCCACCGTTGAGGTGGCCGAAGAAGTAATGCCCACTAATCTCTGCACCGAAAACCGCCATTTCGCGGATCATCCGTGTCTTGATGAATGTATGCCCCGATCGCTCCGGCAGCGCGACACCGCCGATGCTTTCCACAAACTCCGGCAGGATCGAGGAAGACTTGATATCATAAACGACCCTCCCTCGCTCATGCTGGCCCAGGAAATGCTTACACAATATGATGGCAGCGTGTTCCGCGGGGACATATTCTCCACGTTCATCAATAAACGCGACTCGATCCCCATCTCCGTCAAAGGCGACGCCTAAGTGCGCTTGATTCTGAGGTACGAAGCGAGCAAGGGCACGCAGATTCGAGGGCTCGGCGGAATTGGGCAACCTGTTCGGAAATGTCCCATCCGGTTCACAGAAGAGCTCCAGTACGGTGTACCCCTGTCTTCTCATCAGCGCGGGAGCGATCCTGGAGTAACAGCCGTTGCCGCAGTCGAGCGCAACACGAAATTCACCACCGCGCGTATGAGATGGTAGGGTCTCCTCAAGAAACCTCTCGTAGTCGGGAATAATCTCCAGAGTGCGCATATCGCCTTCGACACTCGACGGCATCGCCTGGTCCACCAGGAACCGAATTTCACTCAATTGCTCCTCTGTAATCGGCAGTTCGTTCAGGACAATCTTGAAACCATTGTATGCCGGGGGGTTGTGAGATGCGGTTACCATCACTCCGGGGACGATTCCAAGATGCTGCCTGGCGAAATAGAATGCAGGTGTCGGCACGATGCCGATATCGACGACTTTTCCTCCGCCTGCCACCAGACCCGAGATCAAAGACGCCTTGAGCGCGGGAGTGCTCGTGCGAACATCGCCGCCGACGATTATCGGTCCACCGCCCAACACCGTTGATACCGCGCGCCCAATGGCGTGGGCGGTCTGATCGGTCAGATCTTTTCCGTAAACCCCTCGGACGTCACACGACTGAAAGATGCTCATACAACACTTTCTCCGGATCGAGCCGACTGTGTATGTAATGCACGAGAGGGATTGCTTAGGTACGCTCCCGCTCGCCTTGCCTCGTCACACATTGCCACGATGTTTTCCGGCGCGCACATCGTCTTGGGAGCCGAAGGGCAGCACATGCTGCGTATAGATCGCGCCCCAGAATGATATAACGCCCTGACATGAGAATAGATAGACTCGTATGCGTCCAGTCTTTCTTGATACTGCTCGGCAACAGGGTCATTCGGAACAGCGCTGTTGCGCACTTTCACCAGCTCTTTCGAGACTTCCGCGGATTCATATATACCTGCTCCAACTCCCGCCGATATGGCGGCTCCCAGCGCCGGGGCTTCAGGTGTTTGCATAGCCATCAGCGGTCTGTTCACTATATTTGCCCTTACCTGCAGATCAGCAGTAACCGAACTTCGAGCATGTCTCTCGGAAATTCCCGTACAACTCATCGTAAACGCTCGCCTTCGCCGGAGACGGTTCGCACTCGTCCGCGATGCGCACCATACTTGCCACCGCAGCCTCCACTGAATGGAAGACCGTCTTCGACGCGGCGCCGACAGCCGCCCCCATAGCGCATTCAGTCACTGCAGGGCGCACGATGCGCTTGTTGAGAATATTCGCGCGTATTTGCATCCACTCCAAGCT
>JAMCYN010000070.1:8443-23926 GCA_023474015.1 Armatimonadota bacterium
CGCCCCGCCTCCGGTAGTATAGACCGTGTTCACAATCGGTGCTCCAAGTTGTTCGAATAGCTCTAACGACCAACGTTCGACATATCCGACACCTTCTAAGAGCGATGCATATAGTTGCTCCTGACTGGTAGGAAAGCCTTGAATGAACCCACGAGCACCCGCGTGAACAAATGGAAATCGCTCACCTGGCCGCATGAGAGGATACGTAATTATGGATGTGGGACAGAGACCGGCTGCCTTTCGGCCGAGCATTTGCAGGTCTTGCGTTGCATACAGCTTGCTGATGCACTCCGCGCCGGTGTTACTCGCGCCACCGGGCAGCCACCACCCGTCGGGATGCACATGACAATACACTCGCCCGGCATCATCCGTAATGCGCTGCTCGGAGATGCCTTTGAGCACTAGGGTAGTCCCAATAGTGGTGTTCCAGTCGCCTGGTCTCGCGGCGCCAGAGGCAAGAAAACCAGCAACACCATCTGTCGTGCCGGTCGCTACGGGTGTTCCGGCAGGAATTCCGGTCGTTATGGATGCGTTGGCGGAGACAACTCCCGCGACCTCTTGTGTCTCAAGAGCACGGGGAAGCTTGCTGATGGGGATTCCTAAGTCATCTTCAATGAACGCGGGCCACTTCCGGTCGATGCTGTCGTAGCCCGTTTTCAACATATTCGCAACGTCAGATACGCCAAAGCTCCCTGTGAACTGTCCGATGATATAATCCGCCGCGTGGACAAAAAAGGCGGTGCGATCAAACACCTCAGGGGTATGGTTCTTCAGCCAGAGGATTTTGGGCAGCCCGAATGCGGAGCTGAACCGATACCCCATTTTCTGAAGATATGCCCCGCTTGTCTGGTTACACTCGTCGGCCTCGTGCTGTGCGCGTCCGTCGTTGTACATTATGGCGGGATGAAGCAATTCACCACTGGCATCCACGGCCAGTATGGTTCCCGATGTTGAATCAACCGCGATTGCTCGGATGTCTTGGGCGCTGAACCCCTGATCGCGAACTGACGCCGTCAGCCCCAGCAGACAACGCGAGACGCTCTGCCACCAGTTCCGCGCATCTTGTTCAACGAAGCCGGTAACTAGATTGACCTCCAGACATGACGAATCGAAATCGTCACTACTCGCGGCGACTATTTGGCCGGAGTCCGTGCAGGCAACCGCACGCACGCCTTGGGTTCCAACATCGACACCTACGAACATAAGACAAGCGCCTCGATAGTGAACTTTGACCGATCATAGCGTCTTTATGACTTTTCCAGTATACGACCTGCTTGCCATAATCGTCAACCAGCAGTTTTGTCCCACTCTACGAGACAGCTCCTTTTGAGTCGCGTTCTCTCTACGAGATGATCGAGCTTGATTGTCGCATCCCAATCATCTGGGCTGAAGAAACAATTGCCGCCGCAAGACCGTCGAAGGAAGAGGCTCGGCTTGTGCCGAAACAATTCTTGGCGCTTCCGCCAGATGCGTCTCGCGACATCCAGCTTTAGTCTGAAGTCATAAATCCAACACGGACGGAACCACTGCATAAAGGGGCGTATTGAGCTCTTTTCACGCTCAAATGAGGGCCAAAAAGCTGGTACATAAAAATGGAGCGGGAGACGAGGCTCGAACTCGCGACATCCAGCTTGGAAGGCTAGCGCTCTACCAACTGAGCTACTCCCGCACCTACCAAAGTTATGTTACCATCACCTCGGTTCAATGTCAACATAAACCGAGCCGCATCCAAGGAAGGAATCACCAGGCATATGGACAAATGGTATAAGGAGTGCGGAGTGTAGAGAGCGGAGTGTGGAATGAGGGACTTGCTTCGGACATTGTGTGACAGGGCCAGGGCGCGCGGGGCGAGCTTTGCCGATGCGCGGGTTTATGAGGCCGATTTTACGGGGATTACTCGGCAGGACGGCCGCGCGGATAAGCTCGACCAGGGTTCGGCAGGCGGCCTCGGTGTGCGGGTGTTGAAAGACCACGCCTGGGGCTTCGCCAGCGCGTCGAATTTCAGGAATGATTCGGCTATGGAAGCGCTCGAGGCCGCAATTTCGATGGCGGAGGCATCATCCGCGCGCTCCGAAGAGGCCATGGTGGCCGAGGTCGAGGGCATCGAGGACAAGGTGACCGCGCTCTTCGAGATCGACCCGAGGAGCGTCGGTGTCGAGCGCAAGATGGCGGCGCTCCAGGGTTTCGAGGAGGCCGCGACAAGAGTCATAGGCGACAACCTGGCGAACTCAGTGCTCAGCTATGCCGACAGGGTCCAGCGCGAGGTTATCTGCAACACATTCGGGGCCCATATAGAGACTGAAACCGTCCGGACCCGACTTTACTCGCTATTCGTTGTAAAAGACGGCGGTCTGCTCCAACGAGGGACCAAGGTTATCGGCAGCCCGGGCGGGTTCGAGGTGGTCGAACGCACCGATGCCGAGGAGTTCTCACTCAAGGCCGCGAGGCTGGCCGTGTCGTTACTCACCGCCGCGCCCCCGCCCGCGGGCAAGTTCCCAGTGATCTTCCACCCGTCGATCACCGGACTTCTCACTCACGAGGCCATCGGGCACAACGCCGAGGCGGATGGCGTAGTGGCGGGGACCTCGATCATCGTCGGCAAACTCGGCGAGAAGATCGGCTCGGAGCTTGTTACCATAATCGACGATTCCACCATCCCCGGAGCCTGGGGTTCGTACAAATACGACTCCGAGTGCACGCCCTCACAGCGGCGCGTGATCATCGAGAACGGCGTGCTCAAGGGATTCATGCACAGCCTGGAGACCGCCGCGAGGCTCGGCGCCGCGCCCAACGGAAGCGCTCGTGCGCAGGATTACGCCAGCCGCCCCATCATCCGTATGAGCAACACGTTCATCGAGCCGGGGCTCTCGACATTCGAGGATATGCTCAAGGGTATCGACCTCGGCCTGTATCTTAAGGGCGGGCAGTACGGCCATGTCTACTCCGAGCGCGGGCAGTATACGTGCCACGCCGGGGAGGCCTATATGATCCGCGACGGCGAGCTGGCCGAGCACCTGCGCGACGTTTCCGTCGCCGGTCTCACGCTCGACACCCTTATGAACATCGACGCCGTCGCCGACGACTTCGAGATGAAGATGCCCGGCATGTGCGGCAAGAAGGGCCAGGGGATGTACGTCGATAACGGCGGACCTCATGTGCGCGTGAAGGAGCTGGTCGTCGGAGGGCGGGCATAGAATTAAGAGTTGAGAATTGAGAATTAAGAATTGGGGAACGTTCGAACCGCCGAATGAGGACTATAATGACAGATACCGACACACTCATTAAGATAGCCGAGGCCGCCTGCGACGCGGCCACTGCCGAGGGGGCCGAGTTCGCCGATGTGAGCGCGAGCGCGGGCAAGAGTCTGAGCGTGGAGTTGGAGTCCAGCGCGGTAAAGTCGTGCGACGCCCGGTTGGGCACGCGCATCTCCGTGCGGGCGATATACAGGGGCGGGACGGGCTGGTCCTCGACCGACAAGCTCACTGTGGATGCAGCCGCTGAGGCGGGAAGACACGCCGCCAGGCTTGCGAAGCTTGCGGAGCCCGATCCCGAGTTCGTGTCCCTGCCCGGCCCAGTGGCGGAGTATCCGGTCGTGGAGGGGCTGCACGACCCTGCCGTGGCGGGGATGGATGTCAAGGAGATTATCAGGTTCTCGCTCGAAAACATCGACGGCGCGCTGGCGGTGGCTCCCGGCGCGATAGTGAGCGGTGGGTTCTCGTCGAGCTACACGGCGGATGCGCTGGTGAACTCGCTGGGCGTGCGGTTGGCCGATGAGGATACTAATATCGGCGGGCACATAATGGTGGTGGTCAGACGCGGCGAGGATGTCGGCAGTTTCTACGATTTCGACTCAGGCCGGATGCTTGCTGATTTCGTGTCGGAAGGCATCGGTGCGCGCGCGGCCCAGCAGGCGCTGAAGTTCATCGGAGCGCGGCGGATTGAGACGGGGCGAATGCCGGTCGTGCTCGGGCCGTTATCGGGCAGATCGATCTTCACCTCGGTCGTGTCGAGCGCGGATGCGGAAGGGGTGCAGCGCGGACGGTCGTTTATGATCGGCAAGGTCGGCCAAAAGATCGCCTCGGACCTCGTGACCATCACCGATGATCCGCTTATCCCGCGCGGCCTGGGTTCAAGGCGTTATGACTATGAGGGGTTTCCTTCGAGGCCGCTTGTGATCGTCGAGAACGGCGTGCTGAAGACCTACCTCTACGGCTCCTATACGGCGGGCAAGGCGAAGGTCGCCAACACGGGTCACGGCATGCGCGGCGGCGGCGCGGCTCCATCGAACATTGTCCCCAAGCTCGGCACAGTGACCAGCGAACAGATCATCCGCGACACCAAAGACGGCCTCTACATCAACCTCGGCGGGATCAGCCCGAACGGCTCCACAGGGGATGTCTCCACCTCGGTCGATTTTGGCTTCAAGATCGAAAACGGCGAGCTGGCCTACCCCGTGGCGAGCACGCTCATCGGCGGCAAGTTCCTGGACATGCTCGCCAACATCGACGCCATCTCCAGCGACTACCGCGAGGAGCCGGGCATGATCATGCCAACTGTGCGGATTCAGGATGTGATGGTGGCGGGGGGCAAGTAGTTAAGAGTTAAGAGTTAAGAATTGAGAATTGAGAATTGAGAATTCTGATCGTCCCTGATCGTCCGGGGTTTGAACCCCGGACGCAAGTTCCCCGGGCTTAAGCCCGCAAGCCGTGTTCGTAGCGAATTACTCTATCTCAATCGAACACGGAGCCGGAAGCATAAGGCTCGCGGTGACCTGCATTGTTTTTGATATGCCGTTGGGCACGATGCAGCCCAGGCAACAGCCTGTTAGGCTCATTATTACGCTGTCGCGGCCCGCCCCGAGCTCCTGGTAGGCGTCAACGGTATCCAGATTCGCCGCGATGTTCTTGATCTTGGGGCAGTCGGTTTCTATCTCAAATGACACGTTCTGCATATCCTCGGTGGTCGCGTTTACGACCGTCGTAAAGCCGCAGACTCCGGCTTTGATTGTCGATTTGCTCATACTACTCCGCCTTTTTCTTAGCTTTGACGAATGCGCTGACGAACGAACTCATCAGTTCCGCCGTTGAGTCTTTACCCAATTGAGCGACCACTTCATCCGGAATCAGCCCATCTACATCATTGTCCGAGTAAGTTTTTACGATCTCCACCTCGGCGTCGGTGAATCCGGCCCGCAGCAATTTGTCCTTATACTCGCCAATCTCCAGCGCGCCCGCCACGCATCCGGCCCAAAGCGCGATATGCTCCTTGACGACATCCGAGACAGGCTTCGTGAGTACGATATCGGCCACGGCGAAGCGTCCGCCCGGCCTCAGAACTCGATAGGCTTCGCTGAGCGCCTTGTCCTTGTCGGTGGACAGATTGATGACGCAGTTGCTGATGATGACATCGACAGACTCATCCGGCAGGGGTATGTCCTCGATTTCACCCTTCAGAAACTCGACATTCTCGACGCCCGCCTCCTTCTGGTTCTTGCGGGCGAGTTCGAGCATCTGATCGGTCATGTCGAGTCCGTAGGCCTTCCCGGTTGGGCCCACGCGCTTAGCCGAAAGAAGAACGTCTATGCCTCCCCCGCTGCCGAGATCGAGCACGACCTCTCCGGGGTTGAGCTGCGCCAGCGCGATCGGGTTAGCGCAGCCCATCGAGGCCAGAAGCGCTTCCACCGGCAGCCCGGCGGTCTCGGCCTCGGAGTAGAGATCGCGGGTTATGGCGTCCTTGCTCGTGCCGCTCCCGCAGCAGCTTGTCTCCTTGCGTTGACTGGCGTTTTCGGCCACCTGACCATATTTCTCTTTCACGTATGCCTTGATGTCTCCGCCGCTCGCGGCCCCACTACCACAGCCGCGGCAACTCTTCGTATCATTCATTGCCGAATGCCTCCAGGATTAGAAGTTAGGAGTTAGGAGTTAGGGAAATCACTTCCCTCATTCTTAATTCTCAATTCTTAACTCTTCATTGATCTTAAAGTGCCTTCTCTGGAAATAGAACGCCACATTCACCAGGCTTATCAGCACCGGAACCTCCACCAGCGGCCCAATAACAGCCGCGAAGGCCGCGCCGGAGTTGATCCCGAAAACAGCCACCGCTACCGCAATCGCCAGTTCGAAGTTGTTACTGGCGGCGGTGAAAGACAGCGTTGCGGTCTTTGCGTAGCCCGCCCCGACTTTGCGGCCCATGTAGAAGCTGACCAAAAACATCACCACGAAGTAGATCAGCAGCGGGACGGCGATCCGCACCACGTCCATCGGAATGCGGACTATCAGGTTGCCCTTGAGGCTGAACATGACAACAATTGTGAACAGCAGCGCGGTCAGCGTGATCGGGCTGATTCTGGGAATGAACTCGGAATGATACCAATCCTTGCCCTTGGCCTTTACGAGAACGAGCCGTGTGAGCATACCCGCCAGGAACGGTATCCCGAGGTAGATAAACACGCTCTGGGCGATCTGGCCGATGCCGACATGCACCACGCTGCCCTTAAGCCCGAAAAGCGGCGGCAGAACCGTGATGAACACCCACGCATACACGCTGTAGAAGAACACCTGGAAGATGCTGTTGAACGCGACCAGCCCGGCGGCGTACTCGGCGTCGCCTTTGGCGAGGTCGTTCCAGACTATGACCATCGCAATGCACCGCGCGAGGCCGATCATAATCAAGCCTACCATGTAGTCCGGGTAGTTGCGCAGGAATATAATCGCAAGCAAAAACATCAATATCGGGCCGATTACCCAGTTCTGGACCAGCGAGAGCGCCAGCACCTTCCAGTCACGAAAGACGTCGCCCAGTTCCTCGTAGCGCACCTTCGCGAGCGGGGGATACATCATTAGAATGAGCCCGATTGCGATGGGGATGTTGGTGGTCCCGACCTGGAATCGGTTGATAAGGGTTTCGATCCTTGGAAAGAAGTACCCCTCACCGACTCCGAAAAGCATCGCCAGGAATATCCACAGCGTGAGGTACCTGTCCAGAAACGACAACCGTCTTAAGATAGTCTCAGAGTTTTTCAAAGACATCCTCCTTGGTGCTAAGCGTCATTATAGCTATTGGCCTTCATTCATTCGCCGCTTGGCTTCCGTCTTGGCTTTGATCTCGGTCATTAGATTATGCATGCGATCAAGAGCGGCCTGCTCGTCCGCATTGCGCGGAGCATACCATGGGTGACGCACTTTCAATGTAAGGGAAGTGCAAATCGTCTCACCAGGAAAAGCACCTGGGTCAAACAACTCGTACTCACGGAACTGAGTTGGTTGCTCCTGGTAACAAGACCAAACTGCATTGCGAACCACCAGGGGATCCCCTTCGTCAATGAGGTCTATGATCTTGACCTGCCGCCGGAACCGCTCGATAGCCTCCCGCGGGATGTTGTAAAGATACGGTGTCAGGGCGTCAGAACCTATGATCTTGTGGTCATCCCCTACGCCGTTAGTGACTAGCGCCTTGAGAGTCTGACCTACCGAATGGCCCGGCGACTCGGGCCCGCACACCACGAGGTAACGGATGTTGGGGTTTGCCACGATGTTACAGATCATCTTTTCAACCCCAATGTTCTCGGTTTGCAGCGTGCCGGATATAGCAGCGCCCGTTTCAACTCCCATCCTAACTAGGTCCTCGATCTCTTTCGGAATTTCGTCATCGGGCCACTTGAGTATCACGCACACAGCCACTGGAGAGAGATCATTGCCGCGCAGGTATCGTCCTTCTTCCGGCGGGTAGCCCGACGATGGTTGGGTCTTATTGCCCGGATTCGGAGTCCACTTTCCAGAGTCGCCATCGCTATTCATGACAAGCTCTTCGATAAGATTTTCCACCCTCGTTTTAATGTGATCTCGAATCCGGCGGACTTCCTCTATCGACTTACCCTTGGGGTCCTCAAGGCCCCAGTCTTCCGACGGCACGAAGACGGCCGGGCAGGAGTCCGCAGCCACGCCGCAGCCCATAGTGATGATCCTGTCGGCTGTTTCGACCATCTCCGGCGTCATAACCTTGGGATGGTGGCCGCTCATATCGTAGCCGATCTCGTGCATAGCCGCGACAACTTGAGGGTTAAGCTCGTCCCCCGGCTCTGTCCCGGCGGATTCGGCTATAATCTTGCCCTCGCCCAGCTTCCTCGCGAACGCTTCCGCCATCTGGCTGCGGCCGCTGTTGTGAATGCAGACGAATACGACCTTTTTCAATGAGTTACTCCCCATTATTTGCAGCACTCTGAGCTTACTTTCGTGCTCGCGGATGCCTTCGTCGCCCCGACGATCTCGCCCAGAAAAGCAAACGGACCGTTTTCGAGCGCTTCCACATTAAGCGAATAGTGAATCCACTGGAACTGCTTGCGGGAACGAAGCAGCCCGGCGTG
This sequence comes from Armatimonadota bacterium, assembly GCA_023474015.1. The sequence goes on from JAMCYN010000070.1 coordinate 16,806, forward strand.
TTTCAAGGTGGACATATGGAACGACACCGCGGACTGTCCCATCCCCAGTTCATCGACAATCGTGCATACGCACATTTCCCCATTCTCCGCGAGCATACGCACAATCCGCAGTCTCGTGGCATCACCCAGTGCCTTGAATGCTTCTTCCATCGCTAACCTCTTACCAGTCGATCAGTATATCAAGATATGTTGATATACTACCACCAATGCTTATTCCTGTCAACCAGTTTTTTCCACTTTGGGGACCATCCCACATTCAGGGCAGCTTTCTAATCGCGAAGGCGCGAAGGGGCGAAGATGCGAAAGGGAAGGGAATTAACCACGTACTTGGTAGGTCCGGTTCTATTCCCTTTTCGCATTTTCGCGATAAAAGACTCCTCCGTCGCTTAAATGAACAATATAGGGGCTAGATTGCTTGGTCGGTATAAGCTTTGGACGCGATCTTCACTTCGAGCCGGTCTTCACGCCCATCTTTGCGAACTGTTTCTTGATCTCATTCTTCGATAGAACGCCCACGTGGCTGTAGACCTGCTTGCCGTTCTTATCGAAGAAGACCTGCACGGGGATGGCCTCCACCTTATACTTCCTTGAGGCGGCCTTGTCCTTGTCAACGTCTATGTACTGGAACATGACCTTGCCCTTGTATTCCTTCTTCAGGTCGTCTATAACGGGTTTCATAGCCTGGCACGCCGGGCACCACACAGCGCCTAGCTCAAGAAATATCGGCATTTTCACGGCGGCGGGTTTTGCCTTCGCTCTGGTGTTCCGTGCCGCATATGTGGTAGATGCCGCGATCAAGATCGCAAGCGCGATAATCGCCCAAATCGGTGTTTGCTGTCTTCTCATCGGTGATATTCCTCCATTTAGAAATCTATACCCAAACGGCGTGTTTGCTAAGCTGAGTTTGTTAAAGCAACAAATTGAATAGATAGCCGACCGCCATTATGCCCAGCGCCACGACTCCAACGAACACGCCTATCAGTTGAATCTTGAGGACTTTTCGCAGGATCACCGTCTCCGGCAGCGACAGGCCGATAACAGCCATCATGAACGCCAGCACGGTCCCCAGCGCGGCGCCCTTCTCCAGCAGCGCCTGGACCACGGGGATGATGCCCGCGGCGTTCGAATACATCGGCACGCCAAGGATCACCGCCGCGGGGACCGACCACCATACGCCTCTGCCCATGAATGACGCCATCAGCCCCTCGGGGACCCAGCCGTGGATCGCCGAACCTACCGCGATTCCCGCCAGTACATACGGCCAGACCTTTCCCACGATCTCCCGCACTGCGCTCCTGCCGGAGTCGATCCGGTCGAGCCAGGTGAGTTTCTCGGCCTCTAACTGAAGCTTGCCCATCGGGGTTTCGTAGACCCAGCTCTCGACGTAGCGCTCCATCTTCAGCCTGCCGATTATCCAGCCCGCCATGATCGCTATGAACAGCCCAGTGGACGCGTAGAGCGCCGCCACCTTCCAGCCGAACATGCCGAAGAGCAACACCAGCGCGACCTCGTTCACCATCGGGGCCGCGATAAGAAACGATAGCGTGACCCCAAGCGGGATCCCCGCCTCGACAAATCCCAGAAAAAGCGGTACCGCGGAACAACTGCAGAATGGGGTCGGAATCCCGAGCGTGGCGGCAAGCACGTTGCCGACAAACTCCCGCCGACCCACCAGCAGTTGGCGGGTGCGCTCCGGAGTGAAGAACGACCGAAGTATCCCTACTCCGAACACGATAAGAAGTAACAGCATCAACACTTTGGGAGCTTCGTAGACGAAGAACGCGACCGCGCTGCCCAGTTGGCTGCCGTATTGAAGCCCGATCAGGCCGTATGTCAGCCAGCCTGCTGCGGGCTGAATCAGGCTGTAGAGGATATACCAGCAGCAGCCGAGCGCTGCTAACTTCAGCGCGACAATCCGGACGGATTGTCGGGGCTTAGCCTCTACTGGATGTTTCTGGGCTACTGTCATGCGGTTCACTCACCTATCGGGCGGCATATATCAGATATCCGCCGCCGATCATTACGAGCACGCCGCAAATCCGCCTGAGGATCACCGCGCCGTGCGATTTCTCATTCCAGTTCAGATAACGCTGCACCGCGCCCACGGATGTGCCCGCGACCACGATCACGGTGCAGTGGCCTATGCCGTAGAGCGCGAGGAGCGCGATAGAGAACAACATGTGAGTCCTTGCCGCCGCGAAGCTCACACCCAGCACCGGGGCCATGAACGCGAACGTGCAGGGTCCCAGCGCCACTCCGAAAAGAATGCCCATCGCCAGCGCCGCGAGCGGCCCCCGGCCTCGGTAATTCACGCCCGACCCCGACGACGGCAGGGGTATGATCCCGATCATGGTCAGGCCGACAATGAGAAACAGCGCCGCCACGAGATAATTTCCGTAGCCTCCCAGGTCGCCCAGCATCCGACCCATCGCGGCGGTTATGACACCCAGTATAGCGATGGTTATCAATATACCCAGCGCGAAGAGCAGCGAGGTTCGGAACGCTCCTCCCCGGCCCAGCTTGCCTTGGCTGGTGATAAAGCCTACGATCAGCGGGATGCTCGACAGGTGACATGGGCTCAATACGACGCTCAATATCCCCCATGCGAAGGCTGCTCCGAGGGCCACTGCCCCCGAACCCTCAATCGCCTTGGTCATCACGGTGAAAAGATATTCCAAGTTACTTCTGCCCCGGCTTCTTAGCTTTGTTCAGGTCTATGCCATGCTTCTTAAATGCGGCCAGCACCTCGTCTTTGGGATAGTACCCGACGTGCCTGAAGAACTCCCGTCCCTTTTCGTCGTAGAATACCTGGGTCGGAATGCTGCTGACCTTATACTTCTGGGCCATCTTCGGATTCTTTTGGACGTCGATAAACTCCACCTTGAGCTTTCCGCCATAATCCTTGGCAAGCTCATCCAATACAGTGGTCATCATCTTGCAAGGGATGCACTTCGTGGAACCGAGGTCCAGGAGTCTCGGAAGCGCCTTGGCGACTTTGACGGCCCCCTTCTTCTTGGCTGCGGGCCGAGTCTTTTGCACCGTGCTTTGTTTTGCCGGAGCTTTCCCCGTCGGCTGAGCTTTCTCCTTGGCGGGAGCGGCTCCGGTCGCGACCACCAAGGCAATCGCGGTCACCAACAATACTCTGATAAAGTTGATCTTCATTGCGCGGTTTCCTTTCAGGCTATCATGGCCTTGATTTCGTCAACGCTGGGAACCTTGCCGGCGACCTTGACCTCGCCGTCGACGACCAGCGCGGGGGTCATCATCACGCCAAAGCCCATGATCTGCTGGAGGTCGGAGACTTTTTCTAGTTGGTAGTCGATGCCGAGGGATTCGGCGGCTTCTTTGGTTACCTCGGTGAGCTTGTTGCAATTCGGGCATCCGGTGCCCAGTATCTGAATCTTTTTCACTTCCGCCTCCTCGAGTGTAGTTATTTGGCATTATAGCCAAATATTCGTGTGCCGTCAAGCGCACGCAAGAAACTGTTGACACATGCATAATCGCCGTCTACCATAAATATAGCACACCGTGAGAATCGCCGAGGGGTGTACCGATGAAAAGAGCTATGATTTGTCAGAATCTGTGTAACAACTGCCAGCCGTGCCCGGTTGAGCAGGAATGCGAGCACAGCGCCATAATCAGAGAGCTTCCCGACGACAAGCCGTGGATCGATTCCTACAGTTGCATCGGGTGTCTCAGGTGTGCGGCGCGCTGTTCCCACAACGCCGTGCGGGACATCGCTCAGCCGTGTGATGGCAAGGCCAAGATCGGATAGGCAACTTCCGAGCCTCCCCGCTGTTCCCTGTACCCTAATTTGACAGCTCACCCTCAAAGCTGGATAATACTACGTGAAGCGATGGCGCTTGTGACAAAATGCACGACCCCCATGCACCGCCGCATGGCCCCAGATTGTCAGCGAAAAGGAGTAATATCATTGGCTATACCGCTTGCAAATCCTAAAGCACAATACCTGGCTCTCAAGGACGAGATTTCCACGGCGGTGCAGCAAGTACTTGATTCCGGTCAGTTTATACTCGGTCCGAACGTGACAGCGCTCGAGTCCGAAGTACCCGCCGTGTGTGGCGCGGGGTATGGGATTTCGGTCAATTCCGGCACGGACGCGATTGTGATCGCGCTCGCGGCCTGTGGAATCGGACCAGGTGATGAAGTAATCACCACCCCTTTTACGTTCGTGGCCACTACCGAGGCGATTATGATAGTCGGCGCGAAACCGGTCTATGCCGACATCGACCCCAGTGATTTTAACCTCGACCCGGCAAATGTCGAGGAGAAGATAACCGACAAAACAAAGGCCATACTGCCGGTCCACCTCTACGGTCAGTGCGCGGACACCGACAAGCTGGAAGCGATTGCCGTAAAGCACAATCTCAAGATGATCTACGATGGCGCGCAGGCTATCGGCGCGGCGCGTAACAGCAAAGGCATGGGCGCTTACGGTCACGCTTCGACACTGAGCTTCTATCCCACCAAGAACCTCGGCGGCTGCGGTGACGGCGGAATGGTGCTGATGAATGACGAGGGACTCGCAACCAGGGCGAAGCAGATGCGCTTTCACGGAATGGATGCGACCTACTCTTATCAGTACGTGGGCTATTGCAGCAGACTCGATGAAATTCAGGCCGCCATTCTGCGCGTCAAGCTCAAGAAGATACAGGAATGGAACGATGCCCGGCGCGCGAACGCTGCTTACTATATCGAGAACCTTGGAGATCTGCCGCTTGAGTTGCCGCGAAGCAAACCCGAGAATTATCATATATATCACCAGTTCACCGTGCGCTTCCCCAGACGGGACGAGCTCAAGGCGAAGCTGCAGGAACGCGGCGTCGGCTCGGCTGTGTTTTATCCCAGCCCGCTGCACCTCCAGCGCGCTTACCTGAACCTCGGATACAAGCAAGGGGACTTCCCCGAGTCAGAGAGGGCCGCCCGAGAGGTCTTGAGCCTGCCCGTTTTGCCTGAGCTGTCCGTCGAGGACAGAGAGCTGGTGATGAAGTCCGTCAGGGAGGCAGTGAAGGAAATTATGAATTAGGAATTTTGAATTATGAATTGAAGCGAGGGCTGGTCCCTTCCCCAATTCAAAATTCACAATTCACAATTCACAATTCAAAATTTCAGAAAGGTTTCTCCGCTCATGAAAGCTATGATATTGGCCGCCGGTGTTGGGTCCCGGCTCGATCCGTTAACCCGAAACCTGCCCAAGCCGCTGGTGCCTATTGTCAACAAGCCGGTTATGGAGCACATCGTCGAGATGCTGGCGAAGAACGGCTTCAAGGAGATAATGGTCAACCTCCATTACCTCGGCGAGCAAATCCAGGGCTACTTCGGCGATGGGAAGAAGTGGGGAGTAAAGATCCACTACTCCCCGGAGGACCGGCTGTGGGGCGACGCGGGCAGCGTCAAACGCTGCGAGAGCTTCTTCGACGAGGGCACGTTCGTGGTTGTCGGCGGGGACGATCTGGCCGATATCGACCTGAAGCGCCTCGTGCGCTTTCACGAGCAAAAGAAAGCCCTGGCCACGATCGGGCTCTCGCTCGTGGATGACCCCTCGGAATACGGTATCGCGCTATTAAACGACCGCGGGCGCATCACAAGGTTTCTGGAAAAGCCCAAGGGCGAGGTGGTCTTCAGCAACTCCGCCAACACAGGCGTGTATATCTTCGACAGGCAAGTCCTCGAACTCATTCCCAAAGGGGTCCAATACGGCTTCGGCAATAACCTCTTCCCCCTCCTCCTCGAACAAAAGACCCGCTTTTACGGGTATCTCACCTCGAGCTACTGGAAAGATGTCGGGAGCCTGAAGCAGTATCAGGAAGCCCACCGCGACGCGCTCAGTGGTCGGGTGGATATCAAGATTCCGGTGCCCGAAGTAAAGAAGTATGTGTGGATGGGATCGAACGTCGAGATCGATCCGAGCGCCGAAGTCGGCTACCCCGTTGTCATCGGAAACAACTGTCGTATCGAAAAAGGCGCTAAGCTCCTGGAATACTCGATTTTAGCGGACAACTGCGTACTGGAAGAGGGCGCGACCGTGAAACAAAGCGTGCTGTGGCACGGCGCGACTGTCATGCGCAACACCATGCTGGAGCGCTGCGTGGTCGGAGAAAAATGCAGCGTGAAATCGTCCGCGGCGGTGTTTGATGGGGTGATTGTCGATCCGATACGGAGGAATAATAACGGAAAAGAAACTTAAACACGAAAGCCCGAAAGAGCCGAAAACCCGAAATTGGGAAAGGAAGTGTTAGGCATGACGGACCAGACGATCTAGAGATCGGGCCAGAGGTCACGTTTCCAGCAGTCTTGCGAAGCGCACTTGTGTGTCGGTGACTACGACAAAGGCCCCTTGAATCCTGTGCGAGTGGAACTCCAGGAGCCCAGTAATAGCTGCCACCTTTGCGGCCACACTCTGGTCGCGTAGTCGGAGCAAGACAATACCACTGTGAAGTTTGCCGTCTCGGTAGACTTTTTCGCCGAAGTCCTTGTCGTTTGTAACAAGTATCCTCTCTTCAGCATGCGTCCGATTGATCACTTCATCATCATCAATTCCACGGGCCTGCTCATAGACGGAAAAGACGTCGTGACCTTGCTCCCGCAGTTGTCGTGCAACCGCTGGACCCGTGCACTCGTCTATGATGAACCGCATTATGACGCCTCTGCCAACAGCGGCAGGTAATCCGTTTCAGACAAGGACTTTCGTGCAAACAGCAGGCAAGCGAGAATATCTTCTGTCGCCAGCCCTTGATATTCCTTTATCAAGTCATCTGTGGATGCACCGTGAGCCAAGCGGTCAATGATATATTCAACTGTTAGGCGGGTTCCTTTGATAACAGGCTTACCAAGCATCACTTTCGGATCGATCACTATTCGCTCAAGCAATTGTTCGTCCTTCATTGCGCCCACCTCCATAATCATTATACCGTCTTCGCAGTCTCGCCTTTTCTCCGATGAACCGGGCGATAGAGTGTCCTGTACCCTGTTCCCTGTACCCCAGCGCGGCATAGCCGCAACCAAAAAGGGATTTCTCCTCCATCAGGTGTAGTTTATCTTGTCTTGTAGGCGAGTGCCGCATTTGGCCGCTCGCCTCCTTGCGCATATTTGAGGAGCGC
>JAMCYN010000113.1 GCA_023474015.1 Armatimonadota bacterium
TTGCTTGCCCCTTCCTCCAGACACACCCTCGCGGAAATGCCCTTGGGGTCCAGCTAGTGGTTCCTGTCACCAAGGCCCACAGGGGTCTCCCACCCCCTAGTCGCAGCGCCCTGCCGGGCGCACACAGTGGGAAGGGGCGATCTCCGAATCGCCACCTTAAGACCAAATAGGGGTCTCAGAACCCCGGAACTCTTGCTAGATACGCCGGATTCGGAGATCCGGAGTAGGCTTTGGGGTAGGGATTCGGAGATCCCTACCCGTGCGTTAGCCCTGGGCAACAGTGGCTCGGCGTGAGCCTCGCCCTCCCTTCTGTTCCCTGTTCCCTGTACCCTGTTCCCTAATCAGGTATTTCCCCCAGCCCCTGCCCTTTCGCATCGATGGTATAAATACAAGGACGACAATACAAACTCCACAAAACGGAGGACATAAGGACTATGTGTGTGAGGCGGCGAGGAGTGTGCGTCGCACTCGCGCTTGTGGGCATGATGCTTGCGAGCGCGGCGTGGGGCGTATACGAACGCGAATTTATCAGTCAGGAAGACTTCCGTGCAGGTATCGCAGAGGGGCTGGGTTTCACTTCCGGGCTCGGAGGGCTTTCCCTCAACAACTGCACGAACTCCGTGCCACACCTCTGGGCGCCCTGCCCAGGGGACGGCGTGGTGTGCAAGATCGACGCCCGGACCGGCTTCGAGCTGGGACGATATCGCATCGGACCCGCGGGGGCGAACTGGTCGCCGTGCGCGGTCGCCAGTGACGACAAGGGCAATGCTTACGTCGCGTGCTCTGGCTCGGGCGGTCGGATCGTAATGATACTGGCCGACGGCGGCATCGACCGCGACAACAACGGCAAGACCTCCACCTCCGGCGACTATGACGGCAACCACCAGATCGGCCCGCTGGAAACCCTGCCTTGGGTGAACGACGAGCGGGTGGCCACGGTATGCGAGGTAGGCTCCGACCCGTCCAGCCTGGCGTTCGACCCGCAGGGGTTCCTCTGGATCACCCTCCGGTCGGAATGCAAGGCGATCAAGCTCGACACGCGCACGGGGGCTATCGTCGGCGCGACACCGGTGGTCGGCAAGCCGAGCCGGATAATGATGGGCCAGAGCAACTCGCTCTGGGTCCTCAGCCGGGAAAACAGCGCCCTTTCCGAGATCGACCTGCTTACCGGCGCCCTGAAGCGTTACTTCAGTCTGGAGAACTGCGACGCCGCCGGGATGTGCGTGGACTCGGACGGCAAGGTCTGGATCGCGAACCTCGCGGGCGGGCTGATAACTCTTGACCCCACTAAGGGCACGATGACCGGCTATGCGGGTGATGACGGCGTGGGCTGCGCGGGATTGGCCGTAGATAGCAGCGGCGACATCTGGGCCGGGATACCCTCCACTGGTGAGGTGGCGCGGTTCTCGCGATTTGACGGCAGCCTGATGGCGGCGATAGGCCTCGGGTGGCCGGTGGAGTCGCTAACGGCCGATCATGACGGTTATATCTGGGCGCTATCCGAGAGAGCCGGGCTGGCGATGCGCATCAATACGATGGCGAATAAGTGTGTCGCGACGGCCCCGACCGCAATCGGGCCATTCAGCAGCACACCATTTGCCGCCGTGACCACTGATGACGGCTATCTTCCGAACGGCTGCTGGCGGACAGTTCTGGACAGCAAGATCGACGGCGCGGGCTGGGGAAGAGTTTACTGGAATGGCATCGAAACGGGCGGCACTGTAACGGTCGAGGTCAGGACGTCGGATTCGCTCGAAACACTGCCGGTGGCCCCGTTCCAGATCGTGATGAACGGCATCGGGTTCACGGAGTCCAATGGCCGCTACATGGAGCTGAGAGCCACGATGCGTTCGAGCGGCTACGCCACGCCGGTGCTCTACGGCCTGCGTATCGAGGGCCGCAATCTCGCGCCGAACCTCAGGGATGCCGTCGCCACCGCGCCCATCATCGGCAAGCACGATCACACGATGGAATCGGTCTCCGTCATGGGGATCAAGGACCCGGAGGGCGATCCGTTCGAGGTAGCAATCACGGGGGTCACCCAGGACGAGCCTGTCCTCGGCCTCGGCCCCGGCGATAAGTCCCCGGACGCAATCGGTGTCGGCGGATCGAGCGTCTGGCTGCGTGGTGAGCGCGACGAAGGCACGCAGGACAAACCCGGCAACGGCCGCGTCTATTGGGTTTCCTTCAAGGCCACCGATGCCCTCGGGGCAATCTCGACGGGCAGGGTCAAGGTTCAAGTCCCGCTTACTATCAAGACAACCGATGTGGCCATCGACGACAAGGACCACTACGACTCCACCAAGGACCTGTTCAGGAACATGGCCAAGGCGGAATAGTCAGAAATCAAGCAACAAACATCGTTCGGCCCGGATTTCCGAATCCGGGCCGCTACACGCCCGGTATCTCGTTGTTGCATGCAGCCGAAGCAACCAACGTTGCGTTAGACGAATCGAGGAGAGTCATCTATTCTGAGCAACCTGCACTGCCCGGAAATTATGCGGTTCCAGTTTTGCTTGGCTTCCTGAAGAAGCACGTCGTAAGTCCATATCCTGGTGTCAGTATATCGCGAATTGTACGATTCACTTTCGGATCCCCGTCCCATTATTATCAAGCGCTCCTTCGGGCCTTTAAGGAAGCTCATTCTTCCCTCGCTGTTCTTGGGGATCTCCTCTATAAGTCGTGCCCATCTGGCGATCTGCTCTCTCGCGTGGTTAGCTTCCGCTGTCAACTCCCCGTTCTTCCGAAGTAATCTCGATGAAGGGCTCTCCAATTCAATTAGTAACGCTGGAAACATACTCTGCATTTCAAGAATGAAGTCAGCTTTCTGATTCTTGTCGGCCTCCGAGAGCAGCTCGTGCTCAAAAAAACAGTTCTTGCAGCTAGGCAGGAGCAGTGCCTGGTGCTGGTTGATGTACCGGTGGATTTTGCGCTCTTTGTAGTTCTTTTGCCTCACGAGGCAGCGAAACTTGTCGAAAACCTGGCGCGCATTCTCTGCGAAGGAATTCTGCGGTGGAAACCCGCTGACGGCATTGCACCAGTAGTCTAGCGCGTGTTGTTTCGCCTTTTCGACGGAGAATCTGTCCTGTACGGAGTCTTGGTGACACCACCCACACGTCCCACGGAAGAGGTCTTTTGCAGGCTCGTATGGGTCATTGTTTATGAGAGAAATGTCGCCGAACTCTAGCGCCGAGTGTTTAGATAACACCAGCGGATTGATAGACCATGGTGCCATAATCTCATTGAGCTGGGCGTCCGTGCTCACGTCTAGTGCGGTAACTTCGTCTTCTTCCAGCACGGGATCTGGGAGTATCTTGTATGCACAAAGCTGGTGTTCGCTCGATATGCCAAGAGTAATTCGGCGGTGTGACAAGACCCAGCTTGGAAGACTCGCAGTCAGCCCTTCCTGCATGTGCGACAGTGTATGGATTGCGGCATCCAACTCAGAGAAGTACTGCGCCACGCGAGCCGCAAGCGGTTCCAGAGCTACAGGCATATCACACTGCTCCTTATTCTCCATTTTTCGTCTTTCTTCAGGTCTTATACACAGCCCCCGCCGGCTCCTTCTTCCTTCCCTTCCCGGCTCTCCACCCTCCACTCTCAGCTAACCCGAGGGAGAGTTACGGCCAAACCTGAGCCTCGCTCGTTTTTTCGGGTTTATGGTTTAGCTTACGACCTCATGCGGGTACCTAATGCTCAGTTGCCTGCCTGAGCAGTTCGGGTCTTTCAGACATGGTAAAGGATTACCTCGAAACACCCTCCGGCATTAAGCTCCAGGTGGCAAGCTAGATTGGGGATGCCCAGCGTACCCCTGATCGAACAGTATTACTGCTTGCAGAAAGGAGGTGAAGTTGAGTTGAGAGTGCTATTCTTATTGACTGCCGCGCTCACTGTGCTGTGTGCAGCCGCCGCGTGGGCAGACTTGCCGCCCGGAACAGACGTAAGCATAGGTTTTGCTGGTTACGGCGTGACCACAACTTACGTAAACCAGTCCGGCAACGACATAGTCAATACGCTGTCGGTGGACGGCCCCAGCAAGGCGTTCCTTGGCCATTTGATGGCCACGCCCGCGTCGGGAATCGTGCCCATACCGCCTGCCGCATTGGCGGACTATACGTTCAAGCTGGACTTGGCCTACGTGGGGGGCAGTTTCAATCTCGCTACCCGTGAAGCGGCTTATACCGGCATTTGGAAGCTGTATAATCCCACGGCTGGCGTAAACCTGCCCAACTACTCGGAACTGGCCAACATGACCCTGAAGCTGACCTACAACAGCATCTACACGTCAGGCGCGTGGGATGGCAAGTGGGTCATGGACAATGCGGGAGCCCGCGGCTCCAACTGGACGCTTGTTAACCCGCTGACCGTGGTTAACGGCACGTGGGACAAAGCGAACACGGCGTCCGGAACGCCGTTCTATGGAGAGCCGTTCGTGAACATGCACGCGCATGGCGCAGTGCCTGAAGCCGGCAGCGTTGCACTGGCTCTTATGGGCCTGTCGAGCATCGTCGGTTTTCGTCGGTTGCGCACCGGATAAACACGGCAAACGAAAAACAAACAGCCCCCGCGCTTAGGCCGGGGACTCATACGGACAAGTGGTTTACGGTTGATCGCTTATATTTGTCACCTTGATGCTGAATCAAATTCAGCATGACAAAGTGCAAGTTCTCTGCCGTGAATTACTAAGAGACTCGGCCGGGCGTCATTGGATGACACCCGGCCGAGTTGGCGATATGCGGCCTCTCAAGCTGAGCACGCTTTCGTTCCTTCAGGAACCTATACGCTGAGCGTGTACAAATGCGCATTCCTTACACTCTCAGCAATCCGCATTTTGACACGGGCGGCGGCTTTCAGTATAGTACCTATAGAATGTGAGGACAGTGCTGAGATATGGACGTTGGATTGATCCGTGAATTGTTGGAGCAGGTGAGCCAGGGACGAGTGGATGTGGACAGCGCGTTGCGCCGCCTGCGCTCGCTGCCTTATGAGGATATCGGTTTCGCCAAGCTCGATAACCACCGACACCTGCGGACCGGATTTCCGGAAGTTGTGTTCTGCCAGGGCAAGACCTGTGAGCAGGTTGTCGAGATAATGAAGAGGCTGTCGGCGCACAGCAGGTGTGTCCTCGGAACGCGCGCGGGTGCGGAGGTGTTCGAGGCAGTCAGTCGGGAGTTGCCTGAGGCGAGCTACAGCGAGACGGCCAGGGTGATAACGGTCGGCAAGCCGGAGCGTACGCAGGATGAACTTGCATCCGATGAGAAATACGTGATGGTTGTCTGCGGAGGCACCGCCGATATACCCGTCGCCGAGGAGGCCGTCGTAACCGCCATGGCTCTCGGGAGCCGGGTGGAGAAGTCGTATGACATAGGCGTCGCCGGGCTGCATCGCCTGCTCGATCAGAAAGAGAAGATTCTCGGCGCGAATGTCTTGGTTGCGGTGGCTGGCATGGAAGGGGCGCTCGCCAGCGTGATCGGCGGGCTGGTGAGCAGGCCGGTGATAGCGGTCCCGACCAGCATAGGCTACGGCGCCAGCTTCAACGGCCTCGCGGCGCTGCTTTCGATGCTGAACTCCTGCGCGGTCGGCGTCAGCGTGGTCAATATCGACAACGGCTTCGGCGCGGGGTATCTGGCGCATATGATTAACAGGGGGTAGGGAACAGAAGGGAATTGCAGAATGATGATTGCAGATTGCAGAATGAAGGGACCTATAACTCTAGGTCAATCTGCATTCTGCATTCTGCAATCTGCAATATCCCTTCCCCTTTCGCGTTTTCGCTCCTTCGCGTTTTCGCGATGAAATTCCCTTCCCCCGCGCCGATTGAATGGCGTAAGAATAGGAAGGTCGCTTTGAGAATAGCTTACTTCGATTGTTTTGCAGGTATAAGTGGGGACATGACGCTCGGCGCGTTGGTTGATGCCGGCGTGGACTTCGACGCACTGAAGCGTGAGTTGGATAAGCTGGCTGTTGATGATTACGAGATAAAGTTAGACAGAGTTGTGCAGTACGGCATCTCGGCGTCGGATGTTACGGTCAGGCTTACGGGCCGCCATCATCACGCGCGGAGCTTCTCGGATATCAAACGGATCATCGAAGAGAGTAGCCTATCGGAGAGCATCAAGGCGCGCGCCGTGTCGATATTCAGGCGACTTGGAGAGGCGGAGGCGAACGTCCACGGGACGAGCCTCGACGAAATTCACTTTCACGAGGTCGGGGCGGTGGATGCGATCGTGGACATCGTCGGTGTCTGCATCTGCCTGGAGATGCTGGGAGTCGAGAAAGTCTACTCCAGCCCGATGCCCACTTTCCATGGCTGCGTCGAGATCGCGCATGGAGTATTCCCATTGCCCGCACCGGCGACCGCCGAACTGCTTAAGAACGTCCCCTGGCGAACGATGGGGATCGAGGGGGAACTTGTTACACCCACCGGCGCGGCGATTATCTCCGAGCTTGCCGAGGATTTCGGGCCGATGCCGCCGATGATCACCCGCTCGATAGGCTACGGCGCGGGGAAGCGTGATTACGGCATTCCCAATGTGCTGCGGGTGTTGATCGGGGACACGACGGATTCCGGCGGAGAGCACGACGAGGTCGCTGTCCTGGAAACAAATATCGACGACCTCAGCCCGCAGGTCTACGAGGTCGTAATGGAGAGGCTCTTCGCCGCCGGTGCGCTGGATGTCTACCTCACCCCCATCCAGATGAAGAAGAATCGCCCCGCCACCCTGCTCTCCGTGATGTGCGCACCCGACGCCGTCGGGAGTATGAGCGATATCATCTTCGAGGAGACTTCGACCATCGGCATCAGGCTCGATACGAGAAAGCGAATGTGCCTGCCGAGGGAGGTCGTTACGGTCGAGACGAAGTACGGGCCGATCAATGTGAAGGTTGCGCGTCGAGGCGGGGAACCGATCAACGTTCAGCCTGAGTATGAGGACTGTAAGGCCGCGGCGGCCAAGCACGCCGTTCCGGTGAAAGCCGTGCGGGACGCCGCAGTAGTAGCGTTCTATCAGCATGCTTGACGAGTCGAGGAAGAACAGTGATGGTTGTTCTTTTTCCTAGGCAGGATAATCGCCGTTCATTCGCGAATATGCAATGTACACGCACGTCGGTTCGCCGGTTCACGATTCGAGGCATTGAGCCGCGGTTGCCGCCATGTTTCTTATCGGTCTTATAGTATCCGTAATCTGCTTCTTTCTGATACTGCATTGGTGGAGCGAGGGAATGGTCGAGACCACCGATGCGGTTATACTCGCCATCGTCTTCTGCGGGCTGGGTTTCGGCGTGTTCGCGGCGGAAACGGCCTGGCAGGTCGTACTCACGCTCGCAGCCCTGGCGGGCGCGGCGTACTACACGATTTACTCGTTCCGCCTGGGTGGTCTGAAATCATTCTACAAGGCCCGGTGCGCAGAGTATATGCTGGCGATTCAGCAAGACCCCACCAATCGCGCCGCCCGGCAGTTCCTCGCAGAGACTCTCTACATGATGGGCGAACTGGACCGCGCCGTCGAGGAAATGCAGGTCGCGGTCGATATGGGGGCCGACCTCGAGGCCCAGTACAAGCTCTCCAAATGGGGCAAGGAACGCTATATGCGCGACTGCCCGAACCCCATCTGCCGCTGGTGTCATACCGAGAACGAACAAGCCGCCCGCACGTGCGTCAAATGCGGCGCGGACTTGCCTTATCGGAACTCGTTTAACCAGTGGATCGCCGGAGGCCGCACCGCGACGGCGAGGTACTATCTCATCCTCACCGCCGGGGCGTCGGTTCTGGTAGTATCCCTTATTCTACTGCCGATCCAGTACGCGCTGGTCCCGACATTCTTGCTACTCGTGGCGATGGCGGGCTGGTCTCTTGTCAGTTCCGCCAGATCATAGGTTGCTTGAAACAAGCTCGGCTCGTTTAGCGCGATTCCGCGCAAGGGTAATCTTAATAATGAACCCCGAATGCTTTCGGGGTCCCCCAAAGTGCTCTTTCCTATTGAAAGGGGTAACTCAAGATGAGCGACAAGCCTCCCGTGAATATCAGAAATCATGCCGTAACCCCCAATGATCCCTATCTCGAGGCGCAGGACTTCCAGGAGAACACCGTATGCAGGCAGTGTGGAGCATTTTTCGCCGCCGGCCGCTGGTATATGAAAGGCCAGCACCCCGGCATGAAGCACGACTTGTCAAGTACGGCGCACGACTCCCTGTGCCCTGCCTGCAGGAGGTTTCGTGACACGATGCCCGGCGGCGTTCTCACGCTCTCCGGGGACTTCATGACCAACCACAACGATGAAATCCTGAACCTTATCCGCAACGAGACCAACGACGCCATGGGCATAAATCCGCTGGAGCGGATAATGAGCATGGAGGCGGTAGGCGGTGATTTCCAGATCACAACCACCAACGATAGACTCGCCCAGCGTATCGGCAAGGCGCTTCACAAGGCCTACAATGGGAATATTGAATACAAGTGGTCCGGAGACACGAAACTCGCCCGGGTCAACTGGCATCGGGACTAATGAAACCGTGCCGACCTCGGATTTCTAAAATGGAGGTATGCTAATTGAACACAGTAGATATGCTCAAGAAATCTCTTGCTTTCACAATCGGGGCCGCGGAACTCAGCGCGGAGAAGCTGAGGAGCTTTGCCGACGAGATGGTCCAGCGCGGCGAGGTGAGCAAAGAGGACGCCAAGAAGTTCGTTGATGACGTCTCCAGGAAGGCCGACGACGAGAAAAAGTCGATACAGGACTGGATGCGCGAGCAGGCATCCAAGATGCTTCAGCAGGCCGGCGCCGCCGAGGCAGCCAGGGTTGACAAGCTCGAGGAGCGCGTCGCGGCGCTCGAAAAGCGCTTGGCCGAAATGAGCAAAGCGGCCCAACAGGGAGCGACCGATTAATGCTCGATAAGGGCCGCAGGCACTTTCATCGCTACAAGGAAATAGCGAGGATCCTGGCCAAACACGGTTGGGGGTGGATGCTAAGCAGGCTCGGGTTTCCGGAGCATCTCCGGAAGCACGCGGACCTGGGCGAGAAGGAGCACGGGCCGGCGCACATTCGGGAAATGCTGGAAGAGTTGGGGCCGACGTTCGTCAAGCTCGGCCAAATCCTCTCCACGCGCCCGGACATCGTCCCGGAGTCGTACATAGAAGAGCTTTCCAAGCTCCAGGACACCGCCCCCACAGTCCCATTTCCCGAGATAGAGGAAGTTATCGAAGCCGAGTTCGCCGTGCCGCTTCGCGATCTCTATTTGGAGTTCGACTGCCAGCCGCTCGCCGCGGCATCATTGGCGCAAGCACATCGGGCGAAGCTGCTGGACGGAACGGCGGTTATCGTCAAGGTCCAGCGCCCGCATATCCGGGAAACGGTCGAGACCGACATCGAGATAATGTATAAGCGCGCCCAGTTCCTGGAGCAGCACTCGTCACGCGCGCGGCTATATGGCCTGCTCGACCTGGTCGATGAGTTCGCGCTCACAATCAGGGAGGAAATGGACTATACCCGAGAGGCGCGCAACACCGACCGCCTCCGCGAAGCGTTGTCCGACCGCGACCACGGCGTCCAGGTGCCGCTGGTTTATTGGAGCCTCACCACAAGCCGGGTGCTTACGCTTCAGGAAATGCAGGGCGTCAAGATCACCGACGTCGCGGCTAACCGCCCTCCCGGCATCGATCTCAAGCAGCTTGCGGGCCGGTTGGCGTCGTCGTTTCTCGAACAGGTCTTCGTGGACGGGTTCTTCCACGCGGACCCGCACCCCGGCAATATACTCGTGACCGAATCCGGCGGCATAGCGCTGCTGGACTGCGGCCAGGTGGCCAGGCTCGACCCCGAGAACAGGGCCGGGGCGGTGCGTATGCTAATGGCGTTCGAGCAGCAGGACCCCCGCGTGCTCGCGGACGAAATAATGCGGCTGGGCATCGCCCAGGGTGAAGTCGACGTGCGGCGACTCACCACGGACCTGGCGAAGGTCATGCGCACATTCTACGGCATGCCCTCCCGGTCGGTGAACATGGGTAAGCTCCTCACTCGCGTCCTTCACGTGTCCACCAGCAACAAGGTCCGGCTGCCGGTGAGCTTCGCGGTGCTTGCGAAGGTATTCACCAATATCGACGGCATCTGCCGCCAACTCGATCCCGACTTCAACTTCACCGAAGCCGCCCGAGGCTATGTGGGCCGCGCGGTGCGAAGCGAACTGAAGTCCGAGAACACAATTAACGAGCTATACCGAGCGCTGGTCGCCACCCGCACGTTTCTGTTCAACCTCCCCGAGCACTTGGAGCGCCTTATGCGAAAGGCTATCGAGGGGCATCTGCGTATCGAGTTCAAACACGAGAACCTCGAGCCGGTGTCGGAGTCGTTCCGGGCTTCCTCCAACCGGATCGCCATCGCTCTAATAGTCGGCTCGACTATCATCGGCTCGTCGGTCATAGTGGCGGCGGGCAAAGGCTCCAAGTCCTGGTTCGGCCTGCCGACCTGGGGGGCTTTGGGTTATGCCGTCGCGACTATATTCGGCGCGTGGCTGATTATTTCTATACTCAGGTCGGGGCGGCATCGATAGTATTACCGCACACTCAAATTCCAGTGTTTTGAATGAACGAACCCACGTTCGGCTTAAGCGTGGCAGGAGGCTATTATGCGACTTATCAGATTTGCTGTTGGATTCATTCTTACCCTGATCCTGCCGTGGGGCACGATGGCCATTGGCGCGGATATGCCGCCCGCTCCGGAGAAGGTGATGATAACGACCACCGTCGATCCGAACGAGCTGCGTGAATACAGTGTAAACGTCACCATCACCGGAGACATGCCGAACCCGGATGCCGGTCAGCCAATGAAGCTGGACTCGACTCTATGCCTCAGGATGGTCCACAAATACGGCCGACGCGAAGGTGACGGCCTCCTGCCGATGGAAATCACGCTTATCGACGGCAGCGTCCTCATGGGCGGCCAGAAGCTCAGCATAGCCCCGAGCATCTATCCGAAGCTGACAGTCCTGCTCGATTCGAAGTTCAACATCAGAGACATCTACGGCATTTCCCCGACCTCGTATAGCGCCTCCCTGCCGGGGATTAACTACGGCAACATGATTATTCTGTTCTACCTGCCGGACGGCGGCACGCCCCACGCGACAGGCGAGAAGTGGGATTCAAAGGTAACGCTGCCCAGCCTGGGAGAGATTTACGATTTCAGTAATACTCTCAAGTCCACCGGAAAGACCGAGGGGATCGATACGGCAACCGTCCAGCAGGAAATAGTCCGCGTGCCAAAGGGCGGCAACTCCGAACCCGCGCTCAAGGCCACGGGGGAGAGCACGTTCTCCGTCGCGACCGGGAAGCTGATGAAGTCGCGAGTGGACTGCGTCGTCGCGTTCGATTCGCGGCGGATTGCATCGGCGGATGGGAAGACACGCGATTCAAAGCAGGAGCAAACCGGGCTCGCCGCAAATATCAAGATGGATATTGCGCTCGTAAAATGATTAGCGCGCGCGGCGTTCGAGCAACAACTAAATCACGGTTTATCGCTTGTATTCGTCACCCTTTCGGGAACCTTTCCTGGCCAGCAAGTGCTATTGACACCAGGCCAATCGTCGAATATACTAATTTCAGAACAGGCGGCCCCGGTCGGTCGGGGCGCGGCTGGGCCTTTTGTGAGAGGCAGCAGGTATGAAGCTCTGTGGGACTGACGCACTTCCCACGGAGCTTTTTTGGCGTTTCTGGAGGCTCGTTTGACTGATAATACGCACAAACGCAAGGCGGCGGTGGCGCTGCTGTCTGTCATATCGAACAGCACACTCGTTGCTCTGAAGCTCATAGTCGGCTTGCTGATCGGGTCAGTGTCGGTCTTGTCGGAAGCCATACACTCGGGCGTGGACTTGCTCGCGGCTATTATCGCGCTGTTCGCGGTGAATACGGCAGGCAAGCCCGCCGACGAGGACCACCCGTTCGGCCACGGCAAGGTGGAGAACATATCCGGCACCATTGAGGCGCTACTGATCTTCGTCGCCGCTGTCTGGATCGTCTTCGAGGCCGTTAAGAAGCTCCTGCACGCGGAACCGCTGGATGCGCCGGGGTTGGGTGTTGGTGTGATGCTAGTCTCAGCGGTCGCGAACATAGTAGTCTCCCACATGCTTTTCAAGGTGGGCAAGGAGACGGAGTCACCCGCATTACAAGCTGACGGCTGGCACCTGCGCACCGATGTGTATACTTCCGGCGGCGTTATGGTGGGTCTTGGGCTGATCTGGCTCGGAAAACTTCTCCTGCCGGGGTTGGACCTGCGCTGGCTGGACCCCATCGCCGCCATCGCCGTCGCACTTCTTATTGTAAGGGCCGCGTATCGTCTGACTATCGAGTCAGGGCGGGATTTGATGGATGTCAGCCTGCCGCCCGAGGAGGAGCAGTGGATTCGGGACTACGTGAAGGGTCTGAGCCCCACGGTTCGCGCATTTCACCGACTACGCACCCGTAAGGCAGGCTCGCAACGGTTCGTGCAGTTTCATCTGCTGGTGAGCGGGGATATGTCCGTTGAGGAATCGCACAGCCTCAACGATAAGATCGTGGTCGCCATCAAAGAGAAGCTGCGCAACTGCAACGTCACGATTCACATAGAGCCGTGTGACGGCAAATGCGCGCCGACCTGTTTGGATGATTGCCTTGTCAGTCGAGAATGCGACAGGCAATAGACAGCGGAAGGGACGGGCTTAACCCCGGGGAATCTGAATCCTAACGCTTGAGTGGCTCGGCTTTTGCTTCCCTGGCCTTCTTTGCGGGGCGGGCGGGCTTGGGGACCTCTCGCCGGATGGGGACGGTCGGCTCGGGGGTCTCGTAGCGCGCGTATTCTATGAACGCGCGGCCGCGGGCCGTTTCGCCTTCGGAGATTCGATATTCGCCGCCGATGATGCAGTCCGCGACTGAAGCGTTCGGGCCAAGATAAGAACCGCCTCCTATGATGCTGCCCACTACTTCAGCTCCCTCGTCAATGCACGTGCCGGCTCCTACCACCGTTCCTTTTCCAACGTTAGCGCCGCGCCTCACAGTGACGCCGTTGCCGAGGAACAGGGGGCCTGAAAGTTGCGCCGACGGATGGATATCGACATCCTCGCCGATATGAATTCCATCCGCGATCTCCCTGCCGGGGATTTCGACATTCAACGGGCCGGTCAGAGCGTCTGTATGCAGTCGGCGGTAGTTCGCCAAATTCCCGACGTCACACCAGTAGCCTCTCGGCGAGAGGCCGTAAATCGGCTCCTGGTTGTTCAGCATTCGCGGGAAGAGCTGACGCCCGAAGTCGCACGGCTCGTCGTAAGGGATGCAGCTCAGGACCTCGGGTTCAAAGATGTAGATCCCTGTGCTGACAATATTGCTGGTGACCTCATGCGAGCGTGGTTTCTCTTTGAATTGCCGTAACCTGCCCGTAGAATCGCATCGGACGATTCCGAACTGGGTGGGATCATCGACCTGAGCGAGCAGAATGGTCGCGATTGCTGAGGTCGATTTGTGGCTGATAATTGCTTCTTTCAGATCAAAATCGGAGACAACGTCCCCGGAAAACACAATAAACGTATCCTGTATCATCTTCCGCGCGAGCTTGACGGCTCCCGCGGTCCCCATCGGCTCGTGCTCAACTGAATAACGTATCCTCACGCCCCAGTTCGCACCGTCGCCGAAATAGTCCATCAGGCCGTCCGCGTAGGGTGAGGTTGTGATAATAATGTCTCGAATGCCGTGTTTGGCGAGGAGTCTGATGGAGTGTTCCAGTATCGGCATGTCGAAGAGCGGGAGCATGGGTTTTGGAACGGTAGCAATGAGCGGACGAAGTCTCGTTCCATTTCCACCTGCCAGTATCACGGCTTGCATTATTGGCGCGACTCCTTTGACGGTAAATATGCGGGCAATACACAAGGATTATCGGCTGGGAACCGGGCCTTCTGGAGAGTGGAGGGTGGAACGCACGGAAGGGGCGTGTCCGAAGGGTGCTTGTCAAATCTACGGAAAGCCCGTTGACCCGTACACCGTAAGCCCTGAGTAGGCCGTAGGCCGTACCGAAGGGCCGTATCGAAGGGCGGCTACGAAGGTAGGAAGCTCGGTTGAAACTTGCCCGGCCCTTCGATACGCCCACCAGACCATCTCATAACAGCCAACTCCTACTGGGCTACTCAGGGCCTACGGTGTGCTGCCCCATTCTTGCGATAATGTGCAGGCCGCCCATGTATTCCTGAATTCCGTAGATTTGACACGCGCCCGTCCCCGAAACATCCGTAGACATCGTAGTGGGTAAATGGTATAATCCAGCCGACTGCTAGTAGGCAAGCGGAGGAGGAAGACTATGCGTAGGTACTTTTGGCCGATTGTGATCGCTATCGCGGCGCTGCTGCTGATATTCGGCGGGGCGCTGGTCAGGCTGTATACCGACTGGCTATGGTTCAAGGACCTGGGCTACAGCGTCGTGTTTACGAAGAAGCTCATTACACAGGTCGGCATCGGCCTGGTGATGGGTGCGCTGTTCTTCGCGCTTATCTACGGCAATTTGTGGTATGCCAGGCGTATCGCGCCTCCACCGTCGCCAATGAGCATGGAGCAGCAGTTGCTCGAACGACTCGGCACGCTCGCGAGGCGCGGGATTGGGATAGTGATCTTTCTTGGGAGCATTGTAATATCGGCGATGGTCGCGCTGGAGGCGGCGACCCATTGGGAAGAGTGGCTGATATACAGCCACGCCACACCGTTCGGAGTCGCTGACCCGCAATTCGCCAGGGATATCGGCTTCTACGTCTTCCAACTGCCGTTCCTGAACTATATATATAGCTGGCTGTTCTTCGCGCTGGCGGTGGCGACGGTGGCAACCGTCGCGCTGCACTACGCCGACGAGGCGATAGAGGTGTTCGGAAACCGGCTGCAATTCGCCCCGAGGGTGAAGGGGCACATCGCGGTGCTGATCGCGGCGATGTTTTTCCTGAAGGCGTGGGGCTACAGGCTGGGGATGTATCAACTGTTGCTCGGGCGCGGGACACGCTTCGACGGCGCGAGCTACGCCGACATTCACGCGCGCCTGCCCGCGCTGCAGATACTTATGGTGGTCGCGATTATAGCAGGGCTGCTGGTACTGTTCAACATATACCGTCGAGGGACAGGCTATGCCCTCGCCGGGCTGGTGGGGCTGATGGCGGCGGCGATAGTTGTCGGGGGCGCGTATCCAGCTCTGGTGCAGCAATACAGCGTCATTCCCAATGAGAAGGACAAGGAAGCGCCCTACATAACCCGAGCCATCGCGGCGACTCAGGAGGCCTATGGCCTGGGGATGGTCACCGATCGGCCATTCGCCGCCGAATCGTCACTGACCCCGGAGCAGATAAGCGCAAACCTCGTCACGATAGAGAACATCCGGCTTTGGGACAAGGACCACCTCCAGGCCGTGTATAACCAGACCCAGACGATTCAGCAGTACTATCACTTCCCAGATCTAGACGTTGACCGGTACTGGCTGACCGATCCCAACACGGGGGACAAGCGCTATCGGCAGGTCTGGCTGGGGGCGAGGGAGCTTGACCAGGGCAGGCTGGCGGAGGGCTCACGGACGTGGATCAATGAGCACCTTCAATATACCCATGGCTACGGGTACGCAATGAGTCCGGTCAACGAAACCGACGAGCAGGGCAAACCGCTCTACATCGTCAAGGACATACCACCCAAGACCACGGTGGACATTCCCATTAAGGAAATGGGGGTCTACTTCGGCCAGCTTACGGAGAACCACGCCATCGTCAAGACGAAGGCGCCCGAGTTCGACTACCCAACGGCGGAAGAGACCAAGACAACCTCATACAAGGGGTATGGTGGAGTGCGGGTCGGCGGATTCATGCGCAAGCTCCTGTTTTCGCTCAGGTTCTCCGACGTCAACATGCTTCTGAACTCGAGTATCAAGCCGACCAGTCGGATACTGTTCAACAGAGAGATCAAGCAAAGGACGGAGGCCCTGCTTCCATTCCTGATGTTCGATAACGATCCCTATCTGGTGACCGTCGATGGGAAACTCTATTGGATGCGCGACGGCTACACCACCACGGATTCCTATCCCTACTCGCAGCATGTAAGTATCCAGAATAGGGATCTCAATTATATGCGCAACTCTGTGAAGGTCGTCGTGGATGCGTATACCGGCAGAGTCAACGCCTATTACACGGACAAGCCGGTCGCCGACCCGATTATCAGGACTTACGACAGGATATTCCAGGGCATTCTGAAGCCGATCAGCGACATGCCGGCCGAACTTCAAGCCCATATTCGCTATCCCGAGGACATGTTCAGAGCGCAGACGTTCATCTACACACGCTACCACTACAGAAAAGACAGGCCGGGGGACTTCTACAACAACGCTGACCTGTGGGCAATCCCGAATCGCGCCGACCTGACCGGCGCAAGCGTCAGCCAGGGATCGCCGATGGAGCCCTATTACATCATTATGAAGCTCCCGAACGGGGCGAACGAGGAGTTTATCCTCATGACCCCCTACGTCCGCGCCGGGGCCGAGCGCAAGAACATGGTCGCCTGGATGTGCGCCAGGTGCGACGCGGCGAACTATGGCAGGCTGGTGCTCTATCGCTTCCCCGAGAATAAGAACGTCTACGGCCCGGAGCAGATCGCCGGGCTCGCGAGTCAGGACCCCGTCATCTCCCCGCAGTTGAGTCTGTGGGATCAGCGGGGCTCCCAGGTCGGAACAGGAAACCTGATGGTGATTCCGATTGAAAACTCATTGCTCTATGTGATGCCGGTCTATCTGACGGCTACCCAGACGCAGATGCCGCAGATTGTCGAGGTGATTGTAGCGCTGGGTAACAAGATCGCCATGAGGCCGACTTTGAGCGAGGCGCTGACCGCGGTTGTGGGCGCGCCGGTCAGCTCGGTTCCTTCTATGGGAACCTCCGCCGAAGGCGTCGCCGCGCCGACCAAGGACGGGGTCACTTCGAAGCCGGGCAGGGTGCCGGGGGTCCCGGGCGCCGCTCCGAGCGCGGAGGTCACGAAACTTGTGAACCAGGCGGTGTCACAGTATGAGAAGGCCCAGAATGCCCAGAAGGCCGGCGATTGGGCGGAGTACGGCCGTCAGGTCAACGCGCTGAAGGCGACATTGGGTGAGTTGCAGCGCAAGGCGAAGTAGAGGTTAGCAGTCGAAAGCGTTCCCCTACTCCACCACAGGTAGCAGCACATACGAAGGCCGCGACCGGCTCATATAGACCATATTGCGCGCGACCCGTGCCTTGCCGCCGTCGTGGAACCACGCGCCCGTATCGAAGCCGGGGTAGCTGCTCGATGTGACGTGCACGCGGATGCGGTGGCCCTTGTTGAAGATGATGCTCGTGGACCATAGGTCGATCTTGAGCTTATATTGCTTGCCGGGCTTCAGCAAATGCGTTTTTTCGAGCGTATCGCGCAGGCTCGCGCGTAAGATGCCCTCGCACACGTTGATCGAGCGTCCGTCCGGGTAGACATCGCACAGCCTCACCAGAAAGTCCATATCGGGCGCGTCAGTGGAGACCCACAATACAGCCCCCACCCGACCCGTCACCTCAAGTGGCCTGGCGAGAGGTTCCGAGGTAAAGATCAGCACATCGGAACGGCTCTCGATCTTGCGTTGGTCCATAGGGCCCGCGGGGATAGTCAACTGCGTCCCGCCTATCGTCGGAACGGGGTCGGCGGGATCGCAAATGTAGCCAATCGAGCCGGCCACCGTCGGCTGATGCCTCGATAAGCCCCCACCCGCCTGCAAATAGAATCGCGTCGGCCTGCCCCGAAATGGAGGCCAATCGTTGGCCTTGCGCCAGACATTGCCCGGGGCCGCCGGGTCGGATGTGTCCCCCATCACATAGTAGGTAACGGCGGGGTCACTCTCGATGCCGTTATCCATACCCTTCAAATAATGATCGAACCACCGCCAGGAATCTAGCGACATCGCGGGCGGCTTGTCGGCATTCGGGAATATCAACTCTCCTGACTTCTGAACCGGCCCGCCATGTGTCCAGGGACCCATAATCAGCTTCTGTTTGCCGCGACCTCGAATATTATACGCCGCGAAGGAGTCCAGCATGCCCTGCGAGAATATGTCATACCAGCCTCCAAAATGAACAGCAGGCCATGTGACGCACTTGAGCCGTGGCAAAAGGTCGTGCGCGCGCCAGTAGGAATCATAGAGCGGATGGCTCTTCCACAGAGCCAAAGCCTCCTGGCCGAAGTCGTGCTTGCTCAGCCAGTCCTCGATCATCGCCTTCTTGAACACGCCGCCGGGGCAGATGCCGTATAGATACATCAAGGGGTTCGCGACCGCTATGTGCTGGCAGGTAATTCGGTTCGTGCCCGATGCCGCCTCGGCAAATTGAGTGATCCCGAGCGCCGACCCTCCCCAGGTCCCGATCTTGCCGTTCCACCAGGGCTGCCGAGCTATCCATTCGAGTGTGTCAAACCCGTCGGCGATGTCCGTCTCGAAGGGGATATCTTTTCCCTGAGAAGCGAACCGCCCCCGGCAGTCCTGGATCACCATGGCGTAGCCCCGCCGCGCGCCGTCGAGACCGATTGGAGCCTTCTTGTTCTTATCATAAGGAGTGCGGACGAGAATCACCGGATAAGCGCACCCGTCACCGGGCAGATATACATCCGTGGCGAGCTTGACCCCGTCGCGCATTGGAACAAGCGTCGTGGTCGGCTGCGTGGCAAGAGAAACGCCGCTCACCACCACGACCACAACCGCCGCAAGCAGCAAAGCAACCCGCGCTTTCAGACTTCGCGTCCAATAAAATGAGTGTACGTTCATACCATGAATCCTATTCTTCGGTCTCTGTCCTCGAACAGCGCAACCGCGATCTCCGCCGCAACACGGGCGTTGTTCTTCAGCAAGACTATGTTCGCCTCGGTAGACTTGCCTTCGGTTAGCTCTCCCACTCTTTTCAGCAGGAATGGGGTGAGTTCTTTCCCCCTTATGCGATTGCTCTCTGCCTCCTGCACGGCTTTCTCGATGTGCGCCACAGCCGGGACCTGATCGGCCTCGGGAATAGGCACGGCAATCACGATGGCGCATCTGGCTCCGGTCGCGCCGGGAGCCGTCTTCGCGATCTCGGCGACCTCGCTCGCGCTTTCGAGCTTGGGAACCAGAATGCCGCTCGACCGGGAATAGAACGCCGGCAGTTCGCCGGTTTCGTACCCGTAGACCGGGACGCCGTGGGTTTCGAGCCACTCAACTGTCGCCGGGATATCAAGCACCGCCTTCACACCCGAGCAGACAACTATTATCGGCGTGCGGGCAAGCTCCCACAGGTCCGCGGATATGTCGAATGTCTCTGAGGCCCCGCGATGCACCCCGCCGATGCCGCCAGTAGCCATCACTACTATTCCCGCTGATGTCGCGATGCGAGCGGTGGAGGAGACAGTCAACCCGCCATCGAGCTTCTTCGAGACCGCGTAGGGAATGTCCCGAACGGCAGCTTAGAAGCCTTGCCATCGCCGAGCCTCTCGATCTCTTCCTTGGTGAGTCCGACCCTGATCTTGCCGTCGATGACGCCGATCGTCGCCGGTATTGCTCCACAATCACGGATTATCCGCTCCATCTCAAGCGCTGTCACCACATTCCGCGGCGCGGGGAGGCCGTGGGCGATAACGGACGACTCCAGCGCGACTATGGGCTGGTTCCTATTCAGGGCAATCGATACCTCATGTGATATATCAAGCGGGTTTTCCATAAGGCTCCTCCGGAAGTAGTTGACGTTATAAGGTTAGACGTGCGTGCGGTCTACTCCTGCCAGGCACTGGAACTGAATGGTTGAAATCCCGGTTTATGCCTCTGCCGGACGGGTACACTGTAATATGAGTAATTGACTGGCGGAAGCTTTCCGCGAAGGAGTGTTTACTATGACCAGACATGAAGTCTATCGCGATATGGAGGAGACCATCGGGCTGGTGCCCTCCTTCTTCAAAATCGTCCCGGACGCAACCCTGGAGCAGGACTGGCAGGCTTTCAAGAACATCCAACTCGCCGAAGGCATAGTACCGAGCAAGTATAAGGAGCTTGTCGGGCTTGGAATATCGGCGGTTTCCAAGTGCCGTTACTGCACTCTGTATCACACCGAGGTCGCCAGGATGCACGGCGCGACCGATGACGAAATACACGAGGTGCTGCGCTATGCCGCCAACACGTCCCTCTGGAGCGCGTGGGTGAACGGCAACCAGATAGACTACGAGGAGTTCAAGGACGAGGTCCGCCGGGTCGGCGAGTTCTTAATGGCCAAAGCCCAAAAGGAAGAGGTGGGGAAGGTAGCTATTTAGCTCGAAATCTCTGCCCGCTACGTGTCCCCGAAGAGACAAGCGGGGCCGGGCTAAACGCCCGGCCCCGCTCGCATATGGAGGTACTGCAATGGTCTTGTGCGGTAGTGCGCTAGGCCTTCCGGAGTCGCGCGAATCCTCCGATACTTGTCAGCCCGAGGATGCCCAGTAGAACGGAAGACGGCTCCGGCACGGTTCTATCCTGAGCCCTTCCCAGATATCTCCTGATCTTTCCACCTGGAAACGCAGGTGTATGCCGGTTCCAATGGTATAGACCTGTCCCCGAATGCTTACCCCGCACCGGACCGCTCCAGTTTAGGTTCGCCGTGATCGTGTCCTGAGCGTCGTTCGGAAGGACAGTCCCGAAACCCGTAGCCGAACTGGCATTGGGCGGGACCGAGTTCAGCCCGGATAAAGACGCCTCGAAAAGTGTGGAAGCTCCCGCCCAAGGCGCCGAAACGGCCACGAACACCAACACAACCACGAGTATAGATATTCTCCTCATTCGTCCACCTCTTCCAATAATACCCAACCCGCTTATCTCAGCGGTTATACCCTTGATCCGAAGAGGCTAAACTGATGAGCATTGACAAAGGCCCGAGGCTGCAAGCCCCGGGCCCGGCATATTCACATTCTTAACCAATCCAGTATTCGCTCTACTTCATGAAAAGCATCTCAGCGTAGGTCGGCAGCGGCCAAAGCTCAAAGTCCACGACGGCCTCGATCTGGTCGGATGCTTCGCGGACCTTGATCATCGCGGGGATCACCAGGTCGCGATAGGCTTCGGCGGTCTCTTTCTCGGCAGCCTTGTCGAGGGACTCCTCGAGGCTGACGATGTTGACCTGAAGGCTGTCGATCAAGTCCAGAAGGTCCTTGAGGATCTTCGTCTGGGCCTTGGAGGTCGCGCCGGCGGCTTTGATCGCGCTCAGGGAGTTGGCGACCACGCCGGAGTACTCCACCGCCGCTGGCAGTATCTGCCTCTTGGCCATATACAGCATCGTCTGCGCCTCGATGTTGATCTCCTTGATGTATCTCTCAAGAAGAATCTCGTGGCGCGCGTGCCACTCGTGCTTGCTGAGAACGCTGTGCTTGGCCATCAGCGCCTCGTTCTCCTTGTCAATCATGGTGTGGATACTGTCGACGGCGTTGCGGATGTTCGGCAGGCCGCGCTTCTCGGCTTCGACAATCCACTCTTCGATATAGTTATCGCCGTTGTAGATGATGCGGCTGTGGTCCTGGGCGATCTTTTGGCAAATCTTCTGGGCCTCGGCGTTCACATCCTTGGCCTTCTCGAGCCTATCCGCGATCTCGGAGAGGATATCCGCCACCATCGTGTTCAGCACGAAGTTCGGGCCCGCACACGACTGAGCCGAGCCGACCATCCTGAACTCGAACTTGTTGCCGGTAAAGGCGAACGGCGAGGTGCGGTTGCGGTCGGTGCAGTCCTTGGGGAGCTGCGGCAGAGTGCTGACGCCCAGCTTGAGGTCCCCACCCTGCTTCGAGGACTTTGCCGCACCAATCGCAAGCTGCTCGAAAATGTCCGTAAGCTGATCGCCGAGGAAGATCGAGACAATAGCCGGCGGGGCCTCGTTCGCGCCAAGCCTGTGGTCGTTGCCGGAGGTGGCGACAGACGCCCTCAGGAGCTTGGCATACTTATCTACCGCGCGAATGATGCCGCACAGCAGCACCAGAAACTGGCCGTTCTCGTGCGGGGTATTGCCCGGATCGAGCAGATTGATGCCGTCGTCGGTGACCATGCTCCAGTTGTTGTGCTTGCCGGAGCCGTTCACGCCCGCGAACGGCTTCTCGTGCAGCAGGCAGACCAGATCGTGGCGCAACGCTACCTTCTTCATTGTTTCCATGGTGAGCATGTTATGGTCGGTGGCGACGTTGACGGTGGCGAAGATCGGCGCAAGCTCATACTGCGCGGGAGAAACCTCATTGTGCTGAGTCTTCGCGGAGACGCCCAGCTTCCAGAGCTCATTGTTAAGCTCGTTCATAAAACAAGCCACGCGCTCATGGATGTTGCCGAAGTAATGGTCCTCCATCTCCTGGCCCTTGGGCGACGGAGCGCCGAAGAGCGTGCGACCGGTGAGGATCAGGTCCATTCTCTGCTCGACATACTTGCGGTCGACCAGGAAATACTCCTGCTCCGGGCCGAGGGTGGTAATCACACGCTTGGATGTGGTATTGCCCATCGCACGAAGCACGCGCATGGTCTGCTTGTTCAAAGCGTCCATCGAGCGAAGCAGCGGGGTCTTCTTGTCGAGCGCTTCGCTGGTGTAGGAACAGAACGCGCTCGGAATATACAGTGAAATATTGTCGCCGTCCTGCTTGATGAAAACAGGGGAAGTGCAGTCCCACGCGGTGTAGCCGCGGGCCTCGAAGGTCGCGCGCAGTCCACCGGAGGGGAACGAGGAAGCGTCAGGCTCTCCCTGGGTCAGTTCCTTGCCGCTAAACTCCATAATCGTGCGACCGTCCAGGGTCGGCGAAATAAATGAGTCATGCTTCTCGGCGGTCATGCCGGTCATCGGCTGGAACCAGTGGCAGAAGTGCGTCGCGCCCCTCTCGATGGCCCAGTCTTTCATGGCGGTCGCGACTTCACTCGCAATACACGGGTCCAGCGCGACTCCCTCGTCGATGGTGCGCTTGAGGGACTTGAACGTCTCCTTGGAGAGCTTCTCTCGCATCACCGACTCGCTGAAGACGTTGGAGCCGAATACGCTGGTTACAGGCTGTCTACCGTTGCTCATCATGCTGGTGTTCACCTCTTGGATATCATTCACCTGTGCTCTATTATCGTTTGAAGTTGTTTCCGAAATGTTTCATGCCCTTTAAGCGTTTGTATCGGTCGGGGAGTTACGGGTTACGAGTTGCCGGGTTGCGGGTTACCAACTCGTAACTCGCAAACTCGTAACTCGCAAACTCGGTCCCCGAAACTATTCCGCGACTTTTGTCGTCATACAACGGAGCAATGGATTGTAGACTACTCGTCTTGAGATATTCTGCGCGCGGACTCGCAGTTATATTAGTCGCGGCGGCGCTGGTCACCTTCTCCGGCGGCGCCGGTTTTTGCGCGCCGAGCGACTACCTGGGCCATGTGAACGAGGCGCTCACATTTCTGGAGCAGGGAATCACGGGCAAGGGGGTCGAGGCGCTGAAGCACGCGTTTGCCTGCAATGCGAACGACCCTCTCGCGCACGTCGCGATGGGCCTTGCCCTGCTGAGCGCAAACAGGCCGGACGACGCGCTGATAGAGTTCAACATCGCTAAGGACATTGACAAGAACTGTGCCCAGGCGCACTACGGCAAGGGGCTGGCTTATCTTGCGAAGGCGGGTCCGGGAATGCAAATCCCGGACCAACGTACTGGGGGCGACCAACGTTCTGGGGCCGACCAGCGTAAACTCGACGCGGCCATTGCGGCATTCTCGACAGCCGCGCAGGCCGACTCCGGCATTGACGCGCGTGGGCCGATAGAGTACTGCAAAGGGATACAAATCGGCAAGTATGCCCGGCTGGACGGCGGCAATTTGCAG
>JAMCYN010000167.1 GCA_023474015.1 Armatimonadota bacterium
CCAAACGCCGGAGCTGACGGATTCGGTCCCGGAAGTGAGCGTACAACTCCGGCCGCTCGGCGAGGCCATAGACACGGCGCTAAGTAACCGCACGGAGCTTTCTGTCTATGACATCCAACTTTCCGAGCAGGCGCGGAAGCTGGCAATGCGAGATGACAAGCTCCGTCCCAGCCTGGATGTAGTTGCGGGTTTTAACTCGATTTCCCCCGACACGGGCCTGATCTCGCGCTCGCTATACGACCTTGGGTCGTTCATCTCCGGCATAGAATATCGTCTTCCCATAGACAGGCGCGCCGCGCTGGAGGATCGGGAGATAACCGAGCGTGAGCTGGATGTCATGCACCGGATGCGCGTCTACCAGATGGAACGCATCGCGCAGGAAGTCCGCAACGCCTATCGGTCATTTGAGGCCTCGAAAAGCTCGGTCGATATCCTTGGCCGAAATCTCGAAACCGCGAAGAAGAATCTTGAAAGCGCGCAGACGATGGTGGATGAAGGACTCGACGACAACCGCAACCTGCTGGAAGCGCAGCGCTCTCTCACCGAGACGGAAACGGGGCTTCTTTCGGCCAAGGTAGAGCTCTACCTCGCCGGCATAAACCTGAAATACGCCATGGGCGAAGACATTACGGTCATAGGGACAAAATGAGACGACAAATCCAACTCTGGGGAACTCGCACTTTCACGGTAGTGCTTTTAATAGTCGCAGCGCAGCGCTGGGGAATGCCGCTATACAAGCAATACTTTACTCCGAAGAAAACGAGCGTGTTCGTGCCGACTGCGAAGGTCGCGTCCGGCACGTTTGTTGTCAGCTTCCACGAGATGGGCGCACTCCAGGCAGAGAACTCGGTGATGGTCACCTCCGAGATCAACGGTAAGATCATCGAGATCGTGCCCGAAGGTAAATTCGTCAAGCCGGGAGACAAGTTGGCCGAGCTGGATACCACCGACCTCGTTAAAGACGCCGATAACCAGGAACTCGCCTACAATAACGCCCTTGCCGACGTAGAACGGGCTAAATTGGAGCTCGAAATCCTGCGAAATGCGAATACGACGGATAAGGCGAAGACCGAGGCCCAGTACAAGTTCGACAAGAACGAACTCGACCGCGCTCAGAAAAACCTCGAGAAGCAGAAGCGCCTGTGGGAGAAGAAGCTGGTTCCGGGCTCCAGGGTGGAGCAGGCAGAGTTTGAGGTCAACTCAAAGCAACTGGCCCTGGACAAGAGCAAGATGGACATCGATCTCAAGAAAAGCGAATGCGCGAGACGCGAATCGCAGAGGCAGGAGGACGTGGATAATGTTACGTTCCGGGCGAAGCTGGCCAAGCGGACGTGGGACGAGGCGGTGTCCAAGACCAGGAAAGCTACCATCGTCGCACCCGCCGCAGGGATGGTCGTCATAACAAAGGAGTGGATGGGCGACGGCCGCCGCGCGTTCAAGGCGGGCGATATGGTCAACCCCAGGCAGACCGTGATCCAGCTTCCAGATCTGTCCAGCATGCAGGCGAAGGTCAGCGTGGGGGAGGCGGACGCGCCCAAGGTCAAGCTGAACATGCCGGTGCTCGTTAAGTTGGAGGCGGTGCCCAACAAGACTTTCCACGGCACTGTGAAAGACATCGCGAGCCTGGCCACCGAGGCACTGCCCTGGGAATCCGGCGCCACCCCCGGCAGGAAGAATTTCGAAGTCGTGATCGCCATCAAGGAATCGGACCCGAAAGTCATCAAACCTGGCATGACCGCCGATGTGGAGTTCATATGCGACCAGGTGAAAGACGCACTGAGCGTTCCGCTGGAGTGCGTGATCGAGCGCGAGGGCAAGACCTGTGTCTTCGTCAAGGACGGCAAGGCTTATAAGCGTGTCCAGGTCAAGGTCGGTAAGCACAACGACAACTTCGTCATCATAACCAAGGGCCTGAACAAGGGCCAGGTTGTATCGCTCCGCGACCCGACCAAGCCGTTGGATGAGCAGGAAGCCGGCACATCCAAGCCCGGCGCCGAGGAGAAGAAGGCGAAGCCTAAAGCCGCGCCGATCCCCGGAGTTGGAAAAAGCTGACATGGGAATCCTTGACGCCATACAAACCGGCCTCTCCGAACTGCTCTCCCACAAGCTCCGCTCGATGCTCACAATGCTCGGAGTCATCTTCGGTGTGGCGGCGGTTATTGCCATGGTCTCAATCGGCGAAGGCGCAAGGCAGGAAGCTCTGGATCAGATCAGGAAAATGGGCATCGACGTGGTTCACGTCAAGCGCGCGGTCATAACCGGCGAGCTCGCGGAGAAGGCCGAGGACCGCTCCCCTTACGGTCTGAAATTCTCCGACACCGAAAGCATAGCCCAGGTATGCGGTTACGCGCGGCGGATCGTGCCGATCAGGGAGGTCTTCGCGGACGTCAAGCGCGGGGACAAGCCCGTGGCGGCCAAGGTGGTTGGCACTACTCCCGGCTACGACAGAGCGATCCGGTCCGTGGTCTCACGAGGGCGGTTCCTGCGGCAGTATGATGTCAGCGATCACATTCCGGTCTGCGTGCTCGGCGCGGCGGCGAAGCGTGAGCTGTTCGGCTTCGACGACCCGCTGGGCAAGACCGTCAAGATCGGCAAGCGCATATTCCGCGTGGTCGGCCTGATGGAGGCCAAGGAAATCGGCTCAGCAAAGGCGTACTCCGCGCTACGAGATCTCAACTCCGACATCTACATCCCAATCACCGTCTCGTTCACCGATTTTCAGCTGTACTCCCAGCAGGCGGTCCCATCCACCTTCGCCAACCTGCGCAAGATGTTTCAGAGGCTCCGCAGCCGCATCAGCCGGGACAACAGCCCTATCAGCGAAGTAATAGTGCAGGTCGAAAGCGACACGGCCACCGTGCCCACTGCGTCGGTCATTAGATCGGTCCTGCACCGCCTCCACCGCGGCATTCGGGACTATGAGATCATTATTCCCGCCGAGCTCCTCCGCCAGCAGCAGGCGACGCAGCGCATCTTCAGCATCGTGATGGGCGCCATCGCGAGCATATCGCTGCTTGTGGGCGGCATCGGCATCATGAATATCATGCTGGCGACGGTTACCCAGCGAACCCGCGAGATCGGCGTACGGCGCTGTGTCGGCGCGACCCGCTGGGACATCATCCGCCAGTTCATGCTGGAGGCGCTGGTCATAACTTGCTTCGGCGGTCTCATCGGCGTGGCGATGGGAGTCGGCGGCGCACAGGCAATCTCCGTCTACGCCGGATGGCGCACGCTGGTTTCCATGGAAGCTATTATAATGTCATTCGGCGTTTCGGCGTTTGTGGGGCTGGTCTTCGGCCTCTACCCGGCAGTCCGCGCGGCGATGGTTGATCCGATCGAGGCGCTGAGGTACTCTTGATTTTATATTTTGTAATGAGTATTTTGTATTGATCGGTGAGCCGTGCGCTAACTCAAATACTCATTATAAAATAGAAAATATAAAATATCATCATGCCGCTTATAGAAGTCAATAATCTAAAGAAGACCTATAACATCGGCAGCGTGGATGTTCCCGCGCTGAGGGGAGTCTCGTTCAGCGTGGAGCCGGGCGAGTTCGTCGCCATCATGGGGCCTTCGGGTTCGGGGAAGTCCACGCTGATGAACATCATCGGCTGCCTGGACCGCCCCACCTCGGGCCTCTACAAGCTCGACGGCATCAATGCCGGCAAGCTCAGCGATCCAGCCCGCGCTGCCGTTCGCAACCGCAAGATCGGGTTCGTGTTCCAGAGTTTCAACCTTCTGCCCCGGATGAGCGCGCTGAAGAACGTCGTCCTGCCGATGATGTATTCGACGGAGCCTAAGAACCCCAGGGCCGCGCGGCAGGCGCTGGAGTCGGTCGGGCTCGGCAAGCGGTTCCACCACACCCCGATGCAGCTTTCGGGAGGCGAGCAACAGCGCGTGGCAATCGCGAGGGCACTGGTGAATGATCCGCCCATCATCTTCGGTGACGAGCCCACCGGCAACCTCGACACGGCCACGGGCGTCGAGATAATGGCAATTTTCCAGAAGTTGAACAATGAGGGCAAGACGGTGATCATAGTCACGCACGAATCCGACATCGCCCGGCACGCCAGGCGAGTCTTGAGGTTTCGGGATGGGCTGCTGGAGTCGGACGAGCCCGTGGATGAGCAGTTGATAGCTGTGCCCAAAGGTCAGGCCGGTGATTAATAAGCGTGAATGAGAGATTGAGGTCGTCGGGGGAGATCGTCAGTTGAGCTTGCTGGAGGATGATCGCTTCGCGCCCTGGGAGATCCCGTGCCGGATGGCATAGTCGGCCAACTGCGCGCAGTGCTTGATGTTGAGCTTCCTGAATATCCGGTATCTGTGTGTCTCAATAGTCTTGACGCTTACACAGAGCTGATCGGCTATCTGTTTACTGGTAAACCCCTTGGTAATCAACGCCACTATCTCCCGCTCCCGCACGGTGAGGCTGGTGTCACTGCTTGCGGAGAAATCTGCCCGCGCCTGTACCGAACGCACCGAGGGAGCGATCCATTTCTGTTTGCCGGCGACCGCTTTGATGGCCGTTGCCAACTCCGGCATGGCTGATCGTTTGGAGACGAATCCCATTCCGCCTCCGCCGAGGAACTCTTCCACGCAGTCCCACGTGTCACTATCGCTGAATGCGATCACCCCGCCGGGGGTGCGTCTGACCAGTTCCTGAATGCCGCCCAGGCTGTCGACGTCCGGCAGCGCGAGTTCGGTAATAACAATGTCGGGGCTTTGGCTGGCGATCAGGTTCAGCCCCTCGCGCAGAGAATCCGCTTCGATCACGATCCGAACGTTAGGGCGGCTGATAAGGAATTCTCGCAGGGCCCACCTGACAATCGGGTGGCTATCCACCACGAGGATAGCTAACTTCCTCTCCATCGCTTGAACCTCCCAACCATGCGCGAGTTGCTCGGGAAGTCGCGTGGCAACGCAAGTACAAGACGACTTCCTCAACGGTCCAGTCCACGTTCACGATATCACTTATCGCTACCTCGACATTATACGCGTTAAGTATAACAAATGTGAAGCAGACTGACGACGTTGTATTGAAACGCGCTTCTCTCTGACTGTATTGTTGTCGGCTACTGTCCGGAAATGGATGCTGTTATCCACTATTTTACCGCATATCAGGGTTTACCATTACGGGCATCATGGACTCGATAGCCGATGAATGTTCTAACAATGATGCGCAGCCGGCAGCTCAATAAGAAGTTTGCATAATGAATCACAGTACGGCGCCATCATGTCACATTGTGGAGGACAACGCGTAATGAATAAACTCAAGCTAGGCCCCAAACTCATAGGCGGGTTCGTCATCGTGGCGGTGATCGCCGTGGTGATCGGCCTTGTAGGCCTTTCCGCTATCAACGGCATAGGAGGCGTTTGCCTGCCGAGCGTTGAGAGCCTGCTCCTGATCGGCGAAGCACAAATGGAGGTTGACAGCGCGGAGAACGCTTTGCTCTGCAAAGAGCTTACCCAGCGGATGCGCCAGGACCAGTACCAAAGGTTCAACGACGCTTTCAAGCAGGCTGATGCCGAGCTTGAGGATTACGAGTCGATCCCTAAGTCTCCCGAGGAAAAAGTTGTGTGCGACAAGTTCCTCCCAGCCTGGGACAAGTGGAAAGCGGAGCATGAAACCTATGTTCAGCTTGTCAGGGCTTGGGAAGCCGACAAGTCGGAGGCCAACTACGCAAGAATGACTGAGCAGTCTTTCGGGGCAGTCGACAAGTCATTCGGTGAGGCAATGGGCCTGATGGACAAGCTCCAGGACATCAACCTCGCCGAAGCCGCCTCCTCAGCCGCAAGCGGCAGGAGCACCATGACCGTGGCGATGATAGTGGGCTTCCTTATAGCCGTGGCGCTTGGTCTGTTCCTGACACTCTCTATCACCAGGCCGGTAATAACGCTCGCCGGGGCTGCTGAGAAAGTGGCCGAAGGAGACTTGAGAGTCACCGTCGAGAATGAGAGCAGGGACGAGGTGGGAAGCCTTACCCGCAGCTTCCAGCAGATGGTGTTGAATTTGCGCAAGCTCGTAGGCGGCGTGGCCGAAACCTCCGGCGCGGTGGCGTCTTCCTCCCAGGAGCTCTCCGCCACGTCGGAAGGCGTAACCAGGGGAACCCAGCAGATAGCCGAAACCGTGGGCCAGGTGGCCGTCGGATCGCAGGAGCAGTCGAGGACGGTCCAGTCCAGCGCCGAGTCCATGGAACAGCTCAGCAGAGCCATAGCCGAAGTCGCCGCCGGCGCCCAGAACCAAGCCAGGACAGTCGAAAGCACAGTGGCGCTCGTTCAGCAGATCACAGCCGCGATCGACGAGGTTGCCAAGCTCTCCCAGGACGCAGCCACAAGCGGCCAGCAGGTCAGCGAGGTAGCTGTCACTGGAGGCAAGCAGGTCTCTGAGGCCGTCGGCGGCATGGCCAAGATCAAGGACGCCACCGATAAGGTCGCCGATATGGTCAAGCAGTTGGGCGAGAGCTCCCAGCAGATCGGGGCCATAGTCGAGACCATCGACGACATCGCCGAACAGACTAACCTCCTTGCCCTGAACGCCGCAATCGAGGCCGCCAGGGCAGGCGAGCATGGTAAAGGATTCGCCGTGGTCGCCGATGAGGTCAGGAAACTGGCCGAAAGAAGCTCCAAGGCCACCGGTGAGATCGCCGACTTGATCGGCAGCATCCAGTCCATGACCAACCACGCGGTCGAGGCTATGAACAAGGGCAGTCAGGAGGTTGCCGAGGGAACCGAGCTTGCAAACCAGGCAGGGGAGGCCTTGAACCAGATCCAGGGCGCCGTCTCCGGGATCGTCAAGCAGATAGAGCAGATGTCCGCCGCCACCCAGCACGTGAGCAGTTCCAGCTCCGAGGTTGTGAAAGCGATAGAAAACGTGTCGGCGATCACCGAACAGACCACCGCGGCGGCACAGCAGATGTCCGCCTCAAGCGGCGAAGTGACGCACCAGATCGAGCAGGTGGCGGCATTAAGCGAGGAAAGCGCGGCGGCGGCCGAGGAGGTCTCAGCCACCACACAAGAGCAAAATGCCGCGGTCGAGGAGCTTTCAGCATCATCCGAGGAGCTTGCCAAGATGGCCCAGGACCTGCAGGACATGGTCGCACAGTTCAAGCTCGATGAGGAGTCGAAAGGCTCGACCCTGAAGGATGTCTCGATCAGGACGCTATCCGGCCAGAAGAAAAAGGCTGCTTAGGAGGCTATAAGATGAATACCGAGCTAGAGGAAGTATCAGTGGACCAGAGCGAGCAGCTTGTAGTCTTCGAGCTTGCCGGCGAACAGTACGGCGTGGATATCGGCGCGGTCAACACGATCATTCGCATGCAGGAGGTGACGGCCATACCGCGCGCTCCGAGCTTCGTGGAGGGCGTCATCAACCTCCGGGGCAGCATCATACCGGTGATTGACCTACGAAAGCGCTTTGGCCTTACCCTGGGGGAGATAACCAAGTCCTCAAGGATAGTGGTGGTTGAAGCCGGCGGTCAGATGATAGGTATGGTGGTAGACGCCGTAGCTGAGACCCTAAGGCTGAATTCTGACGCGATAGAGCCGCCATCCCCGGTGGTTACATCCGTTGACTCCGACTACCTGCGCGGTGTAGGCAAGCACGAGAACCGGCTTGTAATACTGCTGGACCTCGACAAGGTGCTCACTTCCAAGG
Organism: Armatimonadota bacterium; assembly: GCA_023474015.1. Next base: position 7,655 of record JAMCYN010000167.1, read on the forward strand.
AGATGGAGTCACTGAATAAGATCGAGAAGAAGGCCAGACGCGAGCAGGAAGCTGAGGCGAAGGCCGCGTAGAATGAAATCATCGGCTATCATGCAATGCGAATGCATGATAGCCGATAAATCAGGGCAGGGTCTGAGTGACTTGATTGGGCGTTATCTCCGATGACGCCTGAAACAGAACTTTTGGGATTTGAAATCCCGAGATTCCTTTTCGCACGCGATAACATATCGCGCGCGATCAAAATCCGCAAATCAGGCGACTCCCGGCTCCAGCCTCGGCTTTTTCTCGGGCTTGCGCTCCACCTTCTCACCCACTGTTCCGCCGACTTCCGGCTCCGCGGGCTTCTCGATGGCAGGCACCGGCTGGGTGGCGAGGGAGTTCAGGCTCGCACCTTCCATCAGGGTCCCGAACTCTTCGCGCTCCAGGGTCTCCTTCTCCAGCAGGACCTTTACTATAGCGTCCATCTTGTGTCGGTTTTCCTGGATAAGCGACTTGGCGCGTTCGTAGCCTGCGTGGATGATGGCGCGGATCTCTTTGTCCACCGCCTGCGCCATCTCTTCGCTGTAGTTGCGGTCTTCCATATAATCGCGGCCCAGGAACGGGTTGCCGTGCCGCTTGCCGACCGTGAGCGGGCCTATGCTTTCGCTCATGCCGTATTCGCAGACCATCGCGCGTACAAGCTCCGTCGCGCGCTCCAGGTCATTACCTGCTCCCGTGCTGATCTCGTCGAACACCAACTGCTCGGCGACTCTCCCGCCCAACAGCCCCGCGATCCTGTCCAGCAGTTCGCTCTTGGTGGTTAGATACTTGTCCTGAGTCGGAAGCTGTACCGTGTAACCCAGCGCCATGCCGCGCGGCAGGATCGAGACCTTGTGCACCGGGTCGGCGTTCGGCAGAAGTTCGGAGACTATGGCATGTCCCACCTCATGGTAGGCAACCATCTCCTTTTCCTTATCGCTGATCAGTCGGCTCTTGCGCTCCGGCCCCGCGATCACGCGGTCGATGGAGTCCTCGAAGTCGTTCATGAATATCTTCGTCTGCTCGCGTCTGGCTGCAAGCAGGGCGGCCTCATTCACCAGGTTCGCCAGGTCCGCGCCGGAGAACCCCGGAGTCCTGCGGGCCAGGCTCATAATGTTGACATCGTCCGCCAGAGGCTTGCCGCGCGCATGCACCTTGAGAATCGCGTCGCGGCCATTCGCGTCGGGGTTATCGACGACCACTCGCCGGTCGAAGCGGCCAGGTCTCAGAATAGCGGGATCGAGGACATCGGGCCTGTTGGTCGCGGCTATCAATATGACGCCCGCGTTCGGGTCGAATCCGTCCATCTCCACCAATAGCTGGTTCAGGGTCTGCTCGCGTTCATCGTGGCCGCCGCCGAGTCCCGCGCCTCTCTGCCTGCCGACCGCGTCGATCTCGTCGATGAAGATCAAGCTCGGGCGATTGGCCTTGGCAGTGTCGAACAGGTCCCTCACACGCGATGCTCCCACGCCGACGAACATCTCAACGAAGTCCGACCCGCTGATGTGGAAGAACGGAACCCCGGCCTCGCCAGCGATTGCGCGCGCGAGCAAGGTCTTGCCGCATCCGGGAGGTCCCAGCAGCAGGACGCCCTTGGGAATCTTCGCTCCGAGCGCCACGAACTTCTTGGAGTTCTTCAGGAACTCGACGACTTCCTCAAGCTCCTGCTTCGCCTCATCGACTCCGGCCACATCATCGAACGTGACCTTCGGAATATTCTCATTCAGCCTCTTGGCGCGGCTTCGCCCAAACGACATTGCCTGGTTTCCGCCGGCCTGCGCCTGCCTCATGAACAGCATCCACAGCACCACCAGCAACCCCAGCGGCAGCAGCACCGTGAAGATCACCGACATCATCGAGTCCGAGAGCAACGGCTTCTCTATGCGGAACTTGACCTTATGATCATTGAGAAATCTATATAGATCGCTTCGCTGCTGCTCCGCCTTCGGATCGAGGTTGGTGACGAACTTGTCGCCCTTCTTGTTCTCGAAGTAGAACTGGTCATTCTTGATCGTACCGTTGGCCACTTCGCCCTTTTCCACCTGCTGCCAGGCGTACGAATAATCCACGGTCTTCGGAGTGCCTCCGACGGCCTGGTTGATGGGCAACTTATTGCTCAGGAGCAAAGCCACGAGCACTATGAATGCTATGACAGCTACGTTTTTGAAAGTCCGGTTCAAACTACTTCCTCCCGTGCCCTTATATCTGCACGCTCATTGAATTATACCACGTTGAGGCGACTTCGGCAAATATGGACGCCTGTCGGGCGAGGTCATACCACGGTTTGTCATAACAATGTCATCATTGCCGATCGGTCGCTTCTAAGGCTCCTACCCATATTCAATAGGTGGAAGGTATGCCGATAGGCGATGAAGAAATAGTTCACAGTGCAGTTGAGCAAACGCTCCATCCTGAGTCTCTAGAGGGAAATACTATAGTGTCCGAGCAAAATCGGAAACAAACCAAGGCCATCCGGCTATCCCGCCACGCAAGCGACAATGCGTTCCATCGGGGCGCGACAGAGCAGGAAATAGGCACGTGCATCCGGACTGCAAGATGGGAACAAGCAGAGAGTGACCGGCTCGAGTGCCGGATGAACATACCGTATAATGGAGATTGGAACGGAAAGGTCTATGCCACAAAGCAGGTTAGACCTATCTTCGTGGAAGAAAAAGATGAGATCGTGGTGGTTACCGTTTACGTATATTACTTTTAGAGGTGCTTGGTAATGAGAATCTCTTATGACGCTGAAGTTGATGCGCTCTACATTCGATTCCTCGATACTCCCGTAACCACGCAACACGTGGCGGAGGGAGTTGCCATTGACTATGCCGCGGATGGGCGTGTTGCTGGGATAGAGGTGCTGGACGCGCGCAGGCGCTTTGGAGACCCGGATGTCTTTCAGCAAGTGGTGCTGGAGAATGTGATCGCCGGACGGCCAGCCGCCGCGTGAAGTACTGCATACTGATGGGAATGATTGGAACGACGAGGATTCTAATCGCGCTCTTGCTTTTTGTCGCTTCCTGTGTTGGCGCGGCTTCGCCGGACCGCTCTTCCGACGAGTTCTGCCGAATCCGGATTCAGAACACCCCCGGCGGACTCGTCCAGGTAAGCCTCGATGGCGGAGCCACCTACGGAGCCGTCGGCGGGGTCACGGCCCCGGCGAACGCGCGCATCGTTGGATTCGCGGCCGCGTCGTATATACCGCACGGGACCGTCGCGGCGACCGCCGTCCATGGCCTTCGAATAAAGACCGGCAGCTTCGCGCAGGGGGTCGGCAAGGCGCAGATGCCGCTGATGTTCAGCATCACCCCGATCGAGTTCGCGAAAATACCGGCGGGCTACGGCGGGCACATACCCAGGTCATCCGGCATCCTGACCGACATCTACTCCGGCTGCTCCATCTTTAGGAATTTCTCGCCCTACGTCGGCAATGCCGTCTTCGTCGAGCGCGACCACCGCCTGCTCCTTCTTCCTGAAGATTATACGCCCGCGGCCGGTGAGACGTTCGTTATTATCGTGAAGAGGCCCGCGAGGCCGCCTTTGGAGATCGACTTCGAGAACCGCTCGGGCGGGGCAGTGACGGCCATCTACCCCGACGGTGTGGTCGAGGCCGTCGCTAGTGTGGACAGGGCGGTTAAGGGCGTGGGCAGGTATGACGGCACATCGTTTACGGGAGTTGGGTCGGTTAACACGAACCACGGCGGAGTGCTGACCATCTCCACGGCCCCCATCTGTCCGCCTCGAACCCGCGAGGGTGGGGCGACGGAGACGCGCGGGGGATTTATGGTGCAGCCGTATTATCACGTAGCGGAGCAGGGTGAGGGCGCGGTGCAGGTGATGGTGATCGGCCCCAAGGACAAATCCAAGCCCGCGCTCGAGGGGACTCCACCGCTCTTTGACGGTTTTATCAACCTTACCCGCTTCCCCGGCAGACCCGACCTTTCCTACCGCGCCCAGGTGCGGATCGACGACGGACCCTGGGAGGATATGCCCCAGATCACAGGCAGGGTGGACGATGCGTTCTCGGCGGCGTATCTGCAAGAGCACTTCGCCAAAGCCGGCAAGGACCGCAAGATCGAGAAAGGCGTTACCGCGATCCGTCTACTCTTCCCCGAGTATGATCCCAAGGCCCTCGCCAATGAGCTTGCGCGGGAGGTCTCGGAATATACCCGGCGTGCCCTCGGGTCGGGTATCAAGGCCGTCTCGGGAACCGTCAACATCGCACCCTCCAAGCCTTACCGCAATGCCGCCGCCGTCACCTACTACGTCGACGGCTCACCCGTATTCGTCTCCAACAGGCGTCCGCACATATTCGGCTGGGACTCGACCAGAGTTCCCAACGGCTTCCACTCAGTGGGAATAGACGTGATAACCGGCTCCGCCACCTTCGCCGAGACCCGCCGGATGCTGGTCCAAAACTAATCCTCCGCAACTCCTCCGCCTGGGTCCAGAGTATCGAGGCGCATGCGGCGCGCGCCCCAGTAGATGTCGGAGTAATAGGGGTCGTGGATATCGGTGATGGCGACGCCCAGTGCGCCGGAGGAGTGGATGAAGTGCTCACGGTCGATCATCATCCCGACGTGCGTGATGTTCTTGAGATTCGGGTTGGGGCGATTTGGGTTGGGGCGGGATTTCAAATCCCGCCCCAACGATGAAGATCCCAACAATGAGGAGAAAAACACCAGGTCGCCCGCGCGCAGGTCCGGTTTGGCGACCTCGATACTCCGTGCGTCCCCGGCCTGCATGTGGGCGTCCCTGAGAAAAGTGACATTGTGGACTTTGTAGATAAGCTGCACGAATCCGGAGCAGTCGATCCCGAATGGGGAGGTCCCGCCCCACAGGTACGGCACGCCTATGAACCGCATTGCCGTTTCGGTCAGTTTGCGCGGCTCCGGCAGCCAGATGGTCTGCGCGATGTCCTTATCGACCAGCTTCGCCTCGTGCTTGCGGATGAAACCGGGGCGGCCGTTGGGGAGCTTAAGCTCGACCCAGCCGTCGTGCAGTCGCGCGACCTCGATCTCGGTCGCGATGGTGGCCTTGGTGATGATCTCGGCGTTCTCGCGAGGCTCGGCGAGGATATCGACAAACAACTCGCGCATAACCGCGACCGGCCCGACCGATGCGTAAGGGGCCGCCTTCGATTCCAGAAAGCGGACCTTCTCGGATTGCACCCAGGCGCGGTAGTTGTCCCAGCACTGCACGAACAGCCAGTCCCCCTGGCCGCCCTCTGTGACTATCGGCTGTCCGATGAGGCCCTGGGTGACCTGTTCGGAGTCGCCGTCCGGCTTGGCCCGCATCGGGACAACGTTCCTGACTATGACTCCGAGCTTGCCGCGAACGCGCTTCCTACCTGTTGGCATACCACTTGTCGACGAAACTCTTGTTCGCCGCGCCTTCCTTGATGGGGCGCCACCAGCTCTCGTTCTCGACGTACCAGCGGATGGTCTCGCGCATTCCGGTTTCGAAATCATGCACTCTCGGCCAGCCCATCGCAAGGAGCTTGGTCGAATCGAGCGCGTAGCGGCGGTCATGGCCGGGACGGTCCTCGACGTGCTTGATGAGGCGCTCGTCCTTGCCGGTACCTTCGAGGATCATTTTGATAATTTCGATATTAGGGCGCTGGTTGTTGCCGCCGATATTGTAGATTTCGCCCGGCTCGCCCTTCTCCATAACGGTCTCGACGCCGGAGCAGTGGTCGAGCACATGCAGCCAGTCGCGCACCTGCATGCCGTCGCCGTAGACCGGCAGCGGCTTGTCCTCCATCGCGTTTGAGACGAACAACGGAACGAGCTTCTCCGGCTGCTGGTATGGCCCATAGGTGTTCGAGCCGCGCGTGACCATCACCGGCACGCCGTAGGTGCGGCAGTATGACCTGGCCAGCAGTTCCCCGCCCGCCTTGCCCGCTGAATAGGGGCTGTTGGGCGAGAGCATATCGGTTTCCTTGGAGAAACCCTCGTCGATGTCGCCGTAGACCTCATCGGTCGATATTTGAATGAACTTCTCCACGCCGTATTTCTTCGCCGCCTCGCACAGGACGAAGACGCCCATGACGTTGGTGGTCATCGTGTTCTCGGCGTCATGAATCGAACGATCGACGTGACTTTCAGCGGCGAAGTTGAGCACCACATCGGCCTTATCCACCGGCCCCGCGACGTCCTCGGGGCTGCGTATGTCGCCCTTGACGAACTCGAAGCGCGGGTCGTCCCACACGTCCTCAAGGTTCTCCGTATGCCCGGCGTAGGTGAGGGCGTCGAACACGATGATATGATAATCATCGTGCCGCCCGAGGATATACCTGACGAAATTGCTTCCGATAAACCCGGCCCCGCCGGTTACGAGTAGACGTTTCATTTATTCAGTCCTTAGCTTCTAATTAATTGAGCTTTACCCGTCGATACGAGGGCGAACGCAACGTACATGTCATCCTGAGCTTGTCGAAGGATCTGCTTTGAACCGGAGGTTTTGCTCAGCACGGAGGCTCCGGTAAAGCAGATTCCTCGACTGCGCTCGGAATGACTAGTATTTTGCGATTCGAGAAACCAGGCTCATCGCATTCGGTATCTACCCGCCTAACGATGATCTCGTTTTCGCGCGGTACGATTTCCACAGTTGTTCCGGGCTTCCAGTCGAGTTGCTTTCGCACATCGGCGGGAATCGTTATTATTCCTCTCTCGGACATCCACACGGTTCGCATTGGAAATCACTCTCCGCCATCAGATAAACTTAATATCCCAATTATACGGTATCTCCGGGCTGTCCCACGGCACTCGATATTCGTCAGGTTCGGCGCGGTTGTATAGCTCGGTCGGGAAGTTGATCAGCAGCGAGGGTTCCGTCCCGATGGTCTTGTACCCGTGCATCACGCCGATGGGGATTTTGAGAATGATCGGGTTGTTGTCGCCGAGGAAGAACTCGTTGACCTCGCCGTGGGTGGGCGAGCCTTCGCGGGCATCATAGCATACGGCCTTTACCATGCCCTTGGGAACCACCCAGAAATCGTCCTGCTTCCTATGATAGTGCCAGGCGCGAATTACCCCGGGATAGTTCAGCGACACGTAGGTCTGGGCGAACTTCTCGAAGATATCGTCGTCCGAGCGAAGCATTTCCATCAGAAACCCGCGCTCGTCGGCGTTGCGTTTGAGCTGCTTTACAATTATGCCGTCAATCATTAGATCACACTCACTGTACTGTTGTCGCCGACCATCATTCGGTAGGCTTTCGGCTTCTTGCCGTCCTGGTCGATCCTGACGTTTTTGCCGATCAGGCTGTCTTCCAGGCGGCTGCCTATGTTGATCACCTGCGAGTCTTCGAGGATGATGCTGTGCTCGATCTCGCTGGCGCATATCTTGCAGCGGTCGTTGATCGACGTATACGGCCCGATGAAGGCGTTCTCGATCAGGCAGTTCTCGCCGATAATCGCCGGTCCGCGCACGGAGCTATTGACGATCCTGCTGCCCTTGCCGATAGTCACGCGCCCGGCTATTTCGGATTCGACGTCAACCTCACCCTGCACATCCGGCTGCATCATGTCGAGAATGAGCCGGTTCGCCTCCAGCATGTCCTCCAGCTTGCCGGTGTCTTTCCACCAGCCGGAGATGGTGTGGCTCTCGACTCGATACTTGTGATCGACCAGGTACTGGATCGCGTCCGTGATCTCAAGCTCGCCGCGCGCGGAGGGCTTGATGGAGTTGACGGCCTCGAAGATGTTCTTGTCGAACATATAGACGCCGACCAGCGCGAGGTCCGTGGGCGGGTTCTTGGGTTTTTCGATCAGCTTCACCACTCGACCGGCTTCGAGCTGCGCCACGCCGAACTCCCGCGGGTTCGGAACGTGCGCCAGGAGTATCTGCGAGTTCGCCCCCGATCTGGTGTATTCCTCAACCAGCGCCTTGATCCCATCTTTGATGAGGTTGTCGCCGAGGTACATTACGAACGTGTCGTCCTTGAGGAAGTCGTGCGAAACCTTGACCGCATGGGCCAGGCCGAGGGGGGCGTCCTGGTGGATGTATGTGATCTTCACTCCCCACCGCTCGCCCTTGCCGACGGCCGCTCGCACTTCCTCGTGTGTCTCGCCGACCACGATTCCTATATCTTTAATGCCCGCGCCCTTGACGGCCTCAATGGTGTAGAAGAGTATCGGCTTGTTCGCCACGGGCACAAGCTGCTTCGCGCCGGTGTAGGTGATCGGTCTGAGCCTGGTCCCCTTGCCTCCGCTCAGGATTAGAGCCTTCATTTTCGCCTCCTGCGATGCGTCGCGATAGACGGATTATAAGTCCTACCCAATAGGCGTGTCAACGCGCACCCGCCATATCTTAATCTTTGGTGGGAATACGGATGAAGTGGAGGATTAGTTGCAGGCGCAGACTAGAGGTTGGAGGTTAGAGGTTAGAAGGGACGGCGTCTGTTTCGTAATGCACCGGGCCGGGGCGATCTGCAAATAACGCTTGCCGGCATTTGTGTTATAATGTAGCAAGTTGCTACGTTGGTTTGGCAATGACCTGGTTGTTCACTGAGATCTTCGGTCCGGCTAGCTCACTCGCTTCAAGCCTCGAAGATATTAATGTAGAAAGCAACCAGGAGTTCAAGTATTGACCTATCAAGACAAAAAATGCGTGTGCCGCGACTGTGAGCAGGAGTTCACATTCAGCGTACGTATGCAAGAACAGTTCTCGCAGCAGGGCTTCAACCCTCCCACTCGATGCGCCCAATGTCATGACAAGCGCAACGGCAGGCGCGTATACAGCAGGGGAGGCGCCTGCGAAATACACACCGCCCCGTGCTCGCTTTGCGGCAAGGATGCCGAACTGCCTTTCAAGCCTACTCCCGACAAGCCTGTGTATTGCGCTGAGTGCTTCAAGGACAGGCTTGATGCAAAGGCCCAGCCCAGTCCAAGGAAGTTCGTTCCGCGCAAGCCTGAGAAAGCCATCCAGGACACCGACGTGCCTGCCGGTGTGATGACGTTTGCGCACCTAAACCTGGACGATCGGCTCCATCGTGCGATCAGCGAGGCGGGCTATGAAATCCCCACGCCGGTTCAAGCCGCCGCAATCCCTATAGGCCTCGAGGGCCGCGACCTTATCGGCACAGCCCAGACCGGAACCGGCAAGACAGCGGCATTCGTGCTGCCGATACTTCAACACCTGCTTGCCAACCCTGTCGAAAAGCGCTGCACCAGGGCGATTGTGCTTACACCGACCCGGGAGCTTGCGGAGCAGATCAATGACACGTTCAAGCAGTTGGGCAAGTTTACCGAGATCAAGTCGGCGACCGTCTATGGCGGGGTCGCGATGAGCCCCCAGGAAAAGGCGCTGCGAACCGGGGCCGATGTGATAATCGCTTGTCCGGGCAGGCTGCTGGATCACATAGACCGCGGCAACACCGACTTTTCCAAAGTGACGAAGCTGGTCCTGGATGAAGCCGACAGGATGCTGGACATGGGATTCCTGCCGCCTGTCAAGCGCATACTTTCGCACCTGCCGGGCGAGCGCCACAGCATGCTCTTTTCGGCCACATTCGCCCCGGAACTTATACGGTTCACAAAGGACACTCTACGCAATCCGGAGAGAGTGGACGTGGATGTCTGCGCGCCGCCGAAGACCATTGCGCACGCGCTCTACCCGTGCCCCCAGCACCTGAAGACATCCCTCGTGCTCAATCTGCTCGATAAGACTGATGTTAACTCGGTGCTGATCTTCACGCGCACGAAGCACCGCGCGGACCGGGTCGCCCAGCAGGTCAAAAATGCCGGATACGCAACCGTTGCGCTGCATGCGGACAGGAGTCAGAACCAGAGGCAGCTTGCGCTGGATAATTTCCGGTCGGGCCGATGTCAGATACTGGTCGCCACCGATATCGCCGCGCGCGGACTGGACGTTGCGACCATATCTCACGTCATAAACTACGACATCCCCGCCACCGCTGACACCTACATTCATCGGATTGGGCGCACGGGCAGGATGGAGCGAGAGGGTGACGCGATGACTCTGGTGACTCCGCTGGACGCCGCAATCGTATTCGAAATCGAGAAGGCGCTGGGCGCTCCGATCGAGCGCCGTAAGCTGGAGGATTTCGACTATAGCCCTCCGCCGCCAACCAGGGATGACTTCAAACGTGGCCCGAACGCGCATCACAAGCAATCGAATACCACGCAGGCGCCCGGCAAGGCCCGAACCACCGCCACAAAGGCTGGAGCGACGAGAAGCCCAGGCTACTTCGCTGAGCAACGCATGGCCAGAGCCAAGTTATCCGGCGGCTACTGAGGGTGATGCATCAGGCATGTCAACGCGCCTCCGCCATATCCTATCTTTGGTGGTAATACGGATGAAGTGGAGGTTTAAGTTGCAGGCGGAGGAAGGGGAGTTTCATCGCGAAAACGCGAAAGGGCGAAATCGCGAAAAGGGAAGGGAGGGACTTGGGAGTTCGCAGGGCGGCGCTCCGGCGGCCAGCCTACCCCAGGGGCCAATGCACGTATAAATAGTATGCGAACCCCGGCTATGCTGCGTGGACGGCGGTATGCACGAAGCTGTCTATGACCACGAGGGTAAGTTCCCGCAGCTAGTACAGCCCTACGTCAGTGCATGCTGCGGGAACTCTTGACCGTGTAGAATTGATAGCTTAGTGCAAGTAGCCGTTACCGCATCACCATACGAATGCGTTACGTTAGTCGACGTCTCTTGATCAAGAACAGACCAGGTAAAGCGGCAAGTAATGTTGAGAAGCACGAGGGCTCAGGAAGAGGGATCGAACCTCCAACGTAAGCAGAACCAACTATTTGACCGAAGTTGTTGAAATCTGTTGCTCCGAATGGTATGTCGACTATACTCATACCATGTGTTGCATCCCATATGACTGGCAGAGTCCTGCCGTTCGAGAACGTGTTCTTGCCAAGCACTTGACCTTGGTTGTTAATGGCTGTTACCCAAGTATTGGGTCCACCGAGCGATGTCAGGTCACGCATTCCATTAGTCTTATCCCAGATGAACATATGCCAATTGTTTGAACCTACCTCTGATCTTCCAATAACCTGGCCAAGATCATTGATGTCGACAGCAATACTATCGTCATAAGAACCTCCAAGGCTTCCTAGCAAAGTGCACTCAGTTACCTTGTTCCAGATTGCAGCTCTCTGAACGCTTATACCATCGACAAAGGCTTGAGCTGTACCGACTATCTGCCTACTATTATTGATCGCGATTACTGCTGTGTTGCCCGTATTTGAAGGCTTCGCTAGGGTGTTTATGCCGGAGCCTTGCTCCCACAAAAAGGACACGTCATTCGCATGGCCAGTGTACTTGAGATTACCCACTACACAACCATTATCATTAATTCCGGTTGCAACGCTTGTTGGAAACACCCACCAGGTTCCAAGATCACGCATACCTCCATCGCTATCCCAAATGAAAGCATGCTGATTACCGGAGGCATTTGTAGAGCTGCCTGCCACCTGTCCATTATTGTTGATGGCGGCGGCGTAACTGTAGCTCCCACCCAACGACCCGAGCAGTGTGGTTCCTGATGTGCTATTCCAGTAGAAGGCCGTTTCTTCATGGTTTGTGTCCCACTCACGTCCGACGACCTCTCCTTTATCGTTTATTCGGTTTGCCCAATTCTCATGTCCGATGACTGTACTCGGAATGATCTCCACATTACCGTCAGGCTGTTGTATGAAAGCGGTATTGCCCTCACCAATTGCTGAAGTTGCGCACGAAAGTGCGAGTGCGGCTGCTATTGTCACGCATATGGAAATCTTCATGGTTCGCCCTTCTTTTTCCTAAAGTGATATTTTGTAGCACACGCAAACTTACGTAGTAGTGGATGGTGGCCAGCTCAGCGTGTCGAGCCTGCGCAGTAGTACTGTGTGAACGGCTGTAACTCATATATAAATATACAACAATGATGGTTGATTGTCAACTTACTGTTTCAACAATATGCTGTTGCGAGCTTTGCGAATAATCGGTGTTTCGGGAAGCTTGTTCCCGAAACGAAATGAAGTTCGCGTCAGAGCATCGGAGCCTCAAGTGAAATTAGCGGCTGCTTCCCTCTGCCATAGTTCTTGCACTTCACGGCTGTATATTCCGCAATCGCGGCGGGGATTCCTTTGTGTCTCCGCAGTTATGGTCGGGCCTACTTCATACGTCATTCCGAGCTTGTCGAGGAATCTGCTTTGAACCGAGCCGTTCATCATAATCGGAGCCCAGTGCGAAGCAGATTCTTCGTCGTGCCTCCTCGGAATGACAAGTCTGGGGGCTTGGCGTGACAAGCGCGGGGTCCTGTTGTCATGAGGGCTTCGGTTCAAAGCAGATCCCTCGACTGTGCTCGGGATGACGTGTATCAAGTTCGGGATGACGTAGACTTAGGTTGTTCTATCCGGTCAACAGGCCTAAAGTTCCGCAATATTCCGCCGAAAATCAGCATGAAAGCACTTGACAGCATTGCACTCAAGTAATATACTAGGAACTAGAAGTCATGATGATACAATGCACTTGGGCAATAACCTGTTTAGATACGCTCAACTAAGGGGTATCCAATATCCGCGGAGGTGATTCAATTGGCCAAAACTGTAGGTATTGACTTAGGGACCACGAACAGCGTGGTCGCGGTGATGGAGGGCGGGGAGTCTGTGGTTATCCCGAACGCCGAAGGCAGCCGCACTACGCCATCGGTGGTCGGGTTTTCGAAGACGGGAGAGCGTCTGGTGGGCGTTACGGCCAAACGCCAGGCTATCCTGAACCCGGACCGCACCATATCGTCCATTAAGCGCGAAATGGGCACGGACCACAAAGTGGACATTGACGGCAAAGGCTACTCGCCGGAAGAGATTTCGGCGATGATCCTGCAGAAGCTCAAGACCGATGCCGAAGCCTATCTGGGCGAGGAGGTCACGCAGGCGGTCATTACCGTTCCGGCATACTTCAACGACCCCCAGCGAACGGCGACCAAGCACGCGGGAGAGATCGCGGGGCTTAAGGTCCTGCGCATTATCAACGAGCCGACCGCGGCGTCGCTGGCTTACGGCCTGGACAAGAAATCGACCGAGACCGTGCTCGTGTGGGACCTCGGCGGCGGCACGTTCGACGTATCGCTGCTTGAGGTTGGAGAGGGCGTTTTTGAAGTCAAATCGACTTCCGGCGACACTCGCCTGGGCGGCGACGACTGGGACGAGCGCGTCGTCGGCTATATCTGCGATGAGTTCAAAGCCCAGCAGGGCATCGACCTCAGAAACGACAAGCAGGCGCTGCAGCGTGTTCGAGAGGCCGCCGAGAAGGCCAAGATCGAGCTGTCGTCGATGGTCCAGACGAACGTCAACCTGCCGTATATCACGGCGGACGCATCGGGCCCCAAGCATCTGGACTTGACACTTACCCGCGCGAAGTTCGAGGAACTGACCCGCGACTTGCTCGACAGATGCGTTGGGCCGTATAAGAAGGCTATGGAGGACGCGAAGCTATCCGAGAAGGACATCGATGAGATCGTCCTCGTGGGCGGCTCGACCCGTATGCCTCAGGTTATCGAACTTGTGAAGAAGCTCGCGGGTGGCAAGGAGCCGAACAGAAGCGTGAACCCGGACGAGGTCGTGGCGGTCGGAGCGGCGATTCAGGCGGGTGTTCTGGGCGGCGAGGTCAAGGATGTAGTCCTGCTGGACGTTACTCCGCTGACCCTGGGCGTCGAGACCCTGGGCGGCATTACCGATAAGCTGATCGAGCGCAACACCACAATCCCCACCAGGAAGAGCAAGACCTACACGACCGCCGCGGACGGCCAGACCGAGGTCGAGATCCACGTGCTTCAAGGCGAGCGTGAGATGGCGCAGTATAACCACAGCCTGGGGCGGTTCCACCTGGCGGGCATTCCACCGGCGCCGAGGGGGATTCCGCAGGTCGAGGTGACCTTCGACATCGACGCGAACGGTATAGTCAATGTGTCCGCTCAGGACAAGGCGACCGGCAAGCAGCAAAGCATCACGATCTCCGGCTCGACCAGGCTCTCCAAGGACGAGATCGACAAGATGATGAAAAACGCCGAGTTGCACGCGGAGGAGGATCGCAAGCTCAAAGAGGCAGCGGAGACGAAGAACCGCGCCGAGCAGTTGCTCTACTCTACCGAGAAGACGCTCAAAGACCTCGGAGAAAAGGTGCCATCGGAGGACAAGCTGGCGGTGGAGAACGCGATGGGCGAGTTGCGCTCGGCTATCGAGTCGAACGACACGGAGCGCATCAGCGCCGCGACGGGTAACCTGGAGCAGGCGAGCTATAAGCTCTCGCAGATGCTCTACGAGCAGGCTTCCCAGGCGCAGGGCGCACAGGCGGAAGGGACAGAGCCTGAGCCGGAAGCTCAACCCAGCGAAGAAGAAGAGGGCGTGATCGACGCCGAGTTCAAGGCGGAATGAGTTTAGGAGTCCGGAAGTCCGAAGGTCCGGATGTCCGAAGGGCGCATTTCTCGACACCCGGACATCGGGCATCTATATAGAAAGGAGCGAACAACGAAGATGATTACCAGATGGGACCCGTTTAGGGACATGAGCGTGTTGCAGGACAGGATCAATCGGATATTCAGCGAACAGGCCGGGCGCGGCGAGATAGAGACCGCGTCGGGTCGAGCGTGGGCGCCGGTCGTGGATATTCTCGAAACAGAGAGCGACTTGGTTGTTCGCGCGGAGCTGGCCGGTTTGAGCCGGGAAGAGATAGACATCGAGGTGACATCCGAGTACCTCACCGTCCGCGGCGAGCGCAAGTTCGACGAGGGTAACAAGGAGAAGTTTATCAGGGTCGAGCGGCCGTACGGGCCGTTCCAAAGGACGTTCAGCATCGGCGTGCCCGTGCAGCCGGACAAGGTCAGAGCCAGCTATCGCGATGGCCTGCTCGAAGTGACGATTCCGAAGGCTGAGGAAGTCAAGCCGAAGAAAATCAAAGTTAATGCAGAATGAAGATTGCAGAATGCAGAATGGGGAAGGGACCTGCAGCCGGGGGGTCAGGTTCGTTTCGGGAATAAAGTTCCCGAAACACCGGGGTCTGTTCATTCTGCATTCTGCATTCATAATTCATCATTGGTGTGATTCGTGGCGACCAATTACAAGGATTACTATAAGATACTGGGCGTGGGCCGGAATGCGTCGGAGCGGGAGGTAAAGTCCGCGTATAGAAAACTGGCGCGGAAGTACCATCCGGACGTCAACCCGGGGGATAAGTCCGCTGAGGATAAGTTCAAGGAAGTCAGCGAGGCTTATGAGGTCCTGTCCGACAAGGAGAAGAGGACCAAGTACGACCAGTTCGGCCAGTATTGGGAGCAGGCGGGCGGGCCAGGGGCGGGCGGACCTGGTGGACCCGGAGGGTTCGACCACTTCACATTCGACTTTGGCGGCGTTGATGGAGGCGAGAGGCCGGATTTCGGCGGGGCGCAGGGCTTCGACTTGTTCGAGATGCTCTTCGGGCAGTCCCGGCGAGAGCAGCAGGCGGGTCGGACGCGCACTCGGAGGGCGCCGCCGCACAGGGGCTCTAACATCGAGACCGAGATGCAGGTCTCTCTCGAAGATATTTTTCACGGTGCCAAGAAGGCCTTCACAATCGACGGCAGGCGCATCGAGGTGACGATTCCGAAGGGGATACCTGACGGTCAGAAGATCAGGCTCGCGAACCAGGGGCAGGAGGGTCCGGCGGGCAAGGGTGACTTGCTGATCAGAGTCAAGACCAGACCCCATCCGGCGTTCGAGCGGGCCGGCGATGATCTGAGGACGGAGGTTCCGGTGGATTATATCACGGCGGCGCTCGGCGGAGAGATCAGCGTTCCGACGCTTTCGGGCCGGGTGACGATGAAGGTGCCTCCGGGGACTTCGGGCGGCAGGGTGTTCAGGCTGCCGGGCCAGGGGATGCCCAAGCTTAATAGTCTTGAACGAGGCAATCTTTATGCGAAAGTGAACGTTGGGATACCCTCGGATATGCCGGATAAGGAGCGGGAACTGCTTGAGGAAGTGAGGAAGCAGTTTAGAGGTTAGAGGTTAGAAGGGAGGGGCCGGGTGGCCTTTACTCGGCGGGCCGGAGAGCCGCCGAGATCGTGACCGTGCTGGACTGCCGGACTCTCGGACCTCGGACCTCCGACTTCTGACTTCGATTCGAAAGCGAGGCGTTGATTATGCCACGTATGGATAGAAACGAACCGCTATACTTAATAGGTGTTGCGGCCAGGCTGTGCGAGGTGCACCCGCAGACGCTGCGCATGTATGAGCGTCTGGGCTTGGTGAGGCCCGCGCGCATTGGTAGAAAGAACCGAATGTATTCCGATTCGGACATCGAGCGGCTGCGGCAGATACAGCGCCTGACCCAGGATATGGGTGTTAACCTGGCTGGAGTCGAAGTAATTCTTGACCTACTGGACAAGATGCAGAGGATGCAGGAACAGATGGACACAGAAATTGAGCGAATTCACCAAATCATGGAGGAACAATTGCGGCACTCGCGGAAGTAAACTGCATAAGTGCGATTGTATGCCAGGTCGATTTGTTTAAAACAAAGCGAACTAGCGCTATGATCCGCTTTGTGCACGTAAATCCGTGTGAGAGTCTGTTCGTGTAAGTTGTGAGCGGTCCTGTCGCCGGAACGTCCCGTAGGACTTGGGGAGTATGCTCTGATTTACGCGCACCTGGCAGAAGGAGGGTGAAGGGTTGCTATCTGGTATCGTAAAGTGGTTCAACGATGCTAAGGGGTATGGCTTCATCGCCACCGACGAGGGCAAGGACATCTTCGTACACTACACCGCCATCAATATGGATGGCAGGAAGACGTTGTATGAAGGCCAGCAGGTGGAGTTTGAAATAGCCGATGGTCCCAAGGGACCGCAGGCAGCCAATGTCTCGTCAGCGTCAGCCTAAATCCTAAACACAATTGAATAACTACACGAAAGCCCCGAGCGCCGGCGCTCGGGGCATTATTGTAGACAATTATGAGTTGTGAATTATGAATTATGAATGAAGGCACCACCGCTCGGTCACTTCCCCTAATTCATAATTCAAAATTCATAATTTATAATTCCCCTAAATGCTTCTCGCCAGCGTATACGCATACACGGCCTTTGCTCCGACTTGCATCAGGACCGTGGCGGCTTCGTGCAGAGTGCTGCCGGTGGTGAAGACGTCGTCTATGAGCAGGATGCGCTTGCCTGATATCTTATCGGCGTTTCTTGCGACAAAGGCCCCTTCGAGGTTGATTCCGCGCTCGTCCCTGGCGAGGTCCACCTGGTGAGCGGTCTTCTTCGTCTTGAGGAGCACGTCCGTCGCTATGGGAAGCCTCACGCGTTTGCAGAACCGCGCGGCGAGTTCTTTCGCCTGATTGAAGCCACGCTCGGGCATGCGTGAAGGGTGGATTGGGATCGGGATAATCAGATCGACCTTGCCGGGAAGCGTCGTATCGGGGAAGCAACGGACCATCAGCTCGGCGAGTGGGTCGGCGAGCGCGAGTCGGGAGTCGTATTTGAGGCGGTGGATGGCGTCGCGCAAAACGCCCTCGAAGATAGCGGCGCTTCGGGCATACTCGAAGGCGAACACTCGCTCGCGGCAGTCACGGCATTCATACTCCTCAGTTGGTGCGCCGCACTTGTGGCAGCACGCGCGGCCGACCAGATCGATCTTTTCGATGCACTCGGCGCACAGCGCCTCCTCGCCCGGCTTCTCGCAAACGAGGCAGAAGGGCGGGTAGATGAGGTCGAGGAGGCCGGTATAGATGTCTCGGGCGAGTTTGAGTAGCATGGCAATGCAGAATGATGAATGCAGAATGAAGAATGAAGGGACCTCCCAATCATAGGTCATTCTGCATTCTGCAATCTGCATTCTTCATTTACCTTCTCAGATTGTCTCGAAGAAAACTATCTTCTTGAACTCTTCGTAGCGGTCGGCGATATCTCCAGCCGTCAGGCGCTTGAACCGATTGAGGCTGAAGTCCTGTACGTTGTATGACGCGAGCGTGCTGCCATAGACGACGGCCTTGCGGATGTTGGCTTCGGTGAGGTCGCCGTTGCTGGCCATATAACCCATGAACCCGCCCGCGAAGCTGTCACCCGCCCCGGTGGGGTCCGCGACTTCTTCGAGTGGATACGATGCCGCGGCGAAGCACATGCTTTCACTGCAATACATCACCGCGCCATGCTCGCCCTTCTTCACGACCACATACTTCGGGCCGAGCTCGTGGATCGCGCCCGCGGCCTTGGTAAGGTTGACGGTTTCCATGAGCTGGCGCGCCTCGGCGTCGTTGATGAAGACGATATCGACGCGCTTTAACACCTCCAGCAGGGCGTCCTTCTTGGTATTGATCCAGAAGTTCATGGTGTCGCACGCGGTGAGCTTCGGCGATTTCACCTGATCGAGGACCTTGAGCTGCAACTCGGGGTCGATGTTAGCGAGGAAGACGAACTTGGAGTCCCGATAGTCCTCCGGCAGCACCGGCGCGAAGCTCTGGAAGACGTTGAGCTCGGTGGCGATAGTATTGGCCTGGTTCATGTCGCCCTCGTAGGAACCTTTCCAGTGGAACGTCTTGCCGCCGGGCACGACCTGGATGCCGCGCGTGTCGATGTTGAGCGAGTTGAGGTAGTCCAAATGCTCCTTCGGGAAATCGTCGCCGACCACCCCGACTATCCGCACCGGGCTGAAGAAGCTCGCGGCCACCGAAGAATACACCGCCGCTCCGCCGAGCGCCCGCTCGACCTTGCCGGTCGGCGTCTCGACCGAATCGAGCGCCACGCTGCCGACTATGAGAACGCTGTTTTCGATATTGCTAGTCATATTTGCTCGAATGATCCTTTCGTGAATGCAGAATGATGAATGCAGAATGCAGAATGAAGGGACCCCACGCCCTAGGTCATTCTGCACTCTTCATTCTTCGTTCTGCATTCGAGCTTGTTGTCTTTCTTTCATCACCATCCACATAAACCTCGGCAGCACCGCCACCTTGCGAATCTTGCTTGGGTCGTTGGCGAGGCGGTAGGCCCATTCGAGGCCGTGCTTCTGGAACCAGACCGGCGCGCGCTTGACCTTACCCGCGAAGACATCCATCGAGCCGCCGACACCCATCGCCACGCTCACTCCGAGTTCATTTCGATACTTCACAATCCATTTCTCCTGCCTGGGAATGCCCATCCCCGCCAGCAGGATTGTAGCGCCGGAGTCGCGGACCATCTTGACAATTATCGCGTCCTCATCCGGCCTGAAATAGCCGTGATGCGTGCCCGCGACGTGCATGCCGGGGTAATCTTTCTTGAGATTCTCGGCGGCCTGCTCGGCGATCCCCGGCTCGGAGCCGAGGAAAAAGATCGAAAAGCCCTCCTCGGCGGACAGGCGGCACAGCTCCTGGCAGATATCACACCCGCTCACGCGCTCAATCAATGGCGTACCCAGCATGCTCGCCCCTTTTAGTATACCAGAGCCGTCGGGTGTGATCAGGTCGGCGTTGTTGAGGATGTTTCGGAACTCCTCGTCTTCCCGCGCGCGCACGACCATCGACGCATCGGCGGTCACGATCATGTGCGGCTCGCCGGACTTGATAAAGCCTCGGATGGCATCGAGCGTCGCGGCCATATCGACTCTATTGATCTTGACGCCAAGAAGGCTGATGCTCGGAATGCCGTCAGCCTGGGGGCCGTTTTCAGTTGTGGGAGGTGGTGTTTCTACCATCCGTTGTGTCATCGCCCAGTAAATCCCGAAAGTCATGCTCGAACGTGCCGTCATCATTAAACCGCGAATAGGACCTGCTGTCAAGGAGGGATGAAGTGTGGTAAGATGTAGGAGAATTGGCCGGGGTGGGAGTCGTTCGGACCTCAGACCTCGGACCTCGGACTTCGATTTTCTAGGAGAACTTATTATGATAGCAACCGCACCCAATTACTTCGTTAAAGACATCAGCCTTGCCGATTTTGGCCGCAAGGAGATCGGAATGGCAGAAAAAGAGATGCCCGGCCTGATGGCCACGAGAGAGAAATACGGCCCCCGGAAGCCGCTGGCTGGGGCGCGGGTTATGGGCTCGCTGCATATGACTATTCAGACCGCCGTCCTGATCGAAACGCTGGCCGAACTGGGCGCGGACGTGCGCTGGGCAAGCTGTAACATATTTTCCACGCAGGACCACGCCGCCGCCGCGATAGCCGCCTCGGGGGTTCCAGTTTTCGCGTTCAAGGGTGAGACTCTGGAGGAGTATTGGGATTTCACCAAGAGCGCTATGACCTGGCCGGACGGAAGCGGCCCGACCTTGATCGTGGACGACGGCGGCGACGCCACGCTGCTGGTCCATCGCGGCTACTTCGCCGAGAACGACGCCTCGATAATCGACGAGCCGACCGATAACAAGGAACTGGCTATCGTGAACAGCGTCATTAGGAAATCCCTCGCCGAAAGCCCGAATTTCTTCCACAAGATCGTCGAGAACATTCGCGGCGTCTCCGAGGAAACCACCACCGGCGTGCACAGGCTCTATCAGATGCTTGAAAAGGGCGAGCTGCTGTTCCCGGCGATCAACGTCAATGACTCCGTGACCAAGAGCAAGTTCGACAATATCTACGGCTGCCGGGAGTCGCTGGTAGACGGCATCAAGCGCGCGACCGACGTTATGATCGCCGGCAAGATCGCCCTGATCTGCGGCTATGGGGATGTGGGAAAGGGTTCCGCCGAGTCCCTGGCCGGTCAGAAGGCGCGCATCTGGGTAACCGAGGTCGACCCCATCTGCGCCCTTCAGGCTTGCATGGCGGGCTACACGGTGACGACCGTCGAGGACGCGCTTCCCTATGCGGACATATACGTGACCGCCACCGGCAACTGCGATGTCATCACGGCGGAGCACATGTCGCGTATGAAAGACCAGGCCATTGTCTGCAACATCGGCCACTTCGACAACGAGATCCAGGTGGAACAGCTCACGCAATGGCCGGGGATCAAGCACATCAACATCAAGCCCCAGGTCGATGCGTATACGTTCCCTGACGGCCACACCATCTACCTGCTGGCGGAAGGTCGCCTGATCAACCTCGGCTGCGCGACGGGCCACCCGAGCTTTGTTATGTCCAACAGCTTCACCAACCAGACTCTTGCCCAGATCGATTTGTGGACAAACGAGCACGAAATCGGCGTCTACCTGCTGGACAAGAAGCTGGACGAAGAAGTGGCCCGGCTCCACCTCGGCAAGCTCGGCGCGAAGCTGACGCAGTTGAGCCAGAAGCAGGCTGATTACATAGGCGTGTCGAAGGATGGGCCTTTTAAGGCGGAGCATTATCGGTATTAGAACGGGGTGATAGTGATGAATGACGAGCAGTTGCTTGAGCGAATAGCCATTGATCCTAAAGTGATGCTTGGCAAGCCTGTTATCAAAGGGACCCGCCTGACGGTTGAGTACATCATAGACCGCTTGGCTCACGAAGCGTCCATGGATGATTTGATTCGGGAGTATGAAGGGCTGGCGGCAGACGATATCCTGGCTTGCCTGCTGTTTGCGCGAAAGTCCTTATCCGAAACGGACTACCTGCCGCTCTTGGCAGAGGCGTCGTAATGCGGTTCATAGTAGATGAGTGCGTAGGGCCTGTGGTTGCGCGCCAACTGCGGGAGCTGGGCCACGACGTTTTCTCCGTCTATGAACAGGCCCGGGGGATTAGCGACGATGAAGTGATCGACCGGGCACGCACCGAAGACAGGATACTTGTTACAAACGACAAAGACTTCGGAGAAAAAGTCTACCGAGACGGCAAGCTCCATAGCGGTATTGTCTTGCTCCGACTGCGCGACCAAAGCGTAGTTGCAAAAATAGCGGCGGTTACGGGGCTCCTTGAGTTCCATTCACATAGAATCGAAGGGGCTTTTGTCGTAATTACCGATAAGCAAGTACGCTTTGCGAGACTGCCAAAAGTATGAACTCTAGTTCGATCTCGTTCGGAGTGGAATTGGACATGGATGTCCAGAAAATCCTGACCGGGTCATGGATGACCCGGTCGAACGGCATCCAAGGCGGAACAGTACAGGTATTAGTGAGTTTGAAAGATGGAGCGTGGAGAGCGGAGATCCCGGGTAGGAATCTTTGCTTTCCAGTTGTTTCTCAGCTCATTGAACGAGTTCAGCCAGCCTGCGGTGAAGGTCAAGAGCCGGTATGGCTGACATAGTGAGCATTTGAGTTCTGTACGCAAAGGATGGTTCATCTGACAAACCCGCATCTATCGACGCATGCTTTCCAAAAAGGCGGAAGAGATCATCGAATGAACCAGTTGTAGTCGCGATGCGTGCGTATGACTGGCGAGAACGAGTCAAGCCTTGAAGGAAATCTTTCTCCATGGCTTTGTGACCATATTCTATGTCATCATCAAACTCAAGCAGCAGGTTTTGGAGGACATACGCGTCAATCTGATCAGCAAGTATCGCACCATTCTTCGGACCAGCAACCTCGCGTGCCACAAGGCGGCAGAAGTAGACCATTACATGCAAGAAATCGTAGAGTAAGTAGAAACCTCGTATATTTCGCTCTAGAGTGTCAGGTATGGCTCGCTCTACGTTCTTCCAACACGAAAAGCCGCCGTGTAAAATAAGACACGCTATCTCTTCTAGCGCCGCCTTATTGGGGCAACTTTCGTTTCTACTGCTAGAGAGTTCTTGCCAAAGCCAACGCATTGAAACATCTCCTTCGCTATTTCGTCCTATCCCTGAGCCAAAACAGCCGCGTATGCTTGCTTTACGAGACAATGGTATTCCGAAGCAACCAAGAGCTCCGCAGGAGCCTCGCTCACCCGGGTTGCGCATTCCAGACTCTCCACCCTCCACTCTCAGCTCTCCACTGATTTCGGCTACTTCCCATTCCTTCGTATCGGATCCACAATCACCCCGTCGAACACCGCCGCGCTGGATTTCACGCTGCATTTTTCGCCGACCACGCAGCGCTCCAGCATCGTGTTGCGCATGACGGTGGCGCCGTGCCAGAGCACGCTTTGTTTGACTACCGCGCCCTCTTCAAGAACGCAGTCATCGGCGAGGATCGAGTATTCGAGGAGCTTCGCGCCCGCCTCTATGCGGCAGTTGTTGCCGATGACGACGGGGTAGCCGATCTCAGCGGTCGGGTCGATCTGGACATTCGAGCCCATCCACACATACTTCTTGACCTCGGGGACGGGAATCTTGATATCCACGCGGCCGCTGAGCGCATCGCGGTGCGCCTCTTGATACTGCTTCAGGCTCCCGACGTCTTTCCAATAGCTCGAGGTGAGATAGCCGTAGAATCGGGTCTTCTGTTCGAGCAGGAGGGGGAAGAGGTTGGCGCCGAAGCCGTATTGGACTCCTTTGGGGATCAGTTCGAAGACGTGCCTGTCGAAGATATAGACGCCGGTGTTCGCGGAGTTGCTGAAGACTACCTCACCCTTGGGTTTTTCGAGGAAGCGTGTGATGCGGCCACGGTCGTTCAATAGCGCGATGCCGTATTCAGACGGGTCGTCCACCAGCGAGAGGCCTATCGTCGCCAGGGCCTTTTTCTGCTCGTGGAACCGCACCAGCTTCTTGAGGTCGATGTCCGCAAGATCATCCCCGCCGACGACAACGAACGTGCCCTCGTCGAAGAAATCCTCGCATCGCTTCACGCTCCCGGCGTCGCCCCAGAGACGATCCTCCGGGGAGTAGTGTATCTTGACGCCCCACTTCTTCCCGTCGCCAAAGTAGCCCTGAATCTGGTCGCCGAGGTAATGGAGGTTGACCATTATCTCCTTAAAGCCGTTTTTGGCGAGCATCTCGACGATGTGCTCCATGACCGGCTTGTTGACTATAGGCACCAGCGGCTTGGGGACGTTTCTTGTTAACGGATCGAGCCGGGAACCGACACCGGCGGCCAGGATCATAGCTTTCATTTGGACAGATCACCTTTGTTGAGAATTGAGAATTAAGAATTAAGAATTAAGAATGGGTCCCTGTGCCGGGTGCTCTTTGGTAGTTTTTACTATGGAAGCTAATATCCGCAGGAGTTCATCGACGCGCGTCAACTCTGTTGATACAGCTAGAGTCGTCAGGTCGGATTCTTGCAGAAGCCGAAGCCAATACTTTGTTTCGCGAGCCTCTTTTAATGCTATAGACATTTTCGAGACGAAGTCCTTTCGGCTTTGCGCTGAAGAAGCTTCTTCTACATTCGCGCCTATGCTCGTTCCGCTTCGAAGTAACTGTTTGGAAACCACGTATTCGCGCTCGTCTCGCAGCTCACAGTAGAGTCGGATAATCTCCAACGCGAACTTGAAGCTTTTCTCCTGCACGACGTTCCGTGTCATACGAGCCTCCGCAATTCTTAACTCTCAATTCTTAATTCTTAATTAAACAAGCTCCTTCACCGCTTCCCGCACGGCTTTGGCCACGATTTCTCTGTCCTCGGCGGAAAGCTCCGGCAGGATCGGCAGGCTCAGGACCTCCCTGGCGGCGCGCTCGGACTCGGGCAGGTCGCCTTCCTTATAGCCCATATTAAGATACGCGGGCTGGAGGTGGAGCGAGCCGGGATAGTATACCCCTGATCCGACACCGCGCTCCTGCAGCTTCGCCTTGAGCTCGTCGCGCTTCGCCAAACGCACGGTGAACTGATGGTAGATGTGATAATTCTCGGGAGCGCTTGCGGGCAACTGGAGCGGAAGCCCGGCGAACGCATCTATGTAATACGCCGCGTTGGCGCGTCGGGCGTCGTTCCACTGCTGAATCTTTTTCAGCTTGACGCGCAGGATGGCCGCCTGGATCTCATCGAGCCGGCTGCAATAGCCCACGTGCTCGTAAAAATAGGTCTTGCCCTGACCGTGGGACCTGAGCGACTTGGCCATCGCCGCCACGTTCTCATCGCAGGTGAGCACCATTCCGCCGTCGCCGCAGCCCCCGAGGTTCTTGGTGGGATAGAAGCTAAGCGTCGAGGCGTCGCCGTAAGCCCCCATACCCCTGCCTTTGCGTGCCGCGCCTATGGCCTGGGCGCCATCGTAGATCACTTTCAGATTGTGCTTCCTGGCGATAGCCTCGAACTTATCGGTATTCGCGCACTGCCCATAAAGATGAACAGGCAGAATGGCGCGGGTGCGGTCTGTAATCTTATCTTCGACTTTCGCGGGGTCCAGGTTGAAATCGTTCGGATCGATATCGGCGTAGACAGGCTTCGCCCCGACCATGAGTATCGCCTCGGTCGTGGCGACGAATGTGAACGGCGTGGTGATGACCTCGTCTCCGGGGCCGATCCCGCAAGCGGCGAGCGCTATCACTATCGCGTCCGTGCCGGAGTTGACGGCGATGCCATAGCCCGCCTCGCACACGGCTGCAATCTCGGATTCGAGCCCCGCCACATTTGGACCAAGAATGAACTGGCCTGAATCAAGGACCTGCCGCACCGCCGTGGATATCTCGTCTTTGAGAGCCAGGTATTGTGCCGTGGGATTTGCAAGCGGTATAGCCAATGGTATTACTCCTTTTCGCTGACAATCTGGGGCCATGCGGCGGTGCATGGGGTTCGCGCACTTTGTCACGAGCGCCATCGCTTCAGTTAGTATTATCCAGCTTTGGGAAGATGCTGTCAAATCAGGGGGAAGGGAGTTGACGGCATCGGGATATTTGGCTATAATACCAAATAAGTGACACCAAAGGAGGCTGAAGTGAAGAAGATACAGATTCTGGGCACGGGCTGCCCGAAGTGCAACAAGCTCTCCGAAGTGGCTAAAGAAGCCGCCGAGTCGCTTGGTATCGACTACGAGTTCGAGAAAGTCTCCGACATTCAGCAGATAATGCGCTTCGGCGTGATGGTGACTCCGGCGCTGGTGGTCGACGGGGAGGTTAAGGTCGCCGGCAAAGTCCCGAGCATTCAAGAGATCAAGGCAATGATAGCCTGAGAGGAGATCAACTTGGTAAAGAGGAAGAACGTCGTCGCGGCTGTCCCTGAGTGCACGGTCATAGTGTGTTCCGGAGCCTGCAACGTCGGCCAGATAACCAACGAGGTTGGAAAGAGGCTGGATACCGAGGGGACGGCCCAGTTCTTTTGCCTCGCGGGGATCGGAGGCTGCATTACGGGTATGGTGGCGTCCGTGGGCGCGGCCAACAAAGTTCTCATGATCGATGGCTGCCCGTTCGGTTGCGGAAAGATTATACTGGACAGTGCGGGGATTGAGGATTACGAGTACATGGTCGTGACCGACCTGGGCATTGAGAAGGTCCATAATTTCGCGGTCGTCGAGGAGGATGTGTTGCGCGTTCTCGCCGCGAGCCGCGAAAGGTTCAAGGGGGATTGAACTATGAGATTGCGTTGGTTACTCGTTGTAATGGTATCTGCTTCGTTGCTTGTCTCGGCTGGGGCGGCTCCGGCAGCGGAGAAGAGCAAGGCTCCAGCCAAGCCGCCCGCTAAGGCATCCGCGAAGAAGGCTGAACCGAAGACTCCGGCCAAGCTGCCGAGGTTCCTGGAACTCGGCTCTACCAAATGCGTCCCGTGCAAGATGATGATGCCTATTGTTGAAGACCTCAAGAAGACATACAAGGGCAAGCTGGAAGTGGTGTTCATCGACGTTTGGGATAAGCCGAAGGAGGCCGAGAAGTACAAAGTGCAAAGCATTCCCACCCAGGTGCTCTTCGATGCCAAGGGCAAGGAGTTTTTTCGCCACACGGGCTTCTTCCCGAAAAAGGACATCCTGGACGTATTCAAGAGGCAGGGGATCGACCTGAACAAGCCCGCCAAGCCCAAGACGGAGAAGAAGTAGCGTGGAACAGCTTTTCACCGTAATGAGCAAGGCGATCGAGGGCTCTGTGGGCGTGGCTCTGTGGGCGGCGTTCGTGTGGGGAATCCTGAGCGTGGTCCTGAGTCCGTGCCACCTGTCGAGCATTCCGCTGATCATCGGGTTCATCAGTGGCCAGGGAGTGAATGACCGCGGGGGAGCGCTCAAGACTTCATCCATGTTCGCGCTGGGGATACTGATAACCATCGCGCTGATAGGCGTGATAACCGCCGCGATGGGGCGCATGTACGGCGACCTGGGCGGGTACGTCACATATTTTATGGTGGCGCTGTTCCTGATTTTGGGTTTGGCGATGATCGGTATCATCCCAATGCCGTCGTCCATCTCGGGCCGGGTCACGGGCTATAAGGGCCGGGGGCTGCTGGGGGCGTTCATTCTGGGCCTTGTGTTCGGAGTAGCGCTGGGGCCATGCACGTTCGCGTTCATGGGGCCGGTGCTCGGAGTGAGTTTCGCGGCGGCGAAGAAGCACATGCTGTTCTCGATAGCACTGCTCGCGCTCTACGGGATCGGCCACTGCGCGGTTATCGTGTTCGCCGGAACCTCCGTTGGGGCGGTGCAGCGGTATCTGAACTGGAACGAGAAATCACACGGCGCGGTGATCCTCAGGCGCATCTGCGGCGTGCTCGTGATCTACGGCGCGTATGTGATCTATGCCGCCAGGACATAAGGCTTATTGCGGGGAGGCTCTTTAATCACGAAAACACGAACGAACAGGGAACAGAAGGGAAGCCGTCGAGCGGGGCTGTGGGGGATGGTGTTCAAGGGGCTCGTACTTGGAGTATGCTGGTACGGACTCTACAGTTATCTCCAACCGCTGGCCGGATGGCTCACCTACAGCGTGCTGGGACTCCGTCGGGGCGGCGAGGCGGGCAGCGCGGTCGCGTTCTTCATATTCGAGGCTCCGAAGGTGCTGATGCTGCTCCTGCTGGTCGTGTTCGGAGTCGGCATCATCAGATCGTTCTTCACCCCGGAAAGAACACGGCAGTTGCTCGTGGGGCGCAGGGAGTTCGTGGGCAACGTGCTCGCCGCCGGGCTGGGCATCCCCACACCCTTCTGCACCTGCTCTGCAATCCCGCTGTTCCTGGGGTTCGTTGAGGCGGGAATTCCGCTCGGGGTCACGCTCTCTTTTCTGATATCGGCGCCGATGGTGAACGAGGTCGCCCTGGTGCTGTTGTTCGGCATGTTCGGATGGAAGGTGGCGGCGCTGTACGCGTCCACGGGCCTTTTCATCGCGATAATGGCCGGCTGGGTAATCGGCAAGCTCGGGATGGAGCGGTATGTCGAAAGTTGGGTCTACGAGACACCGATGGGCAAGCTGCAACTCGAACCCGAGAAACTCACCTGGGTCGACCGGATCGACGTCGGCAAGACCGCCGTGCGCGAGATAGTGGGCAAGGTGTGGCCGTATGTGCTGGCGGGGATCGCGGTAGGCTCGGCGATTCACGGCTGGGTCCCCGAAGGGTTGATGGCGTCGTTTATGGGCAAGCACGTATGGTGGTCGGTGCCGGTGGCGGTGCTCCTCGGCGTGCCGATGTATTCGAACGCGGCGGGGATCATACCCGTGGTCCAGGCGCTGCTGGAGAAGGGCGCCGCGCTGGGAACGGTGCTGGCGTTTATGATGGCTGTGATCGGCCTGTCGTTGCCGGAATGCGTCATCCTGCGCAAGGTTCTCAAGATTCAGTTGATCGGAGTATTTGTGGGGGTAGTGGCGTTCGGCATAATGGCGGTCGGCTATGTATTCAATCTTCTTCTTTAGGTGAGGCTGGTAGAGCTTGATTTGTGCGTCGCTTGGGTAAAGACACCTAAAAGGGGGCGATCAGCAATGAAAAGAAGATACATACCGATCTGGGTTATTGTGGCGGTGATAGCGTCGGCCTTATACGCGGCCCCGCCCGCCAAGCCGAAGTCCAAGCCGGACAC
Organism: Armatimonadota bacterium; assembly: GCA_023474015.1. Next base: position 36,320 of record JAMCYN010000167.1, read on the forward strand.
GTGCCCGGCGAAGTCTGTCGCCGGCCCGAAGCTTCCGGTTTTCCTGGAGCTTGGCGCCACGTGGTGCGGAGCGTGCCGGTCGATGGTGCCTGTCATCAACGATCTCAAGAAGGAATACAAGGGCAAGGTCAACTTCCAGTATATAGACATCGACAAGGACAAGACCGCCGTGAAGAAATATAAGATCGACGCCATTCCTGTCCTGGTGTTCTTTGACAAGAACGGCAAGCAGGTCTACAAGCACGTTGGCGCTCTATCGAAAGACGAGATTAGGAAGCAGTTCGCGAAGATGGGAATCAAGAAGTAGTGCGAAGTTTGGAATGCGGAGTGAGGAGCAACGCCTTGTCAAAAGCAACTATCAAAGCCGGAGTCTGCGGCTTCACAACAATAGTAAACGCATCGACCGAGGACATGCAGAACGTGTCATTCGAGATCGAGACCGACTGCGCGAAGGTGAAGAACCTCGCGGCGAACCTATCGACCGTCGATGCCTATCAGGAACTCGGCGAGGGCCGGGAGGGCGTGATAATGAGCGCCAATATGGGCTGCTGCCTGGGCTGCATTGTTCCTAACGGCATATCGAAGGCGATGCAGGTCACAGCGAGTTTAATGCTGCCGGCGGGGTGTTCGATTGAGATAGAGTAGCGGGCCTCATTTTCCACCTGCCACTAGCACATCCTGAATCCTGACGGTCGGCATAATCATACCCGGCTCCTCACGATAGTCGCTGGAGATGGCGTCGATGTTGGCGAGCATGTCCAGGAACTTGCCGCCCACCAGCGAGCTCGCCACGGGATATGCCAGTTCACCGTTCTCGATCTTGAACCCGAAATCCACCGAGGTCGAGACGTCGCCGGTGGTGGTGTTCGGGCTGATGCCGCCGAGGTTGATGTAGAGGCCGCTCTTGGTGGTGCGAATGATCTCCTCGGCGGTCATCGTGCCGAGATTGGGGATCACATTCGATGCCGCCGCCCCGCCGCCGCGCGTGCCATGGCCCGTGGGCGGAACCTTCGCTTTTCCCGCCGTATACGAACTAAAGAGGTACGTCTTCAGCACGCCGTTTTCCACGATCACCAGCGGCCTCGAGGGCACTCCCTCGGAATCGTTTCGACGCGAACCCAGGCCGCGGGGGATGAGTGGGTTGTCGGTGATGGTCACGAGGTCCGAGGCGATCTTCTGCCCTACCTTGCCGATCATGAACGACCGCCCTCGCTGCACTCCATCGGCGTCCGCGGCGGCAACAATCGAACTGAAGATCGACCTTCCCGAAAGAGGCCCCAGTACCACGGGCATCCGGCCTGTCTCGATCCGGCGTGCGCCGAGGAACTTGAGAGCCTGCTGGGCCGCGCTTGCGCCGATGCCCTCGGGGACGAAGTCGGACCGAATCCGCGCGGAGTCGAAGTCATAGAAGCTGCCGACCTCTTCGCCACTTTTCACGACTACCATCACGTGCCCGCCGATGTACGTCTCCTCATCCGCGAGCCTGACCCCAAGCGAGTTCACCAGCGCATCCGCCGAATAGCCCGAAGAAAACCCGCCGCTCACTATCGCGTCGGGCGCAACGGCGTGCGCGCCGTCGATGTTATCGAGCGCGAAACGGATGATCTCCTTGACATCCATCCTCTCCACGACAGGGTCATAAAGCCCCTCCACGGTCGGGTAATCCGGCGCGGGGGTGGGCAACGCAAGAAAATCGGGGTCGGGCTCGGCGAGCTTCGCAAGCCTGGCGGCGCTGCGTCCGGCCTCAGCGGCGGAGTCGATGGAGAGCCTGTCGACGGAGGACCATCCGGTCCCTCCACGGTAGATCGCGCGAACGGAGATGCGCGAGCCGAGCCTGGCATCACACGCCTTTACCGCGCTCGATTCGAGCTCCACGCTCAGGCTTCTGCCCGAGGTCGCGCTCACGTCGGCGAACTCGGCCCCCTCGGATATCGCCGCGTCGCAGGCGGCTTCGGCTATTGTAATAAGAGTTTCAGTGTTGGTCATACAAATCCTCGGTTATCAGTTTGATCGGGCTACACTAAACGTTCACACCAATATACTTCACCTCCAGCCCCACCAGCTCGACCTCCGGTGCGCTCTTGATATGCACGGAGCCGATTGAGAATGGTCGATCGAGGTTGGACCAGTCAGTGAGGTCGTATTTCTTCTCCGTCGAGAGCTCGAGCTCGGGCGAGTCCAGGGGAACCGTCACGCTCCGCGGGCTGTCCGTGGGGTTCACCAGGACGATGAACCCGGAGCCATCTATGATGTGCCCGGAGCCGTCGATGTGCTCGCCGTCCGGGAAGCCGAGCACGTGCTGATAGGTATTGAAGTATCTCTCGAACCGCTTCCTGAACGCGAAGAGTTTTTTCAGAAACTCGACGAACTCCGGCCGGGCCTGGTCGAAGTCGATCGCGCCGCCGGATTGGGCGAGGCCGTTGGCTATCATGCTCATCTCGGCGTGCATCAACTCGTGGAACGAGCGGGCAGCCAGGTTATCCTTTCCCGCCTCGTGCCAGTTTACTCCGTACCAGCTTCCGCGAATTGCCCGAAACGGGTGCTCCCATGTCATCTGGTAGAGCTGCTGGCGTTGGATAAGCTCGGCCCGGCCGGTCGGGAAGGCATGCGTGTCCGATATCTGCTCCTGGTCGAGCGCGCGGAGGCGGTGGTTGTCGAACGGCAGGCTGAACGCAGCGATGATCAGGTCCTCGCGGGCCTCGTGGGCGGCTTTGCAGATATCGGCCAGCCTCTTCAATGCGTTGACCTCAAGCTCGTCCTGCCGCCTATGGGGATGGTTTCGCGCGCGGCACTCGGGGATGTTCCAGTCGTTGCCGTCCCAGATGATCTGGCGGGCGTTGAGGTCGGTGACAAGCTCGACTAAGCGCCGCTTGACGTAGTCATAATAATCGCTCATTACGCACAACGCCGCCGCGCCTGACCTGCCGGAGACCTTACCCGGGACCAGATACTCCGGGTGCTCGCTCTCGATCCCGGACTTCCAGTAGCTGCAACTGAACGGGTTGACCCAATAGGACATATCCAGACCCGCCGATTCCTGAGCGCGCCTGGCGATCTCGCTGAGGCCGTTCGGGAACCTGGCTGCGTCCGCCTTAAGCGGGCAATCGGCCTCCCAGCCGAGGTCGAGATGCAACACATCATAGAACCCCGCCTTCCGCAAATGCTCGATGGCGTCGATAAGAGCCGCGCGGTCATAGTCAGCGAGCTTCACCAGCCACGTGCTCCATGCTACCGGCATGCTCTTGTCACCGATGCAACACCAGCGCCGGGCCAAGTGCTCGGTGTAGCGCTTGAAGCCTATCTCCGGCGGGCCGGAGTATGCTCCGATGAGGGCGGGGCCGGTGGTCAGGCCCTGGGTGAGTGGGACATAATCGCGGTGCTTCATCACCAGGCCGGTCGGGCGGTGGAACGCCTCGCTCCCGAGCAGCGATTCTGTGAAGAAGTAAAGCCCCTCGCCGTAACCCCAATAGGTCACGACCGCTCTCGCCAAGTCGCCGTAATCGAAGCGTTTGTCCGGCTCGGAGGTGTCGGCCTTGTCGGGTTCGCCATGAACGTCATCTTCGCGGTTCGCACTCTGCCTCGGGTAGCGTGAGAAGGGGGTGACGCCCTCGACCATCTCCTTGAAGCGCATATTTTCGAGCGTGACATTGGTGACCGCCCAACCGTCAAGCTCGCACGGGTGAACCTCTATCCACTTTCGGATGAAGTCCTCATCGGCGCCGCACTCATAGAACAGTGAAATATCGAGCCGGACGTCGTTCACTTCGGCGGAAAGGTTGATCCTCAGCGTGCGCAGGTTGTCGTCCCAGTTGGGTGTCTCGTAACCCTCGACATTGAAATCCTTGAAGTCCAGAACAGCTGTCTGCCCGTCGCCCGAGAGGGTGATCTCGAACTCGGAGGTGGTTTCGTCAAGGTACTCCTCGCCGTTGACCACGTTCACCAGGCTGGTCGTGCCGACACGCCCGGAGATGCAGTGAATCCTTCTATGAATCGATGCATTGCCGATCTCAAAGACGAACCCGCCGGGGATTTCCTGCGTGAATCCTGTTGCCGTACCGATGCCATCCATTATCATGCGCCTGTTCACCCGAAAAAAGTATTCGCGTCCTTGTTATTGTTGAAGCCCGGTGAGGAAATATCCTTCTGGATATCGTTGGCAAGAAGAGGGCGATGCGCGCGTCTTGGACGGGTGTAAGCGGCGAGGAGTCGCGCAAGACGGTTTGGTGGGCCGTCAGGCTGGGTATTAAAGGCCTAGAATCAGCTTGCCTGCCACTAAGTGTTGGTGAGACAAAATGGACGCTAGGGTTCTGGAGTTTCGGATACCGGCGGATACTCGTTACTTGGCCATAGTCAGACGCGGTGTGCGGAGCCTCGCCGAATCGGTGGGGTTCGAGAATGAGGACGTGTGCGACATGGAGCTGGCCGTCTCGGAGGCGGTCACCAACTCGGTCGAGCACGGAACGCCCGACGTCGAATCCGGCGGCGTGGTCGTCAAGTGCCAGGCGTCCGGTGATTGTATGGTGGTGGAGGTGGAGGACCAGGGGAGCGCCGAATCGCTGCCCGCATCTCCCACTGAGCCCGATCCCGATCAGGAACGCGGCAGGGGCGTGATCATGATGCGCACCCTGATGGACGAGTTTGAGGGATCGTGCACTGAAACCGGCGTCAAGGTGAGAATGGCGAAGCAGAAGTGCCGATGTTAGAGAATGCCTCGATTTAATATCTTCCCCGTAATCCAAAATCCTCCCTTGCATTGTCCGCCGGATGAGTGTATTATACTACCAACTAGTGCAATAAAGTCAACAGGAAGCCACGGTGCGCCAGAGACTCAAGATAGACAACATCGGCCGGAAGCTCAAAGTCCATCGGGAGCAGCGCAAGCTCTCGATGCGTGAACTTGCGGCCGCTTCGGACGTGTCGGCGAGCCTCATTTCCAAGATCGAGGCGGGCAAGGTGTCTCCGACCGTCATGTCCCTGCAGAAGTTGCTGGACGCCTTGAACGTGGATCTGTACGAGTTCTTTCTCAACAAGGAAGACGCGGACGCATCTGAGCAGATCGCTTTTCGGAAGCAGTCGATGGTCGCGTCCGAAGACGAAGAGCGCCTTTGGTATTATGCGTTCCCAAAGCACCCCGACCTGAAGGCGCAGCTTACGTATGAAGAGTGCAAACCCAACAGCAGAACCGTCGAGAAAGAAAGTCACAAAGGCGACATCATGGGCTATGTAATCTCCGGTGAACTGACCCTGGAGATCATAGATCGGGGTGTCTTCAAGATCAGAGCCGGGGATGCTTTCTATGTAAAAGCCGGGCAGCTTCACGTAGCGAGAAATGAAGGCCAAAAGCTGTTGAAGCTGGTCGCGTTACAGCTTAAGTGAGATTGTCCTTTTTTGCCCGGCGCATGCACACAACTGGTAGATATATTCAATTGGAGGGATCGTCATGACACATATTGCGGAGGCATTGGCCATAAACGGCGGGCCTAAGGCCAAGAACACCCCGAGCATTCCGATGTATCCGGGTGGCCTGGAGATAGGTGAGGAAGAGAAGAGGCAAGTCCTCGAGGTGATAGAACGCAAGTATCTGTTCAGATACTACGGTCCCGAAGAGTATCCGTCCAAGGTGCGAGAGTTCGAGGAGAACTTCGCGGCTAGAATGGGGGCGAAACACTGCCTGGCAGTAAACTCATGCACCTCCGCGCTCATCAGCGCATTGGTCGCGGTCGGCGTTGGTCCGGGTGACGAGGTGATAGTCAACGGCTATACGTTCTTCGCCTCGTGCGCCTCCATCGTCGCGGCGAAGGCAATTCCGGTGATATGCGAGATAGACGACACTCTGACGATGGACCCGGACGATCTCGAAAAGAAGATCACTCCCCACACGAAAGCAGTGATCTGCGTGCACATGCGCGGCGCTCCGTGCGATATGGACAAGATCACGGCGATCTGCAAGAAGCACGACATCAGACTAATCGAGGATGTAGCTCAGGCCTGTGGCGGAAGCTACAAGGGTAAGGCCCTGGGGACATTCGGCGATGTGGGCTGCTTCAGTTTCCAATATCACAAGATAATTACGGCGGGAGAGGGCGGGGCGTGCATCACGAATGATGACCGCCTCTACGACCGCCTGATGGGTTACCACGATACCGCAGCCTGCTGGAGGCCGGACAGGTTCGGCAACGAGCGATACGAAGGGGAGCTTTTCTGTGGAGTAAACTACCGCATGAGCGAACTGACGGGCGCGGTGATGCTTGCTCAACTCGGCAAGCTCGATACACTCGTGGACCAAATGCGCGCGAACAAGAAGCGCATCAAGGACCAGTTAAAGGACCTCAAGGGCATAACGTTCCGCCGGTTGAATGACGAAGCGGGCGACACGGCGATCTGCCTTATGTTTATGCTCGATGATAGAGATAAGGTCGGGTCGTTTGTGGATGCGCTGAAGGCCGAAGGTGTCGACGCCGCCGGAGTGTTCAACAAGGGTATTCCCGACTGGCACATCTATTCCCACTGGAAACACATCCTCGAAAGGAAAACGGTCACACCGGACGGCTGCCCGTATGCCTGCCCTCACTACAAGGGAGACGCTCCGAGCCGCTACAGCGAGGATATGTGCCCGAATACCAATGAGGTTCTCAGCCGCACGGTCCATCTGGACATTCCGTCGCAGCTTACCGCCCAGGACTGCGATATGATCGCAAAAGGAATCAGAAAAGTCGCGGAAGCGCTTCTCTAAAGGAGTAAGACCGAAATGAAGATAGATGTTTGCCTGGAGATGATCCGTACGGACCTTCCATACGAGAAACGCATCGAGACAATTGCGAAAGCCGGGTTCAAGTGCGTCGAGTTCTGGTTCCACGACTCCACCTTCGACGGCAAGACGTGCACATCCGATCAGCCCAAGGATGCGTCGACGTTGCGGCAGGTCTGCAAGGAGTCCGGCGTCACGATAAACAATATGGTAGTCAACTCCCCCGACGGCGCGCTGGGCGGGGCCATCGTGGACGCCGCTGATCTGAGCAAGTATATCGAGAGGCTGCACGAGGTGATCGAGTTCTCCCATGACGCGGGAATCAGCAAGTCTATCACGTGCACGGGCAATATGCCGGCAAACCTCTCGCGCTCCCAGATGCGGGCGAACCTGGAGAAGGCGCTTTCCGAGGCGGCGGTCGTGGCCGAGCGGGAGAACTATACGCTGTTCGTGGAGGTCCTGAATAGCCTTGTTGACCATCCCGGCTACTACCTGGATAACTGGCACGAGGGCGTGGAGATAGTGAAGGCCATCAACAGTCCGAATATCAAGCTGCTCTATGATGTCTACCATATGCAGATAATGCACGGCAACGTCATCGCCACGATAGAAAAAGACATCGATGTGATCGGCCACTTTCATTCGGCCAATGTTCCGGGGCGCGGCGAGCTTATGGCCGGCGAACTCAACTACCGGGACGTGATCTCACGTATTGCTGCGACAGGCTACACGGGCTTATTCGGTCTGGAGTACATGCCGACCATGGCCGATCACTCGGAGTCCCTGTCCGCGACTAGAACGTTTTTGAGCGATTTCGACTGAGGAGGCGAACCAATGGGCGTTTATAAAGTGGCCGTGATCGGCACCGGATATATAGGCGTGGTCCACATAGAGCAACTGCTCCGGCTGCCGAATGTGGAGGTCGTGGGGGTAGTGGACAAGAACCGAAAGCTGGCGTCGGAGATCGCCTCGCGGTTCAGAATCCCGAAGGTCTACGAGGACGCATCGAGCGTGCTCGCCGACCCTGAGATCGATGTCGTCCACAACTGCACCCCCAACAACCTGCACTTCGAGATCAACAAGGCGGCGATGGAGGCGGGCAAGGAAGTATTTTCGGAGAAGCCGCTCGCGCTGTCTTCCAGGGAATCAGGGGAGTTGGTGAAACTGGCGAACAAGCACAATGCCGTCACGGCGGTGAACTTCTGCTATCGTTACTACCCAGTAATCCAGGAAGCCGCCGCGAGAATTGCTCGGGGTGATATTGGAGACGTCTACAGCATAATGGGCTGCTTCATTCAGGACTGGCTTCTTTATGAAACGGATTACTCATGGAGGCTCGACCCCGAGATGGCAGGAGTCTCCAACATAGTGGGAGACCTCGGCAGCCACTGGTGCGACCTCGCGCAGTTTGTCTCGGGGCTGAAGATTACCCAGGTAATGGCCGAACTGCGGACAATCCTGCCCAGGCGGAAGCGCCCGAAGAGCGGGGAGACTCTGACATTCTCGCTCGCCTCCGACATCGAGTACGAAGACGTGGACATAGCCCTGGATGAGTATGGCGCAATGCTGCTTCGGTTCTCAAACGGCGCCACCGGCACGTTCACCACTTCGCAGTTGGCCGCTGGCCGTAAGAGCGAGATAGACCTCCAGATTTATGGCTCGGATGCCTCTATCGCCTGGAACCAGGAACGCTCGGCTGAGCTTCACATTGGGCATCGAAACGAGCCGAACCAGGTGCTATTTGAGTCGCCCCTGCTTCAGGCCGAGAGCACGCGCCGCTTCGCAAGGCTCCCGTCCGGCCACCCGATGGGGTATATGGACGCGGTCTACAATTTGTTCGATGAGTTCTATCGAGCAATCGATCTCAAGAGGCAAGGCGGCAAACCCGACTATCGCATTCCCGACTTCGCCGCGGGCCACACCGAGATGCTCGTGCTGGAGGCGGCGATACGCTCACGCGACACAGGCACTTGGGCCGAGGTTGGCACCGAATAGGCTGTTTGGCAAAGGATGAAGCATGAAACTCAACACTCTGCAAGTTCTCTCTGACGGGGAGATAAAGCAAATACACGAAGCGACAGTCCACATTCTTGAGACCTGTGGGGTCAAGGTCCATAGTCAGAAGATGCTTTCGTTCCTTGAGGAAAAAGGCTTATCGGTGGACCGCGATTCCCAGGTCGTGCGTTTCAGTCGCAGCCAGATCGAGGACGCGCTGAGTCACGTTCCCTCCACGTTTGATGTGTTCAACCGTGACGGGGAGTTCGCGTTTACCCTGGGTGACGGCGTCCCGAAGGTCGCGGCGGGGCACAACGCCGTTTTTTGGCTCGATTCCGACACCGGCGAAACCCGCTCGTCGACGGTCGCCGATGTCGAGCTGTTCGCCCGGATATGCGAACACTTGCCCAATATCGACATGATCGGTATCCCAGTGATGCCTCAGGATGTGCCCGAGCCGAGCTCCTCGCTGCTCTACGGCGTGAAGGCATGCGTCGAGAACAGCCGCAAGCCGATATACTTTTCGACGGACAAGGCGGATATCAATCGCGGCTGCATCGAACTTCTCCGCGCGGCGTTCGCCGGGGACTTGGGTTCCCAGGTCTACGGCATCAGCCAACTTTCACCGACCAGCCCGCTCTATTGGGAGGGCAGCGTGATCGACGCCATTATGGATACTGTCGAAACAGGGGTTCCGCTCGCGATCCTGCCTGAACCCAACGCCGGTGTCTCCGCGCCGTATACGCTGGCGGGATTGCTCACGATGAACAACGCGGAGTGCATATCGGGCCTTGTGATGATTCAGATGCTCAAGCCGGGCGCGAAGGTGATGTACGCAAATTCATGGACAACGACCGATATGCGCACCGGCGCGGCGCTGGTCGGCTCCACCGAAACCACCATCTGCCGCATAGCCGCGGCACAACTCGCTCGCTTCTACAAGACCCCATCCCACACGACGGCGCCGAACTCCGACAACCATGCGCACGACGAGCAGAATGCGTGGGAAAAGACCCTCAGCCAGTTCTGCTCCATTGCCTCCGGGCACGATCTTATCGTCAACTGCGGCATGTTCGCGACGGGAATGACTTGCAGCCACGAACAGCTTATTATGGACGAGGAAATCTCGGCGATGTCCAGGCGGATCGCGATGGGCTTAGCGGTTACCGACGATACAATAGCCCGGGACTTGATCGAGGAGATAGGCCCTCAGGGTGAATCATATCTTACGACCGAGCATACTATGCGCTGGCTCCGGTCGGACGAGTATCTAATTCCAAGCCTGGCCGTTCGCGGTCCGCGGGCTTCATGGGAGGCCGCGGGGGCAAAGGATACATACCAGCTCGCTCGTGATGGACTGGCCGAGTATACCCGGCGGGCAGTACCTGCCTTCGACTCTGAAAGAAAGGCGAAACTGGACGAGATAGTCCGGGGTTTCCGAGCAGAATACGGATGCCGGGTGTGATATCTGCTCCAAAGATCGAAGAGTTCGTATCAACGCGTTGCGAATTCATTGTAGACCTCGTTGTAGTAGATGGCGTTGCCGAACACGGACAGAGCTTACTTCCATGAATAACTGTGCGAGGTAATAGAGAAATGAAATCAGTTGTAGTGTGCATGGTTCTTGTCGCGCTGGTGGCCTCATGTGCCGGGGCGAGCGGTTTCTTCCCTATGGGGGTCTGGTATGAAGGCGGAGTTGGAGCTTTCCGCCATAATTTGATACCGGAAGATCCGTCACTTGCCGCGAAAGAGTATCAGCGTGACTTCTCGGATATGGTCGCCCATGGCGTCAACGCGGTGGTCGTCCCTAACACGCAGCCTGACCATCACCAGCCACTCCTTGACGCAGCCGCCGCGAATGGCCTTAAGCTGATAGTCGAGTTGGACCGTGTGGGCGGAGAATTGGGCCAGATGGTTCGCGGAAGCCTTCCACTTTCGGATGATACCCTACAAAAGACCCTCGACACAAAGCTCAAGCCTGTCATAAACCATCCGGCGCTGTGGGGCATTCAGTTGATCGACGAACCGCAACCTGATAGCTTTGAGAGATACGCCAGGATAGCCACAGTGTTAGAAAGTTATGCGCCACGTCTGCTGCCGTTCTCGTGTCTGATCAGCAGTGGCCCCGTGGAATCATTCGTGAAAACCGTACGGCCTCGCGTCGTTGCGTTCGACCACTATCCAATAGGCGTTGGCAACGCAATCGGAGACAAAGGTCCAATGCAGGCGTTTGACAGAGCCGCCAATGCCGCCTGCAAATCCGCGGCTAAATATAGCGTCCCGGTTTGGGCCGTGCTGCAGACACACACATTCCCCAACGTACATCGTCACCCGATACCAGCGGAGATAAGGTGCATGACTTACCTGTCGCTGGCTAACGGCTGCAAGGGCGTCTGGTGGTTCCTGTATCAAACAGAAGTTATTGATGACCCAGCGTACAAAGGGTTTATGTATGGCTTGGTGGACCAGAACTTCAAAGGCGACGCGCGATGGGCTGAAATCGCGAAGCTCACGAACGAGATTCGCAAGCTTTCACCGACGCTGTTAAAGCTCAACATTGCAGGCAATGTAATGGTAGAGTCGGATGGGGTGGCTCACGTTCTAAAAGACAAGAGAGGACGACTCTATGTCTTCGCGGTCAATACCGACACCCGCCTCCCGAGCCGAGTGACGGTCAGGCTGGATGCGAGCGCAGTCAGAAGCCGCAATCCTATGATCGTCAAGCACTCGGTTGATGGATTCGGATTTGGTTCGATAATGCCCAATCTGTTCGGCAATCAAGTGGTCTGGTCAGACTCTCTCGCGGCAGGCGACGGGGCGCTTTACGAGATAACTGAGTAAGTAAACAGGCGGCAGGCAACGGTTTGCGGCAAGGTGGCCGCGGTGACCGGGTCAGAAATCTCGATTGAACCCGCAGATCCAGCCACCGTCAACCACAAGGTTCAGTCCGTTTACATAAGAGGCCTTGTCGGATGCCAGGAACACCACAGCATCCGCGATCTCACTCGTCTCGCCGGGTCGCCTCTGAGGTATGAATGAAGCGAAATGCTCCGCGACTTCCTTGTCGGCATAGAACAGTTTGCGCGTCACTTCGGTCAGGGTGGAACCGGGGGAAACGGTATTCACGCGAAGCCCCAATGGACCCAACTCGCAGGCCATGGCCTCGGTCATCTTGATAATTGCTGCTTTGGCGGCCACGAACGGTATCTGTTTACGCAAGGCTACCACTCCGGCGACCGATGAAATGTTTATGATCGCACCTGACCCCTGCTTCACCATTTGCGCGGCGGCGGCCTTGCAGCAGTAGAAGGTGCCGTTGAGATTAACGTCGATCATTCTGTGCCAAACATCGAGCGGGAACTGGTCCGTCGTGACCCTGTCTTCCTGCCGGCTCGTATTGATGCCCGCGTTATTGACCATAATATCCAGCTTGCCGAATTTTTCGACCGTCCCGTCAATAAGCGCGTTCACCTGGTCGACGTCCGCTATGTTGCACATGGCAAATGAGGTCATGTCGCCAAGCTCGGCCACGGTGGCTTCGCCTTCTTCACGCTTGACGTCCGCGACCACGACCCTGGCGCCCTCCTCGACCAACGCTTCAGCGATCGACTTGCCGATGCCCTGCGCGGCTCCTGTTACTACTGCAATTCTGCCTTGTAGATTCGATGACATAGCTCCTCCGCTTACTCATAATCCGCCAGTATGGCATCAACGTCAATTGTTTCGTCCGGTTCACCGATTATCGCAATCGGAGTCAAGCACTCGATGTCGCCATCGTCCGGTGTTGACAATATTTTCTTAAGAACTCCTGAAAAGTCGGATTCAATCTCGAGATTGGCCTTGTCGGACATTATTGTGAGGAGAGGCTCGCCCTTTTGAACAGAGTCCCCTTCGCTCTTGAGCCATTCCACGATTGATCCTTCTTCCATCGTCTGCCCGGCTCTGGGCATAACTACCACATGTGCCATACGTTGTTCTCCTACGTTATTCTTGTCAAGCGGCGGAGCCGCTCAGTACTAGAGCTTCTTGGGGTTCGGGGAATGGGCTGTCGTCGACAAATGCCGCTGCTTCCTCGATCTCCTTCTCGAACCGCGCGGAGATAGCTTCGAATGTCGCCTCATCAATCACACATTCGGAGAGAAGAACATTCTTCCAATGCTCTATAGGATCATTCTTTCGGGCTTCCTCAACTTCCTCCTTGGTCCTGTAAAGCGCGTCGTCACCCTCGAAGTGGCCTCTGATACGATAGGTCTTGCACTCGATAAGGGTGGGGCCGCCGCCCGAACGCGCTCGGCTCACAGCCTCAGCCGCCGCCGCGTATACATCCTCAACGCGGTTTCCATCGATTGTGACGCCAGGTATGCCATAACCAATCGCCCTGGCGCTGATATCCGGAATCGGCGTCGACCTCCGCACGCTCACCGAAGTCGCATATTGATTGTTCTCGCATATGTAGAGCACCGGCAGCTTCCAAAGTGATGCCATATTCAGGCTTTCGTGGAAGCTGCCATTGTTGGAGGCTCCATCACCGAAGAAGCTGACCGCGACCTGGCCGCTGTTTCTGAGCTTCATCGACAGGCCGATTCCCGTCGCGATGGGAATTCCGCCGCCGACGATTCCGATTGTGCCCATAATGCCGATTCTCGGGTCGAACATGTGCATCGTGCCGCCCTTGCCGCCGCAGCATCCTGTCGTTTTTCCGCATACCTCCGCCATCATTCGCTTGGTATCCATGCCTTTTGCAATGCAGTGACCGTGGCCGCGATGCGTGCTGGTTATACAATCGTCGACCCGAAGGTTCGCGCACACACCGGTCGCGATGGCTTCCTGGCCTTCATAAAGGTGCGCTCCACTGGGCATCTTGCCGCGTTTGAACATCACGGCAATCTGCAACTCCGCCTTGCGGATTCGAATCATGGTCTCGAGTAGACCGATCTTTGTTTGCTTATCCATCACTAAACTCCCACTTTCAAGCACGAGCCGACCATGGCCCGAATCTCGTTGGCTATCTTCTCGGGGTTGGGGAAAACGAAATCCTCCAGCGGCGGGCTGAACGGGATCGTGGTATGCAGAGGATTCAACTGCCTCGGCGGTTGTTTGAGCGCGTCCATCTCGCGCTCCACGACCATCGAGATAATCTCCGATCCGTATCCGCAGAATCGGAATCCTTCATCGACAACCAGAAGCCGTCCCGTCTTGCGCACCGACTCTAGGATCGTTTCGGCATCGTAGGGCATCAACGTGCGAGGGTCAATTACCTCGACAGAAATCCCATCGCCCGCGACCATCTCCGCCGCCTTCAGCGATTCGGTGACCTCATAACCCGTCGCCACAATCGTAAGATCAGTGCCCTCGCGCTTTACCTCGGCGACTCCAAGCGGGATGGCGTAAGGTTCTTCCGGCACCTCGCTCTTGACGTTCAACAACATCTTGTGCTCAAGGTAGATCACCGGGCCATCATCTCTGATCGCCGAGATGATAAGACCCTTCGCGTCATACGGCGTGCTCGGAACGACCACCTTCAGCCCCGGTATGTTAATGTAGGCCGCATACCACGAGCCCGAGTGCTGCGCGGCGTTTGACTTAAGTCGTCCGGTGGTTGCCCGAAAGACCGCAGGCACCTTGACTTGTCCGTTGGACATATAATTGAGCTTGGCGGCCTGGTTCACGATCTGGTCGAAAGCCAGCGTGGAGAAGTCTATCCACATAAGGTCCGCTATGGGCCTCATCCCCATGATGGCCGAACCAACGGCGGCCCCGGCGATTGCCAGCTCCGAAATGGGAGTGTCCCGGCAACGGTCCTCGCCGAACTGTGCACAGAAGCCATCCGTTTGCTTGAAACAGCTTCCATGCGGGCCGACGCCTTCGCCCATCACGAAGACTCGATCATCTATTTCCATCTCCTGGCGCATGCCTTCACGCAGCGCCTCCACGAACCTTATTCTTCTCGCAGCCATGTTAATTCTCCCTTGCAGAGTAGTCTTCGTTTATTATTGCGAGCCGGGATTTAGTACGATCCGGCATGCTGAGCTCCATCGAAGTGTGCGAGCCTCCTGTTGCCTTAGTCATTCAGCGACCACTTTGTTGCGGAGAATGCCCAATCCTTCAACTTCGACCTCAGATATATCGCCCGGCTTCAGGTAAACCGGTGGGGTCCGCGTGTAGCCTACTCCAGACGGCGTGCCGGTCATGATGATCGTCCCCGGCGGCAGAGTCATGCAATGGCTCAGATAGCTGACCAGTTTGTGAACCGGAAACACCATATCGCTGGTGATTCCATCCTGCATCACCTTGCCGTTCAATCTCGAGATTACCCTACGACTGCTCGGGTCGTAGTCCGTTACCACATACGGTCCGAGTGGCGCGAATGTGTCGAAACTCTTCCCACGTGCCCACTGGCCGTCCTTAAACTGCACGTCCCTGTCCGACACATCGTTTCCGCATGTGTAACCAAAAACGTAATCGAGCGCCTCCTCCTCCGAGACATTCTTAGCGGTCCGCCCGATAATCGCGCACAGTTCGGCCTCATAATCGACCCCATTCGGCGCGACATGCGGCAAAACGATATCGTCTCCGTGTCCAACGACCGTCGTCGTGGCCTTGATGAAGAGCAGCGGCTCCGTCGGCAGCTTCTGCTGAGTCTCTTTCGAATGCTCCACATAGTTCAGGCCGATGGCCAAGAGATTGGGTGGATTAACCGGCGGCAGGTAGCGAGTTATCTCGGACTCGTCGACCACTTTGCCTGTTTTCTCGATAGGGTCGAACAGGCCCCCAGCTATCACTTCGATATGGCTGTCGTCGGCAAATACACCATACGTGCCTTGCGGAAATCCCGCGCTTACGAATCGAACGAACTTCAACGCATTCTCCCATGTCATATTAGGCGCATCGCTGAACTACGAAGACCCCACATCCTGAATGACCCATTATTGAGTTCGCTACGAATCCGCGGAAACCTTGCATTCTTTTCCGATAAATTCTTCGTTGCGCCTATCATCCAGCACGATACCGAACTCCTCAAGACCTTCCGGCACCCCCGGGTTCTTTTGCCGGGTTCATCAAGTTTACCGAATTTCCTGGTTGTGGCTACTTTATATTCGGTGACAAGAGGGTTCTTGCCACCTGTATTATGGATTCTCGAGGTCCACGGAACGCCCAAACCTGCGCCTGATCGTCGCAGCGGGTGAGGCCGGTGCCATGGCCTATTGCGGGGATGTGATATTCAAGCTCGCTGAACTGCCCAAGGCCGCTGTTCACGTTGCAGGCTTGCGTGGAATAGCCGAAGTAATCGGTCTCCTTCCACGGCACATCGACATACTCTCCGGACGGATTCACGCAGAAGTTACGGACGATCAGCGCCCACTTGTCGCCGGTCTGATGGATATAACCCACTCGACCAGTCGTGACAACCGCTCGTATCGCAAGCTTGTGCTCACCCATCTGCCTCATCTTGTAGATGAACAAGTGGTCGCTTATGATCATATCCTCCGGCCCGATCGTGCCGACGGTTCCGAAGTAGATGTTCGGCTCCGCTTTGGAGTAGGTCGGCACTATGAGGTCGCCGCCGTGCGGCATCTGCACCAGGTTCCACAGGCCCACTTGCGCCTTAATATCCTTTGCCCCGGCAATCTCCAATGATGTGAACTGCGTGTAGCCCGCATACGAGAGCCCCTTTGGATCGAGGCCGCGCTCGTGGCGAAGCGGGTTCGGGGCGGGTCCGACGGACTTGGTTATCACCAGATCCACGTCTTCCTTGTGCCGCGAGAAGTTGACCGTCAGCTTGTTCACCAGCTTGAAGCCGCCGCCCAATTTCATGACCTCATACCTGCCGGGGTCGAGGGACCGCTGCTGGAAGTATTTGTCCAGCTCGGGGAAGTTGGGGAAGAACAGGTCCGCCTCCGGCGCGAGCCAGGTTCGGTCGCCGCCCGAGTTGTGCCACTGATCACCTGCATAGAATTCTTTCGCCTTTTCCACCGAAACTAACGCGTCACTTGTCCAGTAGAAATTCTCGTCACTGTCCGGGGCAAAGAGACCCAGCACGCGTCCGCCGTACGGCAGCACCAGCACCCTGCTTCCATCCGCGCTCTCGAACTGCTCCGTCGGTTTTCCGACCGCGCAGAGTGTATCCACGAGTTTTTTTAATTTAGCCATTATTCTTCCTCTTTGCCAAAGTTATCCCAGCTTGTTGGCATGAATATTATAGTCGATGCCACTAGGAGCAGCGCGATGGATGCGTAAATTTGGTAACGGGGCTTGCCATGCACACCTCGCCACTTATCTGTCTACCTCAAAGTCATGCCGTTGTCCAGCATAGAGAGACGCATCAGAAAGCTGGGAGATGGTAAAGCCAATAGGGGTAGTGCATGGGTGGTGCTTAAGAAGAACATCACGGTCTTCATGCCCGAGGATTTGCCTGCCAAGCGAATTCAGCCGTGCGGCTGCATCACCGCCTTGACAATTGGCTGGCTGCCATCAACGATGGCGCGCATCACGTCCTTCGCCTCTCCGAAGCCGAACTTGTGGCTGATCAGCGCGCCAGTGTCTATCATGCCGGCCTTCAGAAGCCGCAGTGAAACGGGGAAATTGATCGCGGGCTCGGCGAACGCGGGCCGCAGCGTGATCTTGCGGAAGATCATATCGTTGATGTCGACATTCACCATGTTCTTGCCGCCGAAATGCAGCCCGAAGAAGCAGATAATCCCGCCAAATCGGATGACCTTGAAGGCGTCGTACATGCTCTCCGGCGGGGAACTGACGATTACCCGGTCCACACCGTTCGGGAACCTGCCGAGTATCTCATCCTCGACGCTCTGCTTTCCGATCTCGATGGTCATGTCGCAGCCGAACTTTTCCGCGACCGCGAAACGCGACCGCTCACGCTCGTTGTCCGCGGGCAGGCCGGTGATCGCCACGAAACTGGCCCCGCGCAACTTCGCGAGCCTGGCCGCCATCAGGCCAAGCGGCCCGTTGCCGAGAATAACCACGGAGCCTCCAATCGGAATCTCCGCGAGCAAAACAGATGTCAGCGATACCGCCAGCGGCTCCGTCAGGCACGCCGGCGCATAGTCCAGCCCGTCGAACTTGTTGAGCGAGTTGAACCGCACGGACATATACTCGCCCATCCCCGGCTGGCCTTCCATGTCGTACATGTTCCGGCAGAACTCCACGTGGCCGCTCTTGCAGTTCTCGCAGATGCCGCACATCGTGCAGTCCTCCACGATAACCCGGTCCCCCGGCTTGACAGATGTGACGTTCTTACCGACCTCGATGACCTCCGCGGCGATCTCGTGCCCGAGGGGCATCGGGTCGTCCGTCCAGTCTCTGACGAAATTGATGTCGGTCCCGCACACCCCGCAGGCGTGCACCTTCACTATTACGTGGTCCTCATCAGGAGTGCCTATCTGCATCCGGCGCTCGGTGATATCGAGGCCTCTTTTTCCAAATAATCCTCTGGATTCCATAGAGCTTCCCTTCCCCTGCCTTCTAGCCGGTGCCGTAGAGCGCGCCGTCGAAGCCGGGATAGATGGCGTCATCGGCGTGCTTCATCGTGGCATCGATGTTGCCAAATACTTTGTGGAACGCCTCCACAAACTTGGCCATCACCGTCAGATCATTCGGCGCGGCGATACCATGCAGGGCGGTGTAGGTGTCGCATAGCTTCACCGCGTTCGGATACTGGCCAAGGTCGTAGCTGTATTTGATCCCCTTGGCCTCATTGACGCTCCATGGGTAACCCGAACCGCCATAGCCGAGCTTGCTCTGGAAGATATCCTGGGCCGGGACCGGGACAGTCTGCCACTGACCGATCAGCAGGCCTTCCTTGTAGAGAGCTTTCTCCACGGCGATCCGGAAACGCCTCGGCTCGCAGTCCACGCCCGCGGCCTTGGGGTCGAAGTTGATGTTATACATCCAGTAGACGTGCTTGTGGTTCGGTGGGCAGTAGGGCGTAATGACGCCCGGAATCTTGCTTAGCTCCTGGGTAAGGTAGTTGCAGTTGGCGATGCGCCTGTCGTTGAGCTCATCCAGGTGCATAAGCTGGCCACGAGCGAGCGCCGCGGGCAGTTCCTGATTGCGATACATGTAGCCCAAGATCGAGGCGTTGTACTTGCGGCGGTGGCTTACCTCGTCGACCTCATCGCCAAAGCAGCGGATCAGGGTCGCCTTCTCTACAATGGCCTCGTCGTCGGTGACGAGCAGCCCGCCCTCTCCCCCGCAGAGGTTCTTGAGGTTGTTCAGGCTGAACGCGGCGGCCTGACCCATTGTGCCGACTTTCTTGCCCTTAAACTCCGCGCCGTGGGCTTGGCAGGCATCCTCGAGCACGAACAGATTGTGCTTTTTTGCAATCGGCAGGATGCGGTCCATGTCCGCGGCGAGGCCATGGAGGTGCACCGGAATAATCGCCTTGGTGCGCTCGGTGATGGCGGCCTCGACCAAATCCGGGTTCATTGTGAATGTGCGCGGGTCGATGTCGACAAATATCGGTATCGCGTTCTGATGCAGCGCGCACGACGCCGAGGCAAGGAACGTGAACGCCGGAACGATCACCTCGTCGCCGGGCCCAACCCCCGCCGCGGCCAGGGACATGTGCAGCGCCGCCGTGCCGCTGCAGGTGGTCAGGCAGTATTTCGAGCCGTTATACTTCGCCCACTCCGCCTCCAGCGCCCTCACCTGAGGGGCCGTGCCTCCCGCAACAATACCGCTGTCCAACACCTCATTGACGAATCTGCGGTCATCCTCCGTAAGCACGGGCCAGTTCTTGACATCACTTCTTTTCACGACGGGAGTCCCACCGTCAATAGCCAATTTCTCAGACATATCGATGCTCCTTTCTTAATGGTGGTCAGAGGTCCGAAGTCGGAGCTTTGACGCCTCACCTTGTTCGCTTTCAGATTATGTAAATGTGGAAACCAGACAGTCCACGCCGACCCATTGGCTCCACTCACATCCTCCTCACCTTCCGCAAGAGAGAAAGGCTATGCTCAGCCACAATGTCCTCCGCGGCGGCGTCCGCGCGCCTGGTGGCGGGCTCATATCCACCCTGAGCCACCGCCTCGCGCGTCGGAACGTAGCCTGCGTACCCGTTAGCCAAACCGATGATGTAAGTCCGGCGGAATAGGCCTGCATTCTTGATGCGCTGCCCGATCTCCGTGAACAGTTCGCCGGGGAACGTGACAAACGCTGTGTCACCCACGGCGAGACACGTCTGCTCGATGTGTATTTCACTCTCTTCGCAATTATGCAACTCTTTGTATAGGCACGCAAGGTAATCGTCTCCCACGCCGTCCTCCACGGCCTGCACGGCGCCCCGCGTCTTGTTCAATATGTCATCGGCCCAAGCCAACTCGGAGGTCGTGATTCGCCTCGCGGGCAGTGAGTAGCGCACGTTCGCACTCCGGATTTCAATTGAATCCGAGAACTCCAACTTGTGGAAGACCCTCGAAACCGCATCCGCCAGCGCCGTACCGGCTCGAGTGACGCCGGCCCATTCGCGATGATTGAGGCCGTCGATGTCCACGGAACCCTGCGCGCCGTTGATGAACAATGCAGTCCCACCGATTTCATCCTCGATGAGCTTAGCCGCCACCCCAGGGTAGTCGGCGCTGATCATGTAGTTCTCCCCCGACATCACGTTCGGGTGCCCCGCATGATTGAACAGCAGGGCAATGGTCTTCTCCGGCCTCTCGCGCTCGACGAAAACCGTCACGCCGACCTCCGGGTCCGGCTCGCCGAGCGGCCCGACGATCCGGTCCTTCTCGTAAGGTTCCCAGTTCATTATTATCCCGCCGTCATCGGACAGCAGTCGGCGGTAGTGGCTGATCGAGTCTTCCTGTCCGGAGTTGCATCCCACTAACGCCGGGCGTGCATTCCCGACAGCCTCCTCGATAACCGCGACGAGTCGCTTCCGAAGTTCCAGGAGATACTCTTCCTCGACCGGATTGAAAAGACCGAGGGTGGCCGGACCGGAGTGCGTATGCGTGGCCGCGATGACGATATTGCCCACCGGCACGCCGGTCTTGGCCGAGGCAGCCTCACGAACGCTCAGCGCGTAGGCCTCGCTCAGCACGCATAGGTCAACTGACACGATGGCGAATGCCCACTCAGGCTTATCGTCCGACGAAGCATAGAGGGCACGCGCGTGGAGGTGGTCATGAACGCCGGTGGACTTGTGCGAGCGGATCATACCTTCCATCCACACGCTGCCCGCAGGTGTGATATCCGCTTTCGCCGCGCCCGCAATCATTGCCCCATCTCCATAGTGAACATACTCATTATAATGATCATTGTGTGCAGTGTACCTCCTTTCCGGAGGCTTGTCAAGACCATAATTTCGATTTGGGCTTGCGTGCCGGCTAATGTGCCTTTGTGTAGACGCTCCTGCCGGCGGCGATGGTGCGGACAAGTTCCATGTCCGCATCCACGATGATTAGGTCGGCATCTCTGCCCACGGCGATCTCGCCCTTGTTCATCCCCATCAGCCGAGAGGGAGTCGTAGAGCACAGCCGGCTCGCGGATGCCATGTCCCTGCCGAACAGGCGCACGACGTTACGGAAGGCGTCGATGGGAGTCAGCGCGCTGCCCGCGAGGGCCATGCCGCGATCCACCAGGCGAACGCCATTGTTGCTGCCATTCACGGCGGCCCTGCCCCATCCCCCCGACAAGTCGTATTCGCCGGGCGGTAGCCCAGCGCCAAGGTTGGAATCTGTGACGAAGATGGTCCTGTCGAGCGTCTTGCACCGCAGGGCCTTCTCGACCAGCAGTCTGTGCACGTGTGTTCCATCGCCGATGATCTCGCATGCGACACGGTCCTCGACCAGCAGATAGTCCACAAGACCCGCCGGATAGACACCTTGGTCAGTCATCACCGGCACTTCAAACGTATCGAAAAGATGAGTCACAAGCCTTGCGCCCGCGTCAACGGCCTCAACCAACTGCTCGATGCTCGCGCGAGTGTGCGCTATGGAGCAGAGAATACCCCGGCTCGTCAGTGAACGGATCAGGTCGGCTGAGCCTTCGAGTTCGGGCGAGATATCCCATATCCGGATATGCCCGCCTCCCGCCTCCTGCAGCATACTGGAGGTCTCAGGGGTTATGGGGACGAGGCTGCTGGAGACTCCGCCGCCGATATTGGCGAGATACGGCGATTCCAACCTGAACCCCGCTACTTGGGGAACCTGCCGCAGTTCATCCGTTTCTGCTCGATATTGAATAAGCTGCCGTGCGATCTCATCAGGCGGCGCGAAGAATGTCGGGAAGAACGCGGTGGCGCCGCGAGAGGCTTCGAGCGCCGCGTAATCCGGCAGTTTGCAGGTCCCGAGACCCTCGAACCCGATGCCATGGGTATGCAGATCCACAAGCCCCGGCAGCACATAGCAGCCGGAAGCGTCAATCAGCGTGTCGCCATCGAGGTCTCGTCCCACTCCATCAATGACCCCGCCCTCGATCTGCACATCGAGGACGACCATACGGCCGTCGGCCAGAAGAACTTCGCCATTCTTGATTACAAGGGTCATATCGCCCCTACCCCCATCTTATAGTCCTGCATCCTCCACGACCAGACATCGACAGGCCCGCGTTATTGACAAGAAAGAGCCTGCCTAGGGATTGTCGCCGTTGGGAATCAGCATTACACTGCCGGAGAGACGACAGCGGTCTCCACGATATCGCGTCTCGACCCAGAGCACGGGCCTGCCGTTACCATCCTTCACCAGCTCACCCGTGACCAAGAGCACGGTGTTCTGATCGATCCCCAGAATCCTCTGGTCCTGCTCGCTCGCCGTCCGCACCGAGATCTCGTACTCACTGCTGGCCATATCGATCCCCGACTTCTCCTGCCAGAGCTTGAGAAACAGAGGCGAGGCGGCGATCTCCGGCGTAATCTCGGAAGCCAGAGCGGGCGGAACGAACGCCTCATCCACCGAGAGCGGCGTGCCGCCCTCACAGTCCAGCCGCACGAAATGCCGAAGCATCGACCCCGTCTGCACGTCCAGCCTCTCAGCCACATCACGGGGTATGGGTATCAAATTATCTTCCATCAGCGTGCGTACAAGCCGCAGCCGGCCCGCGGCGACATCGCACGTGAAACTCGACATGCCGACCACGACCGAGTTCCGTTCCGCGTCCCGAACAAAGTGCCCAATACCCTGCCTGCTCTCAACGAGGCCGTCGAGCACGAGTTCGTGTATCGCACGGCGTACTGTGATCAGGCTGACCTCGAACTCCTCGGCAAGCTTCGGCTCAGAGGGCAGCGCTGACCCTCGAGTGTACTCTCCGGAGCCGATTCGGTCGAGGAGCTTCTGATAGATTATTCTGTAAAGCGGGTCTCCCATCGCGCTCCTATCAGGTCATATACTCAACATGACCATCATAATGAGCCGCGATTGCGACGGATAAGAGCAACACACGCCCCGCCGCCAATCACGGGTCAGTATACATCCGCCAACGCCGCATGTCAATGGTAACTGCTCAGATCCAGACTGGGGCTTACGGAGTTCCTGGATAGCGTTAAGTGCATGATATGTAGTGGAACAATCAGGGCCTTGAGAGCCGATTTTACGCTCAACAATGACCCTCAAGCCCGCGTAAATGTGGAGTGTGGGCAAGCATGAGAGCAAACACATCCATGACAACCACAAGATTGGAAAGAAACGGGGAGGTATATGCGCGTACCCGTCGTATCCATATTAGAGTGATTGAGTTTGAGAACGCTTACGGAGGCAATAATGTCCAGAAGACCGTTCAGGGGTATCGGCGGCCTTGTTATCTTCCTGCTGCTGATTCAGGTATTGGCAATATCGGGGGCGTGGGCGCAGGGCGCGGGCGTCTACGAGACCAAACTCGGCAACGGGCTTACAGTCCTGATCAAGGAGGCTCACGCCGCGCCGGTGTTCACCGCGCAGGTGTGGTTTAGGGTCGGCTCGCGCAACGAGTATAATGGCATCACCGGCATCTCGCACATGCTGGAGCACATGCTGTTCAACTCAAGCAAGCACTTCAAGAAGGGCGAGATCAGCGATATGGTGCGCAGGCGCGGAGGGATCGAGAACGCCGCCACCTGGACCGACTTCACCTACTACTGGCAGCTTCTATCCAGTGAAAACCTCGATTTTTCCCTCAAGACGCTTGCCGAACGGGTCGGCAACGCCCTCCTTCTCGATAAGGAGCTACAGAACGAGCGGACGATCGTGCTGAGCGAGATGCAGGGGCATGAGAACGAGCCGGACAGCCTGCTCTACTACAATCTGATGGCGCAGGCGTTCAAGTCGCACCCATACCACTGGCCGACCATCGGCTGGCAGTCGGATGTCGAGAACATCTCCGACCAGCAGCTTCGGAGCTATTACCACACCTATTATCATCCGAACGACGCCACCCTGGTGCTGGTGGGCGATATCGACAGGGACAAAGCCTTGCCGCTAATCAAGAAATACTTCGGCAAGACCCCGGCCAGCAAGTTGCCGAGGCCACCGTACACCGCCGAGCCGAAACAGCGGGGAGAGCGGGAGTTCACTATCCGCCAGGCCGGCAACGCCGAACGCGTGCTTATGGGCTGGCATGTGCCCCCGCTGATTGATGAGGACAGCTATGCTCTGAATGTGCTGGACCAGGTACTGAGCGGCGGTAGGTCGGGGCGACTCTATCAGGCGCTGGTCGAGAAGCAGCTTGCCACCGGCGCATGGTCGATGGGCGGAGCCCGCAAGGACCCGGCGCTGTTTATGATCGGCGCGACGGCCAGACAGGGCGTCACGGCGGACACGCTGGAGAAGGCGATATTGGACGAGGTCGAGAAGCTCAAGACCGCGCCCCCCACCGAGCGCGAGATGCAGGCCGCCAAGAATCAACTCGAGGCCTATTACATATTTCGGAACGACAGCGTCTCCGACCAGGGCGAGCAGCTCGGTTACTACAACACGATCACGTCGTGGACCTACCTGAACACCTTAGTTCCGAAGGTCAAGGCGGTGACCGCCGAGCAGGTGCAGGATGTCGCGAAGAAGTACTTTACCCAGGATAACGTGACCGTCGGGAAGTTCATCCCTACCAATGGCACGGCTCCAGCGGGGAGCGGATCGGGGCCTGTGCATAAGTACCCGGGGGATTACCCGGCGGTTGAAACCACGGCCACAAAAGCACGAAGTCGGCCTTCGCCGACTGGGAAGGCTACGCTGGTGAAGCCGACGAGGGTTGTGCTGGACAATGGGATCATCGTGATCGTGCAGGAGAACCATTCCAACCCGACCATCGCCATCAACGGCAACGTGAAGGCGGGCGGTTACTTCGATCCCAAGGGCAAGGATGGCGTCGCGGACTTGACGGCTGATATGATCGGTCGTGGAACTCAGAAAAGATCGGCCCTGGAGTTGGCTAGCGCGGCGGAGTTCGTTGGCGCGAGCTTGGGAGCCTCGGCGGATACGGAGTCGGCGCGATTCATGGCGAAGTCGCTCTCAAAAGATTTCCCTCTGATGCTCGATCTGCTTTCCGACGAGGTTCGCAATGCGTCGTTCCCTCAGGACCAGTTCGAGAAGGCCAAGGGCGAGGCGCTGTCGGGCCTGGAGGAGAGCAAGGAGTCGCCCAGGTCCCAGGCCATGCGTGCGTTCTTCAACAATGTCTATCCGCCCGGCCATCCTTATCACCAGCCCGCATTCGACGAAGCCGCCGGCGAGCTGAAGGCGATCACCCGTGACGACTTGGTCGCGTTCCACAAGACTTATTATCGGCCCGACACAATGATTATCGCGATCTCAGGTGACGTCAAAGCCGACGAGGCGATCAGCGAGGTGAAGAAGTACTTCGGCGACTGGAAGGCCGAGGGGCCGACGCCGAAGATGGACATTCCGACCATCGCAGAGGCCGCATCGAAGCGCATTATCATTCCGATGATGGACAAGAGCGAGGTGGATGTGGTTTTCGGCTATCCGATGCCCGTTCGCAGGTCCGATCCCGACTTTTACGCCGCGCGCCTGATGAACCACATCCTGGGCGGCGGCGGAGCGATGGGAAGCATACTGGGCGATGAGATTCGTGAGAAGCGGGGGTTCGTATACGATGTCTACTCGACTTTCGACGCGAACATCGGCGCGGGGCCGTGGTATACGGCTTTGGGCATGAACCCGAAGCACGCCGACGAGGCCGTGAAGACTCTGCAATCGGAGGTCGCGCGCTATAAGAAGAGCGGTGCCACTCAGAAGCAGTTCGAGCAAGCGCGCGAGTTTATTATCGGCGTGTTCCCAATCGCGCTGGAGACCAACGAGGGGATGGCCCGAATGCTCCTTAATGCCGAGTTTTACGCCCTTGGAATGGACTACCTGACAAACTACGCGAAAATCTACCGCTCAGTGACCCTGCAACAAGTGAACGCCGCCGCGAAGAAGTACCTCCATCCCGAGGCGGCTATGCTGGTGATCGCGGGACCTTACGGGGGGAAGTAGCTGTCTCCCACATTCCTCGCAAACCTTGACCGTGCGAATAGACATATTGCCGCCATCCTTTGAGTGATAGGAGATTCATACCCATAAACGGCTGGGATTGTCTGTGGATAACTGACGAACTTGGATATTTTACGTCGTGCACGAACGCCTTCGCGGCGGGGCTTCGTTCAGGAGCAACCAGAACAGCCCCAGGGTCTGTGCGGCCTTGACGAACTCGGCGTAGTCCACGGGCTTGCGGACGTAGGCGTTAGCCCCCAGGCTGTAGCTGCGCATTATATCTTCATCCTCCTTCGAGGACGTAAGTACCACGACGGGCAGGCAGTTGGTGCGAGGGTCGGAGCGCACTTGCTTGAGCACATCCAGCCCACTTATCTTAGGCAGCTTCAGGTCGAGAAGGATGACCGCGGGTAGCTCCTTCGTCTGATCCGCGTATGGGCCGGTGCCGAACAAGTAATCCAGCGCTTCCTCGCCGTCCCGCGCCACGATTATCTCATTGGTCAAGTTGCCCTCCTCAAAAGCGAGTAAGGTCAGTTCCACGTCGTCGGGATTATCCTCAACCAAGAGTATAGTCCTATGAGTCCCAGCGTTCATTTTGTAGCCTCCCCCAGAGTGAAGTAGAATGTCGCACCCTGATCCACGGCGCTCTCCGCCCAGATGCGACCTCCGTGTTTGCGAACAATGTGCTGAGTCAGAGCCAACCCTATCCCCGTGCCGGGGAACTCGCTCTCGTTATGCAGGCGCTGGAATGGCGAAAATAGTTTGTCCGCATACTTAGGATCGAATCCCGCCCCGTTGTCCTTGACATAGTATACCTTTTCACCGTTCAGTTCAATGCGGCCGAGCTCGATTGCCGCAATATCCTGACTCCCCGTGAATTTCCAGGCGTTGCCGAGCAAATTGTCGAGCGCGATGCGCAGAAGATGGGGATCCGCATCCACGGTAAGATTCTCGGCAATGTTGATTTGGGCCGTTCGCTCGGGCTGTGACTTTTGAATGTAGTCAACTATCTCCCGAGCCGTTGCGCTGAGATCGACTCTCTGCCGGTGCACATCAGCGCGAGATGCCCTCGACAGGTCCAGAATGTCGTCTATGAGCCGAGCCATTCGCTGGGCCGCGGCGCGGACACGATGGAGATAGTCCTGACCTCTGGCGTCCAGGGAATCCCGATAATGCTTCAGCAGGGCGTCGCTGAACCCGTCTATTGCCCGCAAGGGCGCGCGGAGGTCGTGAGAAACGGAATAGCTGAACGACTCGAGCTCCTTGTTGGCCGCCTCGAGTTCCGTGGCCCGCTGCTCCAGGTCGCGATTCAATCTCTTTATTTGCTCCTCGGCCTGCTTGCGTTTGGTGACGTCACGCACGATGGCGGTGACACTCAGTTCGCCCTCGGTCCACGTCGGGCTCAGAGCAATTTCCACCGGAAACTCCGTGCCGTCCGATCGGAGCCCGTATAGTTCAAGTCCGACGCCCATCGGCCTGGTGCGAGGGTCGGCGACATAGTCTGCGCGGTGTCTCACGTGGACGTCTCGGTAGCTCTCGGGAATGAGCTGTTCAATGGGTTTTCCGGTGAGATCGTTCGGTTTGTAGATGAACATCCCGGCCGCCTGGTTGTTCGCAAAGGTGATATTTCCCTCCCTGTTCACTATGATAATTCCGTCCGGCGCCATCTCCAGCAGGCGCGTGATCTTCGTGTCGGAGGCTTCCGCCACGGCGCGTGCCTTCCGCTCTTGTTCCAGAGCGAGGTCCAGCCTGCCAATTGCGTCGTCCAACTCAGCCGTGCGCTGGATGACGCGCTGCTCGAGTTCCGCGTTGAGGTGCCTGATCTTTTCTTCCGCCCGCCCGCGATCCCGCATCTCCGCTTCCAACTGCAATGTTCGCTCGGCGATGCGCCGGCTCGATTTCCTGGCTTGAGTCATCGCAATAGCAACAACTGTAAGACCCAGGAGGAGCGCGAGCTGTCCCGCCCATTCCTCAGTCGAGGCTGCCGGCGGCCACGCGAACCGTATAGGCGGAGTAGCCACATATGTATACGCGAACCATCCCAGCGCGACGGCGAGAACCGCTGGTCCCGTGCCGAAGAGATAGGCCACCAGCATCGTGAGAAGCACATACGGAATGGGATACTTCGCCAGGGGGAATACCTGTGACAAGAGCACGAGCCCCAACGTTACCGCTGCTTCAAGGAGTACTGTGGCCGCGTAGCCGACCCACCGCGGTGTCCGGGGCAGCAGGCTTCCCGATTCATACCTTTCTATCGTCATGGAACGATTCCTAACAAAGAGGTTACCACCCTTGCAGCTTGCTTAAGGCGGCATCCATGGGGGATGGTTCCGCCCGGAGCGCCATCTCGATTGCCACAATGGTTCCTTCGGGGCTTGTGGCGAGATATACCTTATCGGCTAGCTCTATCATTACCTTGTAGCCCATACCCAGGGAGATTGCGGTTGTGTATCCCTTCGTCAGCGCCACGTCCGGCAGAGCCAGGGCTTCGATGCCGGGTCCGTCGTCCCTGGCCACGAGCATCAGACCATCGCGGACTGTGTGGAGTGTCACCAGGCCATCGCCCGCGTGCTTGTGGACATTCGCCATTGCCTCGACCGCGCAGCCCAGAAGGTTCGTGACCCTCTGGCTATCCATGCCGTGCTCCGCCGCAAGCTGCCTGATTTCGTTACGGGCGTCACTTATGTCTTTCAGGCTCCCGATTGCCCACGAGCGGATAGGTGGGCCTGCCATACGCCGGATATCGTCGGGTTCGGATATTACGAGCTTGCCTTCAGTGGCGGCGACAATGGTGCGGCTGTAGAACTCCCGCTTGTGGGCTTCCAGATCTCGCTCGCGCTCTTCCGCCAGCCTGCGTTGGCGGCGGCTTTCGGCTTCTCTCAGTTCACGGCTCACGGCGGGCCCTAGGCGAGAAAGGTTGTGTTTTAGGATGAAGTCCTGAGCGCCCGCTCGCATCATATCGACGCCGGCGTGATCTTCGGCGGTCCCTGAAACGAGAATGAGGGGGATGTCCAGCCCGCTGTCGCGGAGGACGCCCAGCGCCGCTGGTCCGCTGAAGTGCGGCATTGTGTAATCAGCTATGACGATGTCCCAAGTCTGCTCGCGCAGGGCGTTTGTCATGGCGACGGGAGTTTCTACACGCAGAGAAATGGGATCGTAGCCGTTTTCGCGAAGCTCATCTGCAAGAAGCAGCGAGTCATCCTCCGAGTCATCGACAATCAAAACGCGCACAGGTATACTCACTGTTCGTACCCCTGTTATTATACGAATTTCAGAGGCAGGACGTGCCAACTATTACGCCAATATGCCCACAACGCACTTACTCAACACGCCGGGCCTTTCCGAGCCGATACGTAGGGCAACCTCATCAATTCTACACCTCACCTATACCCATTTTGCGCGGAACCGACACCACTGCCCTTCCTCTCAGATATCGTAATTGTCAGTCATCTCCGGCTGTGGCGGTATGATTCCTCCTCCCGCGACGTTGTATTCGTCCACTATCACGAACCGCCCGGTCTCGACTATTTCGCTGAAAGCATCGAAAGCTATTGGCTTTCTGAGGTGCAGGGTCACGGTGGCGACCTCGTTCTTGGCGACTTCCGTGGCCACGGCCCCGACCGACGCCAGGCTGGAGGTATCGATAACGTTGCTCAGGGAGGTCACCTCGCACTCCAACTCCTGGGTAGCCAGCTTCAACGTATATGTCTTGCCGACCTTCAGATGGCGGTCACCCAGCCAGAACAGGCTGGCCGTTATGGCGTTGGATGAGCGGGGCGCGCGGTCGTGATGCGAGACGACATCCCCGCGCTCAACGAAAATCTGCTCCGTCAGCGTGATCCCGATCGACTCACCGGGCGTGGCGAAGTCCCTCTCCGGGCTGTTCCATCGCTCGATTGTCTTGACCACGGCTTTGTGACCCGAGGGGCTGAAGGTGATCTCGTCGCCCTCCTTCAACACGCCCGATTCCACTCGCCCCGCCACGATCCGCCGCCGGTCGAACTTATAGACATCCTGCACAGGCATCCGCAATGGGAGTTCCTGCTTGGAGCCGATGGCCGTGAACAAATCCAGCGATTCCAGCACGGTAGGGCCGTCGTACCAAGGCATCGTAGCCTCGCCCCGTTTCGCGACGTTGTCGCCGTCTCGGGCCGAGACCGGTATCACGAACCCCGGCTCCACGTTCATCTGAGACAAGAACCGCACATATTCGGCCTTTACCGACTCGAAGACCTCCTGAGAATAGTCCACCAAATCCATCTTGTTGATCACGACAGTGACTTGGCGGATGCCCAGGAGCTTCAGCAGGTAGCCGTGTCTTCGGGACTGCTCCTGGACCCCCTCCTCGGCGTCTATGAGCAGAATCGCCGCGTCCGCCGAGGCCGCGCCCGTGACCATGTTCTTCAGGAATTCCTTGTGTCCCGGCGCGTCGATGATCACGTAGTCGCGCTGGTCGGTGCTGAAGTACGTTTGCGCGGTGTCGATGGTGATACCCTGGTCGCGTTCCTCCTCCAGTGCATCAAGCAGGAAGGCGAACTCGAACAGCTTGCCGGTGTCCTCGCAGACGCGCGCTACGGCCTCATACTTGCCGTCGGGCAGGCTGCCGGTGTCGTAGAAGAGCCGTCCGACCAGCGTGGACTTGCCGTGGTCCACGTGGCCGACGATTACGATATTCATCTTGGGCCTGGCGGCCCGAATGGTGTCTAAATTCATAGATTACTCCTTAATGCAGAATGATGAATGCAGAATGCAGAATAATCCGCGGTTGCCAGGTCCCTTCATTCTGCATTCTGCATTCTACATTCTTCATTTTCCTCACATATATCCCTTCGCCCGCAGCTTCTGCATGGCGTAGGTGTCTTCCTGATCCTGCGCACGAACGGAGCGCTCGCTTACGGTCGTATTGCGCAGCTCCTCGATGATTTCGTCCACGGTCGTAGCGTCGGACTTGATTCGACCTGTGCACGGCGCGCAGCCCAGCGAACGATACCGCTCACCGTTTCGCGCGAAGTAGAGATCGACTATCGGGATATTCTCCCGCTTGATATAGTGCCACACATCGATCTCGGTCCAATGCAGCAGGGGATGCACCCGGATGTGGGTGTCCTTGTCGAAGTCGGTCTTGAATTGGTCCCAGAACTCCGGCGGCTGGTCCTTATAGTTCCATTCGAAGTTCTTGTCCCTGGGCGAGAAGTATCGCTCCTTGGCCCGTGTTCCCTCTTCGTCGCGTCTGATCCCGAGGATGAGCGCGGTGAACTCCTGCTCGGCCATAAGCTGCTGCAGGGCCTCGGTCTTGAGGGAGTTGCAGCAGACGATGCGGCCCTTGTCCGGTCCCATCCCGGCGGCGAGCGCCTCGGTGTTCTGGCCAACGATCAACCGTAGTCCCCACTCACCGGCTACTTTGTCCCGGAACTCGATCATCTCGGGAATCTTCAGGCTGGTGTCGATGTGGACCAGGGGTATCGGGCAATGCCCCGCGAACGCCTTGCGGGCGAGCCACAGCAGGACCGTCGAGTCCTTGCCGATGCTCCAGAGCATCGCCAGCTTCTTGAACTTTTTATATGCCTCTCTGAGTATATAGACGCTCTGGTGTTCCAGAGAATCAAGGTGATCCATTTCCGTCAACTGAACGTAACTCACGGTCGTATTACCTCTCCGTCTTTAATGTGCAGTCCGCACTCCTTGTGCTCCGGCGATTCCCACCACCATCTCCCGGCGCGCAGATCCTCGCCCGGCTGGACTGCCCGCGTGCACGGTGCGCAGCCGATGGATGGGAACCCCTGGTCGTGCAATTCGTTGTATGGGACCGCATTGGCGCGGATGTAGTCCCAGACATCCCCCTCGGTCCAATCCGCGAGCGGGTTGATCTTCAGGATTCCGCCGTGGGCGTCGTCGATCTCGACCTTGTCCAGCGCCGTCCGAGTAAGCGATTGGCTCCGGCGCAGGCCCGTTATCCATGCGTCCACACCGGTAAGCGCCCTCGATAAAGGCTCCACCTTGCGTATCCGGCAGCATTCCTTGCGGTTATCGACGGACTCGTAGAAGCTGTTAGTCCCCTTCGTCCGGGTCAGCCGCTCGATTGGCTCGGTCTGGGGGAAGTAGACTTCTATGTCGATCTCATACTTCGCCCGAACGCGGTCGACTAGATCGTATGTCTGCTGATGCAGCCTGCCCGTGTCGAGAAAGAAGACCCTCGGCGAAGCCGTCGCCTTGCTCAAGATGTCTATCAGCGCCACGTCTTCAGCTCCGAAGCTCGACGCCAGCGTTACTCTGTCTCCAAACCGCCGCACCGCCCAGGAAATAACCTCGCTCGCCGCCGAGCGGATAAGCGCCTCGTTCAGTTCCCGAACTTCTTGGCTCGAAAGGCGTGTGTCGTTGATCATCTAGATCACCTCCGGTTCATTGGATTTCGCGCTGACGAATGCTTTCTTGTCAGCTCGGATGCCCGCGACCAGTTTCCAGATAATCAGTCCGGCCAGCGACAGCGCAAGAGTCCACAACACAACCGCCGACACTACAACCTGACCAAGCTGCTTTGCCAGGACGGCGGCGGCGGACCCCAGCACCATGACCGCCAGGTAGAACCTTATCTTCTCGCTCTCCACATATCTCGTCGCCAGTGCCCCAAGCTGACTGCCGACCGATGCGCCCAGCAGCATCACCACAGCCGCGATCAGGTCGACTCGTCCCTCTCTCGCATAAAGAAACGCCCCATATCCTCCCGAGAAGGCTACCTCCAACAGGTCGGTACCGACAGCTATGCGCATCGGCATTCCAACAAGGTAAAGCAGTGCGGGCATCCGTATGAATCCGCCGCCAACACCAAGGAAAGCGGACAAAAACCCGGTAGCGAGGCCAAGTAACACAACTCCCCAGACACTGACGCTCTTGATACCCGATTTGGGGAGGGATACAAGGGGCTTCACCTTTAACCATCTCTGGAGCAAAGCTCCGTTTCTGGAAGCGCACTCTCCGCGCGCCGTCATAGCCTCCCGAAGTATAAGCGAGCCAACGATTGTCAGCAGGGCGATATAGGTAAAGCGCAGCACGGTTTCGGTGGCATTTATGTGTTCCAGAGCCATAACAGCCGTGGTCCCGAGCTTCACCCCCGGAAACGTGCCCAGCAGCAATAATGCACCGGCTTTCCAGTCGATATGACCCAGCTTGCGGTGGCGCATCGTCGCAATGACCGATTTGCCTGTCACGTGCGCCAAGTCCGTTCCGATTGCAAGGGTCATAGGGAAGCCGAGGATGTTCAGGGCGGGAGTCACCAGGAATGCTCCACCGACGCCGAAGAAACTTCCCGCCACGCCAACACAGAAGCCGATGAGAGCCAGGGCGACTCCCATTGGGAGGGTTGGAATCGTTCCAACGTACATCAGCGGGACCCGCCCTGAAGATCAACGCCTAACCACCCCAGAATCCGCTGCGCGGCTATCCCCAAAGCAAGTCCGGCAGTCACCATTCCCGCCACAACAACGATTGCGTAGATGTTGGGCGTTATGTCGAGCATGAGTCCGTGTGCCATTGTGTTTCCTCCATAAGCACAGAAGAGGCCGACAAAGCAGCAACGTGTTGCTGCTTTGTCGGCCTCCAGTGTTTCTGGTCAGCCTGCTATTCCGGTCGGCTTACTCGGTTTATATACCCATATTATGCCAGCCGAGCCGGTCTTTGTCAATACATTTCCTGCAGATTTGTGGAATATCTTGGGAATTGGGGGGGATCGGCCCTACTCATACCGCAGCGCATCTATCGGATTCAAATTCGACGCCTGCCTTGCGGGATAGAGACCGAAGAATATCCCCACAAGCGCGGCGAATGAGAACGACAGCAGGATCGATTGAAGGGATACGGTCGTCTGCCAGCCCGTGAGGCTTCCCACAGCCTTCGAGCTCAACACGCCCGCGATGACCCCCACGACCCCCCCGAGAAGCGAGAGCACCAGGCTCTCGACCAGGAACTGCATCATAATATCCCGCCTGCGCGCCCCCAGCGCCTTCCTGATGCCTATCTCGCGCGTGCGCTCCGTTACCGAGACCAGCATGATGTTCATGATGCCGATCCCGCCCACCAGCAGCGACACGCTCGCGATACCTGCCAGGAGCAGTGTGAACGTCTGGCTCGTCTGCGAGGCCATCTCCATATACTCCGCCTGGTTGCGGATTATGAAGTCGTCAGGCTGGTCATCGGGGAGCTTGTGGCGCTTTCGCAGGAGCGCCCCAACCTCGATGCTTGCCTGTTCCATCAACTCCATCGACTTCGCCTGAACGCTGACCGCACGGATATACTGCACGCCGAAGACCCGGCGCATGGCGGTGGTGATGGGAATGAATATCTGGTCGTCGGGGTCCATAAACCCGATGGCTCCTTTGGGCCTCATCAGTCCGAGCACGGTATACTTAGAGCCTTTGATGCGGATCGACTTGCCGACCGGAGAAGCATCCCCGAAGAGGTTGTGCGCGGTGGTCGGGCCTATCGCCGCCACCTTGCGCGAGCCTCTGACGTCTTGCTCCGAGAAGAACTTGCCGTCCTGCACGGTGTAGTCGCGCACGGATGGGTAGTCGGCCGTCGTGCCGAATATATTTGTATTTGTGTTCTGGTTGCCGTATTTCACCTGCTGAAACTGGCGCACCTCGGGGACGGCCTTCGACACCGACTGACACTTGGACGCAATCGCCTTCGCATCGTCCAGAGTCAGGGTCTGGCTGGTTCCGAACCCGCCCATAACCACGCCCATTCTGGACTGGCCCGATATGACAACCAATACGTTGGTCCCCATTTGCTGAATCATCTTTAGGGTGGATTCGCGGGCGCCCTGGGCTATGGCGAGCATGGCGATGACCGCCCCGACCCCGATGATCACGCCAAGCATGGTGAGCGTGGCGCGCAGCTTGTTCGCGACCAGGCCTTCGATGCCGACTTCTATACTCTCACGCAGGTTCATTCGTCTTCCTCCGGCGGAAGTTTTGCCAACTGACCCCGAGCCTTCACGCGGTCTTGAACTCGCTGATCCGAGACGACGTGCCCGTCCCTGAATCGAATGACCCGCTCGGCGTGTCGGGCGATCTCTTCCTCGTGCGTGACGATGATGATCGTCTTGCCCTCGGCATGCAGGTCCTGAAAGAGGAGCATTATCTCCTCGCTTGTGCGAGTGTCGAGGTTGCCGGTAGGCTCGTCGCCCAGGATCATGAGAGGGTCATTGACGAGCGCCCTCGCGATGGCCACGCGTTGTTGCTGGCCGCCGGATAACTCATTCGGCTTGTGATGCACTCTGTCCGCCAGGCCGACTCGTTCCAGGGCGGCGAGCGCCTTTTCTTCCGAGTCGCCGGAGTCGGGGTTATACATAAGCGGAAGCATCACCTGCCGATACGCGGGTCGCCTGGGGATCAGATTGAACGTCTGAAAGACGAACCCGATCTTGCGGTTGCGCACCATCGCGAGCTCGTCCTCGTCCATGGATGCGACATCCTCGGTTCCGAGACGGTAGGCGCCCTCGGTCGGCTGATCCAGGCACCCGAGTATGTTCATGAACGTCGATTTGCCGGAGCCGGACGGCCCCATTATCGCGACGAACTCACCCGAGCCGATATTCAGTGACACGCCCCTCAAGGCGTGCACCGATATATCCCCCATCAGGTAGCGCTTGTGCAGGTTGTCAACAGTGATCATGCTTAATGAAGAATGATGAATGCAGAATGCAGAATGACCTGTAATTGAAAGCTCCCTTCATTCTGCATTCTGCATTCATCATTCTGCAATCCCCTTCTGTATGTTCGTCCGGATTTGCAATCCGGGACGAAAGGGGCAATCTAGGGATTTCTATTCCCCCTTCCCCTTTCGTGTTTTCGTGATGAAATTCCCTTCTCTTGCCTACATCCCTCGACGGCCGCCGCGTCCTCCCATGCCGCCCATGCCGGGGCCTCCCATGCCGCCGGGCATGCCAGACGGCTGGCCCGCGCCCATCGGCTGGATTATGGCCGTGACGACCGTATCGCCCTTTTTCAGGCCGCGCTTGATCTCAGTGTAGTCCTTACCGGCGAGACCGATCTTCACCTTGCGCTCGACCTGTTTATCGCCGAGGATCACCGTAACCGTGCCGCCGCTGTCGGACTCCTTCACGGCCTCGTTCGGCGCCATCAGCACATTCCGCCTGCGACCGGTGATGAAATCGCAAGTGGCGTTCATGCCCGGTTTCAGGCGCGGGTCGGGGCGCTTGAGTTCCACCGTTACAGGGATGGTCGTGACGTTTTGGTCCATCACCGACTGCGGCGCGATCTTGGTGACCTTGCCGGTGAACAGTTCGTCCGGGTAGGCCTCGACAGTGATATCGACCTCCTGGCCGACCTTAATCTGCCCGATATCCGTCTCATCGACGCTTACCAGTGCATACATCCGGCTCACATCGGCGATATCCACTATACCGACCCCTGCGCCCGAACCGGCGAATGACGATCTACCGGCGGTGACTATCGAGCCTTCTTCCACATATTTCTTCGTCACGATGCCGGCTCTGGGGGCGACGATGGTCGTGTAACCGAGCTGAGTCTGGGCGTTCTGGAAGGCGGCCTGCTGGCGAGTGACGGTTGCCTGAGCCTGGGTGATGTCCCCCTGCCGGATGGGATCGTTATACTTGCCCGCCGCCAGGGCCGCATCTAGGGCTGCCTTGACCTGCCGGACCGCCGCGTCAGCTGCCGATGCTTCCTGCTGTTTGAGCTTGTCCTGGATCTTATTGGCCTTCGCGTTGTCGAGCTCGGCCTTCGCCTGCTGCGCTCTGGCCTTCGCGGATTTGATGTCCTGGTCGGTCTCTGACTTTATGGTCTTGAGTTTCTCGCGGACGGAGTCGAGCTGCGCCTTCGCTACCTCATATTTCTCCTCGGCGGCATCGGCCTGGCTTTTGGATACGAACCCCTTGGCCAGCAGTTCCTTCTGACGATTGTTTTCTCTTTCAGCGGCATCGAAACTGGCCTTTGCCTGGTCGAACCCGGCTTGAGCCGAGGCGAGCTTCTGGGGCACAAGAGCACTGCTGGTCTGGTCGATGGCCGCTTGGGCGGCCTCGTAGTTGTTTTGCGCCTGTTCTATGGCGGCCCTGGTAAGGGACGGCTGCACCCTGGCCTGCGCCTGGGCTTGCTCGAGCCTGATGCGGGCCGCAGCCAGCGCGCGCCTCGCCGATTCTATCTGAGCGCTGTTCTGAATGTTCTGCATTGTACGCTGCTGTTGAGCCTGATAGACTTTCGAGATCGCCGCCGCGAGGTCGGCCTGCGATTGCTCGAAGGCGGTCCGGGTGTCGGTGGGATCAATGCGGGCGATGAGCTGCCCGGCTTTCACCATATCGCCCTCATCCACGGCGAGCTTGACTATCTGCCCGGCGACGTTGGATTTCACCTGGACCGTCGTGAATGCCTGCAGGGTGCCGTTGGCGGAAACCGTCGCGGTCACGGTTCCCATCTCGACCTTCGCCGTGCGGATGATCGGCTCTACTCCGCCGGACTGCCTGGCGCGCACAATGGCAATGATCGCGACGAGCAAAACCGCCGCCGCTATGTATTGGTATTTCCATCGTCGTTTCTTACCCGGCATCAAGCCCTCCCTGTTTGCCCACCGCGTAGTTCAACTGGGCAATGGATGTATAGTAGTCATAGCGGGCCTGGACCTCATTCGTCCGGGCGGTTGTCAACTGCACCTCCGCGTTCAGCACGTCCAAGAGTATCCCCACGCCGACTTCCTTACTGTATCGCTCTTTCTGGTTATCGTAGTTCTTCTGGGCGGCCTGCAGCCCGATATGGCTTGCGGCCAGGCGCTCCCTGGCGTTCGTGAGGTTTAAGTAGGCTTCCTCCACCTGGACCGCGATATCCTTGCTTAGCTGCTTCTCCTGTAAATCCGCGTTGGCCTGGTTGGCGCGAGCTTCCTTGTAGGCCGCGCGGTTCGCTCCGCCATTGAAGATGTCGAACACGAACCCGCCTACGACCTGCGTGCCGCTGGTCGTGAACCCTCCCTGTATTTCCCGCTGGTATTGCCCTGAAATCACGGGGCGAGGGTAGAGGTTGACTCTCGCGGCCTTCACCGACGCCCGCGCCGCGCCTACTCCCGCCTTGAACTGGCTCACGTCGGGCCGGGTCACAAGCGCCGCCGATACGTAGCTCTGAAGTGGGTCTATCCGAGGCTCCGGCACGTTGCTAACTTCCTGAATGTCGAAGCCCGGCTGTGTCGAGACTCCCATGGAGTTCTGAAGCTGAAGCATCGACGTGCGCACGGCGTTCTTCGCCGATAGCAGGCTCACGCGCGCATTCGCCAACTGCGCCTCGACCGGCAGCACATCAATTGCGGCCGCGGTGCCTGCCTCTGAAGTCGCTCGCACCTGATTTAGCAGCTCCTCGTTGTATTTGACATTGGCCTCGGCCACATCCGCCAGGCGTTTGGAACGCAGCGCGTCGAGATAACTCTTGGTCACATTAAACGTCACCGTCTGAGTGGTACGCATCAGCCCTAAGGTGTTTTCCGTGACTCCGTATCGAGCGCCTTGCGTGCCGGCCTCGCGAAGCCCACCGTCGAACAAATTCTGCGTCACGGTGAAGGCCGTGCCGTTCGTCACATTGCTCAGTACGCCTTGGCCCGAGTGGAACGCATTGTTCTGAACGGACAATTGGGGAAAATACGAGCTCGTCGCCTGCGTCACTCGGCTTCTGGCCACCGTGACGTTATTTCGGCCAACAAGGATGTCGGTCTGGTTTTCCAGGGCGACACGTATACATTCTTGCAGCGAGACAGGCGGCGCTTGATCCGACTGAGCGCCTGCCACCGGCAAGCCGTAAAGCACGCAACCGATCACTGACAGCGCGCCAATCAACCTTAATTGCATCAATTCCACTCCGGTGATGTTTGGAAAGCGTATCACTTCAGTTCATGAAACCATGAATAAGCAGGATAAGGCAACACATCTATTGACGTCTGTACTTGCCGAGCGATTATGTCCCCCTTAACTGCCGAGCGATAATGTCCCCATGGGAAATGGGGTCATTAGTATTAGCCAGAGGGATATTCATCGTTACCACGTATTGCGCATGGTGTTGGATGGC
>JAMCYN010000042.1 GCA_023474015.1 Armatimonadota bacterium
GATAGTCGAAGTTGCCGGTGAGGCCATTATACCCTGCGAGCGCCTGCAACCGCGTCTTGCTTCCGACCTTGGTATCCATCTGCGTCCGCACGTCCGCGAGCTTGCTGCGCGTGGTGTCGAAGCGCGTCCCGAAGTCCAGTTTGAAGTCTTCCCCGGCCCGAATGCGCACCTGGTTGATGAGCGTGCGCCATCGGGAGCGGTTGAAATCATAACCCGTGGCGGTGTAGAGCATAAAGCTACTGGTCGGCTGGATGGAAAACCGCAGGGTGGCGTCCTGCCAGGGGAACTGTTTCTGCTCGAAGTTATAGCCTGTGAGCAGGCTGAGCTTGAACTTCTCGGTATCACGAACATTGAGGCTTGCGTTCACTATATTATATTTGGTAATGAAATCGAACCTGAACGGCGAAAAGCCCTTCGGCTGCTGGAGCCTGTAAGTTAGCCCGAAAGCGGAGTTGGGCCCCAGCTTCTTGCTGAGTTCGGCGCTTGTATCGACCGAGTACTGGGCGGTGTTGTCGCTGTAAGCGAACTGCCGAAAGCCTCCGCCCGCCGCGAACGACCAGGAATCCGTGACATTATGCTTTCGCACGGGCGTGTCCAGCTCAAGGTAGGTGCGGGCGAGGTTGGTGTTTGCCGGAAGCTCATTGTATTGACCGAAACTGAATTTCACCAAAGCGGGCAGGCCGAACGGCAGGGTCTTGCCGAGCCGCGCGCTGTCGGAAACAAGGGCAAGCTCCGGCAGCCTTTCGATTCCCGCGAACCTCCCGCCCCCCACGAACGCCTCGTCGCTAAGATCGGTCAGCTTCTGCGCCGACAATGTCCAGTCGAACTTGTTCTCGCTCCTGGCGAAGGCAGTCTGCGAGGTCAGGCGCGCGGTGGTTTGAGCGCCGGTGTTGAACGAAGTGTAGTCGAAGTTGTTGTTCATCGCTATCCTGTCCGCGAACAGTTGCCTGTGCGCGAGGCTGCCGGAGAGCGTGGTCGTCCGCGAGACGGAATCGTTTATGGCCTGGTTGACCACGAGCGACGTGTTGGCATCGAGACGGCTGCGCGACAGTGTGAGCTGCGTATTAAGCGATTTGCTCTGCGGGGCGTAGAGGTAGCTGTTCGCTCGCAGATCGGATATGAGACTCGCGCGGATCGTGCCGAACTGTTGTCTAATATCTCCGTGCCCGCTGATCGTGTCCTGGCTAATATTTCGGTCGAAAAGATGAAAAAACTGGATGTCTCCCGCGCCGTTTCGGACTTGATAGGTGTGCCGAATACCCTCCCTTATGCCTTTCCTTTGCATGAGGTCAAGAAGGAAGAACCCGGACGTGGATTCGTTGCCCATATACGGATATGAAAGCTTGACATAAGCGCCTTCCTCGGCTGACTGGCCGAACCTGGGTATCAATTGAGGGTTGCGATGAATCTGGCGCAGGGGAATCGGCAGCCTGCGTAACGTGAGGAGCTTATGGCCGAGCGCGAACGCCGTCACATCTCTTAGCACGATCTTGTTGTCCGGATACACCGCCACCGACCTCGCCACAAGCTCGTAATGCGGATTTTCCAGGTTGCAGGTGGTGGTTTCCGCGCTGTATCCGACGATGGATTTGCGCTTGACGCCCTCTATTAGCAGTCCGTGGGCGTACACGGGAGCCTTGAGATACCCTTTGGCGAACTCGGGCGAGATTGTCGTTTTGGCTGTCTCGACTGACCACTTGCCGGTCTTTAGATTCAAAGTGACTCGCCCGCCGTGCACCTCCTCGATGCCGATTTTGAATATGACGTTGCCGGTCAATTCGGCTATATTCGTTTGATGATCCACTTGGCCGCGATCCGCCGTAATGATAAGGTCTTTGTAGCGAGCGATTACATGACCTTCAGCCAACGTGAGCAAGGCCCTATCGTTCTCATCGAACGTGGTTCTTACCTGATCGGCGGAGACTTCGATGAAGTCACCGAGCTTTTCGGGGACAGGCGCGGGCGTCGCCGGAGTCAAGCCCGTGGGCGGCATCGACGGCGCGATTGGGGAGGGTATCGAGTTGCTTGGAATCGGAATTTGAGGCTCGGTCATCGGCTGACCCGGCAGCGGCGCGGTCGTGCCTGTCCCACCAGTGACGGAGGCATCGGTGGCGCTGAGTGTCGGTGGCGGCGCGATGACAGGAGCCTCGGCGGCGAGCGCGCAATTTGCCCCAACAAAGAGCCGGATCGCCAAGCACCACAACACCAACACCTTGATATTAAAACCGGTTTGCATCATATCCAACCAGGCCGAGCCTGACTTCACCAGAGATTTGCGGTATAATATAATATCGGCAGCTAAGCGCCGCACTTTTTGCGAGGCACGAAAATGGCCCCACTCAACAAGTCGAACAAGTATCTCAGAGACCCGGAAGTTCTGGACAGGATGGTGTCGGAGAACACAACGGCATCTTCCGCCTTCGAGGGGGCCCATCCTCGATCTCTAGCTCCGAAAGATTCTCAAGTCTCGAAGCGCTGCCGTAAGGATTCCTCGAAGAATACCCGCTAACAAAAGTCGGGGGCAAGAATACCCCCGACAATCAAGACTTACCAGGTATTCTTCTGCTTGCTCGCCTATTCCACCTTCCACATAAGAAACGCGCCGAGGATGCCGAATATAATGATCTCGCTCCAACCCGCAAGCACGGGAGCCAAGGCCCCAGCTTCCGCCAGAATCCGGCTGAACCAGATCACGTTCCAGTAGAAGAACATGATCACGATCCCGATGAGGATTCCCATAAACCCACCGCTCCGACCGAACCTCAGACTCAACGGCGCGATGCACAGCATTAAAATGAACGAACTCAGAGGCAGCGCCAGTTTGAAGCAGTACTCGATCTGATACGCTCTGGCCGGGAGGCCGCTTTGGGTGAGCCGCAGCATCTGACCGCGAAGCTCCGTTATAGTCATCGCCGCTGGTGTCTTCTGCTGCTGATCGATGAAATCGGCAATCGCGCGCCTGATATCGAGTTTCATGGTCTTGAACCTGCCGACCAGTTCGGGATCGCCGTCTTTGTTGACCCTGTAGGTAACTCCGTCTTTCAAATTCCAGACGTGGTTGTTCTCGGTGACGGTTTTGGCGGTCGTCAGCGATGGGTACCCCTGGCCGACGGGCGGCTCGTAGACCATCACCTCTCGCAGCAGCATCTTGCCGCCCTCGTGCTCGATCGAGTTGACGTAGAAATAGTAATTATCGTATCGGAAGAATATGCCGGCCTGGATGGGTGGGGGACCGGGGGCGAGCAGCAGCTTTCTATAAATCTTTGTACTCTCGCCCTGTGCCCACACGATTACCTTTTCTTGGAAAAGATACGCTGTGCCGCTGGCGATGGCCCCGATTGCGAACACCGGCAGAAAAATGCGCATCACGCTGATGCCCGCCATGCGCATCATGGTAATCTCGCTGTCGTGGGTCAGCCTGGTGATGGCGAGCGAGCAGCCGAAGAGCGCGCCCGAGGGCAGGGCCATGATGACAATGTAAGCGCACTGGAGCAAGATATAATACGTCAGGCTGGGCCAGTACTTGATCTTGTCCACGATCAGGCCGATGTTGTTATAAATTATCGTACCCACGAGCAGGACCAGCACGACTGAAAAGCCGGCTACGAACGGAACCACCATCTCTCGGGCTACGTATTTATCGAGTGTCTTCATTGTTGTACTCGATTCGATTATAACACACCGGTTGCGCCCTCGCGTCTGGTTAAGCTATAATTATGCGAAGGGATTAGTTCGCTATGATTCATCTTGATGGAGTGTCCGTGGAATATGCCAACGGCGTGCGGGCGCTTAGCGACGTTAATGTATCAATCGGCAAGGGCGATTTTGTGTTTATCGTGGGCTCCACCGGCAGCGGCAAGTCCACGCTGCTCAGGCTCCTCTACCGCGAGGTCCCGCCGTCCGGGGGGAGCGTGATAGTCGAGGGGGACGATGTTACCTCTCTCAAACCGTCGGCGGTCCCATACCTCAGGCGCAAGCTCGGGATCGTTTTTCAGGATTTCAAACTCCTCCCCCAAAAGAACGTTTGGGAGAATCTTGCCTTCGCCCTTCGTGTGATCGGGACCAAGCCCAAGGATATAAGGCGGAGGATTTCCGAGGTTTTGGAGCTTGTGGGCCTCTCGCACCGCTGCGATTCGTTCCCCCATCAGATGTCGGGAGGAGAGCAGCAAAGGGCCGCAATTGCTCGCGCTCTTATTAACCATCCCACCGTTCTTATCGCCGATGAGCCTACCGGTAACCTCGACCCAACGACCTCCTGGGAGATCATGCAGCTCCTAGAGCAAATCAACGTCCGCGGCACCACCGTCCTTGTGGCCACCCACGATAGCCAGATCGTGGACCGTATGAAGAAACGCGTCATACAGTTGGAGGCCGGGAAGATCGTCCGCGACGAGTTTAAGGGCACTTATCAATACTGTGAGTCTTAGAAATATCGAGTTTCTTATAGAGGAAGCATTCACGGGCATCCGGCGCAACGGCCTGATGGCGTTCGCGTCGATATCGACCATCGCCCTTTCGCTGGCGGTGCTGGGCGCGTTCGTGCTCGCGGCGCTGGCGGCAAATCATTTCATCGCCACGAAGATCGGCGAGTTCCAGATTGCGGTTTTCATCAACCCCGAGGCCAATGGTGTCCGCGCGAAGATGGTTTCCGACCGTATCGGCAAGATGGACTACGTAAAGGGCGTCATTATGCGAGACCGCGACAAGGAGTGGGCCGAGTTCAAACGCGACCGTCCCGACTTCGAAACAGCGGGGCTGTCCGTCAACTGGCTGCCGTATACGCTGGATGTGAAAGTCTCCGACCCCGAGCGGCTCCCGATACTCGCGGCCAGGATACGTTCGCTCGAGGATGTGGACGCTGTCAAGGACGGCAAGGAGGAGTATGGGCGGGTCGTGGCGATTGCGCAGACAGTCAAGGCCATCAGCGTGGCGGGTGTGATCGTATTGCTCATAACCACCGCATTCATCATCAGCAACGCAATCAGGCTCACGCTCTACGCTCGACGGCGGGAGATACGGATCATGCAGCTCGTTGGCGCGACGAATGAGTTCATCAGGCTTCCACTAGTGCTCGAAGGCATGGTCTTCGGCGCGGCTGGGGCATTCGCCGCTTGGGTGCTGCTCAAGCTTGTCGGAAGCTACGCGGCACATTCGGCTCAGAAGATCGCGGCGTTTCTGGCGCCGTTCAGCAGTGGACTAGACCCGGCCGCGTTCGCTGGTTGGATGATGCTCCT
This sequence comes from Armatimonadota bacterium, assembly GCA_023474015.1. Next base: position 5,235 of record JAMCYN010000042.1, read on the forward strand.
CGGCGCGATAATCGGCGCGGCGGGGAGTTTTGTGTCTATCAGAAGATTCTTGCATGATTAGCGGGCTATCATACCGTCAAACCATCAAACTCTCCAACCCTATGATCTTAACGACGCGCAAAACCCAATACGCCCTGATCCTGCTTGCCATGGCCGCCTGCATGGCCTTGCAGCTCGGCGCGGGTGCGGCCAGAAGGCCCGCAAGCAAAAAGGCGCTCAAGTCGAAGCTTGGCAATGTCGAGCATCAGATTCGCGTCGTTAAGCACAAGATCGAGATCAAGGAAAGTGAGAAGCGCACAGTTACCGGCCAGCTATCTGTTACGGAGAGTAAGCTCGAAGACGCCCAGAGCAGCCTTTCCGAGAACAAGTTACATTTGCTCGACGCCCAATCGGACCTGGCAGTTACCGTTGAGCGCCTCGCCAGGACGCAGAGGCAGCTCGACCGCCGCCAGAAGCTCCTCAGACGCCGCGTGATAGATATCTACGAAGGCGACGATATCGGCTTCGTGAACGTCGTGCTCGGCGCGAGTAACATGTGGACATTTCTCACCCGCGCATACTACCTGCAGGCCATCCTCGAGGCCGACACAACGCTGGTCAACGGCATCATCGCCGACAAGAAGCTCATCGAACAAGACAAGGCGCGCCAGGCCAAGCGTGTCGGGCAGATTCAAGGTCTTCAGGTCCGCCTCGAGGCCGAGCGCAACCAGGTAGCATCCCTGGCAGATGCCAGACGCGCTCAACTTGATCGTATCGAGAACAGCATAGATCTTTACGAAAAGGCTCAAGAAGAACTGGAAGCGAAATCGAGAGAGATCGAATCCCAGATCAGGCAATATCAAACCACGCGCATCGGCCGGATATGGTACGCCAGGCCGTTCAAGGGTGGTTTGATACTGCCGGTCAGAGGTCGAATAACGTCTCGCTTCGGATACAGAGTTCATCCCATCACTCACGTCTACAAGCTCCACACGGGCGTTGATATATCAGTTCCGATCGGGACGCCAGTGCATGCGGCCGCGGACGGTGTCGTCATCAAAGCCGGCTGGGAGGGCGCATATGGGTATGCCGTCATCATCGACCACGGCGGTGGTGTCCAGACCCTCTACGGTCACTGTTCCAGTCTTTTGTGCAGGGCCGGGCAGGTGATGAAAAGAGGTCAGGTCATCGCGCTCTCAGGCAGCACCGGGTATTCAACCGGCCCCCACTGCCATTTCGAGAAGCGCGTCAATGGGTCTCCCGTTAATCCGTTCTAGGTCGGCGCTCGGAGGACGGTTTCTGATCGGTCGGGTCTTCCAGAAGTCATAAGTCTAGTCATTCCGAACCGTAGGTGAGGAATCTGCTTTTAGCATTCGTGATACCCTTGCGTTCACTTCAAAGCAGATTCCTCGTTTTACTCGGAATGACTATGATTACGGGTTCGTCGAAAGTTGGGCTTGTTTCGCTTGATATGCATTTTTGGGGGTATACTAACACTAGATGATGCGTGGCCCCTGGCCTGGGCCGAAGAAGAAGGGGGCAAGTGATATGAAGCTGATACGAGTATGTGTGTTGGTGATTCTTGCCGTTCTTGCGGTATCGAATATCTCCGCGGTTGCGTGGGCGGATGATGGGGCGCCGACGACGGACAGCCCCGGGTTGGTTAACCTGTCGCTGAAGGATGTATCCATCAAAAGTGGGATTGACGCCTTATTCGCGGGCAGAGGACTCAAATACTACATCCAGCCTGGAGTATCGGGCAAGGTAGTCGAGCTTAAATTGACCGGTGTTACGTTCGAGCAGGCTCTGAAGGCTTTCACCGATGCGGCTGATCTCTCGTATACAATGCAGGATGGAGCCTATATCATAGGTCCCGCCAAGCCGAAAGCCGAGGCCGCAGCTCCGAGTCAGAATACAAAACCGACTCCACCCGCGGCCGGGCAATATGTGCCGCCACCCGTGCAGGGGCTTGCTCCTATCCAGCCGAGCCCGTCAACGCAGGTGGTAGTGAATCAGTCGCCGGCGCCTGTGTACTACGGGCATCCCGGTGGGGGTGCGGGTTTCTATGGCTATCCCTATCCTCCGGCTTATCAGGCCGGCAACGTGGGAATCTTGTACGGGTGGCCGCCGGTACAGCTCACTGGTACCACTTCGGTATTGAACTTCGGCCTCACTGCTCCGCCTCTGCCCGGATGGGTGGGCCCGGACATGTTGAGGTTTTTAAGGTCATATTACATCCTGCAGCCGAGGCCATATTTCACTCCGGGGTATTGACGGTGTAAACATGTCATGCTGAGCGCAACATGTCATCCTGAGCGAAGGGTCTGCTTTTTCCCATCGCGGTAGTCCCAGCCTTCAGTTCAAAGCAGATGCTTCGACTACGCTTCTCAGCATGACATATCTACAACGCTCAGCATGACATGTTGTGCTCAGGGTGACATAAGGAATGTCTTCTCAGCAGAATTATGATGTGCTTACTGCCGAGCTTGTTGTTAAAACATAAATGATCGCGACAAATTCTGGTTGCCCGCTTTACAGGGCTGTGTAGGGGTGATAGAATGAAACCACGACTTGTCCCTGCCGACTCGCCAGGTAGTGGTCATACATAACCGTAGGCTTCACGGCGGTCGCTATGTTCTGACTCGAGGTGTTTGGAATTGAAAGTGGTTGAAATCCTCTTCTACGATAGCAACCGTGTCAAACTGGTGGTCGAAATGCCCGACCCCAACTGCTATTCCACCCAACATGCGCCACACATTCCGAGGCTTCTGTTCAAGTTATTCCCACACCTGGCGCGCCATCGCTGCGAGAATGACAACGGCTACTCATTTCGGCGCGAATGCCAGTCCACGGAGATCCCCCATCTGTTTGAGCATTTGATAATCGAGTTGCAGGGCCAGGCGCATGGGTCGGGCACGCTCAAGGGCGAGACTCAGTGGAATTGGAGGGTCGATCCCAAGGGCCGCTTCCATGTCTACGTGGAATATGAAAACGAGATCCTGGTTCTCGGAGCTATTCGCGTCGCTGAACGGATCATACAGGCGCTCGACAACCGGCGGATCGAGGGAATCGACGTTGAAGAGGAGATCAAGCGCCTCCGCGAACTCGCAAAACTCGGCGAGCGTTACAAATTTGTCGATGCGAAGCGCGGCCCGCAAGTCGCGGAACACGCCCGCGCGGTGTCTGTGTGAACGCAATAGCTGACTATTTGACTCGGATTAGCCGCACTCCCGATTGCATCTGCTCGCTTGAGCAGGACACGGTGGTCCCGCCGGTACGAACCTTGTAGAGCTTGCCGCGCATGCCGCCGAATACCACTCGGTCGGGTCCGCCACCGTTGGGCTGGATATTCAGGATTATGCCCCCACGCCCGAACTCCAGCCGCGCGATATCGCCGCTGGTGATGGGGACTGCCCACCTCTTGCCCACATGGACGAATGCCGATCCGAAAGCGGACCTGATCGCCTCCGCGCGAGCGGCGATCCGAGCCTGTGATCGTGGGTCGACAACGTTCGCCTGTTTTGCGGCGTTCAAGGCGGCTGTTCCACGCTCGAAGTATTCCTTATCACCGGTTATCGCACCGTAGCGCATTGCCGCGTGCGCAAACTCGGCGGTCAATTCGGGGTCGTAGTCCCACCCGACATTGCCGCGAGCGCACATACCGGGGATCGATGGCTGGTCCGTCCAAGGGTTGCGCCGGACTGATTGAAGCAGGCACAGTTGGTCGATTGCATATGTCCCTCGATCGAGGTGGGTATGGTCTTTAGTCGATTCATACAGCTCAAGACACCGCAGGGCAGTCCAAAGCATGCACCAGCCGCTCTGGGGTCGCATGCCGGTGTGCTGATCGGTGCAATCCGTCGAGAGGTTGCCTGTCCCGGCCTCGGGAAGTATTGCTGATTGCGGACTTGGGGTTTCGGATTGGCCATGGGGCGCGGGGCCGCTGTAAGTATTCCACAAGAACTTGGCGACCGCGCGATGCGCCGACTGGCGCTTGCATTCGGCATCCAGCATTAGATAGAAGGCATAACTCAGGCGAGGCGAAGCTGGGCGCTTAGCCATGGTCATATCGTGCCGGCAGTACCGACGATCGGGCGTAGGTTCATACCCGCAGAATCCGTAGGAGATCAGTGGCGCCGCCAAAAGACCGTTGTTTATGTCCAGGTCCAGCGCCGCCGGCATGCAACGGTTTTCGTCGAGCACCGCAAGATCGGGTATCAGCGCCGCCGCGCAGTTTCCGTGCTGCACGATCGCAGCGGGTGAATGGAACGCACAGTCGCCGATAAGCTGATCACTTCCGGGTCGCATGTTCGGCGCCCAAAGGTAATCCACCTGGCGAGCGTTTAGTATTGACTGAGCCGCCGGTAAGAACGCGTAAGAACTCATGACATACTCCACGAGCGGGTCGGAGTCGCCACGCTGGATCTCGTCATCGACAGCGACATGCACAGCGCCGGCGCCGCCTTCGAGTATAATGCGGCACGTGAGGGTATGTTCCCCCACCGTCCCGCTCAACTCGACTATCACTCTTTCTTCGCTATGTTCGACGACCCGAGCCTGGGAGTAGACCATGCGCAGCGACTCGCGGCTCATTCCGAACAGGTGCGGACGGTCCCCCGAGATCATCGGCGAGGAGCAGGAGCGGTGCTCGCTGGAAGTAAGCAGATTCTTGTGCAGGGATGAAAGCAACAGTCGGAAGTCGCCGGAGCGGTCGACGGCGTGAAACTCCTGGACATAGCCGCCGTCGCGAAAAAACAGCCGCACGCGGATGCGGCCGTTATCTATGTCCAAGTTACGCCCGGATTCTTCTACGTTGAGACTCCCACGCCTCTGCACCATAACGGACTCCCGAACTAAACAAGGTGCTTGGGCGATATCTCGGCCTATAATTACCTCTTTGGCCGAACCGCCCTTAAATTCATACCATATCACGGCAGGGCTGTCTATGTAGAGTTTGCAGAGATATGGTGAAATCTTCGACAAATAATGACAAGCAAGCACAGTGTTGAATGGGATTACGGACCTTTTATCAACAGATTACACCAGGCTTACAGGTGGTGATTATTTACCCAATAAAAATCATGGCTGCCTCATTGACAGGGTATATGTAGTGTGCTAAGATTCTGGTTGCCGCTATATGTAGCGTATTAGAGACACACCATGAAATGCCCATTTTGCGGATTTGATGACGATAAAGTACTCAGTTCGCGCGCCGTCAGAAATGGCGAGGCGATAAGGCGCAGACGGGAATGCCTGTCGTGCGCCAGACGCTTTACCACATTCGAGCAGATCGAAGAGCTGCGCGTGATGGTAGTTAAGCGCGACCGTAGCCGTGAGCCGTTCGACCGCAACAAGGTCTTGAAAGGAATGACGGTTGCCTGTGAAAAGAGGCCGGTCGGCATGGATATATTGGAAGCCATGGCCGACGATATCGAGCGGGCGGTTTACGACTCCGGCGTCAGAGAGATCGAATCGGAAGAGATCGGCGAGATGGTCGCCGATGGGCTTCGAAATGTGGACCAGGTAGCCTACGTTCGGTTCGCCTCGGTCTACAGGCAGTTCGAGGATGTGGGGCAGTTTAGGGACATAGTGGACATATTGGGCGGACGTCGGAGGGCGAAGAAAACAACGGGGTAGAGAAATGCGGATTTCAGATTGCAGATTGCAGAATGAAGGGAGCTTCGGTCCCTTCCCCAATCTGCAATCTAAAATCTAAAATCTAAAATGTGCATTACTTTGGGGGGCGGGCATATGCTTACTAAGAACGCGCGGACGGTTCTCGAGAAGAGATATTTGCGCAAGGACGAAGATGGAAAACCGATTGAAGACGCAGTTGGGCTGTTTCGCAGGGTAGCCGAGGCTATCGCCGAGGCGGAGATCAGCTACGGGAAATCCAACAAGCACGTTAAGGGCCTGGCGGGCGAGTTCTATGAGCTCATAAGCAGCTTGGATTTTCTCCCGAACAGTCCCACGCTGATGAACGCCGGCAGGGAGCTCGGACAGCTTTCGGCCTGCTTCGTGCTGCCTATCGAGGACTCGATGGAGAGCATCTTCGAGACCATAAAAGATACCGCACTCATACATAAAAGCGGCGGCGGAACAGGGTTCTCATTCTCCCGACTGCGCCCCGCGCACGACTGCGTGAAGTCCACCAACGGCGTCTCCAGCGGCCCGATCTCATTTATGGAGGTCTTCAACGCTGCCACCGAGGCCATCAAGCAGGGCGGCACAAGGCGAGGGGCCAATATGGGCTGCCTGCGGGTGGATCACCCGGACATTCTGGACTTTATCACGTGCAAGAAGGACACCTCGAAGCTCACCAACTTCAACATCAGCGTGCTGCTGACGGAGAAGTTCATGGAGGCGGTGTTCAAGGGCGAGGACTACGAACTAATCAGCCCGCGTACCGGATTGGTCTGCAAGACACTCAATGCCGCTAAGGTCTTTGATCTCATTGTCAATATGGCGTGGAGCAACGGCGAGCCGGGGATAATCTTTATCGACCGCGTCAATCGCGACAACCCGACCCCGCATCTGGGCGAGATCGAGAGCACAAATCCCTGCGGAGAGCAGCCATTGCTGCCCTATGAGTCCTGCAACCTGGGCTCCATCAACCTTGCGCACATGGTTTCCGTGGTCGATGGCCGGGCGCAGATCGACTACGATCGCCTGCGGCGCGCGGTGCAGCTTTCGGTGAGGTTCCTTGACGACGTGATCGATGTCAACCGCTACCCGATGGAGCAGATCGCCGAGACGACTCGGGGTAATCGCAAGATAGGCCTCGGCGTGATGGGCTTCGCGGACATGCTCATCCAGCTCGGCGTGCCCTACGATTCCGAGGACGGCATATCGGTCGCGGAGCAGGTGATGAGCTTCGTCTCCAATGAGGGGAAGAAGGCGAGCTGCGAACTCGCGGCCGAGCGCGGAGTGTTTGCGAACTTCAAGGGCAGCGTATACGACCGAAGCGACGGCATGGAGATACGCAACGCCACGGTGACCACCATCGCCCCGACGGGCACTCTGAGCATAATTGCGTCGTGTTCGAGCGGCATCGAGCCGTTGTTCGCGATCAGCTATATGAAGCGTGTGATGGACGGGACCGAGCTTTTAGAGGTCAATCCGCAGTTCGAGAAAATCGCGCGGGACCGTGAGTTCTACAGCGAGGAGCTGATGCGCAAGATCGCGGAGCACGGCAGTGTGCGCGGTATAGCGGAGGTGCCGGAGGACGTGCAGCGCGTGTTCGCGACCGCGCTGGACATCCCACCGGTGTGGCACATTCGTATGCAGGCTGCCTTCCAGAGGTTCACCGACAACGCGGTCTCAAAGACGGTGAACTTCCCCGAGAGCGCCACCGCCGACGACGTCCGCCAGGTCTATGAACTGGCATACAAAGAGGGCTGCAAGGGCTGCACCATCTACCGCTACGGCAGCCGCGACGCGCAGGTGTTGAACGTCTCCGGCAAGGGCAAGAAACCGGGTTCGGAAAAGGAGCGCGGCGTTCGCGGTCCCAGACCCAGACCTGCCCGCACTCGCGGTGTCACCGAGCGCATCAACACAGGCTGCGGCAATATGTACGTCACGATCAATGAGGACGAGAACGGTCTGTGCGAGGTGTTCGCCGCGATGGGCAAGGCCGGAGGTTGTGCGCCGAGCCAGTTGGAGGCCATCGGTCGACTGATCTCGCTGAGCCTGCGCGCGGGCGTTGATCCCGAGTCGATCCAGAAGCATATCAGGGGCATTCGGTGCCACTCACCTGCTTGGGGCAATGGGGGAGTGGTGATGTCGTGCGCTGACGCTATCGGGATCGCCATCGAGCACTATCTCAAGGAGCGCGAAACCGGCGTCGCCACCGACGAGATTTCCAAGCCCAAGGATAAGCTCGACACCTTGCTGGGCGCGTGCCCCGACTGCGGGTCGGCGGTGGAGCACGAATCCGGCTGCGTGGTGTGCAGGTTCTGCGGGTTCAGCAAGTGTGGGTAATAGTAATTATGAATTCTGAATTTTGAATTATGAATTGAAGGGAATGCCAGCCGATTTCCTAATTCAACATTCACAATTCACAATTCAAAATTCTGCGAGGTTTCGCAGGAGGCGATTAGGCGACAAGGAGGTCGGACGCGCCGGGGCAAGGACGCCCCGGCTTCGGATAGATTCAGTTTGGGCGAGCTATGTCCTTGCTGGGTCGCTCCGGCAGGAAGCGACGCAATGGACAGGATGTCGGGGACGCTCGGGAAGGACTTCCGGGCGTCCCGCTTACTCTCACGCAGTCCCCATAGTCCAACTTGGCATCAGGAGGGCCACAACTGTGAAGCATCTACTTGCCATACTCATTGCTATACTCATCGCGGCTTCAATTACATCCTGCGGGAAGCAGGGCACGACCACAAAGAACGGCCAGGAGACGGTCAAGGTCGGTTTCGTCTCCAACGCGATTGCCGACTTCTGGCTTATCGCCAAGGCTGGCACGATCAAGGCCGAAAAAGACTTCAATGCCGAGTGCGACTATCGTATGCCGAGCCAGTCCACCGCAACGGAGCAGAAGACTATCGTCGAGGATATCATGGTAAAGGGGGTCAGCGGGATCGCGATCTCTCCGATTGACCCGGCTAACCAGACCGACCTCTTGAATGATATCGCAGCGAAGGCCAACCTGATCTGCGAGGACTCCGACGCCCCTAAGAGCAGGCGCATCTGCTACATCGGCACGAACAATATCGAAGCGGGCAAGGCTGCGGGCAGGGAACTGCTAAAGGCCGTTCCGAACGGGGGCAAGGTGATGGCTTTTGTCGGCACGTTGGATGCCCGCAACGCCTCCGAGCGCTACCAGGGTGTGTGCGAGACCGTGAAGGGCAGCAAGATTACGATACTCGGGTGCCTGACCGATAACACCGACCGCGTCAAGGCCAAGGCCAACGCCGAGGACACCCTCATAAAGAACCCCGACATCGTTGCGTTGGTGGGTTTGTGGGCGTACAACGGCCCGGCCTGCGCGGAGGCGGTAAAGTCGGCGGGGCGGGTCGGCAAGATCAAGATCATCGCTTTCGACGAGGAATCCGCCACCTTGCAGTCGATCAAGGACGGTGTCATAGACGCCACCATTGCCCAGAATCCGTTTATGATCGGCTATGAGTCCGTGAGGGTCCTCGCAGCGCTGGCTCGCAAGGAAGACCCCAAGATTCCCGAGAGCAAGTATATCGACACGGGGGTTACGGTGGTGACAAAGGCCAATGTGGACGAGTTCTGGAAGATCGTCAAGCGCAACGTCGAGATCGGCAAGAAGTAGGGAAATAGTCTAGTTGTGCGTTGTGCGTTCTCCAACTCATAACGTCAACTCGCAACTCACAACTGGAGCCCAACATGTCTGCCCTGCCAAGCAAGGAGGAATCCCGCCCACTCAGCACTAACCATCTACTAGCTTCCAGGGCAAGTTCTCGCATTATGCCGCCCGGGCAGGAGGAGTGCACCGTGAAACGCTTGCTCGTGATTCTCTTGATGGTCCTCATCGCTATCTCCCTTTCCTCGTGCGGCAATCGCCCGACGACCAATAGGGGCGGGCAACGAACAGTACACGTCAGCTTCGTATCAAACTGCGTGGCGGACTACTGGTTCATCGCCAAGCAGGGCTGCGAGGACGCAGGGAAGAAGTTCAACGCCCAGTGCGACTATCGCATGCCGTCGGTGTCCACTTCCACGGAGCAGAAGACCCTCATCGAGGACGTGATGTGCCGGGGAGCGGAGGGCATTGCGGTTTCCCCAATCGACCCCGAGAACCAGACGGAGATGCTCGATAGGCTGTCGGAGAAGGTCAAGGTGATCTGCACTGACTCGGACGCTCCCAAGAGCAAGCGGGCATGCTACATCGGCACGAGCAATATCGAGGCCGGGATGATGGTCGGCAGGGAGCTGATGAAGGCGCTTCCGAACGGCGGCAAGGTGATGATATTCACGGGCAGCCTCGACCTCAAGAACCTCTCGATGGGGTGAAGAAAGGGATCGCCGGATCGAAGATCGAGATCATCGGTATCAAAGTCGATAACCTGGACCGCGCCAAGTGCGTGCAAAACGCCGAGGACGCGATCACCAAATATAAGGACCTAGTCGGGATGGTCGGTATCGCCGGGATGAACGCCCCGGCGTGCGCAAAGGCTGTCGTGGCGGCGGGCAAGAAGGGGACGATCAAGGTTGTGGGTTTCGATGCTGAGGAGGACCCAACCCTGCAGGCCGTGAAGGACGGCTCCATCAGCGCGGTCGTGGCCCAGAACCCTTATAAGATGGGCTATGAGTCTGTTCGAGTGATGGCGGCGCTGATTCGCGGCACGGACCCGAAGATTCCCAAGGACGGGAGAATCAATACCGGCGTCACAGTCGTCAACAAGGACAGTGTGGACGAGCGCTGGGCGAAGCTCAAAGAGATGAGAAAGAAGATGCGAGGTTGAGCGAGGCTGTGATTGGAAACGAGCCCCTGCTCGTAATGCAGGGCATATCGAAGCAGTTCCCCGGCGTGCTCGCGCTGGATAATGTCGATATCGAGCTTATGCCCGGCGAAATCCTCGGGCTGATCGGCGAGAACGGTGCTGGAAAGTCCACCCTCATGCGGATTCTGGGCGGGATATTCCCCTCGGATACGGGTGAGATCAGGCTGGACGGCAAGCCCGTCACGGTCAACAAGGTCGAGGACGCGCTCGGTCTGGGGATATCGATCATCCACCAGGAGTTGAACCTCGCGGGCAACCTCGATATTGCCTCCAATATCTTCCTGGGCAGGGAGCCGGCGTTCACACCCATGAAGATCATCCGGCGCGACGCGCTCTACACCGAAGCCGCTAAGCTGGCCGCGCGGGTGGGCCTTACGAAGCCGATGTCGACGCTCGTCGATGACCTCTCCACCGGCGAGCAGCAGCTTGTCGAGATCGTGAAGGCGCTATCGATGTCCGCGCGGGTGCTCGTCCTCGACGAGCCGACGAGTTCGCTTTCCCCCGGCGAGGTTGAGCGGTTGTTTAACGTTATGACCGAGCTCAAGGCCGCGGGCGTGTCGATGGTCTACATCTCGCACAGGCTTGGCGAAGTCGAGAGGATGTGCGACAGGGTGATCGTGCTCCGCGACGGCAAGAGGGTAGGGCATTTGCGCCGCGAGAAGATCAATCGGGATGCGATGGTTCGGCTGATGGTAGGGCGCGACATCTCTCGGTTCTTCCCCGAGGCCGGGCACCATGCGGAAGGCAGGCAGCCGGTACTGTCGGTTCGGAACCTTCGCAGGCGCGGTTCGACCTGGGACTATAACTTTGACGCTTACCCGGGCGAGATTCTCGGGTTCGCGGGGTTGGTTGGGGCGGGGCGCACTGAGCTGGTGCGGACTCTATTCGGGGTCGATCCGGCAATCTCGGGAAGCATTTCGATAGACGGGCGCGAGGTGAGGATTTGCTCCGCGGGCGATGCTATACGCGCGGGGATCGGCCTGGTTCCCGAGGACCGCAAGGCGCTCGGGGTAATACTGGAGATGGCTGTCAGGGAAAACGTTAGCCTGCCGGGGCTCAACACCTACCACCCCCTCCTGCTCAAGCCCAGGCGCGAGCAGAAAGTCACGGTGGAGCAGGTGGCGGCGCTTTCGATCAAGACCCCGAGCATAGAGCAGGAAGTTCAGTTCCTCTCGGGGGGGAACCAGCAGAAGGTAGGGCTTGCCAAGTGGCTCGCGCTGAGTCCGAAAGTTTTGATCCTCGATGAGCCCACGCGCGGGATCGACGTCGGGTCCAAGAGTGAGATTTACAGGCTGGTCCGCGAGCTCGCCGACTCGGGCGTGGCGATAATCATGATCTCATCGGATATGGAGGAGATCATAGGCCTGGCTGATCGGGTGATCGTGATGCACGAGGACCGTATCACCGGCGAGACCAAGCGAAGCGAGATGACGGAGGAAAAGATAATGCAGTTGGCCACCGGAGGCAGCGCACAATGAAGAAGATTATCGGAATGGTCGTGTTGCTGGCCGCGATATGCATTCTCGTTTTTGTCGAGAATCCCCGCTTTGTCAGTCCTGAAAACCTGCAGAACCTGACCAGGCACATAGCACTGCTGGCGATATTCGCCATCGGCGAGGGGATCGTGATTATCTCGGGTGGGATCGACTTGTCTGTCGGCGCTGTGATCGCGTTTGGCGGAGTGTTCCTGACTGTTGCGATCACCCAGTGGGGCGTGCCGCCGTTTGTCGCCGGGGTTATGGTGATCTTGATCGGCATGGCTATAGGTCTGTGGCACGGTTTTCTGATAACCAAGGTCAGGCTGCAGCCGTTCATAGCGACGCTTTGCACCATGCTTATCCTCCGTGGGCACGCGCGCGTGATGGTCAACGAGCAGACGATGGGCTTCGGCAACGGCTACCCGGGCGTTCGCGCGCTTGGTGACGGATTTCTGCTGGGGATACCGTCGCCCGTGGTGATACTGGCCATCGTGGCGATCATCGCCGCGTTCTTCGTGCACTTCACTATCTACGGCCGCTATCTGTATGCTATAGGCCGCAATCCGCAGGCGGCCGAGTATTCAGGCGTTAAGGTCGGCCGGATGCAGACTGCCGCTTATGTGGCGTGCGGCGGCTTGGCCGCTCTGGCGGGGATTCTCTACGCATCATACACCAACTCTGTTCAGCCGGCCTCGACGGGGCTTATGTATGAACTCTACGCAATCGCCGGCGCGGTTCTTGGAGGGTGCTCTCTCAACGGTGGGCAGGGCACGATAGTCGGAATTCTGGTCGGCTCGGCGATCATGCGCGTGATGGCGAACGGCATCAACCTTCTCGGCATCGCCTCGGCGTGGGAGTTCGCGGTGCTGGGTTATGTCATTCTGATCGGCGTGGTCGGCGACTCCATCTACAAGCAGCGCGGCGCGAGGAAGGTGAAATCGAAGGGGTAGGTGATGGGGCGTAGGAATTAGGGTACCCAAACCAGCAAACTATCTTATCATGAAATTTCCGACGCTGACCACAGCAGGATTCGGCGTTTTTCAGCGAGCGCGACTGCTTCGTCCGTGAACCCGGACGGGCAGACGATGAGCCCGCCGACACTCCTATTCTCCACGGGCAGTAGCTCGCCGAACTCTTTGACGGTTTCGATTCCCGCCGCGGCGGGCCGAACCATGCACCGAACCAGTAGGACGGTCTCCCGCCCCAGTTCGTCGGCCTTCTCCGCAACCAGGTCGATTTCGCCATCGCCGGATGGATAGGTGATCTCCGCTTCATAGCCCATGATCTCGAGGCGCCGCCGCACAAGCGCTTCGAGATTGGCAATCGTCATCTCGCTTGGTCTTTCTTTCCGTGGAGCGGGTGCGGCGCGCCCTGGAGGCTCAATATCCAATAACCCAAACAGCTCATCTTCGGTAAGCCGTTCGCCCAGGTCCAGGCAAACATCGTCCACATACTCCGCGAACAGAGCACGCTTGGCTTGTAGGACTTCACGGATGCGTTCCTCGATGGTGTTCTCGCAGATGTATTTGTAGACATTCACGCCCCGGACCTGCCCAATCCTGTGGGACCTGTCGTCGGCTTGCGCTTCGCTTGCGGGGTTCCACCAGCGGTCGAAGTGGAACACATAAGACGCTTGCTGGAGGTTCAGACCCACCCCTCCGGCCTTGAGAGATAGGATCAGAACACCAACGTCCGTGTCGTGCCGGAAAGCCTCTGTTGCCTCCAAACGCTGCTGAGCGATCATGTCCCCGGTGTAGATTATTGGGCCGAATTCGCTCAAGGCGCGTGCGATTCGCCGAACGCCGTTGATTTCGTTCGTGAATTGTGAAAACACGAGGGCTTTGTGTCCCTCCCGCCTGAGCGCCGCGAGCCTGGCGGCTATGTCGTCCAATTTGGATGAGCACCCGCCGACCGTCGAGAAATTGCATATCTGTTTCAAGCGCGTGATGAGCGCCAGCACATCGGTAACGGTTGCGGACGCGCCCTTTTGGCGCAATTCGTCAACTCCGCCCGATAGCAGTATGTCATACTCCTCCCGCTGCCTTCGGCCCAGCGGCACAAACAACTCCGTGACCATCTTGGGAGGCAAGTCGGTCAGCACTTCCGATTTCTTTCGACGCAACTGCACATCGCCGAGCGCCGAGCCTATCTCTCTATCGCTAAGACCGACCACCCTTCGGCCATCCGGGCCAATGGGCCGCAGGAACGATATTATCGAGCGCAAATCATCCACGCTGTTCTCGAGCGGCGTGCCGGTGAGAGCCCAGCGGCGGCGGGATGCGATGCTCCTCACCACACCACTGATCGCCGAGGCGCTGTTCTTGATACGCTGCGCCTCGTCGAGGCAGACAAGGTCCCATTGCCCGTGCCTTTTCGCGGCGCGGAGGTGATCGGACCTCAGCGTCTCGTAGCTCACGATCTTGACGTGAACACGCGCATCCCACTTCCACGCCCGCTGCTCCCGCGAGCCGGTTATCTCCAGAACCCGCAGCTCGGGCGCCCATTTGCCGAGTTCGTCGCGCCAGTTTCTAATGACCGCCGCCGGCGCCACTACCAATATTCTCTCCAATTCTCCCCGGCGGACAAGGAGTCGCATCGTCGCCACGGCCTGAATAGTCTTGCCGAGGCCCATGTCATCCGCCAGGAGAACACAAGGACGCTCGACCAGCACTCTTATTCCGTCCTTCTGAAAGCCGAGCAGCTCACTCGGCCACTCCAGCGGCCCCGAAGCGGACATGCAAAGCGCCAACGGCGGCTGGAGGACGACGGATAACCTTTCGGCGAGGGGTATGGTCTTGGGCACGGGGTCGGATTCGTTGGAGCAGCCCGTGCCGGATGACCGTGCCTCGCGCCACCATCTGGGCGGGCCCGCCCATTCCTGCTCGTGCCCATCATCATTGAGGGATACGGAACCGCTGTCGAGCACAGTCCCTCTATTCGGCGCGAGGTCCAGAACGCCGGCTATGGCCCGGTGGCCCGAGGCAAGCGTCATTGTCCACGCTGAGGCGGGAGCCACCGCCCTTGGAGACCTGTGCAGGAAACGTCCACGCACCCGGCGGCGCGCCGAGTTCAGGCGATAGGGAATCCCGCTCCGTGTGTCCATCAGCGCGCCGCATCCGAGTAGACTTCGCGCAGGCCGGTCTCAACTCTCTCGAAAGGCTCCATCAGAAGCCCACGCGCGGCCAGCGTATCGAACAATCGCTTCGCGGGGAGATCAGCTTCCGGCGGTATGGCCCAGTCGACTGCAACTTCCGACGGTGTCCCCGATTCAGACAGTCGCCCCACGGGCAGGCTCACACTGATATGCTTCGTGAACACATCGGGGCCAACTTCATTCGCAAGGCATAGAATCAAGAGCGGAGACACGGGGCAGGTGTCAAACATGGACACGCACATCGAGCGGACGCAATAATCATTGAGGTCGGCGGGCCGCCAGAGCAGTGTCTTCGGGGCACGGATACGCGCGTATGTGAACTCGACCGGCTCACCCAGCGCATCCATAATAAACAGCGCGCCGAGCCGTATATTTCCCACCGCGCGGGGCAGGAATTTGAGGTAACCGACGAGGCCGGGCGATTTGGTGTCGGTGAGGTCTTTGAATGGTATGGGCATAGACTGCTACAATCCAACGAAGCTCGAAAGCAAAGCAACCGGCAAGTCCTGCGCCTTTCTGAACGCAGGATCATTCGTCAAGAACAACGAACAATTGGCGCCCAGCGCAGTTGCAGCGTGGATTGCATCCGGAGTCTTCAAACCAACATGCGCGCGAAGCAGCAGAGCCTGCTCTAATGTTGCCTGAGTGATCGGCAGCAAATGAACGCCACCGGATTCAAGTAGTAGCTCCCTAAACAGGCTTTCTAAAAGTCCGTCACCTTCTCGAACGGGTTTGACCAGCGTTTCCAACAGCACAAGTTGACTACAGACAATCTCGACACTACCGCTGAGAGAAGATGCCCACACTGGTATCAGAAGGCTACTATAAGGTTCGATTTTCTCGACGCTATAGATAAAGCAGTTTGCGTCCAGATAAACCGTGCCCGTGGAAGGCAAGGTCAGTGATCCCACGAACCGCGCTCCTCTCGAATGTAAACGTCCACTTCTTCCGCGGACTTGAAAAGCCTGTGCCCGGGCGCGTCGGCCAGAATATCCAGTACGGAGCGGCGTTTCGGGTGAGCTGTCTCCGAACTGAGGATAATCACCTCCACCATCTCCCCGGACATCAACTCGGGGGCTGTGACTTCAACCCTTCCGCCCGACTGCACTACAGTTGTGATCTTTACGGCCGATTGCATAACCAACCATCCTGCTTGTGCTACAAGCACGTATTACTGACACTTAAATGATACCACAGAACCCGTTGCCGCATTGTCCTATTCTTTGTTGATGATATCTTCTTCTCTCGACAAATCATTATCCTCGGAGTAATCAGCCACGACTTCTTCAATGATGGTATTTCGGTATGGTCACTGAACTCTCCGCCTAACTTTGTTCTGGAGCCCTTTGTAGACCTCCTTTCGATGGCCCACTGTCACCACGTCGATCTTCAGGACGTTATCCTCAATCGTGTAAACTATCCGGTAGACTCCTCTGCGGACTCTGTAGCAATCGGGGATTCCCTCCAGCTTCTTCGCACCAGAGGGCCGAGGGTCCTGAGCCAGTTCCTTTACTGCCTTGATGACCCCAGGCAGCACTTGAGCGGGTAGCTTTTTCAAGTCTCGCGCGGCACCAGGCGAAACCTCGACGCGATACTTCAAAGACCCAGCTCTTTCTCAAGTTGCTCCAGAGGAATCCCTCCCTCTCTTTCCATCTCAGCTATGCGCTCCTTGACAAGCGGGATGTCGATTTCATCCTCAATGGCGTCGAGGACGGCTTCCAACAGCTCCATCTCCTCTGCCGATATAATGCCCACGATCTTCTTGCCCCGCCTAGTCACCATGACCCTCTCGCCGCCATAGGCGACTCGGTTGATCAGCTCTCCCAGCCCATCCCTGACTTCTTCCGATGTGACTACAACCATTGTCGGACCTCCGCGCCTAAAACTAACAGGTTTCCTGTGATTCACATGGACATTATACCACGTCCCCTACTCTGTTGACTCGGTCGCTTCGGATTCCTCCCTCGACAAGTCAGTGTCCTCCGAATAATCAGCCGTGACTTCTTCAACGACGATATTGGGCCGGTAGTCCGGGTAGAGGAGCATCATATCCCACTGGGTGATCCACGACTTGACATGTTCGCGGATGGAGCGCGAGGCGAGCGCCTCACGTTCACGCGCCGGGGGCGCATCCCAACCGAACGCCCGGCAATGAAGCTCCCGCACCCTTTCCTTGAGCTCAGCGAACTCCTCGCCGCGCGCCGAACGCAGTGCTTTGGAGCGCTTCAGCAGCTTCATCCCAGCCTCGGCGTCGCGGGCAAGCTCGACATCACCGGGCCTGCCTCGGTCGCGGAGCCATTCAGGAATCTCCGAGTCCCGCTTCTCGTTCTCGGCCGCCGTCCAGAAGTCGTCCGTGACCGAAAACACTGGCACAAGCCCCGATACCTTGAACTCCTTTGTCACTCCAGCCAGCCTGGCGACTTGTGCATACGACTTGGCCCGCTGAAGTTTGCTGTAGCGCAGCATCAGTTCGACCTCGTCTATCAATACCACCCAACCGTTGTATCCCGCAGCCTTGAACAGCCTCGGAAGGAACCTCCACAAGTGGGCGCCGAGCTCACGCTGGGGCATCGTTCGCACCCGGTAATCGTGCTGCCTGCCGATCTCCTTCAAGGCGGACCGAATGGTGCTCACCTTCATCGGATAGCCGGACCACTCCCAGGCGATTTCGTCGAGAAACTCCTCGCCCCCCGCCGGATGTTCGTCGATTATCTTCAACAGCGGAGCGATCCTGTCCCCAAGCGCGGCATCCTCGCAAGCCCACCTGAACAACATCGCGAACCGCTCGGGATCGAACTTCTCGGCGAACAGGATCTCGGGCACGGCGCGCCCAGCGGTCTCCGAGACCGCGGCAGTCTCCGCCGCCGCTCGCACCAGCTTGAGCGGGTCGAAAAGCGGAGTCTCCTTGCTGATGACTATGTGGCTGCACACGAATTTCTGCTCGATTGCCACATGCCGCAAATACTCCAGCAGATGGCTCTTGCCTGATCCGAACCCGCCCGACAGCACCATCGACCTCGGCGACACATCGTCCGCCGCGCATTCCTGCATCTCCCAGAGCGTTTCCGTGAACTTCTGCGTCACATCGCCCTGAAACACCGGCAACTGCCGGACGGCGTCACGGTTCGGCACGCCCGACCGCAGCGCCTCGATTGCACGCCTCGCCATA
>JAMCYN010000105.1 GCA_023474015.1 Armatimonadota bacterium
CCGTAACGCGTTACGGTTCAAGCCCTCAGATACAATCCATGAATGGAGGTGATAAGGGAAAATCGCGGCGGCGGGTGGTACACTTTCACACCGCCGGAATTGGTACACTTTCACTCCGCCATTGACAGGGCATTCTGTCTGTCCTTCGTTGGATGATCAGTCGTGATGTTCATGTTCGTGATGATGCTCCATGGCGGCAACACCCACTCTGTGCTCGTAAACGAGGTGCCCGCCGTACCAAGCCCCCGCCATCATAGTCGTGATGGCTGCCAGAGAAAGCCCGACAATGAGCAGTTGCGCATTTCTGGAGGGTTTACCCATCTTCCAGCGCAGGACGGCGTTTATCGCAAAGAGAATCAAAACTGGTACCATGATTAGCCAGTGAGTCTCGGCGACCTCATGCGCCTCGCTGCCCGCTGGCAACGCCAGGAAGTAATCGATGAATCCCGAAGCTGCGGCAGCAACGCCTCCGGCCAATCCGACCAAGATCAGGCAGTAAGCTGCTCTAGACCAGAATGGGTCTTTACGCCACAGATGCATCAGGTCGAACAAGAGTGACGTGACGAAGAGACCAATCGGAAAAGCCACAAGCATTGAATGCAATGGATGTCCGAATACAACCGCTTTGCACTCAACGAACCTGGCAGGAGCGTCCGAATGTGCATAGGCAATCCCAGATGCACCTGCCGTTGCCAGGGCTATAGGAATCAGATATCGCTTCAAACTCATTCCTCCTCAGGTTCAGTCCGCAATGGAGTTAGTCTACGTAGTATGCTCTCGGTTGTCAATATTAGAGGCCGAGATCTTCTCCGGCAACGTCGAATCTTACGGCCAATAGCCCAATATCATCAGGCATGCGTCCTCCGACGAATTGAGATACGGCCTCATATATCTTGCTCACGAGAACAGTGGGAGTGGATTCGCTCGCTCCCACAACTGCTTCGAGACCTTCTATGTTAAACCACTGGCCGCTGCGCCGAGTTTCTATGACACCATCAGTATACAGCACCAGGTTATCGCCTTTCATCACAGCAATCTCGGTCTCCTGATAGTCGGGAGCACTAATAGTACCCAACGGCGGTCCCGGCGGCTGATCAAGTCGCTCGACGCAGCCAGAACTATGTCGCCATAGGGGGGCTGGGTGCCCCGCGTTCGCGTATCTGAATCGGCCCGAGTTCGGCTCAATTACCCCAAAGAAAGCCGTCACCAACGTGTCCTGCTCGTGGTTTGGGCAAGCGTACATAACTCGGTTGATCCTGCTCAACGCCGATGCGGGGCTGGAATCTTCGCAGGCAAATCCCTCAAGCATGTATTTGGCCATTGCCGTATGCACAGCGGCCGGCAGCCCCTTGCCCGATACATCGGCTATCAGCAATCCGACCAGTCCATTCGGCAAGATCATCACATCGTAGAAATCTCCACCCAGTTCTGCCTCATCAAGAGCGGGGAAGTAACCTGTGGCCAGATCAGTTCTGCCAATACGTGCGGGTACCGTAGGGCATTGTAGGACTGGAATCAGCCTGTAATATCATTAAGGCACCTCCGCCGCCAATCTTCTACACAGTCGAAAGACGAAATACATCATCAGCCGGTTGCGCATTTCTTGAAATCAACGGAAATCTAGTTCAGTTGTCCGCATTCGCGCCTTGGTGCTGCTGGGTTTTGTAAGCAGCTTGGCTGGGTATGTTGAATCTAACTCATCCACTGACTGGAGGCATTTACGTATGGCCGACGACGTTTTTACGAGACTCGGCGATGGGCCTTTGCTTACCCCAAATGATATGCCGTGCAAAGCGAATTCTGTGCTCAACCCCGGCGTTGTAGAAGTAGACGGGGAAATGCTGCTGTTGCTGCGGGTCGAGGACAAGCGTGGCGTGTCTGAGATTCGCGTAGCTAGAAGTTCGAACGGCGTGGATAGTTGGCGAATTGCTGAACGTGCTCTGCTTCAACCGGACCTGCCGGAGAATCCTTACGAAGAGTTCGGATGCGAAGACGCACGGGTAACGCAAATAGCGGAGCGAGAGTGGATCATCGCCTACACCGCGTACTCACGTTATGGCCCCGCCGTGGCGATGGCAACGACAAAGGACTTTGAGACTGTGGAACGACTGGGCCTTGTGCTGTCGCCTTCGAACAAGGATGCGGCGATCTTTCCTCAGAAGTACGATGACAGGTGGTACATGGTCCACCGCCCGGTAACTGGTGGCGGGGAACACGTCTGGTACGCGTGCGCTCCATTTGACTTCGTTCATTGGAGTATGCCGGGTATCCTGCTCCCGCAGCGAGGAGGACCCTGGTGGGACGGCTTGCGGGTTGGAGTGGGTGGCCCGCCCATAGGCACGGACAAGGGATGGCTTTTCATCTACCACGGCGCTAAAGAGATGGGCCGGCGTCCGGTATACCGACTTGGAGTCGCGGTGATAGACCTGGAGGACCCAAGGAAGGTTCTGGCTCGCGCATCCGATTGGGTGTTCGGCCCCGAGGCTGATCACGAGAATCAGGGACTGGTGCCTGGCGTCGTTTTTACCTGCGGGGCGGTGTGTCGAGGAGACGAATTATGGATGTACTACGGCGCTGCTGATACGTTTGTAGGGCTGGCAGTGGCCAAGACGGCTGATCTTGTCAGTTTCGCTTTCGAGCATGACTATCTGCACCAGATAGGCCGAGAAAAGGGAATGGTCGGGCAAGGGCTGCAAGACAAGTCGTGTTGTCCTGATCAGTCAGCTTCGGATCTCCCGGCGCAGGACTAAGAGTCAAGTATGCCCTTCGGCTGATGGTTTGGCTGGCAGTTCGCAGGAGGAAATGCGGGCCATTGCGTCGAACAATTAAGGAATTCGGAAGGAAAGGACTATTTCGATGTCACGATATGCTTATACGGCATTCTGCTTTCTTGTGCTGATGCTGCTCGTCGCTGGGTGCGGCCGCAAGACCGAGATCACGGCCCCTGGACGCACCAGCGCGCCTGCTGCCTTGTCAACCGCTGCGCTTGGCAGCGAACAGGCGGCCGGTCCTTTTCAGGTCACACTCTCAGCAAACCCTTCGGCTCCGAAGGTGGGCAATATCGAGTTCACAGCCAAGGTCGTCGAGAAAGGTCAGTCTGTCAAGAACGCGAAGGTCAAGCTTACTCTGGAGATGCCTGGTATGCCCGGACCATCGGTTGCGTTGGCCCCGATGGACGATCACTATATGGGGTCAGCGGATGTGAGCATGGCCGGTGAATGGAAAGCGAAAGTGGAGATCGCAGCGGGCAGCCAAAGTGGCACGGCTGAATATGCGTTTACAGTGGCGCAATAGCGGCGTCGATCCAGAGCCTGTGCTTGCTGGGGGCGACAGGTACCGCAGGTGGAGTTCTTCTCAATGGCGGCTAACCTGCCGCCTATTGCATTTTGATGGGGCGGAAAAGCCAAGTCGCGCGAAAGGCGTGGTCATGTGAGAATCGGATCATATTTCAGACGATATGCCTGGGGGATTCTACTGTTGGCGGTCCTTGTGCTCGTGTCCCTCATTTGGGTCAGAGTCTGGAGGGTGGCTAATCCCGGTTCGATGACTGTCCTTGAGGCTCAATCGATGGACATGTCTACGATGGAGCCTGCGGCGGGGCCTGTTCCGGTCGCCACGGAGGTGGTCCGGTATACGCCGTTTAGCGCGCAAGTGACTTATACCGGCTCCGTCGCGCCCTTGCAGGGGCAGATCATATATCCTCGAGTTGACGGTCGTCTTACCCAGTTACGTGTCTACAATGGGAGCCGCGTATCAGCTAACGAGATTCTGGCCGTTATAGACTCACCTGACATTGGGACCCGGCTCGCGGAAGCTTCGGCAGGCTACTCGGCTGCTCTTTCCGGCATACCTATCGCTCAGTCTGATGCCGCTCGGTCACGAGATGAATACTTGGCTGCGCAAGCGGATAATGAGGTTGCATCTGGGGATCTTGCGCGCGCCGAGGGCATGGCAGCCGCTGCGCGGCAATCAGTTGCCCAGGCAGAGAAACAAGCCGCCAGCGCGGCGGCAAATCGAGACTACTGGCGCGCTGAGATCGCACGTGAGGAGCGGCTTCAGAAGGCTGGCGCGGTCTCCCTGCAGGAGTACCAATCAGAGAAAGCGCAGGCTTTGGTGGCCGAAGCAGAGCTTGGGAACCAGGAAGCGAAGCTGGCCGAGGCAAAAGCAAACGTAAAGGCCGTGTTGGGAGATGTTGCGGGCAAGAGAGCCGCTGTCAGAGCCGCCCGACAGAGGGCGTCGGCAGCACGCGCCGCGATGACCAGTGGAAGACAACAGATCACACAACGGCAGGCCAGCGCTCGCCAGGCAGGTGCGGCGGCAGCTACAGCGGCTGTCATCAATGAATACCGCTATGTTCGGGCTCCGTTCGCGGGTTCGGTCACAAGGAGATATATGAGCCCAGGCCAACTTGTCACCACCGGCACAGCGGTTCTCGATGTCGTGCAGATCGACCGCGTTCGACTCCAGGCGAATGTTGCTGACAAGGACCTGCCGTCTATCAGCGTTGGAGCCCCAGTTGTTGCGCGGTTTGCGAAGTATACCGATCTTGTCTTATCCGCCAACATTACATCAATCTCCCCGCTCGCTAACCAAAACAGCCGCACGGCAGTGGTGGAGGCGATAGCGCCCAACCCTGGACACCGGCTCGTGCCTGGAGACTCAGTGACACTCAGCATAACCACTTCTCGCTCCGAGAACGCAACTACGGTTCCGGTGAACGCCGTGGTGCAACGAAATGGCAAAAGCGCTGTATGGGTGGTGCGCTCTGCCAATATGACCGGCGCACCCCGGATGCCTGGAATGCCTGGCGAATCTCCGAGCACTAAGGGTAAGCCAAACTCAGGCACTATGTCCAAAGTTGCCCATCTTGTTATGGTCAGTCTTGGAGCCTCAAATGGTCGACGAACCGAGGTGCTCTACGGGCTGATGCCTGGTGATGAGGTCATATATCAAGGCAACACATATCTTAGTACTCTTGTTCGTAAATTCGATGACGTATATCTTTGTCGTTCAGGCTGCTTGCGCCATGGGCACAGCCTTTGGCGGCAGTTTTGACATAAGTTC
>JAMCYN010000153.1 GCA_023474015.1 Armatimonadota bacterium
GGCACATGGTCCGGCAATTTGACGGCGCTCAACCCGAGTAACGGGGCCCTCGAGTGGACCGTGGCAGTCGGAAGCAAGGTCTACACATCGCCCGCGATAGGGCGCGACGGCAGCATGTTCGTGATGGACTTCGACGGCGACCTGGTCAAGCTGGTCGGCCGCACCCCTGAACCTTCGTCAATACTATGCCTGGCAAGCGGGATCGCCGCGATGTTCGGCAGGAGATGGTCCAGGCGGCGCGCATGATAGCGCAGGCAAGTTGTAAGTCATACGTTTCCCCTTCACCCTAACCCTTGCTCCTGGGTGACTGATGATAATCGAAGGAACTGCCGAAAACCTGGATAGGAGGCTAGTCCCGCGTTCGCCCGGCCGGCATTGGCCCGGCTCTTGGTGAAATGTAAGTTACATGCGGCGATTTGGTCCCTGGAGGGAACCCTGATATGTTAAGAATCAGACTGATCGGCGCTCTGCTATTACTTACGCTGGCCATGCCGTGCCTAGCCGAGGATTCTCTTATCAGAAGCGACGGCACTATTGATACTGAGAAGTTCAATACCGGATGGCGGAAGTATTCGGATATCGACGAACGTATCCCGTTGGAATCCCGGAGTTGGGAAGCACAGCAGTATCAGAGTTGTTTGGATGAGATCGCGGCGGCTCGACTGGAAATCGCCAACCTGCAGGGCAAGATCGAGCTGGACCGGGAAGCCCGACTGGCGATGCAAGACTATCAAACGGCGCTGAACAAGGGCCTGAAAGTCAATCTGCTCAAGTCCTTCTGGCGCATGACCTGGCTCACCTACAATACCATCGGCGGGCCGACTTGGCAGCGAGGTATCAAGGGCAAGGAATTGTGGAAATCGATCAGGGGCCGGGGTGTAGTGAGCACCGGCAAGGACTATGGGGAACTGCTGAGCGGGTTTGCCGATTCATCCTCAAAGGTCGTGCAAATCGGCAAGATGCTTTCAATCATGAAGAAATTCATCCCCAAGGAATACTCGAAACGGGCCGGGGACACCGGCAAAGTAGTCAATGTCGGATTCGACGCGGCATTTGAAACAATGAAGAACCTCGACGAATCCCCCACCAAACTGGCGGCCAGCGTCGTCACCAAGATAATAGAATCCGGCGGAGCGGAGCTGACAAAATTACTGGGATCAGGCCCGGAACTGACCGCGGATGAGCTCAACATTCTGCGAACTCAAAACGACGAGCTTCAGATCGTGAAGAACATGCTGGCGGAGAATGAAACGGTCAACAAGGAGCGTGAAGCCCGTATAGCCGAGTTGAATAAGCAGATTGAAGACACGCAAGAGAGCGCCAAGGAATGGGAAGGTAAAGAGAAAAGCCGGGTCTTTGCCAGGATCATGCTTGAGGGCCGCAAGCCTAAAGAATTGACGATCTCTCTCACATCGCCGGGCAAGTTGGCGATAGGAAAAAGCGCCACGATCCATGCCGAAGTCACCGGAGGCTCGGGACGTTATTCATACTACTGGATAGCGTTGAGTACACATGGCTCGAGTGGTGAAACATCAACCTCCAGGGAGGGTGGGGATTCAATGGCCTTTCGAGGCTCATCCACGGGGTCGCATACGGTGCGCGTGCGAGTCACGGACCAGGCAAACCCCGAGCTGTACAGCTATGAATCAGCGGTAATTGAAGTGACCGATCCGACTGCCGTAATCAAGCCGGTACCCCCGACCCCGCCACCCGCGAAGATTAAGGAGATCGTCCCCAGGGTCGCGACTTTCCTTGGGGTATGGAGAGGCACGGAGGTGTTCGACGGCGGCAAGAAATTCGCCTGCCATCTGAACATTGATTACAGCAAGGAAAAAGGGACATATATTGTGGACGGGATAGAGTGTTCCCTTTACGCTCGACCCGCCGTCAAGGGAAACTACAACGCCGGAAAGCTGACCCTTTTCTTCGAAAGGACTCGCGATTCCGGCACGGGATATATTGTCAATTACTGGGAACAGTTGATCCTGTCATCGGACGGGACGACTATCACCGGGCAAAGAGTCTACAGGGAGAAATCGCAGTTCTTTGCCAACATCGCGGGAGCCGAATACACCAGAGATCCGGACCCGGACCATGATCGCACGACAAAGAGCGACATGCGCGCAACTCGCGTCGGTGACTGGCGGTATACTAGTGAGGCAGGTGATCCATATGCTCGAGATTAAAGACCGTTTCGGGGTTGTTCTGACATCAGTGATTCTGTTGGCGGTCGTCTGTGCCGCAAACGCGGGCGGTTCCGGTGACAATAATGATATCAAAGACGCAAATCTTCTGAAAAACGGCGGGTTTGAAAACGGTCTGACGACGCCATGGGGCACAGGCCAGTACAGTGAATTGAGACCTCTATGGTGGAACGCCGGTGAGTGTAAGTCCACAGTGGATACGGATGAAACCATCAAGAAGAGCGGCCTAGCGTCCCTGTATATCTACAATCCCACGCCAAAGAAACCCAACACCTATGGCACGATGGCCCAACGGGTAGCCGTCAAGAAAAACCATATTTACCGACTCACCCTCTGGGCCAAAGGGAATGCCCTGGCGTCCAGAGGCGCGGTGAGTATTATCGTGGATCCCACGTGGAAAGTTCGTTCCATCAATCTACCGGCCGGCTCGTTTTCCTGGAAGAAGTTCTCGACAGTGTTTTCTCTGCCTACCGACTATGCCGATGTGCGCATCTTGTCGGAAGATCAAGGCGAGGCATGGATTGATGACATACGCGTGGAGGCCTTGGATAACTACTTGCGTGAGCCCGCTTCCGAAGGAAAGTAAAACCAACAATCCGTACGGATGCGCCTTCCCGAATCGGTATCGAAGGAACTGCCGGAACCGGCTGCCCTACCGCACGCTCACCGTGTTCGCCACGATCCTCCGCTCGCCGTCCACGGTACCCAGGGTCCCCGTGACATCCACTGTGTTGCCCTCGTGGACAGTGGTCGAGGACACCACGCGCAGGCCGCCGATGCGGTCGGGGTCCTCGATATAGAAGTACCCGTTGAACACGGCTGAGACCTTTAGCCCCTGCAGCGTCACCTGGAGCCCGTCGGGAAGGCACCTGGCCGCCGAGGTCTTCGTGAGGACGCCGAGCTTCACGTAAAAAATGGTGTGTTCCAGCATGCCGGGGGATATGCTTACCTGGGCCGAAGGCGGGTCGAACGTCCAGTTGGTCAACTTTGGCGTGATGCTGTGGAAGCCCATATCGACCTCGGGAAATTCGAAGACGCCCTGGCTGGAGGTCATGGTGGAGCGGTTATCCGGCGACAGCTCGACTGTCGCGCCGCCGAGCGGCGCGCCTACCATTTCGACCTCATACTTGTCGCAAACGAACCCGTAGGCGGTGTTCCCGGTGTCGCTTGTCAGCTCGATCCTGGCGATGTTTCCGTTGACCCACGGAGTCCAGAGGTCGGTATAGTCGGCCGTGTATATCTCGACCAAGTTGTTCTGACCGTCCATTATGTACACAAAGTCCCAGGCGGGCTCGGTCGAGAGTTGCGAAAAATGAAGCCGGATGCGGCTGGCTTCGGCTGGACCTGTAATATCCCAGGTATTGTCGTAGCTGTCGGGATAGGGGTGTGGGGACTCGATATCGACCGCGTGCGCCTCCGACGCCGACACCAGCGCCTCACCGGTGATGGAACCCGGCGGAAAAGCCGTGAAATCGACCCCCGAGGCCGCGCCGCCCGCCGGCACCTCGATGGTCTTTGCGTCTGGCTGGAACTTCCAGTAAGTTTTGGAGGGAGTGACACTATATGTCCCCGGCGGAACCGAGGCCAGGCTGTATGTCCCATCGGCCCCTGAAATCGCCTGGTAGCCGCCGGGCGAAAGCGTCAGCGTCGCGTCCTGTAGACCGCCCTGCTGGATTAGATCGGTCTCGTAGCCATCGGCGTAGAAACCGTAGCCGATGTTACCGTAGTCGTTCGCTACCAACCTGATCTTGATCACACATCCGGTCACCCACGCGCTCCAGATGTCCTCACCCTTGCCGGTAAATGTGTTGACTGTCTTGCCGTTACCGTCGAGCACATATATCGTGTCACCGTCGTTCATCAGGTCCGTTTCCGCGAAATGTACCCGGATGCGGCTCGCGCCGTCGTGGCCGGTGATGACCCAGGTCTGGTCCTGGTTATTGAGATATGGATGCGAAGACTCGACGATGTGGCTCACGACTCCCCCGACCGCGCTAGTGATCTTCCCCGACAGACTCCCACGCGAGCCCACACCGACGAAGTTCACGTTCTCGACCGGCGCATTGGTGATCGTCACCGGCCACCCGCGCGGCGTGAACGTCCAGCCCGGCTTGGAGACCTGGACCGAGTAGGTTCCCGGCTCAATGTGCGTTAGGTAACTACCGCTCTGGTTCGTAGTCACACGCTTGATGCCGCCTGGGTACACCATCATCACCAGCGCGCCGGAGACGCCCGCGCCAAGTGTCGTGTTGACCGTGCCGGATATGTAGGTGTTCGGCATCCCACCCGACACCGCGAGCGCGTAGTCCTGCGGACCCATGGGCACGTTGTAGCCTGACACGCGGACGGTGTATGTGCCCACCTCGGGATTCGCTATCTTTACTTGCTCCACGTTGTTGACGTGGTCGCGCTTGGTGATGGTTGGATAGACCGTGCCGCTTGGGGCGGTGATGGCGAGATCGAGGTCGTTGACGAGTTCATTCGCCGCATGGACCGCGCCGGGATAGTCCGTCCAGGCGAGTGTGGCCTTAAACGGCGTCGACGCATCGACCACCGTGTATTGGAAGTCCCGATATCCGCCGGTGGACAGGCCGACCGGAGAGTCGGTGAACTCGTTGACGATGGGCGGATCGGGCGCAAGCGACTGCTTGACGTTCATTCTCCCCCACCCCTGCGATGAGTCGGGAGCGGGGAAGACCTCCTGGAACTGGCCGTAGCCATATTGCCCCGGAGTAATATCGACAGCGCCGTTTATCATGGTGGCCTTAACGAGCGCCGCGCTGGGGTTGATCCCCTTTTCCTTTTGGAAATACTCGCGCACGAGGGTCGCGGCCCCGGCGACCTGCGGCGTGGACATGCTCGTGCCGCCCCAGTATATATAGTCCGAATTGTATGTGCCCCATCCGGCGGAGGAGTTGGTCGCATGCGTGCGGCAGGAGATGATATTCGTGCCCGGCGCGCAGATGTCCGGCTTGACGCGGCCGTCGTCGGTCGGCCCCCTCCCGCTAAATGCCGCCATGCCGTTGGGGTCATTGCTCACGAGG
Source organism: Armatimonadota bacterium (assembly GCA_023474015.1). The sequence continues at coordinate 5,249 of JAMCYN010000153.1, forward strand.
TCATACTTGATCGGGGAAGATGGATAACTTGAGGGCCATGCGATGCCGTAGCCCATCTGATAACCTCCGGAAGTCCGATTGTTCTCCGTCGCGCCGACGGAGATGCAGTTCTTCGCGGTCGCGGGGGCGTAGAGGCAATCTTTTTCGACAACGCCATCCTGATTCACGTCCTGGGCCTCGTTGCCGACCGCGAAGACCAGCGTGAAATCCTTGTGGTCCCAAACGAATTGGTCAACCTCGTTCGAATAAACCGTATACTGGCCGTTGACCGCGGAGCCCCAACTGTTCGAGTGGACCCGCGCGCCATCGTCGTAGGCTGGCTGAAAAAGCTCGGTGAGGTGAAGCGGAGGGAACACATACTGGCCATCGTCACCTATCGACTGAAACACCAGGCTCGCTTCCGGCGCGACACCGGCGAAAGAGTTGTTATAGCTATGAAGCGCGGGATTGCTGCCCGAGAGGACCCCTGAGCCGAGAAACGAACCCGTGGTGTGCGTGCCGTGGCCGTTGAGGTCACTCCACGCATTGGGACGACGCAGGGCATAAGTTTTATTGACACGGCCCGAGAAGTCGGCGGATATTGTGCTCACATCGCCGGAGTCGAGACCCGCATCGGCCACCCCGACGACCTGACCCGCGCCGTAGAGTCCGAGGTTGTCGCGCACGTCGGGTATGCCCGAGATTATCCCCGCCGCATTGTTGCACAGCTTTGGCTGTACGTAGGGTTCGATCCACGCGACCGCGCTCGATTTGGCCAGTTCCACAAGTTGGGACTGGTCCGCCAGCACGCGCAGCGCCTTGCCCGACGAGTCCGGCCCGCCGCCCAGCCTGGGGGCACTGAGCCTTGCGAGAACGTGGTCGGCGTTGCGCCCGGGAAAGAGGGTAACGACGTATTGCGCCCGTCCCGCCGCGAAGCCGTCCCTGGACTTATACTCCGCCTTGAACGGCCCCACCCACTCCACGCACCCAAGCGCCTTGATTGACGCGACCCGGGCGTGCTCGATGTGGACCACGAACGCCGAATCGGGGATATATTCGACTATTTCCGCGCCGCACGATGCAAGCGCCTGCTTGTCCTCGTCCGTCACAAGCCCCCGCAGCGCCACCAGATAGTAACCCGCGCCTGGCATATGCTCGGCTGTGAGAGCCGATGCCGCGCGGATCGAGGACGTTTCCACTGTGCCGCTCTTGAGATAGATCGTGCCCCCGAGCGCAAGAGAAGCGAATGTGAGAATAGCAATGAAGGATGTTACGAGCAGCGTGATGGTTCGTTTCAAGTGTTCGACCCCCTAGTCTTTACAAGCTCGACCGAGGATCTGATGCGAACTGCGGCCTCAGCGGTATTTCCCGCCAATACCAATCAGCACGCGCAAGCACATCCGCTTTACCCAAACCTTATAGGATCAAAACGCTCGGAAGGCACAAGGAGATTGCAACCGTTGTTTCGGGAACAAGCTTCCCGAAACAACGAAAGGCATGCCGCGGAACTGCCGAAGCCTACTACAACACGAATAATGCGGGGTAGATGGGCAGGAAGTTTTGGACGCGCGTGGAAGTTGAATAGGAGGTTGAATGGATTATGGATATACTTTCGATCAGGACATCGGAGCGCCATCAGTTTGTCGATATAACCGATCAGGTGCAAAAATGCGTGGATGATGCGGGTTTTACGGACGGACTTGTCTGTGTGTTCGTGCCGCACACTACGGCGGGCGTTACCATCAACGAAAACGCGGACCCTGATGTGGTGGAGGACGTGCTGAACACCCTGGCAAAGGTGGTTCCCGAGCGCGCCGGTTACCGGCACGTGGAAGGCAACTCCGATTCCCACGTCAAGTCCAGCCTGATAGCGCCTTCGCTGATGGCAATCGTGGAAAACGGCCGTCTGCGGCTCGGCACCTGGCAGGCGATTTATTTCACCGAGTTCGACGGCCCCCGCAACCGGCAGTGCTGGGTAAAGATGGTGGGGTAGCGGCTACACCTGGCATATCGGCCCCAGCCCATCCATGATCTCGCGCAGGCTCATATCCGCGCCGCACATTACCTCATCAGCCGCGCCGTAGTAGATGCTGACGGTGTCGTTTCGCACTATCGCGCCGCAGGTGAATACGACGTTGTCCTTGAATCCGTGGACCTCATAAGGCGCGTCGGGCTCGAGGATCGGCTCGCGGCTCTTGGCAATAACCCGCTCTGGGTAGTCCTTGTCGAGGAGAACCGCGCCCAGGCAGTAGCGGTCGCCGGGGGTGGCGGCGTGGTAGATCTCCAGCCAGCCCCTATCGGTCATGAACGGCACCGCGCCGCCGCCGATGCGCCCGCCTTCCCACGTCCCCTCGGCACAGCCAAGCATAAATTGGTGTTCACCCCAGTGAATGAGGTCTTCCGAGTATGAGACCCACATGTTCGGACTTCCGATGAACCTGGGATAGGGCCTGTGCAATGCGGCGTACTTACCGCGTATCTTCTCAGGGAATATCATCGCGTCCATGTTTTCCGGCGGGAGGATGACCCCATGCTTCTCCCATCTCACGAAATCCTTAGTGCTCGCGAGGCACTGGGTAATCCCCGTGACGGCGACGCCCTTGTAGACGACGTAATACGTGTCGCCGAGCTTCGTAATCCGTGGGTCCTCGATGCCGTAGGATTCGTATTCCTGATCGGGGCTCAGCGTGGGGCGCTCGTCCACCGTGAAGTGCCGCCCGTCGGTGCTCCGCGCGATCCGCAAATGAGAGATCGACGTGAGGTAAACCCTGCCGGGAAACAACACAATCCTCGGGTCGTCGAGATTGATCCCTTCGGTTTTGGAACTGAAGCTGAGAATTTTCTGTCTGGCGGTCCCGGCTTCGAAGTCGACTATCGGAATCAGCACCATGTCGGTTTCGTGGTTGATAGGCCGCTCCGCCACGCGCATGAGCATCAGTATTTCATCGCCGTACTCGATGACGCCCGCGTTAAACGCGCACAACACCTCATAGCCTTCCAACGAAGGTTTGACGTCTTTGGGTGTGACAAGTGGATTTTCCGGGTAACGGTTAACTTTCATATCTGATCTTCGATGATCCTCTCAAGGGTTTCAAAGAGCCTGTTGCACCACGGAGCGCAAGCACGGACCTTTGCCGGGTCGATGCGCTCCAGCAAGTCAGGAGCGTGCTTCGTCTTGTGATATTTGCCCTTCTTCGTGTTTTTTGTCGCCCCCGCGAGTCCCCGCATTACATCGGCCTTTCGGATGCTCTCAACATCCGGCCTATTAGGCAAACGGTTCCCGGCGAACCCCTGTCCGTAGTAATGTTCAAGCGCAACCTTATCGGCGATGAACCAAGCTTCCATAAGCTGGACCATGAGGTGCAAATGATCATCAGCAGATTGCGGCAGCTTGCTTAAAGGGGATTCGCTGAAGTTTTCCAGGTGCTCCCAAGGTCCGGTCGAACCAACAGCACAATCCGCATCGACTAGGAGCACATTGAATGCATTCGGATGCTTGCGCAAGGCGAGACTGAAGTCGTCGCAGGTGTCATTTATGCTGCCCCCGGCCACTAGATGCCAGCGCACCTGCCTAGCCCTGGCGCTCGTCACCAAGCCACGGAAGAAGACGTTAAATCCTCGTTTCAGCTTGGAGTCTCCCTCGAAGTATATTCTGATCTCGGAGGCCATCAGTACAGCGTGCCTCCTATTTCTCCCTTCTCCCAGAGCTGTCCGAGCGTGTATCGTTCGAGCCACTCAGCTAGCGACTCCGAACTCAAGCGTTGCATCTTAGTAGCGCCATCGAAATCACGTTCACACACGACGACGCACTCCGGATCATCACTGAACTCATCCACCAGGTCCTTTGAGTGCGTGGTAATAATGATCTGTGTCTTCTCCGAAGCGGACTTTATAAGCCGCGCCAAGTCAGGCATGATATCGGGGTGCAGACCGATATCGGGCTCGTCTATACAAATGAGCGGTGGCGGACTCGGGTGGCAGAGAATTGCCAGAAGGGACAGGTATCGGATCATGCCGTCCGACCAGCGAGTAGCGGGGATGGGTTCGTTTACATCCTTTTCATGCATATTCAGCAATACTTGATTGCCGAATATCGAGACGCCGAATCGCTCGAATCGCTCGAAGAATCGGCTGAACTCTTCGTTAAGCACCTTCTCGGCGCGGGAGTTGATGAATGTGTTCTGCAAGACAAGGGCCAGGTTTGTGAAATCTTCTTCGAGGAAGTCAACCGGCTGATCGGCGGGCTGGAAATCGCGCACCGCGCGGGTGCCAGCGCTCCAGACTCTGAAAAGCCTTACCGAGTCAAAGAGATCAGACACGTTCCTGGCGATTGCATACGTCTTCGGGTCTCGCAGTTCCTTGAGAGCAGACTGATTGGTAACGATCATATCTATGTCCGTCACATCCCAGACAGCGTGATCGCCCGCATAAGCACTGAACCGCGCTAACTGTCCTTTTGCGTTCTCCAGACGGAACTGGTCTACCAAGGCGGTAATCAGAGCCTCCTCGGCAATCGAGGGTCTGGCACTAATTCCCCTTAGACACAAGTGGTAGTGGTAAACCGGTCTTGGGTGTGGGCCGATTGTGCCATCGACATCAACGTCGATTGTTAAGTAGTCGGTCGATGTGCTGTTCTTCCTCAGCCATGCGTCAATCCCCCCGCCTCTCCGTATCGGTTCCCCTATATCCGTCGGCAGTGCCTGCAGCAGCGACAACGCCTCGATCAGGTTCGACTTCCCCGAGCCGTTCGGACCGATCAGGACGTTGAGGTTTCGCAGATCGAGTTCCATATCCTCGAACGACAGCAGATTTTGCAGGTGGATTTTCTTTATCATGGGAGTTCCTCTAGCGAGGGTGTTAGGCAATCGCTACCTCATCTCCTGCCCGCCGGTCACATTAATCGCCTGGCCGGTCATGTAGCTCGCATCATCCGACGCGAGGAACGCGACCACATTGGTGACATCGTTATACATGCACCCTCGGCCCAGCGGGACCTGGTCGACGTATTTCTTCTTGACTTCTTCCACAGTGATGCCCTGGGTTCGCGCGTATTGCTCGAACAGGCTGTCCTGCCAGAGAGTGCCGTCGAGCAGGTTGCCGGGGCAGATCGCGTTCACGCGGACCCCATGCGGGGCCATCTCCATAGCCAGACTCTGGGTCAGGCCGATGCCGCCGAACTTGCTCGCCGCGTAGGCCGAGTTGCGGAAGCTGCCCTTCTTGCCCGACTTGGAGTTGATCTGGATGATCGAGCCGCTCTTTTGCTTAACCATAATCTGGCACGCGTGCTTGGCGCAGATCATATAACCCACAAGGTTGACTTCGATCACCATGCGCCATTCGCTCACCGGGAACTCCTCGATGCCGTATGCTTTCAAGATGCCGGCGTTCGACACTAGGATGTCGAGCCGTCTGAAATCCCGCTCGATCATCTCCATGGACGAATGCACCTCGAAATCGTCGGTCACATCCATTCTTATCCCCAGAGTGCGGACGTCACACTCCTTGGCGATCTTCTCCGCCGTGGCATTCGCGCCGTCCTCATTGATATCGGCGACGATTACCGACGCGCCCTCGCTCGCGAGCCTCGCGCAGATAGCCTCACCCAAGCCCTGCGCGCCACCCGTCACCAGCGCAACCCTATCATGAAACCTAATGTCACACATCCTTATTACCCCTTCAGTAATGCAGAATGATGAATGCAGAATGCAGAATAGGGAAGGGATCTCCCTTCATTCTGCATTCTGCACTCTACATTCTGCATTCAATTCATTTCCAACTTGCTCCTCAACAATTCGTCCTCGGCTTCCTGCGTCCAGAACGTCCCATCCTTGAGCTTCGCATACACATTCGGCAGCACGGTACCAAGCTCGGTGAGCGCCGTCAATGGCAAGTGCATGTGCGGGAAGATGACCGTCTTACCCGGGAACTTCGCCGCCTTGACCGCGCGCACGCCCTCCGCCATCGCGTCGATGCCGCCGATTGCCGCCAGGGAGTTGCGTGTCGGCAGCTCGCCGGACTCGGTATACGCAAGGGTATCCACCATATCCTGTGGTCTGGACCCGCTCGATCCCACGAACCGCGCCCCTCGCATATAAGTCACGCTCAGGTCCATGGTTGCGATGATGCCCTTGGGAATCCCCGCGAATATGTTCAAGAGGCCGTCCTTCGCGAGATAAGGCAGCGCGCCTTCGAGCAGAGCGGGCACGGGTGCCATCACGAGGATGTCGTCGAACCCCTGGCCGCCGGTGAGGTCAGCGATAGCCTTATTCAGAGCGTCCTGTCCCGCCTCGATGGGATTAAGGAATATCACCTCGACGCCGTTAACCTTCGCCGCCTCGATCACACCAGCCTTGAGGTAGTCCAGCCGACCGCTGTCCACATCGGTGCACAGGACTTTCTTCGGGCCGTTTTTCATCATAATCCCGCGCTGAACGTGCATCTGCCCCATCGGCCCCGCCGCGCCTATGAACCATGCGGCCCCGCCGGGGACGAACTCGCTGTCGCGGCTCTTCAGGTAGGCGTCTGAAATCTTGTTCGAGGTCGCGCCGATGTAGTCGATATAATCGTAGTGGACGCGGCCCACGTCGATCTTCACCGACCGGCTTATCGGCTTTTGGGCCAGGATTGCCATGACTCCGTTCCGGGCGACGTTCTCGGCGAGCGCCTCGGCCAACTCCGGTTCCGGCGTCCCGAGCACGATCACGTCGTCGAACCCCTTGCCGCCGGTCCGCTCCTGGGCAAGGGCCTTGACCTGCTCCGGCTGGAGTTTGCCAACCTCGATGATCTCGGCGCCGCAGCCCCCGCAGTTGCACAGAGTCGACTTAACCGAATCGCTCAGCCCCGCCAACACCAGCTTACCTGGCGCGCCCGAGGAGCACAGCGCCCCATCGATCGTGTAATCGCGATCGTTCAGCGCCACTATGAGCGTCACCCCGTCCGGAAGCAGGTGCTTGCGCGGCTTTATTCGATATGCCGCCACCACGCACGTCCACGGTTCCACCAGCGCGGCCTCGGCATAACCTGTCTCCGGCTTGACGGGGATCAGGTAAGAGCCCTCATCGCCGTTCAACACGGGCTCTCCCACCGTCACGAACTGCTGCATCCCGCCGGGCAGCGCGTAACCAAACGCGATATTGACGCCCTTGAAATATATATCCGCCTGCATCATGAATCGCGCGCCCGGCTTATACTTGTCCTTATAATCATCCCCAGCCTCGACCACCGTTAACGACACCTCGTGCCCTGGAATCACCGGCTCTTTGGTCAGGTCGCGACCGGTAATGCGCGGGTGGTTCGACCCCTGGGTGATGAGTTTAACGTCCGAGAAACACAACCCGATAGCGTCCACTCTCAGCAGTACCTCGTCATGTTTCGGTTTCGGCAGCGGCAATTCGTCGGGCACGCCGGTCTTGCCGAAGTTCTCGACACCGGCCTCGTGCATCCGCCAGGCCAGGTTTATTTTCGGAAGTTGGTAGTCCAAATTCTTGAATCTGCTTAGAGTGTCACTCAAAATGATCTTTCCTTTCGCTAACACGGCCATCAAAGTCCTAACCTCCATATTCTACCGAAAAACCCTGCCATCAGTCCAGACCTCGAAGCAGGATTGTGTGCGCGCCCGGTACGTCTGCCCATACCGCCCTCGCGCTTTTTGCTCTACAATAAACTGGGTATAAAAAACCAATATGATGACATCAGGACTGGGGGAGGTACAGATGCCACACTATAACTATCTCATTCTCGGCGGAGGAATGACCGCCGACGCGGCGGTTAAAGCAATACGCGAGGCTGACCCTAACGGTTCCATCGGCCTGATAAGCGCTGAACCCGACCCGCCATACAAGCGTCCACCTCTGTCGAAGAAGCTCTGGCAGGGCAAGCCGGAGGACACAATTTGGCTGAACACGGGGGAGCATGGGGTCGATCTGCATCTGGGGCTTACAGCCAAGGGACTCGACCCCATCAGCAAGACCCTCACCGATGGCGGGGGCATTACTTACGCATACGACAAGCTACTCCTTGCCACCGGTGGAACTCCGCGCAAGTTCCCGTTCGACGCTGGATCGACCATATACTACCGCACGGTCGAGGACTACCGTAAGCTGCGCGATCTCACAAACCGCGGCAACGAATTCGCTGTGATCGGCGGCGGGTTCATAGGCTCGGAGATCGCGGCGGCCCTCGCGATGAACGGAAAGCGAGTGACGATGATCCTGCCCGAATCTTACATCGGCGCGAGGCTCTATCCAAAAGAGCTCGCCAGGTTCCTCAACGAATACTATCACGAGAAGGGTGTGAATATAATGCCTGGGGAAACGGTGGCCGGGATGGAGATCCGGGGAAGGCGCACAACCATCTTCACCCAGACAGGCCACGAGGTCATGGTGGATGGAGTGGTTGCGGGCTTGGGGATTACTCCGAACGTAAGGCTGGCGGAGGCCGCCGGGCTCAAGATTGAAAACGGCATCCATGTCGACGATTGCCTCCGCACAAACAACCCGGACATCTACGCCGCGGGAGACGTGGCGTATTTCTACAACCCCGCGCTTGGTAACCACATACGCGTGGAGCACGAGGACAATGCCGTCACCATGGGCGGCTATGCCGGCAAATCGATGGCGGGCCGGGGCGAACCTTATCATCATCTTCCATATTTCTACTCCGATCTCTTTGATCTCGGCTACGAGGCCGTCGGCGATCTCGATTCACGCCTGGAAATCGTGGCGGACTGGAAAGAGCCGTTAAAGGAGGGTGTGGTCTACTATATGCGTGACGGTTGCGTGAGAGGCGTGCTTCTGTGGAACGTTTGGGACAAAGTTCCCGCCGCCCGCGAACTCATCGCCGACCAGGGCCCGTTCAAATCCGAGGATCTCATGGGGAGAATCTAATGGGAAATAGCTAATAGCGGAGAGCAGAGAGCCCATAACCACCACCCCACATCATGTTGCTTCGGACCGCGTATTCATGCCTGTCCAAAACAGGTATTGCAGGCAAGCAGAGCCTCTTTGAGTAACAATACTCTTGATAAGAAAGTCTGTTGCTCTAGGTCTCCGCCATGAATAGTAGTTCGAGTCTTTTTGCTCAAATCCCGCAGATGATACCACGTGGGCGGTTTGCCAAGGCTGTTAGCGAGAATAGGGCTGAGCGTCACCGATGGGGAAACATGCTACTTGACAAACGAACATTTGTTCGCATACAATACGGATATATCCGCCACGCAAAGAATCTCAGCCGTAAGAGAGCATGTTCGTCATTTGGAAAACGGAGGGCGGAACCGTGGAAACAGTCTCAGGTCGATGAGGATATTCGTGTAGGAGTGGCGTTCGACAAGCGCAGGGTCCTTCCCGTATGGTTTCGGTGGCGAAACCGCTACTACAAGGTTAGGGCCGTCAATTACTCCTGGCGCACCAACCAGGGAGTAGAGGAGCTTCGGCATTACTCCGTTACGAACGGGACGAACCTGTACGAGCTGCGGTTCAACACGAACACGCTTGAGTGGACTCTTGGCAAGGTATGCGCGGGATAGGTCTATGGAAAATGATCGCACCATTATTCTTGTCGATATGAACTCGTTTTTCGCCAGTGTCGAGCAGCAGTGCGACCCTCGTCTCAAGGGCAAGCCCGTGGTCGTGGGGGGACCCGCCGGATCGCGCAGTGTCGTGGCGGCGGCGAGTTACGAGGCGCGTCCGTTCGGCGTTCGATCCGGGATGCCGATGACGGAAGCGATAACACGCTGCCCGGAACTGGTGATAGTCCGGGGGGACTCGGGAAAGTATGTGGATACATCCCACCGGGTGTTTAATATCTGCGGTGACTATACGGACCTGCTGGAGATCTACTCCATCGATGAGTGCTTTATGGATGTCACTCCGACACAGGATCGCTTCGGATGCGCATGGAATATCGCGCTTGATGTCAAGCGCCGTATACGCGAAGAACTGGGGCTGACATGTTCGGTCGGCATCGGCCCGAATAAGGTGCTCGCGAAGCTGGCATCCGGTATGCAAAAGCCGGACGGGCTGACGAAAATACGGCGGGAGGAAGTCCGGGAACTGCTCGAGGCCCTGCCGGTCGAGAAGCTTCATGGCATCGGCAACAAAACAACGGCTCGATTGAAGAAAATGGGGATCACGACAGCGGGAACCCTGGGGCGCGCATCGAGAGAATGGCTCAAGCGAGAGTTCGGCGTCTACGGTGATACCCTCCACGCAATGGCTAACGGCGCCTATGAGACTCCGGTGATTCCATACTATGACCAACCGAATATCAAGTCCGTTGGGCACTCCCACACACTGAGCAGAAATACACGAGACTGGACCGTACTCAGCCGTAACCTGCTGCGGCTTTCCGAGATGGTTGGCCGTCGCCTGCGCGAGCAGGGCTTCGCGGGAAGAACAGTCACGTTGGTGGTGCGCTACGCCGATATGCATACGTTCAGCCGTCAGCGAAGCCTCCGCGAGCATATCGATGACGGCTACGCCATCTACCAGGTGGCTCTGTCCATCCTGCGTGAGCAGATCGGCAACAAGCGCGCCATCAGGCTGGTCGGAGTGTGCGTGTCGAACCTGGTTAAAGGCTCCAGGCAATTGAACCTGTTTCCGGATGAGCGGCGCGGAAAGCTTCTTGAGACTATGGACGCTATCAACGACAGGTATGGTGAATTCACCATTCTTAGGGCAAGCCTGGTGGAGAAGTTGACAGTTGACAGTTGACAGTTGGCGGGTTACAAACCCGCGAAGAACGTCCGGGATTGCAAATCCCGGACCATCGCCCATCCCTTCTATGCCATGGGGTGCGTGTCAAATCTGGAGAAACCAGTTATTTCGGGAAACCCTTTTCCCGAAATGCCCCCGGTTACCGAGGAAGTATCGGGAAAGGGGTTTCCCGATACAACGGTAAGGGATGGGCTGCATGAGTCCCTTCTATGCCCTAAGCCCTACGCCCTATGTCCTGTTTTTTTGTTGACATTCCCGCGTGGCCTGTGGTATAGTTAGGTTAGGCTAACTTAGGTATACCTAACTGAACCCGGAGGCGGCTATGGCGACGCCGGAAGCGAAACTCTCAAGATCACTGGAAGACTACCTCGAAGCTATCTATAACCTCAAGGTCAGAAACCAGTTTGCGCGCGTTAAGGACATCGCGCGCATGATGGAAGTCAAGATGCCGTCCGTCACCGAGGCAATCCGCTCCCTGACCTCCAGGGGGCTAGTCAAGCACCAACCCTATGAAAATGTTGAACTGACCGACGAGGGTCTGGACCGCGCACGGGGGATTGCCCACCGCCACAGCGCGGTGAAGGAGTTCCTGACGAGCGTGCTTGGCCTCGATGAGAATGACGCCGAGACCGAAGCCTGCGGCATCGAGCACGCGATCCGTCCGGACACGCTCGATAAGCTATTGAAATTCGTCGATTTCGTCCGAGTCTGCGGTGGCGATAAGCCGCTGCGATTGGACGACTTCCGGCACTTCCTGGCTCACAGCGTATATCCCGAGGGCTGCGAGTGCCAGCCGTCTCAGCCCGGCACTTGCGGTCTGCGGACCACCATTACCTCCACCAAGATGAGCGACCTGTGCCCCGGAATGCAGGGCCGGATTGCGTTCGTCTCCGGCAAGGGCCCCGTCCGCAAGCGCTTGATGGAGATGGGACTGACGTCGGACACGCGGTTCGAGGTAATACGCGTCGCCCCACTCGCCGACCCTATCGAGATCAAGATCCGAGGCTATCACCTCGCCCTGCGCAAGAGCGAGGCGCAGCACATCGAAGTGGAACTAGAATAGGAAATTCTAAATTTTGAATTTTGAATTATGAATTGGGGAGTGCGCGATCCCTTCCCTAATTCAAAATTCATAATTCACAATTCAAAATTCTCAAGATTGCTTGTCCAATGGAGTCACGATTGCAGCAAGATGAGATAGTGATCGCCCTTGCGGGGAACCCCAACTCGGGGAAGACAACCGTCTTCAATGAGTTGACGGGTTCACATCAGCACGTCGGCAACTGGCCGGGGGTGACTGTTGAACGCAAGGAAGGCACCGTCAAGAAGAACGGCAAGGTGTTTCGCATCGTCGATCTGCCGGGCACCTACAGCCTGTCGGCCTATTCCCAGGAGGAGGTCATCGCCAGGGACTTCCTGATCGACAGCCACGTGGATGTGATCGTGAACGTCGTTGACGCCACGAACCTCGAGCGTAACCTCTATCTCACCACTCAACTTCTTGAACTCGGGATCAGCACGGTAGTCGCCCTCAATGTGGTCGATATGGCGGAACAGATGGGGCAAAGGATCGACGTGGACAAACTCGCCGGGTTCCTAGGCGCCGCGGTGGTCCCCACAGTCGGTCACAAGGGCGAGGGTATGGACGAAATCCTCGAAAAAGCGGCGGAACTGGCCGCATGCGCCGCCTGCGAGGCTCCCCGGAGCGCGCGTTATAATCCCGAAATCGAAATCCAGGTCGGCATGCTGGAAAGCAGGCTCAAGCTGAACCCCGACTGCATCTACCCCACCAGATGGCTCGTGGTCAAGGCCCTTGAAGGGGACTCCGAGGCCAAGGAACGGCTCGCCTGGTGCACGCTTGACCCCGACCATGCGTTCAAGGAAATCGACAGCACCCGCCGTCATCTTGAGCAGCACTTCGGCAGCGACCTCGAGGCTGTGATCGCGGACGGGCGCTATGGCTTCATCGGGGGTCTTCTGCGCGAGGTCGTGATCCGTGCGGCGGCGGTCGACACCATCAGCGCCACCGAGAGGATCGACAACATCCTCTTAAACCGCGTGCTCGGACTGCCGATATTTCTAATTCTAATGTGGCTGACATTCAAGCTGACGTTCGATATCGGCGGGGTGTTCGCCAATTTGCTGGACAGAGGCGTTGCCACCCTGAGCGCCTGGGCCACCGCCGGGCTCCCACCAGGCCCATTGTCCTCGATGATATGCCACGGAATAATCGCCGGTGTCGGTGGCGTGGTGGTATTCGTGCCCAACATTATGGTCATGTTCATCATCATATCGTTCCTCGAGGGCTCGGGATATATGGCGCGGGCGGCGTTCTTGATGGACAGGTCCATGCACATCCTCGGGCTCCACGGAAAGTCGTTCATTCCGATGCTGATGGGATTCGGCTGCAACGTCCCCGCCGTGATGGCCACGCGCACTCTGGAGACGCCCGAGGATCGGCTGGTCACTATTTTGGTCACGCCTCTGATGTCGTGCACGGCGCGGCTACCCATATACATACTCTTCACCGGCGTCTTTTTCTCGCAAAACGGCGCGTGGGTGATATTCTCGATCTACGCCCTCGGGGTGATCCTGGCTGTTGTGTCCGGAAAGCTGTTCAGGAGGGTGTTCTTCCCGAAATCGGTCTCGCCTTTCGTTATGGAACTGCCTCCTTATCGGATGCCGACGCTCAAGGGCACGGTCATCCACGTGTGGGAGCGAACCTCGCTGTTTCTGAGCAAGGCGGGGACGGTGGTGCTGGCCGCATCGGTGCTGATCTGGGCGCTGGGGTCGTTTCCATGGGGAGTCGAGTTCGGCAGCGCGAACAGCCTGGTCGGGCAATTCGGACGATGGATACAGCCGCTGGTGAGACCGCTCGGGTTGGACTGGCGGGCCGCCGTGGCGCTGTTCTTCGGATTGGGAGCCAAGGAGATCGTCGTGAGCACGCTTGGAGTACTCTACGGTTTCGGGCATGCCGGCCCGGGAGGCAAGGGGCTGCACGGCGCGTTGAGCCAATCGTTCACGCCGCTGACGGCGTTCACGTTTATGATTCTCAGCCTGATCTACATTCCCTGCATCGCGACCGTCGCGACCATAAAGCGGGAAACCAACTCATGGAAGTGGACGGTTTTCTCCGTAAGCTACTCGCTGGCGCTCGCGTATGTCGTTGCGTTCGCGATATATCGCATCGGGCTGATGATGGGGTTCAAATGAGTGCAATTATTCAATGGATAATCGTGGCGGTGATAGTAATTGCCGCGACCATTTATTTGATTCGCAAGCTGCGTCGCGAGGCCTCCGGCGAATGCGACGGCTGTTGCGAAGGGTGCAAGCTGCACGAGGACTGCCGGGACGCATCCGTGGCCGAAAGCAGGAAGCGCGAAGAGACAATACCGTGGGAGGATGTGAAGAGCCGACTCGGCATGAAGGACGACAAGGGCGTTTGAGCGTCGGCAAGATTGAGCGAAGATCACTCAGCTTTCTTCCGAACGCTGTGGACGTCGAAACAGTGATGATCCTTGGCGAGCCCACCACGCCCTAATCCACCGGTTGACCTTCCGACAGACTACGAATAGTATGATCGCGCCGGGAATCCAGAACGGAGCGAACCAGCCCACAAAGTAAAGCCCCGTGAGGATCTTGCGAGTGAACTCAAGAAACGCGCCCTTGGCCTTGTAGGCGGCGTGAGCGTGCCAGTTGCCCCAGTCAAGCGTCCGTTTGGGCTCCGGCTCGAAGAGCGACAGCATCACCCTACCCCTGCCCGCGTCCCTGCTCATGTCGACACGTTCCTGCATCGCGTCCGACGCCTCGGTGCGTGTCTGATACAGGCGGTATTGGACGAAAAGGATATCCGAGCCGCGCATCCTGCGAGGGCGGCGAAGGAAGTCGAGCAGTTCGGATTCGTTCTGGTGCAGCAGCCCGGCGCGTCGCTCGAGCTTTTCGTAAAGCGAGGTCTGGTCGGTGGTCTGAACGCTTTCGCTGTATAGCTTGCCCACCCCGCGCAAGTCGTCCAGCAGCGCGTCCAGCTTCGGGGCATCCACTTGGAGCGTCATACTACCGTGCTTATCCCCGTTGAAGTCCACCTCGGTCTTCGCGTCGCGGAGGTCCGCGCCATATTGCCCGGCGAGCTTTAGCACTTTCACCCGAGCAGTCGGAAAATCGGGGACCTTGAGAATGATACTCGCGCTCCGAACCGCCACCCTGTGCGGCGAAGCTTTTACTATTGGATTGGAACTCGTCGCGGTCGGAACTGCCAGGCTTCCAATCGGTAGAGTAAAGCAAGCCCATGCAGCGACCCATCCGAATCTGGAGATTCTCATCTGGTGAATACCTCCCATGCCGACTTGTGTACTACCTACTCTCCTTGACGCACCAGATGCCGGGTTGTTGCCCGTTGACACGTGAAGGCTGAGATGATATCGTCTACACAGCCGGGCGGGCATAGACATGACGCCACGGCCAGTGTCGCCCGTTCGCACGAAGCGAAGGGCATATGGAGGCGTGGTAAGTATGTTCAGTGTTTGTTTAGCTCAGAAATACGCAACTCTTTGGGTCGTCGCGATATTGTTCTTCGGGTTGGTCGCGTGCTCCGTTGGCCCGATCAATGCCGCCGATTCGCGCGGACGATCATACGTCGCGGGGAACTTCTTTCTGATACTCGACAACGTGAAGTGCGGCTTTGTGAAGAGCATTGATGGCGGCGCGATCAGCGCTGAAGTCATCAACGAACCACCGGGACAGTCATACTTCACTAAAAAGCATATCGGCCAGCCCAAGTACGAGTCGATTAGCATGCAGATCGGGTTCGGTATGTCGAAGGCCGTTTACGATTGGATCGCTGGTTCGTGGTCGATGAACAATACTCGCAAGAGCGGTGGAATCGTAGTATTGGATTACAACTACCAGGGCACTTCGGAGACGCAGTTCTTCAACGCGCTTGTGACAGAAACCACCATCCCAGCCTGCGATGCCTCGGGCAAGGACCCGGCCTATATAACCATCAAGTTCGCGCCTGAGTATACCCGTTCGGCATCCCCGGAGGAAGTCAAGACCGATCTCGGCAAGAGTGAGCAAAAGACGTGGCTGCCATTAAACTTCAAGCTCACCATCGACGGCTTGGACTGCACTAAGGTCAGCAAGATTGATTCATTCACCGTCAAGCAGTCAGCGGTAACCGACGACATCGGGGACGCTCGCGACTACCAAAAGGAGCCGGGCAAGCTCGAGTTTCCGAACCTGAAGATCTCCTTCTCTGAAGTGACCGCCAAGAGCTGGTACGACTGGCACAAGGAATTCGTAATCAAAGGAAACAATGATGAATCCAAGGAGAAACACGGCACGCTGACGTTTTATGGCCCCAATATGCAGGACGAACTGGCCCGGATAGAGCTCTATAACCTGGGCATCTTCCGAATCGGCGCGGAGAAAGCCGAAGCCAACAGCGATCAGATCAAGCGGGTGACTGCTGAACTCTACTGCGAGCGGATGGAGTTCAAATACAGCGGCAAAGGAATCCCCGAGTCCGACAAGCAGAGCACAGAGCGCGCAGTCGCGCAGGTCGTGAAGACCACAGCGGATCGCTAATTACACATTACCCATTCAGCTTCTCCGCCAGCCACGCCAGGTTGTCGCCGAAACGGTCGATGGTCGCAAGACCTTCGGCATCATTCTCGACCTCGCCGGGAGTGCGTCCGAACGCGATATTCCAGTAGCTTGACCCGGGAACGATCATGTCGTTTATCGTAAACCAGAGTACGAGCTGCGCGTAAGTGAAGTTCTGACCAGCGCGGCGAGCGACCACTATCGGACCGCCAATCTTGCGCGAGAGGAAGTTGCCGTTTACACGGGAAACGTAACCTGCACGGTCTAGAAGCGCGGTGATTTGCGCGGTGGCCGAGCCGAAATAGACCGGCGAGCCGACCACTATGACATCCGCTTCCCTGATGGCGTCGAGGACCCCCTGAAAGTCATCGCCCTTTTGCGCGCAGGCGCCGTCTTTACGCTCGGCGCAGACGCCGCAGGCTATGCAAGGCTTGATATCCTTGTCGCGCAGAGGGATGAACTGCGTCTCGATTCCGGTGAGTTGAATCCGTCCAAGGCAGCGCTTGATAAGTATTTCGGTGTTTCCCCCGCCTCTGGGGCTTCCGCAAATTCCGATTGCTTTCATTGGTGGTGCTCCATTCGATTAGTCACTACACATAGTGTTAGCTAACCGATGACGCCTATCCTGCCGCAGATGGAACGGACTATTGTGTCAGCCCTTCATTACTTCGATCTCGTAGCCGTCGGGGTCGTTGATGAAGTAGAACAAATCGTTGACCGGCCCGGACTCGGGCCAGAACTCGATACCGAGCGGCTCCCAAAGCAGACGGAACTTGTGAAGGTCGGGAACGCTGAACGCGAAGTGGAAGATATCCTCGGGGAAGCTGAAGTCAGGAGAATCCGGCTGGTGGCAAAGCTCGATATGGGTGTTGTTGCCCGGCAGTTCGATGAACGCGAGCCGGTTGCCCGCGGGCGACGTACTCTCCCGCACCTTTCGGAAGCCGAAGACCTCCGAGTAGAACT
>JAMCYN010000122.1 GCA_023474015.1 Armatimonadota bacterium
GGGTATTTGCTCAGAAAGCGGCCAAATACGTCGTGGATGGAGGGGTTTTCAAGGACCTCGAGCAGCCGATCTGCGCTGCGGCTTGGATGGAGGGATTGGCAGTCTATAATCCACACGAATGATTTTGGATTGCGGATTTTGGATTTTGGATTTTCCTACCATTCGGGAGGTTCGAGTCTTGAACGAAGCTGAACTAAAGAGGCGAACAAAGTCATTTGGGTTGCAGATAATCTCACTTACGGAATCTCTTCCACGGGATCGCGCAGCGGATGTTATCGCGAGACAACTGGTTAGGAGTGCCGTCTCAGTCGGCGCGAACTATCGCGCAGCCTGCCGAGCAAAGTCTCGCCCTGATTTTCTCGCGAAGATGGCAATCGTGGAAGAGGAGGCTGATGAATCGCACTACTGGCTTGAAATGCTGGTTGAGGCCAGGCTTGCCAATAGGGAACTGCTCTCCGACCTGGCAAGAGAAGCGGATGAACTGACCGCAATTATCGTCAGCTCAATTCGAACAGCGAGGACTAAGCGGGCATAGGTCTCCAATCCAAAATCCGCAATCCGAAATTGCCTCTTTCGTCCCTGCGTGATATAATCAAGTTGCCTCGTGCACCCGTAGCTCAGTGGATAGAGCGTCTGCCTCCGGAGCAGAAGGCCGCGCGTTCGAGTCGCGCCGGGTGCGCCATAAAATGGGTGAGATACCAAGAAATGGGACTGTCGATGTTATCGACGGTCCTGTTTTTGTTTGACGAGGAACTCATAATTCAGATATAATAACTTTAGCTGGTCCCTTGATGGGACAGCGCCGGAGATATGAGCAAATACCCTGCCGGAGAGGAGAAAGAGGCGTATGTTGAGCGCCTTTTCTCTTCCGTAGCGCCGAAATACGACTTTATGAACTCGGTTTTGAGCCTCACCAGGCATAAGGCCTGGCGGAGGTTCGCCGTATCCAAGTCGGGACTATTGCCCGGCGGGCGCGCGCTTGACGTGTGCTGCGGCACGGGGGATTTTGCCTTTGAGCTTGCAAAGAAAGTCGGAAGCAAGGGCAGCGTCACCGGCATCGACTTCTCGGTGCCGATGATCGAGTTGGCGAGACACAAGGCGGGTCGCATCGGCTGCGATTGGGTCGAGTTTCTCGTCGGGAACGTGTGCAAGCTGCCTTTTCCGGATAACTCGTTTGACTGTGTCACCGTGGGATTTGGTCTCCGCAACGTCGCGGATGTGACCCAGGCGCTGGCTGAGATGACCCGGGTTACCAAACCGGGAGGCAAGGTGATTTGCCTTGAGATCAGCAGGGTCAGATCTGTGCTGTTGCGTCTGCCGTGGAAACTATATTTCTACGCTCTGACCCCCTACACCGCGCGGTTGTTCCGCGCGAGAAGGAACGCATACGAGTATCTTCCGCAGTCTGTGAAGGAGTTCATGTCCCGGGAGGAGTTGGCGGCCGTCTTCGAGAGAAGCGGGCTGCGCGATGTCGGATTTCACGACCTCATGCTCGGCGCGGTGTGTCTGCACGTCGGTGCAAAGCCGCTGTGAGTTGGGTAGAAGAGTTATCGAATCTTCCTGGAGCTATCCAAATAATGAACGCTCAAGCTTTGAATGCAATACGCGAGAACGCGCGCCCCGGATGGATGGCGCCGATCGCATCTCAACTTGATCTCGTTGAACGCAAGCTGGAAGCAACCGTCACCTCGGAAGCGCAGCCGGCGTTCGAGATGGCCATTCACCTTTTCTCCGCGGGCGGAAAGCGCATACGTCCCGCGCTGGTGCTTCTATCGGCATGTGCCGCCGGAGCAGAGGCCGGTGACCCGAGGGCAATCAACCTCGCCGCCTCGACCGAACTGGTGCACATGGCGTCGCTGGTGCACGATGATGTAGTGGACGAGACCAGCGAGCGGCGGGGAGTGGCCACCGCGAACGCTAAATGGGGAAACAAGCTGAGCGTTCTTGGCGGAGATTTTCTCCTCTCTAAGTCTTTTACGCTCCTGGCAGCGGACGGAGATTTCGACGTTCTTCGCGTGCTATCATCGATGGCGGTCGGAATGACCGAAAGCGAGGTGCTTCAGGCATCGAGCGACGGCAGCATCGCCGCCTGGGAAGAGAACTATTGGCAGATTATACGAGGCAAGACCGCTGAGTTCATGGGCGCGTGCTGCGAGTGCGGAGCCATCGTCGCCGGAGCCGACGAGAGAGTACGCGCGGCGATGATCGAATACGGCCTGCAACTCGGATTCGCGTTCCAGATAACCGACGATATCCTCGATATCGAAGGCAACCCCGCGCGAACCGGCAAGCCCGTCGGAACCGATCTTATTCATGGGAAGTTCACCCTACCCGTCCTGCTGGCGCTCCAAAGTTTTGATTCAGAGGCCCGGCGAACTTTCCTTGCCTCGGTCAATAGCGGCTCGATGTCCGCGGATAGCGTGCGCGAAGTGGTCCAGCAGGTGATTGCCAGCGGAGCCGTTGAGATGGCTCGCGAACGCGCGCTTAGATTTGCCGAACAGGCTATGGAGCAGCTTAAGGCCATCCCCACATCCCCCTACTCTGACGCGCTTGAGATGCTGGCTGAATCGGTGATCGGCCGGAAGGCGTAGTCAAATATGGTGCAGCTTCTGTTTTAGCACACTGAGGGCTTCCGTGGCCTTGGTGTAATTGGGATCGATCTCCACGGCGCGCTCGTACTCGTATTCGGCCTCGTTTGGTATCCCGCTCGCCTCATATGCCTGAGCGATATTATAATGAATGCTGGCCACCCCGGGGTTGATCTGCTCCGCCATCTTAAACGCCCCTATTGCCGCGTTGTAGCGATTCCTCGCCGCGTAAGCCGCTCCGAGATAGGTGAAGGCCTTGTAGTCCGAGTGGTCGAGATGAGTGGCGGTTTCGAGCTCTTCAATGGCCTTGTCCAAGTCCCCAGCCTTGAATGCCTCGACCCCGAGTCTGTGGTGTTCCATTGCGTCAGCCATATTGGTCACCAATGGATAAAAGTGGCGGGAAGACTCCCGTCCTAGCTTCAGTATATCCCCGGTTGAGCGGAGTGTCAATTCAGAGCTATTGGAACACGACAAAAAGACCACATCGGAATCTCCGAAGTGATCTGTTTTGTGCTTAAAAAGAAGCGTGGTGGGCGATACTGGATTCGAACCAGTGACCCCTTCGGTGTGAACGAAGTGCTCTCCCACTGTGTGATATTCGTATGAACTCACGCTCGTTTGTGAACGCTTCGGTGCTCAAGTCAAAATGCATGAACGCTTCGGTGACTGCAAAATCGTACTGTCCATTAGGCAGATTATAGCAGCCCATTCAAGCCTTGTAAAGACCGGAAGTCGCAGTGTCAAGCAGATTCCTTAATGGAGCTCGGTAGATGACCATTGACACGGGATTTTTATACCTCCCAGCAATCAACGCCCAGACAATAGCGGCCAGGATCGTCAGGAATCCCCATCAGGCTCCCTGGACGTAGTACTCCTTGTCCTGCTGTCAGAATCGAATTGTAGGGGCTTTTCTGCTTCGCCAGGAGCACAAGGCGGGCGAGAAAGTCTTCACGGACTACGCCGGGTCAACAATCCCGTATATAGACCCCAAGACCGGAAAGGTTGTGCAGACCAACCTATTCGTGGGGGCTCTGGGAGCGTCGAGCTTTATCTTCACCGAAGCGACGCTCGATATGACCGAGCCGAACTGGATCGGTTCGCACATTCGGATGTTCGGGTTCTTCGGCGGAGTGCCCGAGATCATCGTCCCGGACAATACCAAAACCGCCGTCACCAAGCCCGACCGCTACGAACCCGACCTCAACCAGTCGTTCTCCGAAATGGCCACCCACTACGGCGCCGCCGTAATCCCCGCTCGCATCCGCAAGCCCAGAGATAAAGCCAAGGTCGAAAAAAGTGTCCAGTTTGTCGAAACGGCCATTCTCGCGGCTCTTCGCAACAGGACGTTATTCTCGCTTACCGAGATCAACGAGGCCATAGGCGAACTGCTCGATAAGCTCAACTCGCGCAAGTTCAAGAGGATCGACGCCACTAGAGCCGAGCTCTTCGAACAACTGGACAAGCCGGCTCTCGGGCCGCTCCCGCCGACCCGATACTACTTCGGGGAGTGGAAAACGGCAAAGGTCGCCATCGATCATCACATCGCCCTCGACAAGCACTTCTACTCGGTCCCGTTCCATCTCACCGCAGCGCGCGTCGAGGCCAGGCTCACCGCCACCACCGTTGAGATATTCCACAAGGGGCAGAGAATCGCAACCCACATCAGAAGCTATCAACAGGGTTACTTCACCACCAACCCGGACCACCGTCCGCCGAAGCACCAGAAGCACCTGGAGTGGACGCCCGCTCGGATCAGTTCCTGGGCCGCGACCAAGGGACCCAAAACCGGCGAACTGGTGCGAAGAATAATCGAGAGCCGCCGCCATCCCGAGCAGGCCTATCGGTCCTGCCTGGGCATCATCCGGCTTGCCGACAAGTTCACCTGCGAAAGGGTCGAGGCCGCCTCGGCGAGGGCGCTACGCTGCAACGCCATTTCGTATACGTCCGTCAAATCGATCCTCGACAAGGGACTCGATAGACAGCCCCTCAAGGACGCTCCCGAATATATACCCATCGAACATGCCAATGTCCGGGGCAGGGACTACTACCAGAACTCCACTGCCACAAGCACAGAGCAGCCACTGAAGCGGTCGCGGTAGGGACCAAGGTCGCCCTCAGCCCCCTTATGTAAAGTAGAATTTTATGCAAAGTTCCACCGTCCATTGGGCACAAGAAATGCCATTTGAGGGCAATTCACTTGGCATAATACTTTCAGCTTGGTTGTAAGCACGAGTGTTCTCTTGC
>JAMCYN010000095.1 GCA_023474015.1 Armatimonadota bacterium
TTGTTATGTCTGCCAGAGTAGGAGTGGTGGCGACCACCTTTATTAGCCACGTTTGGGAACTGGGCCTCAGGTAAAAGGGGACGGACGCACCAGCGTTTGCTGACGGGACCAGCCCGAGTAACATTACTAGTGTCAACATGACCAAACTAGAAGCACGCGTTTTCATCTCAAACTCCTTTCACGGGTTTGCCGCTACGTTGTTTTGCGAAATCGTTGAATGCGCTGTCGGCAAGGTGAAACTGAACTTGCTTCCGCTGCCGGGCACGCTCTCTACCCATATCCTGCCGCCGTGCAGCTCGATGACCTGCCTGCAGAAATATAGCCCCAGTCCAGTCGACCAGCGGCGGCGGGCAACTGGTGATTCAGCCAACCCGAACTTCTCGAATATCTTCTCGTGGTGATCCACGGGTATGCCTTCGCCATTGTCGGTTACAGAGATGATAACCTCGGATTCATTCCGGAGCGCCTCAACGCTAATGTGACCGCCGGATGGGGTGAAACGGATCGCGTTGCTCAGCAGATTGACGAGGACTCTTGAGAGCATATCGTAGTCACAGATGGCTTCCATATCTACGGGATGAACATCAAGCCCCAACTCTATCTTACTCTTTCTGGCTGAGTGCTCGACTAACTCCAGCGTCGAGCTCGCCAGGCAAAAGAGACCGACACGTTTCAGGTCCAACTGCATTTGTCCAGCCTCGACCTTGCTAATAACCAGCAGATCGTCTATCATTCCGAGCAACCTTTGTCCACTTCTTTTGGCGATTCCGACTGCGTCTTCCATCTCTTCGGTCAGTTCGCCAAGGGCTCCTGATTCAATTGCCTCCAACCCTCCCAGCACTCCGGTTAGCGGTGTCCTTAGGTCATGCACCAGCATACGGGCAAGATCGACTCTGAGCCGCTCAAGCTCTTCGAGGCGGCGATACTGGCGCGATATTTCGGCACTTGCGAAGGCGGCTATCACTGTAGCCAGGGTTGTTCCTACCGCCAGCGAAAGCAAGTGCCTCGTAGCCATGGGAACGCTCATAAAGAATAGATGATCGATCACTTGCCACAACAGGAACAGCGCAAAGGCCACCGCAAATGCCGGAATCGTTCGGCGTCTCGTAGTCTTGCGACCATAGAAGCGTTGAATGGGCGAGTGGGTTCTCTGGAGATCGTAGGGCACTGTAGGACTGGAATCAGCCTGCAATATCATTAAGGCACCTCCGCCGCCAATCTTCCGCACAGTCGAAAGACGAAATACATCATCAGCCGGTTGCGCATTTCTTGAAATCAACGGAAATCTAGTTCAGTTGTCCGCATTCGCGCCTTGGTGCTGCTGGGTTTTGTAAGCAGCCTGGCTGGGTATGTTGAACCTAACTCATCCACTGACTGGAGGCATTTACGTATGGCCGACGACGTTTTTACGAGACTCGGCGATGGGCCTTTGCTTACTCCAAATGATATGCCGTGCAAAGCGAATGCTGTGCTCAACCCCGGCGTTGTAGAAGTAGACGGGGAAATGCTGCTGTTGCTGCGGGTCGAGGACAAGCGCGGCGTGTCTGAGATTCGCGTAGCTAGAAGCTCGAACGGCGTGGATAGTTGGCGAATTGCTGAACGTGCACTGCTTCAACCGGACCTGCCGGAGAATCCTTACGAAGAGTTCGGCTGCGAAGATGCGCGGGTGACGCAAATAGCGGAGCGAGAGTGGATCATCGCCTACACCGCGTACTCACGTTATGGCCCCGCCGTGGCGATGGCAAGGACAAAGGACTTTGAGACTGTGGAACGACTGGGCCTTGTGCTGTCGCCTTCGAACAAGGATGCGGCGATCTTTCCTCAGAAGTACGATGACAGGTGGTACATGGTCCACCGCCCGGTAACCGGTGGCGGGGAACACGTCTGGTACGCGTGCGCTCCATTTGACTTCGTTCACTGGAGCATGCCGGGTATCCTGCTCCCGCAGCGAGGAGGACCCTGGTGGGATGGCTTGCGGGTTGGAGTGGGTGGCCCGCCCATACGCACGGACAAGGGATGGCTTTTCATCTACCACGGCGCTAAAGAGATGGGCCGGCGTCCGGTATACCGACTTGGAGTCGCGATGATAGACCTGGAGGACCCTAGGAAGGTTCTGGCTCGCGCATCCGATTGGGTGTTCGGCCCCGAGGCTGATCACGAGAATCAGGGACTGGTGCCTGGCGTCGTTTTTACCTGCGGGGCGGTGTGTCGTGGAGACGAATTATGGATGTACTACGGCGCTGCTGATACGTTTGTAGGGCTGGCAGTGGCCAAGACGGCTGATCTCGTCAGTTTCGCTTTCGAGCATGACTATCTGTACCAGATAGGCCGAGAAAAGGGAATGGTCGGGCGAGGGCTGCAAGACAAGTCGTGTTGTCCTGATCAGTCAGTTTCAGATCTCCGCGCGCAGGATTAAGAGTCAAGCATGCCCTTCGGCTGATGGTTTAGCTGGCAGTTCGCAGGAGGAAATGCGGGCCACTGCATCGAACGGCTAAGGAATTCGGAAGGAAAGGACTATTTCGATGTCACGATATGCTTATACGGCATTCTGCTTTCTTGTGCTGACGCTGCTCGTTTCGGGGTGCGGTCGCAAGACCGAGTCCACGGCCCCTGGACGCACCAGCGCGCCTGCTGCCTTGTCAACCGCTGCGCTTGGCAGCGAACAGGCGGCGGGTCCTTTCCAGGTGACCCTGTCGGCAAGCCCCTCGGCTCCGAAGGTGGGCAAGGTCGAGTTTGCGGCCAAGGTCGTGGAGAAAGGACAGCCTGTCAAGAACGCGAAGGTCAAGCTTACTCTTGAGATGCCTGGTATGCCCGGACCATCGGTTGCGTTGGCCCCGATGGACGATCACTATATGGGGTCATCGGATGTGAGCATGGCCGGTGAATGGAAGGCGAAAGTGGAGATCGCAGCAGGCAGCCAAAGTGGCACGGCTGAATATGCGTTTACGGTGGCGCAATAGCCGCGTCGATCCAGAGCCTGTGCTTGCTGGGGGCGACAGGTACCGCTGGTGAAGTTCTTCGCAATGACGGCTAACTTGCCGCCTATTGCGTTTTGATAGGGTGGAAGGGGTGGCGCAGGAAGTGGAGGACGGGATTTTGAAGATCATGACCGCAGCCGCCCAAGAAACCAAATAAAACGGGGCAGTTGCATCATCCAACATGTCTGGATGATGCGGTTCCCCAGGAAGAGTAACTGCATGAAGAATTCCGTCAAGAATGGGCTCATCTTTGGAGCGGGTTTTCTCACCTGTGTCCTGCTTACGTTTATTGTTCCGCTGCTGGTCATGGCCTTGGGGATGATGGACATGTCCGCCAGCGCCAAGCCAGGGCTGCTTGAGAAGATATTCGCACCCTGGGCTTTTACCAATTCCATGGAGAAGCGGGCACCCGACGTGAAAAATCCATTTGCGAATGACTCGTCCGCTGCAGCCTCCGGCATGGCCCATTACCGGGAAAACTGCCTCCTCTGCCACGGGGCGCCCAATGTCAAGCCTGCCGAGCTGGCGGCAGGGCTCAATCCTCCGGTACCCAAGCTCTATGCCGATGATGCGCAGTCCCTTTCTGACAGCAAGCTTTTCTGGATCATCAAGAATGGAATTCGGATGACCGGCATGCCGGCCTTTGGTGAAACCCATAGTGACAAGGAAATCTGGCATATCGTTACCTTTGTACGCCATTTGCCCAAGATCACGGATGCGGAAAAGGAGACGCTCAAGCCTGTGGCCAGTGATATGGAGCACCATCAATGAGCCTGGAAGCCAAGAGCGCGAAAGGCGCGGTAGGGTGAGAATCGGGACTTATCTCAGACGATATGCCTGGGGGATCCTCCTGTTGGTGGCACTTGTGCTTGTATCCCTCATCTGGGTCAGAGTATGGCGGGCAGGTAACCCGGGTTCGATGACTGTTCTTGAGGCTCAATCGATGGACATGTCTACGATGGAGCCTGCGGCGGGGCCTGTTCCGGTCGCTACAGAGATCGTCCGGTATGCGCCGTTCAGCGCGCGGGTGACTTATACCGGCTCCGTTGCGCCGTTACAGGAGCAGATCATATACCCTCGAGTTGACGGTCGTCTCACCCAGTTGCGTGTCTATAATGGAAGCCGCGTATCAGCTAATCAGATTCTGGCCGTTATATACTCACCTGACATCGGGACCCGGCTCGCGGAAGCTTCGGCAGGCTACTCTGCTGCTCTTGTCGGCGT
Organism: Armatimonadota bacterium; assembly: GCA_023474015.1. The sequence goes on from JAMCYN010000095.1 coordinate 4,203, forward strand.
ACCTATCGCCAAGTCTGATGCTGCTCGGTTACGAGATGAACACTTGGCAGCTCAAGCGGATATTGAGGCTGCATCCGGTGATCTTGCGCGGGCCGAAGGCATGGTAGCCGCTGCACGGCAATCAGTTGCCCAGGCAGAGAAACAAGTCGCGAGCGCGGCAGCGAATCGAGACTACTGGCGTGCTGAGATCGCGCGCGAGGAGCGGCTTCAGAAGGCCGGCGCGGTCTCTCTGCAGGAATACCAGTCTGAGAAAGCACAGGCTTTAGCCGCCGAAGCGGAGCTTGGGAACCAGGAAGCGAAGCTTGCCGAAGCAAAAGCAAACGTAAAGGCCGTGTTGGGAGATGTTGCGGGCAAGAGGGCAGCTGTCAGAGCGGCTCGACAGAGGGCGTCGGCAGCACGCGCCGCGATGATCAGTGGAAAGCAACAGATCACACAACGGCAGGCCACCGCTCGCCAGGCAGGTGCGGCAGCGGCTACAGCGGCTGTCATCAATGAATACCGCTATGTTCGGGCTCCGTTCGCGGGTTCGGTAACAAGAAGATATATGAGCCCGGGCCAACTCGTCACCACGGGCACGGCAATCCTCGATGTCGTGCAGATCGACCGTGTTCGACTCCAGG
>JAMCYN010000088.1 GCA_023474015.1 Armatimonadota bacterium
GTGTCCGCGAGACCGCAATTGGTGCACTCAACGCATTGAGTGCGCAGTTCATCTACTTGCAGGGTTACATCATGATCCATTGTCTTGCGCCAGTCGATCAAACTGCTCCTTAAGCTTTTTGTATGTGGTTTCCAGGGCTTCAGGGATGACCTTGGTGTCGGCCAACACCGGCATGAAGTTCGTGTCGCCGTTCCATCGAGGGACAATGTGCATGTGCAGGTGATCGGCGATCCCGGCTCCGGCGGATGTGCCCAGGTTGAGGCCGATATTGAACCCGTCCGGCCCGCTGAGCTCTTTCAACACCCTGCAGGACATTTGGGCAAGCCGCATCATTTCCAGGCTCTCGTCATCGGTCATGTCGTTGAGATCGGCAATGTGTCTGTAGGTCGGGATGAGCAGGTGGCCGTTGGAGTAGGGGAATGCGTTCATTATTACATAGGTGTGCTTCCCGCGACAGAGGATGTGGTTCTTCTCATCGGCATCCTGCTCGGGAAAGACACAGAATATGCAGCCCTCGACTCGTTGGGCGACAATATACTCAAGCCGCCACGGCGCCCACAATCTCTCCATGCCTGCTGGAACCCCCTTCAACCTCGACAGTCATAATCTACACGAATCCCAGCTTTTCGTCAACTTCATTGACAGTGCCCCGGCCCTTTGAGTATGATGATCACGGGGCGAGCACCACTGACACGAGGTAGCGGGAGATTGTCGGTAATCGATATTAATGGCCTGCGAGTTAACTACACCGATGCCGGTAGCGGCGCGCCTATCGTGTTCGTTCCGGGTGTAGTCGGCACGAGTGAGTGGTTCAAGTACCAGTCGTCCGGGCTGTCCGACCGATTTCGCGTCATTACCTACGATCTCCGCCGCGCTCGCGGGCAGTACTCTCTGGATATACTGGTCGACGACCTGTCCCGTCTCCTGACTGCGCTCAAGGTATACAACGCAGCCGTAGTAGGTCATTCTCTCGGTGGGCTCGTGGCACTGCAATTTGCCGTCTCCCACCCGGAGCGTTGTCCCGCACTCGTATTGTGCTCCGTATCGCCGTCACTGCCGAGCATGTCCGAAGTCGAGCTGCTATCTCATTCGGCTCCGAGCGACTTCAAGGTCGAGAGCTTCTGGGCCAAGTTGTGGCGGAGACTCTTCGGTCCGAAGGAGCCGCCCAATTATGACTGCTCCCCGCATTCTTACCTGATGCGCACCGCTGCGGAACTCGACGGCGCGACCGTATATCGTCGAGCCAACATCCTTCAGAGCACCGACCTCACTTCCGCGCTGCCGGATGTCGGAGTTCCGACGCTGATCGTGGCTTCCTCGGCGGACAAGCCTTACATACTTGCGGGCTCGCAGCTTATGGACGAGCGCATCCCCGATTCGGCCCTGGAGGTCATCGAGAACACGGACCAATACTATTTTTACACCAGGCACGATCTCTTCAACGCCCTCCTCGCCGACTATCTGGCTGAGAAGATCGCCCGGTTCTGAGGGGAATTTAATCACGAAAGCCCGAAAGTACCGAAAGCCGAAAAGGGAATTAGGAATAGGAATTAGGGAATAGAACCAACCGGACCTACCAATTACGTTCGTCCGGGGTATTCCTGCCCCGGACGCATCTTCTGGGGGCATTCGTGCCCTGAACTGCTCCATCTTCGGAGAGAGGCTGGTATCTGGCCAAGAATGGCCGGGAAGAGAGGTCGGGGGCAGGAATACCTCCGACCAACATGCATTTCCTTCCCCTTTCGGGATTTCGGGTATTTCGGGCTTTCGCGATAAAAAAGAGACAATGTATCTCATCGACACACATGCACATCTTAACGACTCGAAATTCGCATCCGACCTGCCGGAGGTGATAGCGCGGGCAAACGAGGCGGGGGTCGGTCGCATCATAGTGTGCGGGTATGACCTCGAATCCAGCCGCGCCGCCGTGGAGCTTGCCTCGCGGTTCGAGTGCGTGTTCGCGACCGTCGGCGTCCACCCCCACGATTCCAAGAGCTTCGATGAATCCACCCCACAGGCGCTCGTGGAGCTTTCCCGGCGTCCGAAAGTCTTGGCGATAGGTGAAACAGGGCTGGATTTTCACTACCACTTCAGCCCCCGCTCGGATCAGTTCGCCGCGTTCGAGGCTCAGATCGAGCTTGCGGGCAATGTCGGGCTGCCGATTGTCGTTCACAGCCGTGAGTCCAATGCCGAGGTTTTGCAGGTATTGAGGCAACATTCGGAGAACATTCAAGGGTGTGTGTTGCATTGCTTCTCGGGCGACGAGCAATTCGCGCGCGAGGTGCTGGACGAGGGGTTTTATATAGGCATCGATGGGCCCATAACCTACAAGGCCTCGGAGAAGCTCAGAAGGGTGGTCGAGATGTGTCCGCTGGACCGTCTCCTGATCGAGACCGACTGCCCGTACCTGACCCCCGTCCCGCACAGGGGCAAACGCAACGAGCCGGCCTACGTGCGCTACGTGGCCGAGGAGGTCGCCCGGATCAGGGGCAGGGTATTGGAAGAGCTGGCCGAGGCGACTACACGCAATGCCCGCGCGCTGTTCGGAACGAAGTTGTAGGCAGTTTAAGGGAAGGGAATTCTTATCGCGAAAACCCGAAATACCCGAAATCCCGAAAGGGGAGGGGATTGTATATTTAACCCTGCAATTCTAGTCATCCCGAGCGTAGTCGAGGGATCTGCTTTGAACTGAAGCATTCGTGCTCGACGAGGGGTCAAAAGCAGATTCCTCACATTCGTTCGGAATGACTAGGCTTGCTGCTGCAGGTTGACAACTTGGTTTTCGTGATTAAATTGGTGTTTGGTGTTTCGGGAATCTTGTTCCCGAGACTGCAGCAGGTATCTGGAATAAAGTTCCCGATACACCGGAATTCCTTTCTTTTCCCAATTTCGGTTTTTCGGTATTTTCGGGCTTTCGTGATTAAAATCCCTTCCGGCTCCGCCGGATTATGGAGGCAGGACATGAGAAGTCCAGGACGTCACCTTCGCCCGCTGGGGATAGCGGACATACTCGACGAGACCGCAGATCTTTATAAACGCAACTTTGCCCTGCTGGTGGGCATCGCGGCGGTCATATATGTTCCATATTTCCTGATGGACGGCCTCCTTGCGGGAGGTCAATCGGGTATCAAATCGGGCGGTGGGCTGTCTGTCCTGTTGACCATTCTGTTCGTCTTTCTGATGGAACCCATCGTGACCGGCACTCTCACACTTGCTATATCCGAAAGGTATCTCGGCCGTACCAGCAGCATCGGCGGCTGCTACCGGAGGATACTGAGCGGCTCCGTGCTGTGGCCTTTCATCGGGGCGGTTTTTTATCAGTCGCTGGTCGTTGGCGCGGTTTTCCTTGTGTCCGCGATTATCCTCGCCGTCTTCGCAGTCGTGCTGGGAATTTCCACGTTCGCGGCGGGGGCTGGGCGGATGGTCAATCCGGTCACGGGAGGCCTGGTCATAATCGTGGTAATGCTTGTGGCGCTGGTGCCGCCGATCATTGTGAGGGTCAAGCTGGCGCTTATGGGCCCGGTGGTGATCCTGGAGGGCAAAAGGGCGGGGGAATCCCTGGGCCGCAGTTGGAGCCTGATGTCCGGCTTCGTCGGCAAGGGTTTCTGGCTATTCGTCATAGCCACTCTTGTGGTCGTTATGATTACCTATATCATAGTGGGGCCGACATTCCTCATCCTATATATGAAGAAGATGCACGGCGCCGACGCGGCGAACTCGATACGCGTTATTCACACAATCCTGTGGACGGCGATTAACACGGTGATGGTCCCGATAACATCCATCGTGGCGATTCTCCTCTACTATGATGTGCGCATCAGGAAAGAGGGCTTCGATCTCGAGCTGCTGGCGCGAGAGCTGGACGAAAGAGTCACAGCCGAAGACTCGCGCGGCATCGCATCACTGCCTCAGGAGCAGCTTCGTCCACCGGAGGATGTTGACCGGCAATGATTAGGCTGGTTTTTCTTGTTCTTCTGCTCGTGTTTGTGATGGCGGCTGGAGTGGCGAGTTCCGCGCCCGTGCATCAGGGCGGAGCCGCCAACCCTACCATCGTCCACCGCGAGCTCACCAACATTTTTGCCGCCCCCGAGTACAACCGCTTCTCCGGCAAACCTGCTCCCCCGAACATTTGGGAGAAACTCCTGAAGAAGCTCGGCAAGCTTATCACCCGGCTCTTTGAGTGGATGAGCAAATCGCTGACACTGCACGGCGGCTCAGCGGGGCGGATCGCGTCGTTTATCTTCGCTTGCGTGATCATCATCGCGTTCCTTGCCTTGCTTGCGCTTATTATCAGCAGGCTGGCGGCCGGGCGGGCGTTTTCCGTCTTTGAGGCCGACGAGCGCAACACAGGCGGCTACGACCTTCCGTCCGCGCGCCCTCTCATGAACGAAGCCGCAAAGCTGGCCGAGGCAGGCGACTACAAATCCGCGTACCGCTGCGCTTATCTTGCTTCGATTTCCTTCCTTGATGAAACCAACGCCCTCCGGTTCGAGCGCAGCCGCACGAACTGGGAATACCTCCGCGAGCTTAAGCACGGCGGCCACGAGGAGCCTTACGACGCTCTCCGACCGCTCACGCTCGATTTTGACCGCAAGTTCTACGGTCACGAAGACTGCCGCCGCGAGGACTACCTCAACGCCGTCACGGTCTACAATTTAATAGCGGGAGAGGCTTCGGCATGAGACGTTCGGGCGACATATGGATACTCGCCGCGATGTTCGTGCTGCTGTGCGTTGGCGGATACTTCGTTTCGTCGCCGGGAACGAATATCGAAAGCAAGGCTTCTACCAGCTACAACCCCGACCCGAAAGGAGTCAAGGTTTTCTATGTCCTGCTGGGCCGACTCGGCTACTCGACCGACCGGCTGCGCCAACCCTACACGGAACTGCCGAAGAAGGCTTGTGTATTGATCGCGGTCGAGCCGCATTCGTTGACTCCGGACAAGGCCGTCGACGACGAGGGTGACAGCGAATATCGCATCTCCGGCGCTGAGTCGGCCGCTCTCGAAAACTGGGTGCGCGGGGGTGGGACGGTGATCTTCCTCTCGAACAAGCTCAAAGGCGTTCCCGAGGACTTCAGGGTCACCAGGACCCTCGGCAAGGGTCACATCCACGCTTTCGACTCCAGCCGCCTGATTACCAACAAAGGCATGCGCAACGAGAAGAACGCCATGGCCCTGCTGGATATCATCGGCGAAAGCACAGACCCTGGTTGCTTCGGATCGCGGAGCGTAGCGGAGCTGCCGAAGCATGAACGCCTGATCCTCTTCGACGAATACCACCACGGCCTCGGCGAGGGCAAGCCGCTTCTTGCGTCACTGAGCCGCCAGGTGAAGATGTCCATAATTATATTCCTGACAGCGGCATTGGTGCTCTGCTACAGCAAGGGGCGGAGGTTCGGGGCGGTGCGGAACTTGCCGAAGTCCGAAACGCTGAGGCCGGGCTACGAGTTCGTGGAATCGGTCGCCAGGCTCTACAGGCGCGCCCACGCCACCGACCTTGCCGCCGGTATTCTATGCGACTCTTTCAAGCAGGAACTTTGCTCGAAACTCGGACTTGCCCCCGACGTTCCGCGCGAGCAGATAGCGCGCCGCCTAGAAATTGACTCAAGTATGGAACTCAGCGGCAGGGTGGGGAGGCTTTTCGCGGACTGCGAGCGATCTAAAGCAGGACAAAAGCCCACCGAGTCCGAACTCGTTGATATGGCTGTGGAAATCAGAAATCTTGAACAGGAGCTAGGCATTGGCGGAACCCATAACTGATTTTGCGAACATACGCAGAGAAATGGCAAAGGCGGTGGTCGGGCAGATCGATGTCATCGACCAAATCCTGATCGCGCTCGCTTGCGAGGGACACGTGCTGCTCGAGGGCGTGCCGGGCATCGCGAAAACCCTTATCGTCCGGGCGCTGTCGCTGGCGGTCTCTGCGGACTTCAACCGAGTGCAGTTCACCCCCGATCTCATGCCGTCGGATGTCATCGGAACGAGTGTTTTCGACCCATCCAAGGGCGCGTTCAATCTCCGCAAAGGGCCGATCTTTACCGGCCTTTTCCTCGCCGACGAGATCAACCGTACTCCTCCCAAGACCCAGGCCGCTCTTCTTGAGGCGATGCAGGAGCGCCAGGTGACCATCGACGGTACGACTCACGCGCTCGACCCCATATTCACCGTATTCGCGACCCAGAACCCTATCGAATACGAGGGCACCTATCCTCTGCCCGAGGCCCAGCTCGACCGCTTCATGTTCAAGGTGGTTGTCCCATATCCCGCTTACGAGACCGAGGTCGAGATGCTTTCCCGCTACAATGCCGGTTTCAGATCGGCGAGGTTGGAGGACGCGGGAATTCAGTCGGCGGTTGATGTCCAGGCGGTTCTCGGCCTGCGCGCGAGTGTGGCCAGAGTGACGGTCGGCCAGCCGATAGTGGAGTATGTGGCGAAGCTCGTTAGGAAAACCCGTGAAAATCGAAACCTGACACTTGGCGCGAGCCCGAGGGCATCGATCTATCTCCTGTTGGGTTCTAAGGCCGTGGCGGCGATGAACGGCAGGGACTACGTGATTCCCGACGACATCAAGCATATCGCCGCGCCTGTCCTGCGGCACCGGCTCATCCTGCGTCCCGAGTCCGAAATCGAGGGCCTCACCCCCGAGCGGATAATCGAAACGATCCTGGCCGAGGTCGAAGTGCCGAGGGAATAAGTGTGGCAGAGTAATGATCGTCCGGGACATAAAACTCTGGATGCCTGTTCCCGAGACGTTACTTCAGTTCAGGGGTGTCGCTGATCAGCCAATACTGTTGACCTGTCGATACATCAGACGTGTTTATGGGTGGCAAGGTGTATTCCTGTTTCGTAGCGACGCCAGAACGACACATTTCTCTGTAAAACTGCTGCATACTCGCAAGCTGCGCATCGTCACGACGGTCCGCCTGAACCTGTTCCATCTTGGCCTTCGTGTATTCAATGGTTGCCATTAGTCTTCCTCAGCCTAGAAGTAGTGTCTACTATGGAAAAATGCCGGAAAGCCCCGCTCCTGAATATATTCAGTCAACAAGTCGTTATACGAACGAATCATCTTTCTGAGGTCCGCATTATCAGAATAGTCCTCGATTTTCAGCTTTAGGTCTTTCGTCAGGGTCTCAATGCCGATGCGTCGTCCGTGCGAATGCCACTTTTTATTGTTACCCAGTTCCACCGCGATCTCCTCAGCCCGCTCCTCCTTCTCCTCCATTGTGACAGGCTGCCCTATCTTCGCAGTGGTGGTCCCATGGGTTTGCCAGTCAGAAAACTTGTATTCTACCAGCCACTTCTTCAGTAGAGTGACGGTGAGATTGCTTTGCTGTTCACATTGGTTGAGCATTGCCAAGTCCTGGCTTTGCCATATAAGTAGCTCAGCGTTTGTGATTGTTCCGTTCTTAGCCTTTTCCAGCATGTTCTCGATCTCGTCTAGGTATCCACGAGCGGGGACGAACTGCTTGCCGTTCCAAATCTGAGGATCAATCGGACCCAGTGACGAGGTGTAATCCATGTAGATCTTATCGCCGGACATGCAAAAAATGGTTCCAGCCGACATTGCTTCGTCCGGGACCACAAAGTAGACCTGATCATAGTAATACCGGATAATATCGACGAGTTTCTCTACGACCTCGGCAGAACCCCCAGGTGTGCCCAGGATGATGACTAAGCGACTCCTGGGAGAGGTAATGAGTCTCAGCTTCTCAATCTGATCCCGAAACAGCTTTATCAAAGGATGGGCAATTTGTCCCAAGTAGAAGATTGCATCCGCATCAAAATGGTCCTCGATCTCTGACAAACGCTGGTCAAGCAACTCTTTCACGGTTGAATGGAAGAATTGCGGCATGCATTAGCACCGTCCAATCTTCAGTATTGGCCTATCTACCTCTTCTTTCTTCAGTGTAGCGTCCGAGAAAGCACTTGTCAATGTGAGCATCGTGGCATATCTGTTTAAAAAGCCTCTGGCAGTTCAGCACTCAGACCAGCGCCACCACCTTCCGCCCTTGCAGTTTCCTGAGGGCGTCGGAGACGCTTTTCGCGGTTGGGATAATCTTGTCGAGCTTGAGGAGGGTGAACGCTCGTTGCACCGACGGCGACAGCCCCACCACCACCAGGGTCTTGTCCGCGGCCTCCAACTGCCGGAGTTGTCTCACAATCCACCTGTAGCCGGGGGTTTCCACATATCTCGAATGGCTCAGGTCGAGAACCAGGTTCTTCGATTCTATGAGGGTTGAGTTAGCCAAACGGGCCAACGCTTCGGTCGTATCTGCGTCGCACGCGCCTTCCGGCCTGACAACCGCGCACCCGTCGGAGACGTGGTAATGTATTCGGTGACTGGAAATCCGTGCTTTGGGCAATTCCTTTCCTCTTCCTGCCGCGCCTGCGGGGTTAGCTGTCGGGCTAGGGCAGGAAGTGCCCCTTCCGGTCAACGACCGAAATACGCCCCACTAATCGGGTCCCCCGCGCTCAGTGTTGAGCCTCGGCGTTCTGTTTCGGGTAGGCCGACCTACCATCTATAAGGACGATATCCACGGCCAACTAGTTCCTGTTTCTTATATACCGCCGAAGGCGTGTCGATAGTCCATAGGGACAACATTATTATCGGCGGTATTTGTTCGGAGGATGATGGTTTTGCCGCGTCGTAGCACTAAATGTGGCGCATAACAGGTAATAATGCCAGGAGGTACAATTTCTTGAGCGGTTTCACATATCCATTGCTTCTCGAGCCCATACTCGTCCCCAGACCGTGGGGCGGCGGCAGGCTATGCAAGCTGTATGACCGGCCATGCGTCGATTCCGAGCAACCTATCGGTGAATCATGGGACGTTAGCACCTGGCCCCAGGACCCAGGCAATCCCGGTCTCGCGACGGTGACCAAGATTACCAACGGCCCTCTGGCGGGCACTCTGCTCGATCAGGTCGTGAGCGTTCCGGTGGTCGTGAAGTTGCTTGACTCCGCCGAGAAGCTCTCGGTGCAGGCGCATCCCGTGACCAAGGAAGTTCACAAGGATGAGATGTGGTATATTTTGCATGCCGACCCCGGCGCGTATCTTTTTTGCGGCCTCAAGCAGGGAGTCGACAAGAAAGCGTTCTGTGATCTGATCCATTCAAGCGACCCAAGCGAGAGCGACGTCCTGGCGATGCTGAACCGCGCGGATAATGTTCGGCCAGGGATGCACTACAATGTCCCGACCGGCACGGTTCATGCGGTCGGCCCCGGCCTGGTCGCATTCGAGATCAGTGAGCAGACTCAGGTCACGTACCGGCTCTTCGACTACAACCGGGGCCGCGCGCTGCACCTCGACGATGGTTGCGTCGCGGTGATGGCCCAACGCCCCGACCTGCCCGCGCTCGATCAGGGACTGGACGTCGCTGCTGAACGTGTTGAGACGCTGACGGAGTTCCCGACTTTCTGCGTGGTGAAAGCTGTTGGCGAGAGAGTTACCATACGCTCCTCAAAGCACATGCACCTGGTAACCGCGACTATGGGCGATTGCGCTCTGAGCGGTCCATCACCCGATTGGAGCGTGGTTTTAAGGCGTTCGTACACCTGCCTTGTTCCCGCAACGGCGACGGCATACACAATTGATGCTGACGGCGGCGAAGTATTGATCAGCCCGCTTAAGGGCCCAACGTCTTGATCGCTCGCCAGGGTTAGCCACTGGGCAGGGGCGGTATAATACTAGAGGTTGTTTGGATATACCCGAATCAGGAGGAAATACATGAGCGATCTTATATACCTTGACCACGCGGCGACAACTCCCGTGGACGAAGAAGTGCTGGAGGCTATGCTTCCGTATCTGAAGGACAAATTCGGCAGCGCCTCGACGCTGTATTCCATAGGCCGCGATGCGCGTGAGGCCGTCGAAGAGGCCCGAATCAACGTTGCCCGATTGATCGGCGCTCAGCCCGAAGAGATTTACTTCACGAGCGGCGGCAGTGAGTCGGACAACTGGGCCGTGTTCGGCGTGGCTGCGGCCAAGGCGAAGAAGGGCAAGCATATCATCGCGAGCAAGATTGAGCACCACGCTATTTTGGAGCCGTGCCAAACCTTGGAGAAGCAGGGTTACACGGTCACTATACTGGACGTGGACGCGAATGGGTTCATCGATATGGACAGGCTTGCGTCGAGCATCACCAACGAAACCGTGCTGATCACGATCATGCACGCCAACAACGAGATCGGTACCATCGAGCCGGTCGAAGAGATAGGTCGGCTTGCGAAGGAAAAGGGGATTCACTTCCACTCGGACACGGTGCAGACCGCCGGGCACATCCCGGTGAACGTTGACGAGATGAACTGCGATTCGCTAGCGATTTCCGCTCACAAGCTCTATGGCCCGAAGGGCGTCGGCGCGATGTATATTCGCAAGGGCGCTCGCGTCGAGAGGCTGATGCGCGGCGGCGGTCAGGAGAACAACAAGCGCGCGGGCACGCACAATGTGCCGGGGATAGTCGGGCTCGGAAAGGCAGCCGAACTGGCGTTGAAGCGAATGCCCGAGGAGGCCGCGCACACAATCAATCTGCGGGACGCTCTCATCGAAGGCATCGAGAGCCGCATCAAAGATGTCAGGCTTAACGGCGACCGCGTCAAGCGCGTGCCGAACAACGTCAATTTCTCCTTCGAGGGCGTCGAGGGCGAGTCGATGATACTGCTGATGGATATGAACGGCATCTGCGTCTCGTCGGGCTCGGCGTGCACCTCGGGCTCGCTGGACCCGTCGCATGTTCTGATGGCGCTGGGCCTGCGTCACGAACAGGCTCACGGGTCGCTTAGGATGACGCTCGGTAAGGATAATACCATGGCCCACATCGAGAAGGTGCTGGACACCCTGCCGGGGATCGTGCACAGGCTCAGGGAGATGTCGCCGCTATACGCGGGAACGAACTGAAGGTGAGGGCATAGGGCATAGGGCATAGGGCATAGAAGGGACTGGTGCGGCGCAGAGCGTTCCTTCCCTTCCTATGCCCTACACTCCTATGCTCTATGCCCTACTTCAGAGCCTCGTCTACGGCCGCCGTGATAGCCTTGAATGCGTCATCGGTATAGTTGGTCTTCTGGACCTCGCGGATGTGCAAGCCCTTATCGATTACAACCGCCACGGGATACTTGCCGCTGACGGAATATGCCTTCGCGGTGCTTCCGTTGAAGTCGAGCATAAGCGGGTCCTTGGTTTCGCTGCGTATTCTCGACCTGGCAATACCGCGTCCAATCCCCGGAACGGTATGAAGGTCCATCAAACCGAGTATCTGGATTCTCTTGCCATACTTGGTCTTGAGGTTGTCTACCCACGGGCCCATCGCCCTGCCGGAATCTCGGTTAGCGACGATGAGCACTATGACCGTGTTATTCAGGCTCGAAAGGTTCCAAGTTTTGCCGAACTGATCCTGGAGGTTGAAAGGCGGCGCGGTCTCTCCAGGCCCAAGCGCCCAGGCGCCCGAGCAGCAAACCAGCGCAATGGCAAGCGCAAAGATTGTTGTCAAATGATACTTCGTCATATCAGCATCCTTCCAATGCAACGGTAGGTCGGCTTGTCACTTTATCAACAAGCGAAGCCTTTTACTTATACGTCTGAGTCACTTTTGTCGTTACCCAACGCATGGAATCCATGAAACTTGTAATCCGGACAGGGGTTGCTCGCTCCAGCCAAGCGTGGCGCTTGACTTTTGTCGCAATAACGCATAATAATGTTGTCGTTAAGTGGGATTGCATGGCTTATGTCAAGGCCTTAATGCTCGCATGCCATGCGACCGGAGAGCTCATGAGGGGCAACAGAACAGATGATGGCAGCTACCCTCCGAACCAACCCAGGCGGTCGCCCGGTCGGTGGATGGGTTATGTTGTCACGATTATTGTTGAGGCACTAGTAACAGCAGTGCTGCTGGTACTGAGACCGCATCTCGCACCCCTTTATACCCCTACACCCTACGTGGTTGGCACCATCATTGCCGCTTACTTGTTCGGAGATGGGCCGGCGATTCTGGCCCTTATTGTGGGCTTCCTGACTTATGGCTATTTGTTCGTGCCCCCGCTGAACAACCTCATACCGTTAGCCACCACGCCCAAAGGCTGGATGATGATAGCCACTTATCTCGTGTTCTCAATTACGATGGGGGGAGCAGCCGTCATTGCACGCCGGCACAGGCTTCGCGCGCAACTGCTCACGAGTGAATTAGAGAAGACGAACGAGTGCGTAACAGGCATCCTCAATAGCATAAGCGACGCTTTCCTCACAGTCGATCGCGACTGGCGATATACCTATGTGAACGTGGAAGCGGAACGTCTGCTGCGGAAAAAGGCGGATGAACTACTGGGTAGAGTGATATGGGAGGTGTTTCCGGAAGCAGACAAGGGTGAGGGCCGCGAAGAACTGCACCGCGCCGTATCTGAGCGCGTGACCGTCGAATATGAGGTGTTTGCCGAGCGGTTCAACGCCTGGTTCGCCGTGCGCGCATACCCTTCTCCCGAAGGCCTCACAATCTATTTCAGAGACATCTCGGAAAACAAGGAAGCAGAAGACGCGTTGAGGGAAGCTTCTCAGCGCCTGAAGTTACAAGTTGAGAACTCCCCCGTGGCGGTAATCGAATGGGATCCCGATTTCCGAGTAACACGCTGGACGGACGAGGCAGGGCGAGTCTTCGGATGGAGCACGGAAGAGGTGCTGGGCAAGCGATACGATGAGCTTCACATGGTCTTCGAGGAAGATTCGCAAATGGTCGAACAGCTATTAACCGACATGCTCGCCGGCAGGCGTCCGCGCAATGTCACCGCGAACCGCAATTGTCGTAAGGACGGATCAGTCATCCGCTGTGAATGGTATAATTCGGCGCTTACGAACGAATCCGGCAATCTGGCGTCGGTGCTTTCGCTGGTCCTTGATGTGACCGAGCGCAAGAAGGCCGAGGAGGCGTTGAGGGCAAGCGAGGAGAACTTCAGGCGCACGTTCGATCAGGCGCCGATCGGCGCGGCGATGGCGTCCATGGACTACAAGTTCCTGCGCGTAAACGAGGCGCTGTGCCGCATTACCGGATACACCGAGGAAGAGTTGACCTCCATGGGGTTTCCGGACATTACCTACCCGGATGATCTCGAGGCCGACATTGGACAAGCCCGCCTCTTGGCCGAAGGCAGGATCGATCAATACCAGATGGAAAAGCGATACATCCGCAAGGACGGCGGCATCGTCTGGGTGCGACTATCCGAACGTATTATCAAAGACTCGGAAGGACGGTCTTTGTATTTCCTGCCTATGATGGAGGACATCACGGAGCAGGTAGCGGCCCGCGAAAGTCTGGAGAGAGCCTACAGCCGCGAGCACAGGATCGCTGAGATTCTGCAGACCAGTCTTATGAGACCATCGCCTCGCAGAATAGACGGTTTTGAGTTCGAATCCGTATACCAGGCCGCTATGGATGAATCCCGTATAGGAGGCGACTTCTACGATGTCTTCGAAATACCTGGGGGTAAGATCGGAATCGTGGTCGGGGACGTTTCAGGAAAGGGATTGGCGGCGGCTGTCCAGGTGGCGACGGTGAAGTACAGTATCCGGTGTCGCGCTCAGGATTGTGGCGGACCATCGGTCGTGATGCAGCAGGTCAACAACACGCTCGTTCAGGATGCCAACTTCGAGGGCTTCGTGACGGTCTTCCTGGGTATTCTGGATTGCGCCTCCAAGTCTCTCGAATACGTGAATGCGGGCCACTCCCCCGCGATATTCTGGAGCGGGACACGCCAAAGCGCAACCTTGATAGAGCCGACGGGACCGGTCATGGGCTTCGAAAGCGCGGTCACGTACCACGAACCCAGAATCAATCTTGAAGCACAAGATGAACTTCTAATCGGCACTGATGGACTGTATGAGTTCCGGGTAGGACAGGAATTCATGGTGGTGGATGATGTTGTCCGGGAATACACCGAGATGAAGCTGTCCGGGGAGAACTCGGCCTCGGCCCTGCTTTCGCGTATCATCGACATTTGTGGAAGCGAGCTGCGCGACGACGTCGCTATCCTCAGGGTGAATCTGGTCCAATAGCAGGTTTGCGCCTACTCCCGCTCCGTCTTGACCTTCTCGCCCTTCTCGCGAGCTTCCGCCGCCTCGGCATTCTTCCCCATCGCTGAGGAAGCTTGAGCGAGGCCGAAGTAACTGTCGCGGAGGAGTTCCAGAAGCCCACGCTCCTCCTCCTTGGTGAGCATTCCGGCGTAAAGTGCCACCTCCAGATATTGCTCGTGGGAACGCCAGTTCTCCAAGCGGTCAATCGCGTCGCGGAACTCATCTGCCGCCATGGCATACCTCTTCCGAGCCATATACTTGTCGGCGAAGTAAACATGCGCGCGGGCGAACGTCGTGTCCACCATCTCCGGCGCGCCCTTTACCTGCTCGTAGTCGCTCTCCTCGATGGCAAGCAGCGACCTGAGCGTCGACTCGTATTCTTTGGTATTGTCCTCGTCGCGGTAGGTGAGCGCCAACTGATAGAGCGTGCGGGTGGAGTTCGGGTTGAACTTCAGCGATCGATGGAAGAAGCGTATGGCCGATGGGATGTCGCGATTTGATAGCGAGATCATCCCACGAACGTAATAGTTTGGGGCCTCGGTCGGCGCAAGTCGAATGGCGGTGTCAGCCTGCCGTATGGCTTCCTCGGGTTCGCCGTTTGCCATAAGATACTTCGCCAACTCGCGATGGTAAAGCGGGTTGAGTGGGGAGACCGCCGCCGCCTGCGCGTAACTCTGGCGCGCCTCCGAGAGTGACCCGGATTCCACAAACTGGGATTCGTCCGGGGCAAACCAGTCGCCGAGCCCGAACGATATGCTCAACAATATGCCGACCGCGCATACCACAAGCAGCCCGGTCTTCATCCAGTGCTTTTGAACTATCGGTCCTCTGGTCGCGCCGGACTGCGACACCAGCACGCCGGCGAGCACCCAAAACGGCAGGGAGATGCCGATTAAATACCAGTCCGAGTCGACTGCATTTCTGATTATCGATCCTGCAATCGCGGCGAACATAGCACAGTTGAGTATTCGCCAACCGCTGAACGGCACCACGTCCGACCATGTCATCGTGTTCGCATGGGATGCCGACACTTCCGAGGACTTGGGGGTGCGATCCGAGGTATCTCCCGATACCATGCCCACCGCCGACCTTCCCGCAATGGCAAGCAGCACGAGAAGAAACGCGATAGCGGCGGGGACTCCGCTTTCCGCCGCGATCTGAAGATATGATTGATGCGCGTAGCTGGTGGGTCCGGCCAGGGTGTAGCGGGGGTAGGCAATAGCGAACGCGCCGGGGCCGACTCCTTTCCACGGATTGTTCCTCACCATCTCCAACGTGCCTTGCCACGTGTAGACACGGAACGTGGTCGAGTGCACCTGCGTCCCCCCCGATTCCGCCGCCACGATTCTCGATCTCACCGGGCCGGAGCACACGATTAACAGAGGCAACAGGACCAGAGCGATAATAATCAGACGAGTGAACCTCGACCTGCGCAGCGACCTGGTTCCCACCGCGAACACGAAAAATACCACCAGCGCGGCCACCCCGGCGACGATTGCGAACTTGGTACCCGTAAGCATTAGCGCCATCGTCTCTAGCGCGAAGGCCAGTCCCACGAGTATCGCCAGAACCGTTCGTCTCGCTACCAGGTACACTCCCAGAGTCACCGGTATTGCGATCACGAGATATCCAGCGAAGAATCCCGGGTTGACGAACGTGCCGAACAGCCGCCAGTGATCTCCGGAGCTAACCAGCGATTCCCAGAACAAGCGGCCGCCGCCGGTGCTGATGGCATAGTCCCTTACCCCGTCCACGCAGATGATCAGCGCCGACAAAACAGCCCCGCTCACCAGTATCGCGGCGACTTTCGGGTCGCGCGACAAAGAGGCCGATAGCATGTAAGCGCCCAGACAGGCGGATATGAATAGTATTTGCGTGAGGCTCGGATAGAGGGCTTCGGTGAAGAACGTGGATATCAGTACCGCGAGGAAGAAAATGGCCATCGGGATCATTCCCGGCGCGCGTAGCCATCCGCCGCGGTCGCGCCCGGGGAACAGCAGGTAAACAGCGATCGCGCCGAAAACCAGTATCTGAAGTATCGCGTTGGTCAGCTCTCCGAACCCGCCGCCGATGATCGGTGCCAGAACAAGAGCGCCCAAGAGCCCCACGACAGAAACCACTTGTGCCATCCTTTGCAATGCGGACTGTGGCTCTAGGATACGCCTGAATCAGTTCCGTGTCAAGGATGGGAGGAAGGGAAGTGTACAGGGTACAGGGAATAGGGAACAGTGGGAAAGGACGCATCCCTTCTGTTCCCTGTACCCTGTACACTGTCCCCTGATCGAGTCATTTTTTCTTCTTTTGATTCTTGGTGCCCATGGACCCGCCGGTATCCATGAACTCGCCGCCCTTCTGGCCGGAAGATTTCTGCGCGCTCTTGGGCTTTTTGGTTTTGCTTTTCTTACCTGCCATAGTCGTCGCTCCCCGAGAAGTATTATTCCAGCTTGTACCCGCCCTGGACGCGGCCAAAACACAGCCATCAGGTGAGGTGAGCCGCGTCTAATAAAGGATAGGTCAGGCAGACCGACGAATATGTCATTGATTGCTTATTGAGAGGATGACCCATATGCGGAGAGCACTTATACCGGTTCTGTTATGTTTGTCACTGTACGCGGTCCTCGGCGCGGCATTCGCCGACAAGATCACTGTGGACCCCAACACCCCACAGGCCGCCAAGCCCGCCGAACCCGACGAAAAACCCGACGAGCGGCTCGCTCAGAAGGTTACCTACGAAGCCAGGCACAAGACCGTCTCCGCGATTCTTGCCGATCTTACCGAGAAGACCAGCGTGACGCTCAGGTCCGGTTGGAATGAGAAAGACTGGCAAGTGCGCGACCGCAAGATGAACATCTTCGCGAAAGACGTGCCTCTCGCCGACCTGATGAGTTCCATCGCCAGGGTGATGAAGTTCAAGTGGGAGATCACTGAGAAGGACGGGGTGAAATCCTACAGGTTGTATGAAGACAAAAAGGCCCTGCTCGAAGCAGAGAAGCGAGATCGAGATCAACAAGAGAAGCGCGAGCGGATTCTGGCGGTGAAGCGGCGAAAGATGGTGGATGATCTCTGTAATATTGACAAGCTGTCGCCACGAGAGCTGGAGAAGCTAAAGCAGGAAAAACCTTACATGTATGTGGAAGCGACCTCCGAGATGACAAAGCGACTGGTCCTGTTTCTTCGCGAGGTTCCGGAGGCAAGGGAGGCTTTGGCTACCGGTCGAGAGCTTACTCTGGGACCGCGGGACCTCTCTGCCGAGGCCAGCCGAGCACTTGTACAGTGGATGCGCAACTCTGATGCCGAGGATCTCGCCACGGGCCGGGTTTCCGTGCAGATTAACCCCGACTACTCTCAGACCAACACTTATACTGCGGGCACGCCAACCCTCGGTCACATCTTTGTGCGTGGAGATCGGGACGGGGATTATTACCCCTTAACATTCCGTGACCCCGAAAGCAAGGAAGCCATTGTGTGGGCCAAAGCCGTGATCAAGATCGAGGAGATAGGGGCTAGGATGCGGGGCGAAGCATGGCGTGAAACGCAAGACGAGGACGAAGTGGCGAAGATATCGGGTGAAGTATGGCACGAATTGCGAGGAGAGGAAGAAGCAGCGCGGATGTCGGACCTCAAGAAGGACGATTCCGGCGAGCCTGCCATCGAGCACGAGGATGACTCCTCGCTGGACAAGAAAGTCAAGCTGAAGCCCAAGAAGACCGAGAACGAGATGCGCAAACTTGAGGAGATAGAGGCGGCTCTAGCGGATGTCAGCGGGTTTGCCGTGATATCGGATAGTTTCGTGTCGAGCACCCGCATCCCCGATTTCCTCGGCGAAGAGGAGATAACCGTAAGAGACGCTCTGGACAAGATCGAGGAGTCCTGCCACTACAACTGGGACAAGCGCGAATCCGTAATTGAGTTCCGCGACCGGGATTGGCATCTAAAACGCTGCGCGCTGATCTCAGACGCTCAAATCGCGAAATGGCGCGACAATCTGAAGAAGAACGGCATACTGGACATCGACGATCTTGTAGAAATCGCGGCGCTCAACGAGGTTCAGGTCTGGGTGAATATCATAGGTGACGATGATCTTTACCGCAGCACTGATTTGTATGCCGCCTTTGGCAGGCCGGGGTTCAGGGTGCGTGACATGTTGAAGATATATGGCGCGTTTAGCAATAAGCAAAAGTCGGCGGTATTCTCCGCGAACGGGCTGAATCCGGCAACGCTCTCACCGGATCATTGGAGGCAGTTAGAAAAGTTGATCGCTCAGCGCAGCGCATCATTACTTCAGAGTCAGGATGAGGTGCTGACGCTCCGCGCAACCCGCACTAATGAAGGTAAACGCTTCAGATACAAGTTCGCGATATCTTCTTCGGCGGATACTTCGTCGCTCGACTGGGCTTTCATGACTCCAGAGTATAAGGAGCCGGGGAAGCAATAGGAGAGCTATGAATTAAGAGGAGACTCGAGATGCGAAAAGTGCTGATTGCTTTAGGTATGACATGGGTGCTGGTCGGGCTGTGTACCTCGCTGACCTCCGCCGACAAGATCACTGTGGACCCCAACACCCCACAGGCCGCCAAGCCCGTCGAACCCGCCGAGAAGCCCGATGAGCGGCTCGCTCAGAAGGTCACCTACGAAGCCAGGCACAAGACTGTCTCCGCGATTCTTGCCGATCTTGCCGAGAAGACCGGCGTGACGCTCAGGTCCGGTTGGAATGAGAAAGACTGGCAAGTGCGCGACCGCAAGATGAACATCTTCGCGAAAGACGTGCCTCTGTCCGACCTGATGAGTTCCATTGCCCGTGTGATGAAGTTCAAGTGGGAGATCGGCAACAAGGATACCGTGCGGACTTACCGCCTGTTTATGGATCGAAAGACCCTGCTGGATGCCGAGGGCCAGAGGCTTCGAGAGGAGCAGCAGCGAGAGAAAATGCTGGCCGATAAGCGAGAGAAAATGCTTACCGACTTCGCCGGGGTGGACAAGCTATCTCCCCAGGAGTTGGAGAAGCTCAAGCAGGACAACCCATTCATGTATGTCGCGGCGACTTCCGGCTTAGTTGGGCCGTTGTCGAAGTTCTTCCAGGAAATCCCAACGGCCGCCGAGGCCCTCGCCACCGGCCAGCAACTGAGCCTGGGCGCGGGGAACCTGCCTCCGGCGGCTCAGCAGGCGCTGATGCAGTCGATGATGGCCATAGCGCGGCTTCGGTCCAAGGTAGATCGCACAGCCGATATCCCCAATGACTTCGCAAGTAACCCGGGGCAGATTTCGGTCCAGCTCAACCGGCACTACCCGGATATGCATGGCTGGCCTATGCCACACGCGGTACTTGGCGAGATCACGATGAGCGTGGGGAACCAGTCGATAGACATGCCCTTCTTCGATCCCGAGAGCAAGATGGCGAAGATACTCGGGAAGGTTATCGTCAAGAGCCAGGAAGAAGACCGGCCGATGGACGAAGTGATGCGCGGTATGCAGGGTGAAATGACGAGTGCGTTCGTGTCGGAGATGAAGAAAGACGACTCCGGCGAGCCCGCTGTTGAGCATCCGGAGGACCCCGATCTAGATGCGAAGATCAAGCTGAAGCCCAAGGAAAACAAGCTCGAAGAGATCGAGGCCGCTCTAGCGGACGCGAGCAAGTTCGCCGTCGTATCCGACAGCTTCGGGCAGTCCATGATTCGCCTCCCCGGCTCTGTCAGTGAGGAAGAGACGACTATAAGAGAAGCTCTGGACAAGATCGCGGATACCCACCACTACAACTGGGACAAGCGCGATTCAGTCATCGAGCTTCGCGACAGGAATTGGTACCGCAAGCGCATCGTTCAAATCCCCGAAGCCCGACTTCAGCAATGGCGCGATACACTGGAAGATACAGGCACCCTGGACCTCGACGATCTCGTGCAAATAGCAGCGCTGAACCAGGAAGAGTTCAATGTTAATATCATGAGCGACGAGGACCTCATGCGCGGCAATCTTCCGGGAGTCTACTTCAGGAACCGTGACGTCCTGAGAGCTTACGGAGCGCTGACTGAGAACCAGCGGGCAGCGGCATTCTCGCCGAACGGCCTGAACCTGCGCGCGCTCACGCCGGATCAATGGTCGCAGGTCGAGAAATTCATCAACCGCCTCGACAGGGCATCTCTGCAGGACGAGGAGGTCTCCATCACACTCCGCGCCATCCGCGCTCAGCGGGACAAGCTCTTTGACTACGCATTCACGATCAGCGTGTCGGAAGATCAACCGCCGGTCGAGTGGCATTTCACTACTCCCGAGTACAAGGAGCCGGAGAAGAAGCAGTAGAGTGAAGTTGACAGCACATAAAGCCCCTCCTTCGGTGTTTCGGGATTTCGTATCAGCGTGTACTATCAATTATGAACGAGGTTGAAATCCCGAAACTCACTGAAGCCTCCAATTCTCAAAGACTATCAAACCATCAAACGATCAAACATTCTGCTCCGGCTCGCCCGGGCCATCTCCGCCCGCGTGCCTGACCTTGACGATGTCGCGGTAGAGCTGCAGGCATCTTACGGCCGTGCCGACCACGCCCGCCACCGCGACCACCTGCGGGTTCATGGCCTCCTCGACCTTGGTGGAGACCGACTGTACCTTGTCGCCCACCGTATCGGCGGTCTCCTCGGCTTTGGCCATTATGGCATCCACCTTGTCGCTGACCTTCTCGGCGGTTTCCTTGGCCTGTTCGGCTATGGACTCGGCGCGGTCCATCACTGGCTGGACCTTAGATATGGCCTCGTCGATCTTCGAGCTTATCATGCCCTTGAACGCGAATATGGCATAGATGAGGCCTCCCACCGCGACCACCCCGGCGACGACCATAACCAACTGGCAGATAGCGATTGTCGTGAGCGCTGTATCAGTGGACATCGATACTCCTCCTGACGTGACGAAAACGAATATACCCTAATGGTTCGCGAGCGCGAGCGTTACTTCCTTCCAAAGGTTTACCTTGATTGCAGGCACGGTCAAACCCCACGCGGGCGCGTGTCAAAGCTACGGATTCAGGAATACATGGGCGGCCTGTGCATTATCGCAAGAATGGGGCAGCACACCGTAGGCCCAGAGTAGCCCAGTAGGAGTTGGCTGTTATTGAGATGGTCTGGTGGGCGTATCGAAGGGCCGGGCAAGTTTCAACCGAGCATTCTATCTTCGCAGCCGCCCTTCGATACGGCCTTTGGGCCTACTCAGGGCGTACGGTGTACGGGTCAGCGGGCTTTCCGTAGATATGACAAGCATCCACCCGCGCTCCCACAGGGCGGACGCATCTAATCTATCTCGTGTGTTGAAACCACTACGAATGTAGCATCCTGAGCTCCGTCGAAGGAGCGGTGCCGAAGATCAGAGCCTTCAATTATAGCCGCCGCATGCTTCGACTGGCTCAGCATGCTCGCCTCCGTGCTTATGCGCGCCTGTTGAGAATTTAGATGCGTTCGCCCTGCGCGCTCACCGGCTTGACCAGGGCGAACGCATCTAACTGAATTTGCCGGTGTCTCGGCGTGAAATTAGTCGGCGCAGGCCGACTTCGTGTCTTTGTAGCCGTGGTTTCAACCGCCCGGCGAATAAATTCACGGCTACAACTACACAAAGTCCCCCTACGGGGACTCAACATGGAGCCGATTGGGGGGATTTGCATTTAGATGCGTTCGCGCTCCCCACCTTGACCCTGACCCCCTCGCGCTAGTATAATAAAGTAGATAACCCAGACACAAAGTCACGAGAGGACCCCTTAGTTTGAGTAACATTGCGCGGGAAGTTATCCCCATCAATATTGAAGATGAATTGAAGCGCT
>JAMCYN010000093.1 GCA_023474015.1 Armatimonadota bacterium
CCCGAGCATCGTTCTTCAGCCTCTTTGCATGCCGATAGCTTACACCCAAACTGCGAGCAGCCTCCATAAGAGTCAGCTTGCCATCCAACACCATGCGCAATACGTGGTAACGATGAATATCCCTCTGCCTAATACTAATGACCCCATTTCCCATGGGGACATTATCGCTCGGCAGTTAAGGGGGACATAATCGCTCGGCAAGTACAGTGTTAAAGACATGATCTTGCTATCCTCCGTGAAACCCGTTACAATAACTGATACGTGGGCCAATCGTGTATCCGGAATGGGGAGTTGCATCGTCAAGGACACGGGGTCCAAGGAAAACCCTTCCCCGCTAGCACTTGCAGTTCTCTATAGAAACCGCTGACTACTGGATAAAGCGCTTCCGGGTCGCTCCCAAAATATATCGGAACGTTGCGTGCATATATGATCGCCATATAAAGGTTATTCGCGGCCCAGGAATAGGCGGTAGGGAACCTCGGTAATATACTGAGATAGCGAGCCCCCATAGCGCCCGCTGCTCCAATTAGAGCCCCGTTCGCCCATTGCCCCAAGATGTATGCAGACCCGGTTGAGGCCTGCCAAGCAGCTACTCCCAAGCCAGCGATCTTCGCTGCACCAAAGTACAGTCCAACCCCTGCAACGACGGTAGCGCCCGCCGCTTTTCCAGCTGACCGATAGGCCTGCCCCCAGCTTCCACGTCCTGATTCGGCGTTCCCCCAATCAGTGCCAGCTTGCGCCGCCAGCCCACCAAGGATCGGGATGCGGCTTCCCCAGTCACCATTTAGCCAACCATCGTACCACGCAAGTCCCCACGGGTCCACAAACCCCAGCGGGTTTCCCGCGGCATAAGCATACCAGTTTATACCATCCCCAATCGGGTCCTGCTGGGTAAATCTGCCTGTCTCAGGGTCATAGAACCTGAAGCCAAGCTGCACCAGCATGAACTCGGGGGCCTGGCAGTGAGTATAATACCCCAAAGCTCCGACAAACTGATACGGATTATCATTCGTGCTGCCATTGTGCGCAATCACGGAGCCGTATGGGTCATAGGTGTATGTATCTGTGACGACACCATCCTTATCCGTCAACAGCCTGGTGGAGCCGAGTTCATCATAATGGTAATACTGCCAGGAGTTGGAGTCAGTCGGGTCGCACCTGGCAATGAGCACTCCGTTCGGGTCTCGGTAATAATAATACGTCTTACCTGGGCTGCCCGATTTCACTTCTTCAATCGCAGCCGGAACACCTGCAATCGGATTGTAGGTGAACGAATAGCTCGTGCTGTTCACGGTCAATCCTACCCTATTCCCCATCGCATCCCATGCATTAGTAAGCGTGGAACTGCCGTATGTAGCCTCATCCAGCAAGCCGTCGGATGTGTAAGTATAGCTTGCCACCTCTGGCCCCTGAGCATTTCTTGCCCGCACTGTCTCCAGGTTGCCCGCATTGTCATAGGAATAGGCATACATCCCAGGCCACAGCACAAGCTGATCGACCGCGTTATATTGCATCGCGTTGGAGCCGGATGGTGGATTGGTCCGATTTCCCACCCAATCGTAGCCGTGGGTCCCGCCTGCGGGCTGGTCGGGCACTGGGTCGGGATAGGTCGCGCCTGTAAGCTGGCCCATCGGATCATACGCCGGATAGGTGACCGAGGCGTTGATGATCGAGTCTGATATCGATCTCGGGTTCAGCGTCTTGTCTCGGGCCGTATATGAGAAGGAGGCCAGGGAGTTGCTATCCTTGGTATAGGATATGGACTCAAGCGGATACCTCGGATCGCCGGAAGCGTAGCCGATACCGGCCTTAACGCCGTTGCCATAGTTGACTTCCAGCAGCAGCCCGGCCTGGTCATACTTGTAGCTGGCCAGGACGACGCTGCCGCTGTTGGTGGTAACATCGCGTAGCAGCCCATTCGCGCGATAGTGATACTGAACATTGTAGCTACCGCTTGTGACCGAGGTCACCTGGTTAAGGTTATTATAGGTGTAGGTGACCGCCGAATGCCCAGACGGAGTGTAGCTTGTGACACGTCCTCTTTCATCATAGGCATAAGCGATTGTATCGTTGCCCTTTGTCACCTCGTGCACCAGGCCGGTGTTGGTGTAGTAGCTCAGCGTCACGGCGGGAGCGGGAGTCTCGCCATCGTATCGAGTCGTCGGCTCAGTAGTGGAGTAGCCAATCGCCTCCAACTGGTGAAGATCATCATAGTGGTAGAGGGTATACTGGCCATTGCCATCCTTGGTCCAGAGCGGGTTGCCTACCTCGTCGTAATCAACTCTCTCCTGCCCGATGATACCGCCGGGATAGGTAAGGCTTGTGGGCCGCTTGTTGGCGTCGTAGCCGTATGTGCTTTCCCTGTATGATGACCCCGAGGCGGTGTATGTCCTGACCTTCTCGACATTGCCGAAGCAGTCATATATGTTCTCCATGAGCGGAGCCGTCGCGCTCTGACCGGTGATATCGCTGACCCACGCCTTGTTGGCGCGGCTCGCCAAATCATGCTCGATGTTGAGCGTCCTGCCCTCGGGGTCAGCGGTGTTCAGCATACCGCAGCAGGAGAACGTGTTCACAGCCTCTACACCCGTGGCATATGTCAGCTTCTCCATCCTGCCCAGAGCGTCGTATGCGAGCTGAATAAGCCTGCCGTTGGCGTCGGTCGAGGTCAGGGGCCTGTCCATAGCATCATAGGTAGCGGAGCAGGACTTGGTCTCATATTCCTGGGTCGTCTCATTGAAATACCTGTAGGACAACTGGGTTGGAACCTCGCGTATGTTCCCGTTGTCGCCGTACTTGAACTCGACCCACGCGTCCTTATCCGTTACATTATCGTCGGTGACGCTGGGTATGATGACTTTCTTGATCTGACCGGACCTGCCATCAGTCGAAGGCGCGGCGGCAGCGAGTATCTGGACCTCCCCCAGGTGGCAGAGGCCATCACTACGCCCGTAGGTGATCCGCAAGTCAGATGTGGAAATCGAGGTGGTGATATGCAGCGCCCCAACGCTCTGGCCGTTCCAGGTCTCGGACCGCCATGTTTCGGAGGTATTAGACTTGGTAGCGTACACGAGGATGCTGTAGTCGCCCGTCTCATCCTTTGCATATACCTTTACAGCTTGCGGCACGGAGTAGCCGCTCAGGTTCGGATCGAGATACAGGTTGATACTCGAAAGATGCTTCTCCACGGACCAGTGCCAGTTGCTTACATTGGCGTATGTGTAGGCGTTTGAATATGGATTGCTTCCCTGGACGACTTCCGTATAGTCCCAGTTGCCTGCGTCCTCGTGACTCGATCCAACATACCCGTCTTTCAGGTTGTCGGGAGTCATTGAGGGAGAACTATACTCATGGTCCCAGGTCAGTGTTGCGCTGGCGGTGATATCCTCGAACGAGCCATAATACTCGAACTTCTGTATCGGCGGGTACACAGGATTACCGTTTTCGACAGCATCCCAGTCGGGTTCGCTGGCTGGAGGATCCCCATACTCATCCAGATGCGACATCTTGACTTCATCCACTCGCCAGGGGACATTGAGCATATCTCCACGGACAAAGTGTGTGTAGTTGCCGCGCAAGTCCTTGATCGTCCGTGGGCAACTCGTCTCGTTGCCGTTAGCGTCGGGGTAGTAGTCGATTGTCACGCCCCCCAAGGAGCCTCCCCTATAGCGTCCGACGCTCGTTATCGCACTTATTGAGTTGTAGCTGTACGTGGTTTGCAGGCTGAGAGGGTCCACCACCGAAGAAATCCGCCGAGAGTCGTACCCGTAGTACGTGATGTTGCCCCCCGGGTCCGTTACCTGGCTGATATCAGTCCTTCTCCCGTCTGTTGCGATGTTGAACTTGTAATTGAGTCTCTGATCGCCGGTCTCATACCCGTTTGAATTGTTTCCTGTAAGCTTGCCGATGACCCATGTCTCATCCGATGCGGGCTGTCCACTTTCTGATTGCCCGTCCCAGCCGTAATGGTAGACAGTCCGGACCACAGGCGACGCGGAGAGTTCGCTCACCGTTATGGCATGGTCATCATCATCATATGCGTACCCCACTTCCCTGTCGCCCTTCTGCGTCGTCGCGAGGCGGCCTTGGGAATCGTAAGTGTAGCTGGTCAAAGAAACCGATTCATCGATACTGCTGAAGAACTCGACGGAACTCGGCTTGCCGGCGTAGGCTCCGTTCCCGGTGGTTGTGTAGTAACTCATTATTGCGTATGTTTGGTCGGGGTAATTGATGCGAGCCTGCGCGGTGGAGTACTCCACGCCCCAGTGCTTGTCTCCGACATCGACCCCAGTGATTCTGTCCAAGGAATCTCTTTGGATGCGTGACGGCCATCCTTCGTAGCCGTCGCCCGGCAGGGTTGTACTCCGAGGCTTCGCTTGTTGGGTCCATGTATTGGGGTGCGGGGGGTGTTCAAAAGAGACCACACTGCAGCCGCCATCCAACTCTTTGATGAAGTAAACTATCGCGCCGTCTTTCGATGCCTGGGTCCTGATGATGGTCCCATAGCCATCCAGAATCCACCCATTCTTCAGAGGGTATTCGGATGTGTCATACGGCATTGTGACCGTCATCTTCCAGACTTTACCGTTACGACCACGATAAAGAACGGTCAGGTCGTTGCCGCCAGCGCCTTCCTCGTCGAATGTGTCTACCTCCTTGACAGCTTCGCACAAGACAATCGGCATTCCTGTTCGGTCTACAGGCCCGATGAAATCCTCGATTGGATCCACGCTTAGTGCGCCATAGCTTTCAAGTCTCGGCTTCGGAACATCGGCTTTGCAACTCGCGCACCGAATGCGGCACGGATCATACTCCTGGAGAAAGACATCGGCTGGCTTCACATACAAGTCAAACGTGCCGGTAATAGGGCCATCATCGTCCCAAGGCGGAGTCGGGACATCATCTATGCTGACACCAACTGTATACTGCCCCAGTTGCAGAACTCCAAAGTCGAGTCTGCAGTAGTAGAACCCGTAACTGCTGATCCAATTATGCAACTGGCCGGTCGGCTGCAAACCGCCAGTTGACGTTATTGTGATGTCTTCATAGACTGAGTCTGAGTTAATCTGGAAGTCCCAATAGAAGGCATCGCCCTCGCGGATTACATTTGGATCCCAGGATGCATTTATGTTGTCCTTCGGCGGCCATTCGTCGCGCCAAACAAGGTAGCAAGAACCTGGGCTACCAGCACTTATCAGGGAAATGGCAAATAAGCCAAACAGCATCAATCTGATCCGAGTCCTGCAAATTCGCATCGTACCAATCCTCCTATTGCCCCGCCTACTGGGGATGCGCAAACACCTGAACATTGATATCAGAACCCTTTCCAAACCAGTCCGCGCCACTGACCGTGGCGGAGCCGCCGGAAAGGTTGGTTGAATCGTACTGCCGGATATAACCGTCGCCCTGCGATGCCCAGTACGTGGCGTGAATAAAGCACTGTCGGTCTATCCGTGGAACCGCGAGAACCCCGAAGACGTAGTAAGCACCGCCTGAAACGGACCAGTTGAGGTTGTTAAAGTCTACCTGCCATATCTGATGGTAGGTACCGTCCGCCCCCTGGTAGTCCTTCTCGTTGGCATTGTCATACTGCGTGCGGATGCAGGTGATGTTCGCGTTATCCGTGCCGCATGTTCCGGTGACAAACGTGCCTGTCATCCGCGCCGTCAGAGCATCGGGTGGCGAACCGGTCACCGTAGCTGTGTAGAGTGTTATCGACTGGAAGTAATCCCCAAGATTATAGGCAGGTAACACGGGCATGTCCGGAACAATCCAAACTCGGACCCTGTCTATCACCTTGTTTGCCGTTAGACTGAAAATGTCACCGTAGCCGATGTCTGTTGAAGAATCCGACCATCGTATGTTGCAGCGATCCGGCCCTGCAATGTTGTTGAGATCGCTGGTCGGAAGCCCTAGATCATAGACGCACGTGCTGCCCGAAGGCAAGTTGTCCCGCACAGTAAACAGAACCTTGTCCCGGCAGACTTCCTGGTTGCCGGAGTTCTTCATCACCATGTCCAGCATCGCCTCGCCAGCATCGATGCCCTCCACGTAGATCGTGGTCGGGACCTCGTTGGTGCCGATGACATAGGTGGTCCCGCTTTCTGATATCGTGATCTCCGTTCCTTTTGTGGATGAGTTCCATGCCTTGATCTTGCTGCTGCCGGAACTGGCAACCAGAGTAATCTTCGCGCCGTTTATGCCTGAGGTCGGGCTATAGGCGAGGTTCACCTGGGCAAGATCGTTTTCTCCCGTGACCGAGCCTGTGTCATCCTTATCCGGGATGCCATTGGCGTTGTCGTCATCTGTGTTCAGGCTGACGTACTTGCCGGGAGAGGTCTCCTCAATCGGGTCGTCTGTGGAGTTGATTGACCCGTCGTTGTTCGAGTCGGTGTCTATGTCCACACTCCAATCGTAGATGCTCCCGCCCCCATCGTATGCATACATCGTGCAACCGTCTATATCGTACGAGCCAAGATAGCAAACCTGGCTGTACTCGACCTTCACATGATATGATTGGCCTTGTGTAAAGCTCGACGTAAGCACTTGGAAAGACTGGGTCAGGTTCGGCAGGTGCTGGCCGATATCTTTCTTGTTAAGAACTCGCGTCCCGTTTATATATACATCCACGCCATCGTCCGAGAAAATGGCCACCTTTGTGCTGCTGGAATCGGGAATGAAGTACCCCTCGAAAGTAGCGTATACAGTCGGGTTCGGCGGTATGAGCGACGGCGCACTCGAGTACTGCGTGCGAGGTTGGATAGGTGGATTATGATTCAGATCACCGTCAGCGTCATCACGAGTCTGAGTTTCTGTAGCCGGACCCATGTTGTAAAACGTGAGAGATAGGCCATATGCATTCGCAGCACCGGCCGCGAACAAACATAACAATAAAGCCAGAATCACCGGCAAGCTGATTTTCGTCCTCATCTCTGCCCCCTTACACCATTACCGTTGGAACCGCCTTTGGAGCGCTGCTCCTTCAGCTTTAACTCCATGTCCGGAATCAACAGCTTACCAGCGGCACAGTCGCCCTTGTCGTCAATCTGCTGTAAGTAGCTGATAGCTTCCTCGTATCGCTCCTCGCCCACAAGCACTTCCGCCAATCGTATCCGATTGGCATCCGCGCTGTTGGCACATGGGTCCCAGGTGATCCACCACTTGTATAGATCGATTACCTTGTCGACTTCTCCCGTCCTTTGCCACACGGAAATGACGTTGATTAGGACCGTCTCTTGAGAGAGATAATCCCAACGCTCAGGACGTGCGGCGTCCAGATTCGGCATAAGATAGTCCTTACAAATTCTCGCCGCCAACTCGTCATCATTGAGCATGCTTGATGCCCAGATAACTGCAGTCAATGCGATTCCGACCGCACGCCTTCTTTCGTTGATGACGTTCTTGGACTCTGTTGTATGCCAGAACAGAATCTTCGCGGCTTCGGTAAGGTGCACTCTCATCAAGTCTCGAACAGCTTGCTCATCGCCTTCGACCTCTCGGAGTTGCGAATCGCATGTCCACCGGTCTAACGCCGGCTTTTCCGGCTCGGGCGGGACTATTGGTTCAGGAGTTGGAGCCACCGGCTGAGGTTGTTCCGGCGTCGGCTGTGCCGGCGCGGGCGCGACCGGCGAAGGTTGAGTCGAAGGAGGTGTGGTGGGCTTGGGCTGCACAGGCTTCACATTCCGTGCGCCCGGAGAGACCGAACTGCCACCGGGACTTGCCCCCGGCCACGCAACTGGGGGCGAGAACCCGCCAAATCCCGTTGATCGCCTAGATGCAGAAGCCTGAACGTTAGGTCTCGCGGGCGAAGACTTCCTGGCACTGCCAGACTCCCCAGTTTCGCTGGTGCCTGCGTTCGAGGCAACCGCTCCTTCATCAATGGAACGTTTGTCTTTCCGCTCGGCCACCGCTTTTGAGGAATCGGCGTCTCTGTCCTCCAGGTCAGCCGCAATAGCTTCAAGCCTGAGCACATCTGAGTAGACTGGTTTGAAATCCGTACTCCCACTTGCCATTTCCCAAGCCTGTTTGGCCGCATCCTTGGGGCCGGACTTCGCGGCAGTGGCACGGATAAGCAGTTCGAGAGCAGCAGTCCGGTCCTTATGATCTGCTGAAGACAGCAGCTTGCGTGCAGTCCTTTCTGCGTCGCCCAACCTCTTCTCGCGCAGAGCCGACTGCGCGTTTTCAATATCTCGACTGCCACCTGGGGATTGGGCCGTCGCCTTGAGCTTAAACTCACCGGGCATCTTCTGCCGCAGCCAAGTCGCTTCCTGGACCGCTTTCCATCCAGGCCTTGTAAGCGGATAGTCCTTGATTACCGACTCATAGGCGGAGATGGCTTCCTGGCGAGTACCGATGGTCTGGGTGGTAACAGCAATCTTGAGCGCCGCCTCTGCCGCCTTTGGCGTCCCAGGGCTCAATTCGACGATCTTACGCTGCTCTGCTATCGTCCGCAAGTACCCCGGCTTGAGGTCAGACAGGAGAGACTTCAGGCAAGCAATCTCACGAGCCCCACAAGTGGGCTTAGCCAAGTCCAGCGTCGGAGTTTGGACGGAAGGTTCAGGAAAGGACGAGACAGGACATTTCCGTCCGAGACGCGACTCTATGAGTATCTAAACGCGTTCCACAATGTCTTCAAAGAAGACAAACGGGTCGAAGGCAAAGCGTTCATACCAGCCAAGAACGAACATCTTTAGGGGTTGTGCAAGGTAAACAAGATACTCTTGGCAAACGTGCAGCACTGGTGTGGTTGATTGATATTTGGAGCGATAGGCGCTCTGGCAGGCTCTCCAGCCTAAAGACAGTCGATAAAATGGACTTTGGATACGGCACAAACTGGTGCCTGCAGGCTAATCACGTCTGAGTAAGCCCTCGGTACCACCTGAGAAGCGCAGCGACTCGATTTTCAGCCGATTTGCGCCTACCAAGTCGCAACGTTGGCCCACAGTTCGTAAAAAAAAGGACTCTCAGATGATCAAAAGGGCACATCTACTCGAGATGGTGGAGGATCCGGGCCTGCCTGATGCACTTGCTTAAGACCCAATTCGGAGTTATAATGAACCTCAACGGTTCACACAAACTCCCAAAGGAGGACTTTTATGCAGGAGAGGCAATATATCCTGTCGCAGAAGGACATACCAACCGAGTGGTACAACGTTGCTGCGGACCTTGGCGGGCCGCCGCCTCCACTCCACCCGGGCACGCAGCAGCCATGCGGTCCGGACGACCTGGCGCCGATCTTCCCGATGGCGATCATCGAACAGGAGATGTGCACCGAGCGGTGGATCAAGATCCCCGAGGAAGTACTTGAAAAGCTCGCGTTGTGGCGTCCGACCCCGCTTTATCGCGCCACCGCTCTCGAGGCGGCGCTGGGCACCCCAGCTAAGATTTTCTACAAATACGAAGGCGCCAGCCCAGCGGGCAGCCACAAGCTCAACACCGCCGTAGCCCAGGCCTACTACAACAAGAAGGAGGGCACCAAGCGCATCGCCACCGAGACGGGAGCGGGCCAGTGGGGAAGCGCGCTGTCGATGGCGTGCAACTTCTTCGGCCTCGGCTGCACGGTCTATATGGTCAAATGCAGCTTCTATCAGAAGCCGTACCGCAAGTCCCTTATGCATGTCTACGGCGCTGAGGTCTTCCCGAGCCCTGGCGAACAGACCGATTTCGGCAAGAAGGTGCTGGCGCAAGATCCGGACTGCCCCGGCAGCCTCGGCATCGCCATTAGCGAGGCGCTCGAGGATACGGTGAAGCACGACGATGTCAAGTATTCCCTGGGCAGCGTTCTGAACCACGTAATCCTCCACCAGACCGTCATCGGCCTGGAGAGCCAGAAGCAGATGAAGATGGCCGGAGCATACCCGGACGTAGTCATCGGCTGCGTCGGCGGGGGAAGCAATTTCGGCGGACTTGTGATGCCGTATATGGCGGACAAGATCGCCGGCAAGAACGTGCGCGCGGTCGCGGTTGAGCCCACCGCCTGCCCGACGCTCACCAGGGGCGACTACAAGTATGATTTTGGCGATACCGCCCAGATGACCCCACTTCTCATGATGTACACTCTCGGAGCCGGCTTCATGCCTCCGGCGATCCACGCAGGCGGCTTGCGCTACCACGGAATGGCCCCACTAGTCAGCCTGCTGGTAGACAAGGGCCTGGCTGAGGCTGTCGCGCTCGACCAAGTGGATGTATTCGAGGCCGCCGTGCAGTTCGCGCGCACGGAGGGGATAGTCCCCGCACCCGAGTCATCCCACGCCATCTGCCAGGCGATTCGAGAAGCGAAGCAGGCCAAGGAAGAAGGCAAGGAACGCGTCATCCTGTTCAACCTCAGCGGCCATGGCTTCCTCGATCTCGCGGCTTACGATTCTTACCTGGAGGACAAGCTCAAGAGCACTTCGGAGTGCTCGTGCTGCATTGAGAGATAGCTATTCAGTACCGCTCAGAGGAGCACACTATCGTTGTCGGGCGTTATCTCTGATGACGCCCGAAACAGAACCTTGGGGGTTTGAAATCCCGAGATTCTGTTTCGCACGCGATAACATATCGCGCGCGATCAAGGTGTGTTCGTCCCGGCATCGCCGAAAATAAATTGACATCAGCCCCCGACGGCTGATACAATATAGTGCGCCTGGGGACGTGGCGGAATGGCAGACGCGCTAGGTTGAGGGCCTAGTCCACGCAAGTGGGTGTGAGTTCAACTCTCACCGTCCCCACCAGCAACCAACCTCACATCATCAAGCCTTGCTCTCTTAACCCATTTACCACACCCACAGCGGACTCACTCCGGTCCATGGTATATATGTGCAATCCGGGCACTCCCGCTTCGAGCAGCTCCACGCATTGGCGAGTGGCGAAGTCTATCCCGAACGCCAGCAGCGCCTCCGTATCTCCTTCGGGCAATGACGCGAGGCCCCGGCGCAGATCATCGGTGATGGTCGCCCCGCATATCCCGGCCAGCATTTCCATCATCTTAACGCTGTAAATGGGCATCACTCCGGGCAAGATCGGGACCTCAATACCGGCGGCCCGGCATTGCTCGATAAACTCGAAGAAGTATTTGTTGTCGTAGAAATAGTTGGTGACTATATACTCGGCGCCACGGTCCACTTTCAGTTTGAGATAATCGAGGCTCTTTTCCTTGGTCGTGGCTTCGACGTGCCCCTCGGGATACCCGGCCACCCCCATGCAGAAGCCGTACTTTGGCCGTATGAACGCGACCATCTCAGAAGCGTAAGGCAGGCTGTCCGGGTGCGGCTCGAACTCCTTATCCCGTGGGGTATCCCCGCGCACGGTCAGGATGTTCTCTATGCCGACCGCCTGATAATCGTCCAGAACACCCGTAATATCCTCCGGCCCCAGCCCGTATCCGGCGAAATAGGCTATCACCTCCAGCCCTTTTTCGCGCTTGAGCTTCTCCACGAGCTGGCGCGAGCCGTCGCGCGTAGACCCGCCCGCTCCGAACGTAACGGAAACGAAATCCGGCTCCAGCGCGGCCAACGCGTCGATAGCCGTATTCAGACCCTCGGCGGCCTTCTCAGACCTGGCCGGGAACAGCTCGAACGAGAGCGTCTGCTTGTTGCTCGCGCTCCAGATGTCGGTCACTTTCATTCCATCTCTCCTCAGGACTTGCACCATTTCGCAAATGCGGAGACCAGTCTTCTCCCCGATACTAGTATAACACTCCCTGCCCGCAAAGACGAAGGCTGCTCCTCGGGTGCTTGTCAAATCTACGGAAAGCCCATTCACCCGTACACCGTAAGCCCTGAGTAGGTCCTGAGTAGGCCGTAGGCCGTACCGAAGGGCCGTATCGAAGGGCGGCTACGAAGGTAGGAAGCTCGGTTGAAACTTGCCCGGCCCTTCGATACGCCCACCAGACCATCTCATAACAGCCAACTTCTACTGGGCTACTCAGGGCCTACGGTGTGCTGCCCCATTCTTGCGATAATGTGCAGGCCGCTCATATATTCCTGAATTCCGTAGATTTGCGCCCCTGCTCCTCTTCATCGCATCTTAACTGACGGACGAGTAGGGTTTCGAGACACGAGTTGTCACAAGCAGCTTTCTTGAGTCTTCGCGTATATGCGAAAGGTCAGATTCTGCCCTATAAGTTCGGATACACTATCAAGAAAACCCTCGTATCCGGCGACATTCCGTTGTCCGGCTTGATGGCGGGGAACCTCAGCCCGACGCCCACGGTGATTTTGTTGAATGCGTTGAACCGCACGCTGGGGTCGATGTATAGAGTCATGCCGTGGGTGGTGGTACCTGCAAGGATAGGCTGATCCACACCCGGTGGCGCCGAGTTGGGATAGCTGTCGTCGGCCTGGGTGCGCAGAGTAAGCCCAAGCGAAGCCGCGAGCTTTTCGGTAATGCCATAGGTAGCGCTGGCGGCGGCAATGAAGATATCCCCTATCTTAACGTCCTCGTCGCCCGGAGTGTGCAGCTTGGCCGCAAGCAGTCCGACATAGGACAGCCTGTGCCGCCTCCTGCCGTAGGCCAGCGCCAGGTATCCGTCGACGCTCCCGCTGCCGGGCTGCCAACTGATCGGCATACGCCTCGGGAAGTCTCGGTAGTAGGCGTTGGTGACGGAGTTGCTCGCGCCGAAGGTGGCGTCGTCCTTGCCGGTCGGCAGTTCCAGCCCGGCGGTCGCCACGATGCTCTCCTCTTCGCGCCTATTCCAGAACCGCTTCTTCGCCACCAGAACCGTATCAC
This sequence comes from Armatimonadota bacterium, assembly GCA_023474015.1. The sequence continues at coordinate 12,709 of JAMCYN010000093.1, forward strand.
CAAAGGCATTGATAATGCCGGTCGCCTCCTGGCCCGAGATAAGCCCCCGAGCGTGCGTTCTTTGATATGCGATGGACACCCCCATCGCCCAGCAGTCGTTGAACCCATGCAAGGCCCCAAGGCGCTCGACATCGAATTTCAGCCCGAGCTGCGGCTGGACGTTCACTCCGTCTTGCCTGAACGACTCGGACTGCACCGACAGGGCGTCGAAGTCGGGAATAGTCTTCCCCGCAGGGGGAATGAACGCCCCCATCCCAGCAAGTGGCACATCGTGTTCGTTATCGATAAAAACCGGCGGGTTCTCCATAAAACCGCGCTCAGAATTGACCCCCTGAGCACTCGCGGCGATACCCAGCGCCAACACCACTACGACGAAGATCGAAATGACCCTGATTGTATCCAACAGACCACCTCCGAACCGCCTATATATACCCACCGGGCCTTGAACTTTGCCCCCCGACGCGCTACCATGGTGCGGTTGGAACTTAGAGACAGAGCATGGAGGAACAATGGGACTGCTGGACGGACAAGTAGCGTTTATCACGGGTGCCGGGCGAGGGATCGGTAAGGCGATATCGGAGGCATTCGCAAGAGAGGGAGCGGCAGTCGCCGCCGCCGCGCGGAGCGAGGATGAGATCAATGCGCTGTGCAAGGAGATCACCGACACAGGCGGGCGGGCGACCCCGATCGTGATGGACCTGAATTCGGAGGAGTCCATCAAACTCGCGATAGCCGAGGCGCGTCGCAAGTTCGGCCAAATCGACCTGCTCGTGAATAACGCCGCCATAATAGCCCTAGCCAAGGTCCACGAGACCTCCACCCAGACCTGGGACGACGTGATGAACACCAACGTCCGAGGCGTCTTCCTCACCTGCCGCGAGGTGCTCCCGGAGATGATGGAGCGCCGTTCGGGCCGCATTATAAACGTGGGATCGACCGCGGGCCGGAGGGGATACCCTGAGCAAGGGGCATACTGCGCCTCAAAGCACGCGCTGGTGGGGCTGAGCAAGGTCCTCGCTATCGAAACGCAGTCCCATGGCATTCGAGTTCACATGCTCAGCCCCGGCGGAGTCCTCACCGGTCTCTCCGCTGATCTCAGATCGTCCAGGGGCGAGACCGAAGACTCCCCCGAGTGGATGACGACCGAAGAGATAGCAAACGCGGCGCTCTATCTCTGCACCCAGACCGGCGCCGCTCTCACCGACGACCTGATTCTGAGGCGCTACGCCTCTGAGCCGTGGCGGTAGATCCCGATCACATCATACAACAGTTCCGCGTGAATCTCCGGGTTTGCGGTCACTACGTGGATCACGTTATCGCGAAGGTCTATCGGCTTTCCCTTGAAATCGGTGATCACCCCACCGGCTTCTTGAATTATCACAATACCGGCCGCCACATCCCATGGGTTCAGCCCGGCCTGCAGGTAGCCGTGGAGCCTGCCGCACGCAATATACGCCATCACCACCGCCGCCGATCCGAACCTGCGGAAGTACGTCGTCCTGTGGCTGAGATACTCCGTGTATCTTATAAAATCGGCGCTGTCGGTACCGGGCGACCAACTCACATTGATCAGGCAGTCGTCTAAACTCTTCTCTTCCGCGACCTGGATAGCCCTGCCGTTCACACTGGCCCCGCGTCCGCGTTCGGCGTAAAACATCTCATCGTGTATCGGGTCATATATCCCCCCCGCGCTCGGGACCCCACCCTCCGCGCGGCCAATCGACACCGCGAACATCGGAATATGCATGGTGTAGTTCTTGGTGCCGTCCAGCGGGTCGATAACCCACACCGCGCCGTCCAGGTTCCCCTGCGCGCCGGTTTCCTCGGAGATAATCCCGTCGTCCGGAAACTCAGCCTTGATGCGGTCGATCACATATTTCTCGGATGCCTCATCGACCTCCGTCACAACGTCCCCGCGACTGCCTTTCGCGCGCCATGTGTCCAGTTTCTGATACTTCTCGCGAATAATCCCGCCCGCTCCCCGTGCCACATCCTGAATAAAGTCCTCAAGCTGCAATAGTCAAATCTTCCTTCCGCAATTAGGCGTACCATAGGTCATGTTAGGCAATAAGGGGACAAATTACTCCAGGCAGGCTCGTCAATCACGAAATATCGAAAGGGAAAGGAAGGAATTAGATGCGTCGGAAAGCTTTCTACACCGACGCCGGCCCTTCGTAGATAGGTAAGCTTCGGGGCGAAAAGCCTCCCGAAGCATCTTGAGTCGAGCGCATGTCATTCTGTTCCCTATTTTCGGCATTAAAATGCCGAAACACCCTGGCCATAGGTCATTCTGCATTCTTCATTCATCATTCTGCATTATCCCTTAGGGTTGCATCTTGCGGAGCATTTCACGCGGAGGCAACTTGATCGTCTGGCCAATGGATAGGGTACTGCGCACGCCGATCCTATTGTATTTAGCCAGCGCCGGTGCCAGCGAGCCGTCGCCGTAGGTCTGGCTGCACAGTCCCCACAGGCTCTCCCCGCCGGAGATCGTCACGATGATGTCCGTTTCGGTGGAGGCGAGGGGCTTGGCACGTACAACCGGCGCCGGATGCTCCTCAGGCGCGGCCACGGGATGGACGAGCCTTGGAATCGCGAAGAACAGCCCGACAGCCAGCGCAACACACCCCGCCACGCCGGCAAGCCAACTCCAACATATCCGCCCCGGCTTCCAACGTGACTCAGGATGGCGGATATCCTCGGGCATACAGACCAGTCCGAAGCTGGGGCAGAGGCCGATACTGCCGTCGTGCCAACAGAAGAACCCGTCCCGACCAACTGTCGGGTCCAATACGTAGGCCACCATGTTCTGGTTGGAGAAGAAATGCCGGTGGATGAAGACGTCGGATTCGGACATGAACACGCCCCACCCCGCGTGCGTGTGAAACCAGCCCACCACGCCCAGTTCGGGATACTCGCGATCACGAACCAACAGTGCGGACTCCCACGCATGCAGAGTCATTTTCACGCTAGTACGGGTCCCGACAGCCTTTGTGGCAGGGGCAATTGCGGTAATATGTGTCACCCGCTCGCCGTGCTCATCGCCGATCTCGCCCAACAGCAGCCCGGCGCACTCGATGTTTGGGTTTCCGCACGCGAACACTCCGATTTCCCGGTGGACCGACGCGTCCATTCTCACGTCGAACCTGCGCCGAATATCGACAAACTCATCCGGAGGGTCGATTTCGATGGCTTTGATGCTGCTGAGCATCGTCCTTTGCCGAGGTGATGCGGGGGAGGCGAGGGCTGGGGTCTCTGTAGAATCACTCCCGGCCACCAGCACTGGGACCAGCCGCAGCACTATGGGCTTTGAGGGATTCAGTTCGGCAAAATCTGAGTCGGGATCAAGCAAGTCCCCACCCTTGACAATGAAGCCGTAGTCGAGGGGACAGTTGTCGGGGCCGACAACCGGAAATTGCAGCATATCAGCCAGACGCAGTGCAAGTGATGATAGCTGCTCATCGTCCGGCAGCAGACACTCATACATCCGCGAATCCAGGGCGTCCGTAACCGTTGCGGCAATCTCTCCCATCCGTCGGTACCTCCTGTCCCCACCCCGTGGCCAATACGGAGCCTGCCGAGCTAGCACATTTTATACAGCATTTCGGCTCAATTGTCAAGGACCCGATATGCTCGGCTAGTTGACACCCCGCAGCCGGGGTCGTATAATCTTCTCGTTGGGTCTGCTTCTTGGAGGTTGTAAAATGAGATCACGGCTGTTCACGGCCATACTGGCCATAGTTTTCATCGCCATCCTAAGTTCCGCGACATTCGCCCAGTATGAAGACAGGGAAAGAGGGCGTTTCGGGATTAGATTTATCGATTTCCGCCCGTCAAATTCCGTACTAAAGAGCGTCAACGCCAACTGGATCGGGCCGTCTCTGGACTACAACCTGTTCTTTGACAAGCTCGACCGTCCGACGTGGGTCATCTCTTTGGGTTGGCTCAGCGAAAGCAGCGGAAGCGGCTCCGGTAGGTACGTTCCCGTGACGGCGACGTATCTCAAACATCTGAGCGACGTAGAGGGCAAGGGCTTTTACATAGGGGCCGGCGCCGGGGTGTACTACAACAAGGTCGACACGTCGATTGAAGAGACCATCATAGTAGGCGGCCAGTCCCAGAGGGTCGCGTTCGCCACGTCCGGAAGCCAAAACAAGTTCGGCGTGAACCTCCTCGGGGGTTACGAGTTCGGGGCCTGGTATGCGGAACTCCGTTACGACAAGATGGGCAAACTCTCCATGTCCCGAGGCCCGGGCATCGACTTCAGCGGGCTTACGCTCTCGTTCGGAACCCGAATGGCGTTCTAACGGCTGCCTGCCTAGAATTGACCGTGCACCACGCTGGGTGGTATACTGATTAAGCCGAAACGCGCCTGTAGCTCAGTGGATTAGAGCATCTGACTTCGGATCAGAGGGTCGGGGGTTCGAGTCCCTCCAGGCGCGCCAACTTTGTACGGGGGTCTGCCGGTGCTCGTCTCCTATCACGTCCATTCCAATCTCTCAGACGGGAAATACCCTATCCGGGACATCGTTCGGGCCGGGGTCGATCAGGGTCTTGACGAGCTCGGCATCTCCGACCACTACGTGCTTCTGCCCAGCGACAGAATCGTCGATTGGAGCATGCCGCCCTCCGGCCTGCCCGCATACATCGATGAAATCCGCGCCGCCGCCGAGGAAGCCAGTGCCAAGATGACCGTCCGGTTTGGGATCGAGGCGGATTTTATTCCCGACACTATCGAGGACCTGCGCGGCATGCTCGCCGAGTTTCCGTTCGACTATGTAATCGGCTCCGTGCACTACGTGGATGGGTTTCTGGTGGATGCGGACCCGAAGCACTGGGAGCGGATTTCCGAGGCCGAGCGCAACGATGTCATTCGAGGCTACTGGTCGCGAATCGCAGACATGGCCGCCACCCGCCTCTTCGACTTCGTGGGCCACCTGGATTTATGCAAGAAGTTCGGCTACGCGCCGAGCATCGATGTGTCGGATGATATTGTGGCCGCTCTCGATGCCCTGGCGCGGTCGAGGATGGCGGTGGAGGTCAATACTGCCGGCTGGCATGTGCCCGCGCGAGAGGTCTACCCCTCACCGATGATCCTCAAGAGCTGCTTCAGGCGAGGCATCCCCGCATTGGTCACCGCCGACGCCCACGACGTCGCTTTCCTCACGCGTGACTTCGACAGAGGCAAACAGCTTCTCCGCAGCGTTGGTTACACCGAGACTGCTGTGTACGCGGGCAGGCAGAGAGCTATGATCCCACTCTGAGACGATCAGGCGGCAGCCTTCATATCGACGGTAAGCTCCCCGTTCTCGAAAGCCATCACCATCGCCTCGGCTATCGCTGGGTCGAACTGCGTCCCCGCACCCTGCCCCACGCGAAGAACGGCGGCCTTGGGCGAGAGCAGGCGGTAGTCCTTGGACTTCACCATCGCGTCGAACGCATCCACCGCGCTCAGGATTCGCGAGATCAATGGGATGCTGTCGCCAGAGAGCTTGTCTGGGTAGCCACGGCCGTCGTAGCGCTCGTGGTCGTGACCGGCCATATTCCCCAACTCTACCATCTCGGGGCAGTCCGGCAGACAGCCCAGGATTCGGATAGTCATGGCGGCGTGTTTGCGCACGATGTTCAACTGCTTGTCGCTCAGCCGACCCGTCTGGCAAATAATGTATGTGGGGATGCCCAACCTGCCGCAGTCGTGCACAAGCCCCGCTCGATACGCGCAGTGAGCTTCCCGGTCGGGAAGCCCCATGAACCCGGCCAACTGCTTGGCATATCTCGCGGTCCTGAACGAGTGCCCGGCGGTCGATGGGTCCTTCAGGTCCACCAGGGCGGCGAATACGTGCAAGACGCGCTCCACACCTTCCTCGCCCTCCAACTCAGCGGGCACTCCAAGTTCCTCTATCTTGCTCGATATCAACTTGGACAGCGCGAACCTATCCCTCAGCGAATGGTAGAGCCCGGCGTTGACGGTGGTTTTCAAGAATGAGGCCCAAAGGTCCTTCGACCATGCGTAGCCGGTCAGTCGGGCCAGGGACTGGAGACAAGCGGAGAGGTTCGCGCCCTGCAGGAAGCAGCCACCCGCGCTCACGCTATCGGCGATTCTCAGTATCCGGCTTCCGAGCGGTATGTCATCACCTGCAAGACCGTCCGGATAGCCGTTGCCGTCCCACCACTCGTGATGCGAACGCACATATCGGGCCGCCGCGTTCATACCGGGGAGCCAGTGCAATACACCCTCACCGCGCTGAGGATGCCCGACTATTTCCGGGTCATCGAGCTGCTTGCGGAGGGTATCGTAGTGCGTTATGTGAAACGCCGCGCCGACCGCGCCCGTATCCTGAAGAAGACCCGCATAGAATACGTCCCTGCGAATGTCCGGTGACACCACCGACGCGATCTCATCCGCCAGTAATGCGACCCGCCAGGAATGGTAGTGACACCCTTCGGGAATGATATCCGTCATGTAGGATATCGAAGCTAGAAGCTGACCGGGACCCATATCCAATGCTGTACTCCTGTTAATGCTTGGCAGTTAGTTATTCCATATTGAGGGTCCATTATTCGGCACAAACAAGAAAAGCGCCCGCTCGAACCAACGCGTCGAGCGGGCGCACTTTCTTACTTAATAGAAACCGGAGCTACATGCCGTAGTCGCCCATGCCGCCGGGTCCGCCGGCAGGCATCGGGCTCTTAGGCTCGGGCTTCTCAGCGATCAGGCTCTCGGTGGTGAGGATCAGAGCACCGATGCTGGCGGCGTTCTCAAGGGCACTCCTGGTGACCTTGACCGGGTCCACGACGCCGTCCTTGACCATATCGCTATACTTCTCGGTCGCGGCATTGAAGCCGATACCCTTCTTCTCGCCCTTCACGCGCTCGACCACAACGCTGCCCTCGTGGCCGGCGTTCTCGGCGATCTGGCGAAGCGGCTCCTCCAGCGCTCTGCGGATGATGGCCACGCCGACCTTCTCGTCGTCGTTGCCGCCGATGCCTTCGAGCGTCGGAATGATATTGATGAACGTAACGCCGCCGCCGGGGACGATCCCCTCTTCGACAGCCGCGCGAGTCGCCGAGAGAGCATCCTCAAAGCGATGCTTCTTCTCTTTGAGCTCGGTCTCGGTGGCGGCGCCGACTTTGATCACGGCCACGCCACCGGAGAGCTTGGCAAGCCTCTCCTGCAGCTTCTCGCGATCGTAGTTGGAGTCGGTGGTCTCGATCTGCTTGCGGATCTGATTGATCCTGCCCTGAACGGCCTCGACGGTGCCCTTGCCTTCGATGATCGTCGTATTTTCCTTCGTCACGACGATCTTCGCGGCCTGCCCGAGCATCGAAACGTCGGCGTTCTCGAGCTTGATGCCGAGGTCCTCGGAGATGAACGTGCCACCGGTGAGGGTGCCGATATCCTCGAGCATGGCCTTGCGCCTGTCGCCGAAGCCGGGGGCCTTCACGGCCACAACCTGCAGCGTGCCGCGCAGCTTGTTCACAACCAGGGTCGCGAGAGCGTCGCCGTCAACATCCTCGGCGATGATCACAAACGGCCTGCGCGACTGCGCGATCTTCTCCAAAAGTGGAATCAGATCGGCTGCGGCGGAGATTTTCTTCTCGTGGATAAGGATGACCGGGTTCTCGAAGATTGTTTCCATCCGCTCGCCGTCGGTCACGAAGTAGGGCGAAAGATAACCCTTGTCGAACTGCATCCCCTCGACGACTTCGAGGTCTGTTGCAAGCCCCTTGCTCTCTTCGACCGTGATGACGCCGTCGCGCCCGACTTTCTCGATAGCGTCGGCGATTACTTTGCCGATCTCGGGGTCGTTTCCGGCGATGGATGCGACCTGGGCCACTTCTTCCTTGCCCTGAACGGGGATCGAGAGCTTCTTGATCTCCGCGATGGCCTTCTCGACGGCCAGTTCGATGCCGCGCTTAACGGCTATGGGGTTGCCCCCCGCGGTCACGTAGCGCAGGCCCTCGCGAACGATGGACTCGGCGAGAACGGTGGCGGTGGTGGTGCCGTCGCCGGCCACGTCGTTGGTCTTGGAAGCGACTTCTCGGACCAACTGCGCGCCCATGTTCTCATACGGGTCTTCGAGTTCAATTTCCTTAGCGACGGTAACGCCGTCCTTGGTGATGGTGGGGCTGCCCCACTTTTTGTCCAGCACCACGTTCCGGCCCTTGGGGCCGAGTGTAACCTTAACGGCCGCCGCCACCATGCTGGCGCCACGCTCAAGCGCCCTGCGGGCCTCTTCGTCAAATTTTATGATCTTAGCTGCCATAGGAAAAGATGCCTCCCTTATTCCTTGATTGCGTAGATGGAGTCCTGGTCAAGGATCACGAGGTCCTTGCCGTCGATTGTCACTTCGGTGCCGCCGTACTTGGCGAAAATAACCTTGTCGCCCTTCTTGACGGCCATCTCATCCCGAGAGCCATCGTCCAGCACCTTGCCCGGTCCAACCGCGACAACGATACCTTCCTGCGGCTTCTTCTTAGCCGTGTCCGGCAGGATAATCCCGCCCGCGCTCTTGTCTTCGCCTTCGAGTGGCTCGACGACCACTTTGTCACCCAGTGGCTTAATCATACCTATCTGTCACCTCCTGCGTGTAATTGATGGTACATTCAAATTAGCACTCATACTCTCTGAGTGCCAACATATTGTAGTAGAGGGGGAAACGGTTGTCAAGGGGCAGGAGCATCGTTTGTAGGGGCGCCTAAGGTGGTTCTTCGATGGCTTTGAGCTTTTGAAGCATCAGGTCTAGGTTGTCACCCCAAGTTGCGGAATGTTTTGCGACGATTTCTATGAGCTTGGATGGG
>JAMCYN010000106.1 GCA_023474015.1 Armatimonadota bacterium
ATTATGTTTACGACACGCTGACATATAAGTGGTCTGCGGGCGGAGGTTCGTGGAAGAACGGAGACACCGGTCAGTCCGTTATATGGATTGCGCCACCGACTCCCGGCAGCTACACGATCACTTGCACTATAAGCGACGCCGCGGAAATAACACCGCCCGCGACTGGCAATCGCAACGATGCGGACGTACAGAGGTCGGTGACGGTGAAGGTCATTGAAGTTAATATCAAACAGGGCACTACCGATATAACGGACCAAACCCAAGATACAATAGTAGGCAGGAACATAAGTCTCACGGGAGAGGTATTGCCGGCAGGGACTACCGTGACTGCCCATCAATGGTCGGTTCCAGGCATCCGAATAGAGAACTACTCAGCCAGCGCCGACTCAGCAACGGTAAACGCTTTGGAGGGTGCTGAACTGCAGAATTCGAGCGTCAGCTACTACTGGGTTGACGGCGGAGATGGCCGCGAGGTTACATATACCGCCACTGTAGGCGGGACTCAGTGCTCCGGAAAGACCACCTTTAACGTGAAGAGGCCAACGGCTTCTGTTACCAGCACGACAGGCACTGTTGGTTTGTATACCGGGCCGGTTCTCGGTTATGGGGGACCTGGCATCAGTTTCTCACGAACCATCACGGAACCCACAGGGTTCACAGGCGGAAGCACTCAGTGGGTTCAGGTAGTGAGCAGCACCTTGCGTAGACGTCAGGATACATCCAGCGTATGGTGGAGATTAGAAGGTTCCAATCTGGTAGATACTACGTATCCCTACGCTACGAGTGCCAGCACTGATGATAGTCCGTCCACGGGACTTAGTACCAGTTATCCCACGGCCAGTGTAGCTGACTACTTCTATATGTACCTTGAGTACATACCGAGTGGGGGCGGAATAGAAGTACCCTTAAGGAGGGTTTACTGGTACTGGAATGGCTACACTCATCTCGATGGTAGCTCTTGGTGGCTTGACTCCTCGGGAAACAATGCTAACCCAGCTGATGCTGACTGTACGACTCTTCCTGAATGGAGCGCGAACGTTACAAGTCTTAGCTACCAGCAAGAGCAGTAGCTGCGTATATGCAAATGCGGTAGATGCCAGCATCCTCTTGTCGGGGAATGACGATAACAGTGGATAACGTATATAGAAACGCAAGATACCCAGTTAATCAGATGGAGGCCAGAGAACATGAAACTCGAGATTGGCAGAACACTAGCACTTTCAACTATCACTATAACGGTTTTCTTGTCTGTTTTTCTTGCTTTTGTTTGGGCATTCGCCACGGGAGTATTGGCTGCTGAAATGCCGCGCACTGTGCTCCGCGTTGATCCCGGCAACTCCCCTTCGCTGAGATTTAGGGAGGCGGATATGGGTGTGGTATCTGAGGGGTTCCAGCTAACAGCCGAACTAGCTCATCCAGTGGTTGCCCCTGGCGAGCCAGTCGTGATGACACTCACCATACACAATGTCAGCCAAAAGGAGCTTGTGTTGATGGAGAGCTATCCGGAACACGATTACACGCTCAATATATTAAATGCTCATGGCGATCTACTTCAACCTACGAAAGACACGAGCTCGGTGTGGCGTAACATAAGCAAACAAGTTTTGCCGGGCAGCCATATAGTGTATAATTACTCATTAGATAAAGTCTATGATTTATCTACTGCGGGCGATTACTACATAACTGCGGGGCAAAAGGTGTTTAGACTGGATGGCGAGGGATATGCCGACGTTGTATCGAATACTGTTGTCCTGACAGTTACCGACAACCCACAGAACGCTCAGGCGGCTACCTCTCGGAGCATCCCAAGCAAGAACGAAAGGGCCGCAAAGTCGCACGACGCGTGCGCAAAGCCCCGATTAGTGGATGTCCGCCCAATACTTGTACGTCAGGGCTGCTCTCTCGTGTGGAGTGCCGATAAACGCAAAGCGACTGTAGTGGCAAGAGGTTTCAGCGCGACAATCCAGGCTGACAGCAATGTGATGGTCGTAGCCGGCAAAAAAGTGAAGATGTGGGGTCCGGCCAAGTTGGTGAATGGGCAGTTGCGCGCTCCAGGCGACGCCGTCTCAAAAATAACGGCGCGTTGCACATCTCGTGGCTGACGGCCTGATGCCCGATGGTCCGGGATTTGCAATCCCGGACCAGGTTCCGAGGGTTTATGACCCTGAACCAAGGCTTTCCGTGGAGAGGTGAAGTCTGAATCTTACCCGAAGTCGTGGGTTAAGACTGAACGCGTATCTCTTCGTATGGAACTTCCGTCAGCGGATTGGAAATCCGGAGAACCAGGTCCGGGATAACATATCCTGGACCACGCGGTCGGCATGCACAAAAATCTGGTATCCATACACGGATATCACAGGGGGAAACATAACCGCGCCTGCGGACGGAAGCGTGTATTGCCTCAACAGTGAAGTGACCTGCACAGTATCGAGCGCGACAGACGAGGACAGTCGTTATAATCCGAACGGAAATCCGCAGTGGACATATCCGTCCGACACATTCAACAACTCGGATGCGTACGATTGGTCGGCAACTTACGGTTCCTGGAAGAATGGAGTGCACACAGGTCAGTCTGTTACCTGGATAGCTCCGGCCACGCCGGGGAGCTATACAATTTACTGCACCATAAAAGACGATGCAGTAATACCACAAGGAGAGACGGGCAATCGCAACGACGATCCGGATGTGCAGAAGTCGGTGACGGTGTATGTGGTGGATCTTTCATACGTGGCAATCTCGCAGGTGAATGGGGTTGAATATGATCTCCCGGGAGGGTTTGGGGGAAGCAAGGTGTACGTGCCAACTTCAGGGTCGGCGCCGACGCTGCAATTTTATGCCAAGATTACTCCTGCGATAGCCGGAGTTACTGTCAACTGGAGTTTCACGGACCCCGACGAGCCGTCCGGGCACGTGCCGGACGACACAGATTCCAACGGAAACGACAACAATGGCTCGAACGCGGGTTTTGCTTCCAGCTCAAGCACAACTAACTCCAGTGGCGAGGCCACCGTCACTTTCACAGCGACGAACTATGGAGGTGATAACTTCAAGCTTAAAGCGACCCTGTGCAGCACCACGAAGGAGACTCAGGAATTCACCATCTGGAAGAAGATTGCGTTTGAGGAGGAAGACGCCATTAGTGGGTACTCGTCCAGTCCCAGCAATATCGATGCCGAGTTGACGAAAACGTATGTCGAGCGGGTGGTAACCGCAAGCACGGGTGATACCATCCCGACGAATGATCAGTACCTCACGGACAGCGGTGCCTATGGACCAAGCAACGATTCAGACCGGGCTTCTCTTGCGCAAGAATACGATGACGATCCCACGACGGACGAGCAACTCATCACCGTGAGGGCAGAGTCTTCTGGACTCAACTATATTGGCAATGCAAACAAGGAGCCATACAGCTCCGGTACTAGCTATACGTTTGGAACCGCTGCTAGCGGAGCGATAGACTGGAACAATCAAGGCGACATGGCACCTGCTGAGAATGGCAACACAGGTTTCCATTTTGGCGGATCCGCGCCGTGGGTCCTGGTCTACAATGACGCCATCAGTGCTGATGCGCTGGTTTTGGGCGTTACAGTTTCTAATAGACTGAAGCGAACGGTGTGGCACGAAGTGGGCCACGCATTGGGTGTTACGCATGGCTACGGCGACGGAGTCTATAGCATTATGAATCAGATGCCCTGGTATAATAGCCAGACGTCTGTCGATAGCGGGAGGTCCCTGGTCGTGAACATGCACTGGGCAGATGCCGAAGGCACGAGAGTTCGGCAAAGTTATGTTCCGAATGCGCAATGACTTGTGAACTTCGCAGTCCAAAGACCACAGGCGAAATTGGAGGTTCAAATGATGAAGCTTAAGCGACTTAATATCTTGCAAACGCTGGCCGTGATTGGCGCGGTCTTGATTCTTATCGTAGCTAACTGCCCGCCTGGATTGGCCGCAACAGAAGAAGCCAACGGCCTCAGGCTGTCGATTGATTTCAACAAGGCGTGTTACGTACTTGGCGAGCCTATTATTGTTCGCTTGTCCATCAGCAATGTTGGCACGGAACCAATCACGGAGCGCTGGTTTGCCTATACTCGCGGTTTCTATTTGGATCTGGAGAACGCGGCAGGTACAAGAGTTGGAATGGAAGAGCTGGAAAGTGAAAAGGAGCAGATCATCACCGACGTCGTGTGCGCTCTGCAGCCTGGGGAAACTGTGAGTACCGCATTCGATTTGACGCGAGGCGACATAGCAGCGTCCAGCCCGTTCTTCCCCAAGCTTGCGAGGATTTTGTTCCCGACTGAGCCGGTAATTCGGGAATACGTGGTCAAGCACGGCACGTACCGCCTGTTTGTGATGCACCGGTTGCAGATGAATAAGTCGGACGGTGAGGTACCCGCGTGCATGAAGGCGTCAAAGGAGTTTACTGTGCTCCCGCCAAATGACGAGCAGACGAAGGCGCTCGTGTTCTTTGAGACAATTCCTCGCTTTGACCGCGCGGGAGCTGAAGCGAGCCAGGCGAATGCGCTTGCCGATTATGACTTAGTTTGGAAGCAGTATCGGTCAACACCTTTCGCGCCTTATGCTCTCTATTACTCTGCCCGAATCCTTCAGCGGCAAGGCGATCTGACTAACGCCTTGGCAAAGTACTCCGAGCTTCGGCAGGCGTGCCCTGACTTCCCTCTTATCGCGGATTTGTTGTACTACCAGGCTACCGCGCTAATAGATGCTGGAAAAGCGTCGGATGCGAAGGCCGTTGCGTCGCTTTTGGAGTCTCAGTTCAGCAATCACCTGGTTTCACCAGATGTAGCAACCAAGGAGAAAGGTTCTCCAGTTCGTCTGTTGCTGGATCGTCTTAGATAGATAAGCCGACAGGCGGGGCTTCTGTGTGTGCACCATACAGTGCACTGCCGATGGTCCGGGATTGCAAATCCCGGACCAGCTTCCGAGGGTCTAGGACCCTGAACCGAGGCTTTCCGTGGAGAGGTGAAGTCTGAATCTTACCCGAAGTCATGGGTTAAGACTGAACTCATATCTTGTTGGTGTTCGCACCCACGATATCGATGGCGTATCGTGACCTCACGAGTGCTGCGCTATGGTGCGAACGATAATGTGTAATCGTCGCCGCTAATCCATAGAGCGGTTTGTATTCTTAATTCTTACCCTGGCTCATGTTCTGTGACAACAACAGTCAGTGCTCGAACTTTGTCTCGCAGACAAAGCATTGTGGCCTATCCAATGATGAGCTTAAAGAGTTCGTCAGGCCATTGCCTGCAAAGGATATGGACTGGGAGCGCTACATCTTCAGGAATGGGTTCGAAAAGCATGTGTTGGATATTAGAAGCTGATCTTATGCCGCCTCATACTCACGCCCTCGAGTAGTCCGATGGCCATCAAGTTGGCCATGAGGCTGCTGCCGCCGTAGCTGAACATCGGCAGGGGAACGCCGGTGACAGGCATAACCCCGACGGTCATGCCTATATTCACGATCACATGGAACGCAAGCATCCCCACCACTCCGGCGGCGATCGCGCGGCCGGTGGAATCCTCCGCCGCCCACATAATCGTCAGCCCGCGCCACAGGAGCATAAAGTAGAGCAGCAGGAGCCCCGCGGCGCCCACGAAGCCGGTCTCCTCGCCGACGACCGTGAAGATGAAGTCGGTATGCTGCTCAGGGATGAACCGCAGTTCGCGCTGCGTGCCTTTCAGAAAGCCTTTGCCGAGCATCTTCCCTGAGCCGATGGCAATTCTTGACTGCGTCACGTGATAGCCACTGCCACGGCGGTCGGCATCGGGATTGACGAACGTTATCACCCTGTTTTTCTGGTAGTCCTTCATCAGCCCCGGCACGAACCACGCCGTCAGCCCCAGCGCCGCCCCGACCGCGCAGAACAGGACAATGTTCTTGAAATCGGTCCCCATCACGAAGAGCATGGTTATCCAAATCGCGATCAGCACGAGGCTAGTCCCCAGGTCCGGCTGTTTGAAGATCAGGAGCATCGGGATAGCGAGGTAAATGAACGAACCGGCGAACACGCCCAGGCCGCGGATCCTATCCCGGCGCTCCGCGAGGAAAACCGCGAGCGTGATGATCATGATGATCTTCGCAAACTCGGATGGCTGGATGGTGAACGGCCCCACCCCGATCCACCGCTGCGCGCCCTTTGACTCATGCCCAGCGACAACCACAGCAATAAGCATAAGCACATTGAAGACATAGAGCTTCTTTGCGTGGCGGGTGTAGATCGTATGGTCTATGCTCGCGACGACCGCCGCGCCGACGCACCCGAGAACCGCCCACATCATCTGGCGTTCCACGAATCCCGAGCCGGCCACCCCACCCCGGCTGGCGCTATAGATCATCGCGCAGCTAAAAGTGATAATCGCCCCGGTAACGAACAGCAGCGCGTAATCAAAGTTTTTCGCTAAATGACGTTCAACCATTTCCGCTCTCGCAATATCGCCCCTAACCTATTATAATATGTCATAGGGCTGATCCGATAGTCCCAAACTGCTGCATTCCGAAATTATGGCTCTCTTAATCACGAAAGAACGAAAGGCACGAAAACACGAAAAGGGAATACAGTGAACAGTGCAGGGTTACAGTACCCCGTAGGTCCTGAGTAGCCCAGTAGAAGTCAGCTAATCATGAAAAGCTTGGTGGGCGTATCGAAGGGCCGGTTAACTCTGCACCAAGGGTTGTACCTTCGGAGCCGCCCTTCGATACGCCCACCAAGGCCAGTGGAAACTCAATCACTTCGCTAGGGCTACTCAGGGCTTACGGAGTACCAGCTTCCTTCCCCCTTTCGTGTTTTCGCTCTTTCGTGTTTTCGTGATGAAAGAGCCCCTGAACTCGGAATGCGCCGATCTCAGGAGCAATCATGCCATATAGGCTTATTATAGCTGCCTTGATGACCCTAGCCCTCGCCTCCGTATGCCTCGCCCAGCCCGCCAACCCCATCGTGACGCGCATGGGCAACGGGCTGACCGTGGTCTTGCAGGAGGATCATGCGGCGGACCTGGTCGGGTTGGACGTATGGGTCAAGGCGGGCAGTGGCCGTGAGAACGAGAAAATCAGCGGGGTCTCTCACTTCATCGAACACCTGGTCTTCGGCTCGACCCCCAAGCGCCGACAGGGAGAGATGGACCTGGAGATGGAGAGCCTCGGGGCGACGCTCGACGCGCGGACATCGAGAGACTGGGCCCACTTCAGCACCACCGTCTCGCCGCGCTACCTCTCCAAGGCGCTGGATGTGCTCGCCGATGCGATAACCAACTCGCAGTTCCAGGAGGACAACATCGAGCGCGAGCGGTACGTGATTCTCGATGAGATCGCAAAGAAGCAGGCCAACCCCACCGAGGTATGCAAGGACTACCTGGCCAAGGAACTCTACGGAACCCACCCGTATGCCCTGCCGGTCGAGGGGACCGCGGCCTCGGTCAAGACCATCACGAAGAAAGATATAGTGGACTATCACAACAAGTTTTACGTCCCCGGCAACATCGCAGTTGTGATCGTGGGCGACATCGATTCTCAAAAGGCGATCTCCGAGGTGGGGCGCGTTTTCCAGAGCATGGCAAGCGGCCTTGCGCCGAGTGAGTCCCCGAAGGAAATCGCGCCCCCGGACAAGCAGGTCAACAGGTCCATCGCGTCGTCTTTCAAGCTCAATTACATCGCCATCGGGATGCTGGGACCCAAGGCGGCGGACTATGCGGACGTCTGCACGACTGATGTGATGCTCACCTACCTCGGGTTCGGTTATCGAAGCTGGATGGAGACAGAGCTTAAGGGCAAGATGGGGCTGGCACTGGAGGTCTCGGCGGATTTCCTGACACAGCGCGAGCCGGGAATGATATCGCTAATTGCCGCCACGACCGACGCGAACACGGACAAAGCCAAGGGCGCGATCTTCGCCAAAATCGCAAGCCTCGGCAAGGAAGGTCTCACCGACTTCGACCTCGCCCAGGCGAAACGCTCGCTGCTGGGACAGTCGGCGTTCCAGAACGAGACCTACGGAGGGCGCGCGAACTCATTCGGGTTCTACTACGCCGCATCGGAGCCGGAATTCTCGATCAAATACGAGGCGTGCGTCGAATCAGTCACAAACGCGGACATCACCCGCGTCGCCCGCAAATACCTCGACCCCGAACACGCGGTGATACTTCATCTTGGGCCAAGCGATGGAGGCCAGAGATGAGAGAATTGCAGATTGCAGATTGCAGAATGCAGAATGGAAGGGACCGCGTACGTTCTCGATCGGGTGCGATTTGCAATCGCACCCGAAACAGAATCCCGCGATTTCCAATCGCTCCCTTCCCTTTCGCGCCTTCGCTCCTTCGCGCCTTCGCGATTCTAACTCTGCTCGCAATCGCAATTGCCGCCCAGGGACAGGTGCAGCCAGCGCCCACGGATATCGTTAAGAAGACTCTCGACAACGGCCTGACGGTGATCGTCAAGCCGGAGCCGGGGAGCGGGCTGGTAGCGATTTGCGCGATGATCAACGCGGGGGCGTCGCGGGAGAGCATCCAGAATGCCGGGCTGGGCAACTTCGTCGCGCAGCTTCTACTGGCTGGGACGCGGAACAGCTCGGCGGAGGCGGTAGCGTCGGTGGCCGATGAGGTCGGAGGGAGCATCGGGGCACAGTGGCACCCGGATTTCACCGAGATCAAGGCAGTGACGACCTCCAAGTCGTTCAACAAGGCGATGTCGCTCATAGGCGAGTGCCTCACCGAGGCAAACTTCGAGGGCAAGTGGGTCGCGCAGGTTCGGGCGGACCTGCTGCGGCGGGTAACCGCGAACAGCGACGATGTGTTCGAGTCCGCGTATACCCAGCTTCGAGAACTCCTATATGAAGACAACGGCTACAGGCGGCCCGCTCTCGGGTTCGAGCGGACGGTGCGCCTGGCGACCCCGGATGACCTGCTGAAGTTCTATTCGTCCTACTACGTGCCGAACAACATGGTGATCTCGATTGCCGGTGACGTGACGGCGAACCAGGCCATCGACCGTGTCGGGAAGGCGTTCGCGGGCACGGTGCGCGGGCGGATGCCGGTGGACCGGGGCGTGCCGAACGAGAAGCTCGACAGGAGCAAGTTCCACGCCTCCGAGGTAGATCTATCGACCGCGTATCTGATGGTCGGCTGGCTCGCGCCCGGTGTGACCTCACCCGACTACCCAGCGATGGCGGTCGCGTCGAACGCGCTCGGCGGGGGCAAGGGATCGATCATGTTCCGCGAGCTGAGGCAGAAGCGCGGGATGGGCTATGATGTCGGCACGATGTATCCCCGGTTCAAGTATCAGAGCCACGTGCTGGCGTATATCATCACTGACCCGTTCAAAATGTCGCTGCCCGGTATGCCCGCGAACGCGGTATTGGACGACGTGAAGAAAGCGCTCCTCGAACAAATCGATCAACTCCGGGAGAAGCCGCTCTCAGCCAAGGATTTGGAGCGTGCGAAGGGCTACACCATAGGCTCCTACGCACTCTCGCACCAGCACCTGATGGACCGCGCCTTCGAGCTAGGCTGGCTGGAAATCACCGGCGCGGGCTACGGGATGTATAAGAAATACGCCGACGAGGTGGAAAAAGTCACCGCCGATGACGTCCAGCGCATCGCAAAGAAGTATTTCACCGAGTCGGCGGCGGTGCTGCTGCTGCCGAAGACGAAGTCAAACTAATGCAGAATGATGAATGCAGAATGCAGTATGAAGGGACCTAGCAGTCGTAGGTCAGGTTCGTTTCGGGATTTCCGTTCCGCATTCGCTCCACTCAAATCCCGAAACACCGGGTAATGGCCCTCGGTTCGGGGGCCAGAGTGCCCCGAAGATCAGGATCCCCCCGACCAACGTGCCGGGTCATTCTGCATTCTGCATTCTGCATTCTTCATTCATCATTTCCCCCTCATCCTCTCCTGCCCGAACGGACACAGCGGCAGCAGCTTGCACACCTCGCACTTCGGAGTCGGTGCCTTGCAGATAGCGCGGCCGTGATAGACGATCAGGTGGTTGAAGGTGGTCTGGGCCTCGGGAGGAAGAATCTCGCGGAGGTCGAACTCGATCTTGGTGGGGTCGCCGTTCTCGGTAAGGCCAAGGCGGCCCGAGACGCGCTTGACGTGCGTATCCACGATCACCGAGGGCTTGCCGTAGACCACGCCGGTGATCAGATTGGCGGTCTTGCGCCCCACCCCGCTCAGGGAAACTAGTTCCTCGATAGTATCCGGCACTACGCCCCCGAACTCGGCCACGATCTGCCGCGCCGACTCGATGATCGCCTTGGTCTTGTTCCTAAAGAAGCCGGTCGGGCGGACCATCTCCTCCAGCTCGGCATAGTCCGCATTCGCGAATGCCTCCACGTTGGGGTATTTCGCAAACAGCGCCGGGGTGACCTCGTTGACGCGCTCATCGGTGCACTGGGCCGCAAGTATAGCCGCGACCAGCAGCTCGTGCGCCGTGGTGATATCGAGCGTACACTTGGCATCGGGATACTCGCTCTTGAGTATCTCGATGATCTTCGCGACGCGCTCTTTCTTCTGCTCCAGCGATTCAGCCATCATGACTGGCACTTGATGAACGCCCTAAACGTGCGGTCATATGTCTTCTCGACTTCGGGCGGGAAGCAGCATGCCGGAAGCTGGTCATTGCTCAGGTGATAGTGCAGGCACTCGCAGCACTTGCCGTGCCTGGAACAGCCGGGATAGGTGCAGGTGCACAGTTTGTTGTTCTCGCTGAGTTTGTCGCAAGCCATATTAATAACCTCTTCGTCAATTCCGAGTTTGCACCATGATTGTAGAATATCGGGGCAGGAGAGTCAAACATGTTCGCCGCTAGCAACAAAGCGGGGCGGCACCTGAGCGCCGCCCCACATGAGGGGAAAGAAGGAGATGGTGAAATGGTCCGCGTCACGCGTCCTAACTTGGATTTGCAAACGCAACTCATGTATACCCTCCTACCGGGCAAGCTAATCCGTTGACGCAAAATTTGTTGCGAAACAGGTATAATTACTGGGTTTCGGCCAATTTCTCTTCATTTCGCTCGCAGGCATCCTACCAGTCCAAAGCCGCATCCGGCGCGTCCGCGAGCGTGCCCGCGATCCAGTCAGCGCCGTTCAAGTCCTCCGGCGTGAAGCTCGTCGTAAGCCCAAGACAGCGCATCCCCGCGGCCTTCGCCGCCTCGACCCCGTTGACCGCGTCCTCCACCACCAGGCACTCGCCCGGCTCCAGTCCCAGCCTCGCGGTTGCCGTAAGGAATATCTCCGGGTCGGGCTTCTTCTTCAGAACATCCAACCCGTTCACAACCGCGTCGAATGTCTCTGCCGGCAGCCCGATCTCCCTGAGATTGATCGTTACCTTCACAAAGTCCGCGCTGCTGGCGACCGCCAGCTTCAGGCCGCGCGCCCTCGCTTTATCGATGAACTCGCGCACTCCCGCGAGAGGCTCCAGCTTCCCCTTCACGATTTCGCCATAGATCTCGTAGGTCCGCGACTTGTCTTTCGCGGGATCGAGCTTGACGCCGTACTTCTCAGCCACACCGCCGATGTATCGGTCCTCACCCGCGCCCACGAACGGGATAAAGTCCTCGGGACTCACGTTCACCCCGCGCTCCGCGAACATCCTGACCGCCGCCTCGGATATATACTGCTCGGAGTCCACCAGGACCCCGTCCATGTCGAATATAACACCTTTGATCATCGAACCCCTTCCACCAAGAATCTCACCCCATACCTGACTGTCTCCCCCGGCTGGAGCACGGGCATGTACTTCCCGGTTACCCAATCCGGCTCCTTGAGGCTCTCAAATGCCCCCAGGCCCCTGGTCCACGGCTCGAGGCACAGGAAGTCGGCCCCGTCCGGCGCCCACACGAGGAGCATCTCGAACTTCTCATCGAAGTCCAAATGGATAGCGCGCCCCGCCCGGTGATCGATTAGGCTCATGCGCCTGCCGTTGACCTCGCCGTAGACCTTGCAGCTCTCGCCGGTCGGCGGAAGGGTCACCACGCCGTCGCTCGGCTCGGACTCACCATTCAACAAGACCGTGCGCTCAGTGAGAAAGTACTGCCGCGACACCGGCAGCCGGGCCTCGATATCCTCGCGCCTCGGGTTCGATATGCGAAAATACGGATGATACCCGAACGCGCACGGTGCCGGGCCGGTCCCCTTGTTCGTTATCGTGCCCTCGACCTCGGCATACTCCGGGGTCAATGTGAAGCGCTGAATAAATCCGAGGTCGAACGGATAGTTCCTGTCCCGCACCTCCTCCGGCACGGTCAACTCATAGGTCACGCTCGCCCGATTCGGCTCTCGGCTCTCATCGATCTTGGAGAACTTGCAGAGGAACAGTATCCCGTGAGGAGGCATATAGTAAATCTTATCGCTGCCGTGGATCGAGTAGATGCCCAGCACCGGCTCCCCGGAGGACTGGTCCCAGGTCCGGCCCACCGCCGGCATCAGCGTCGGCGTGCCCCCTCCCGTTATCTTGAACGCCTTTTCCGGGTGGTCGGGAGGATAGTACATCATCTCAACCCCATCCACCTTCCACGAAAACATATTGCAGCCCCAGCCCGGGGCAATAGAGAATGAACAGCCGTTGCTCAGTTCGTAGGTATCGATTCTCGGCATCAGACAGTCCCCCAAGCGCAAGATTATAGTATCAGCATCATTCTACACCAATTCTGCCAGTTCAATCTAGTTGACAAGCTCAGCAATTTACCCTTAACATGACCGTCGGGGGGTAATATGCGAAAACTATTGTGGCTGCTTGTACTGCCGGTGATTGGGGGATGCGGGGGTCGTGCAGGAGCTTATGATCCATCACCGTCTGCGAAATCCGAACCAACCCTGCAGCAGAAATTGACTAAGGAGTTCCAGGAACATCCCGAGTATTACGTCGACAAGTGAGAGGCAGCTAGAGTTCCCGAAATGCCGAATGCTATGGACGGAAGTCCTCAGAACTCCGCCGCACGTCTGATCGCCGTGTTCAAACCTTTGATCTGCTCGGCGTATTCGGCGCGCTCCAGCCGAATTGCCGCGACGGTCGCGTCGATCTTGTCCTGATCGTAGTGCTTGTCCAGATCGAACCTGGCAATATCGAGGTCTTCAACGTAATCGGGAGTCTCGACCATCCAGTTCGGGTCCTCGCGCCAGCGTATGGTGCCCCTGGCAATGCCGCGAATGATCGACGCCATCTCCGGAATCCGCACGCGCGTGACTTTCCGAACCACGCGCCGGGCGCCGTCCAGGTCGTGCTCGACTACCTCACCCACGCCGCCGGTGTTGAGCATATAACATTCGATGCGGTCGCCGTGGGCCTTGAGGAGTTCGTGGAACCTGTTGCAGTCCTCGGAGGCCTCGCCGATGACAAACGGGCTGGCGCTGATGCCCCGCGTGGGAGTGCCCGGCGTCTGCTGATCGCTTCCGGCGGCGTCGATGGACTCGCTGAGCATGAACGCGACAGCCGCCTGCTGGGGCGTCAATTTACTCGCGACCGGCACGACCGTGTAGCTCCGAGTCATGAATGCCATTATGAGACCGTCCAGTTCCCCGACCGGCGGCAGGTTGATGCTCTCGCTGAGGCATTTGCCGAGGTCGGCGCGCTGGACGATGCAGTGGCCGTTCGCGGTGAGGGTGCGGTCCTCGAAGTCGACGTTGCCCTCGTGATCCACCATCACGTTCTCCAAAATGGCGCTGGGCCGGAGCGCGGCGTCATACAGGAGCGGC
The DNA here is from genome assembly GCA_023474015.1 of Armatimonadota bacterium. The sequence goes on from JAMCYN010000106.1 coordinate 13,710, forward strand.
TGGAGTTCGGGGCTGAGGCCCTCGGTCTTGACGTAGAACCCGCGCTCGCTGCCGAGAGCGGAGCCGTCGGGCCGCCAGAAGACCACGTCATCCTGAACCACCTCCACCCCCTCGCCGGGGCCGTCGAGGCCGTGGTCGTGGCAGGCGTGGGTGGTCTTGCCGGTGGCGGCGATCCCGAACATAACCATTCCGAGCTTGCGCAGGCGGCCATCGGGGGTTCGGGCGCGCAGAATCTTGGTTCCGGCATGGAGGCCGAGCATACCCTGCTGTTTCGCGCTCCACATGGCCATTCGCAGGAATGCGTTCTTGGCCTCGCCGAAATAGTCCGTCCCGAGGACATAGGTAACCCCGATCTCGGGAAAGACCAGCACCTGGCGCTCCTTCTCGGGCCACTCGGGGACGAAGATGACCGTGAGATCGGGCGCGCTCGCGCCGTCGGGCGGGAGCAGCGTCCGCGCGACCATGTGCGCGAGCCTTACGCTGTCTTTGCGGTAGGTCGAGAGGAACAGTGTGCAGCGGGGCGTGAAGTCGCCGGACTCGCCCATTGCGCATTCGAGCCGGACCATCGGGGCGCGCTGGATGTACTCGTTGACCGCCCGCACAGTCCCCGGCGCGCCCTTTCGTATGTCGCGCTTCTTCTGAGTGTAGGCCCCGGTCTCGACCTTTTCGCTGCCGAGGTAGACAGTCAGGGCCGTGCTCAGGGTCTTCACCGTGGAGGCGTAATTATAGTTGCCGAGCTTCGTGAGCGTGCCGAACTGCTCCGCCCGAGCCGCGACCTCATCCGCGCCCAATAGCGAGACATTGCTTCCGCCGGGAAGCTCCGATATTACTCGACCAATATTCTCAAGCACCAGCTTGTCCAATAACCATACCTCTCTCATCGCGGCCGTTTGCGAACCGCTGAATCGCTGAAACCGATGAGACGCTGAAACGCGGCATTCAGCGATTCAATTTGATTCAGCGTCTCAGCGATTCGTAAACGACACGCTCACCAGGACCCGCCGCCGCCACCGCCGCCACCACCGCCGGAGGAGCCACCGGAGAAACCGCTGCCGCCGCTGAAGAAGCCGGAGCCACCGCTGCCGCTGGAGCGGGGCTGGGAGACCATGTCGCTGCCCCAACTCGATGTGGCATAGCTCAAGTCGTGGGCGAAGATAGTCGGACGGAACGGGCCGCCGTCGTAGTCGGTATACCAGTTCGGGGGCTGGGTCTGGATGCCCTCGAAGGCGCGCGCCCATTTGTCGGCGATGCCGAGCGCGATGGCGTAGGGGAGGAACTTCTCGAAGTAGTCGTTTCTCTCCTGATGCTGTATTTCTTCTTTCTCGGCCCTGGAAAGGTATTCTTCAAAACCGCGCACGCCGAGGAGTGCGTTCTTGCCTTTCGCCGTCTTTCTGGGCATGGAGCGTGATGCAATCGCGAGCATAAGCCCGCAAACGCCGAGCGCGAACCCCCACCCGGCTGGAATCGCGAAGGCCGTCGGGATGTCGGCGGCCATCAGCATTATCCCGCCGATGACGCCGACCGCCAATATCGCAATGCCGGCGCCCTGGTAGCTCTTTCGGACTTCGTCCGGCCTGTGAGTGAAGTAGCCGCGCTTCACAATTGCATTGTAAAGCTGCTTTTGCAGCACTGGCACGTGGGTGTAGAATTTGTTCTTGAGCATCGACATCACGCAGAAGTCCATGCCTCCAAACAGCGCGGTGATCAGTGTCCTCTCGAAATCGCTGAGTTGCTCATCAGCCTTGGTCTCCGCATACGGCCGATTGAGCGTGAGGGTGTAATCGGTCTTTGAGAAGAGAAACCCCTTCTCCGTGCCCGCCTTGATGTTTATGTAGCCACGGACGGCCAGGTCGATGATCGTAGCCGTGATGTCGCGCATATCGGCTCGCTCGTCGGTCAGCGTGCCCATCTCCGCCGGGCGCATGTTATCCGGCGGGTCGAACGCGACCATCTCGGAGCGGCCGGTGTCCGGGTCCATTCCGAGCTTGAACCACAGCAAGACCAGGCCCAACAGAAAAATCGGCGGCAGGAAGAAGTAGCCGTTATCGGAGATGAACCACATCGCCTCCTGCATAAAGGTGGGCCGATTGACGATCCCCTTGGGCCAGCCGACCACAATCGTCATCGCTTCGCCGGGGCTCAGCGGTCGAGTCATCCAGAACCGGGCGGTGCGGTTGTCGGGGGTGTCGCTCTGGGCGTCGGTGGTGGTGGAGCCGTATACACCCGTGTAACTGGTCGTATTGAGCTTGCCGGGAGGGACATCCGCAGGCAACTCGACGATGCACGAGGCGTTATTGACCGGCACAGCCCACTCCGGCCCGACCGGGTTCCAATACAGCTCGTCTTGCTCGGAGAAGAGATGAATCGCGCGGAGGAGCTTGTATTTCATCACATAGGTGCGGCGGTCATTTACGTAATTATTCGGATCGCCGACCTTGAAGTGAATCCGGCCGTCGCTCGCGGTGATCTTCGCCTGGAGCGGATTGCCTTTTTCGTCCGTGACCCCGATTACTTCTTCGCGGAGTCGGTAATGGTTGCCGTATTTATCGTTGCCCGAGAGCGGAATCTTGCGCCAGATGCCGTGGTGCGGGTCGGCGGAGAAGTCGGCGACGATGGTCTCGGTGACGACCACACTGCTATCCGGCTGGACCTGCATTAGCGTCTGGTAGGAGTCGATGGTCCAGGCGAAGGAAGGAGAATGGCAACAGATAAGAAGGAGCAAATGCAGAATGATGAATGCAGAATGCAGAATGAAGGGAGCCCGTGCACGAGGCCATTTTGCATTCTGCATTCTGCATTCTGCATTAGAAAACCGAGAGCATCTTATTGACAACAATCTCATTGATTCTCCACTCCAAACTTCACTCCGGCCGCTTCCCGGTCATCGTCCGCGACCTGGAAGTAGGGCAGGCGGCCGAAGCCGAACCAGGTTCCTATCAGGCCGGACGGGAATAGTTCGCTCTTAGTGTTCATGTCTCGAACCACGGCGTTGTAGTAGCGGCGGGCATATTGGATGTGGTCCTCTACCTCGGCAAGCTGGGTCTGGAGGTCACGGAAGTTCTTGTCCGCCTTGAGATCAGGGTAGCTCTCAGCGACTGCGAAAAGCGACTTTATCGCCCCCGTAAGCTGGGCCTCGGTCCCCTCTTTCTCTTGCGTGCTCCGGACCTGCATCGCCTGCGACCTGAGCCTGGCGACATCCTCAAAGACACTCTTCTCGTGCGCCGCGTAGCCCTGGACCGTCGCGACCAGGTTCGGGATCAGGTCATGCCGCCGCTTCAGTTCGACATCGATATCCGCCCAGGCGTTGCGCGCGCGGTTTCGCAACGAGGCAAACGAATTATACGTCCAGACCAGGTAGACCAGTATCAGCCCGACAATCGTAATGAATATCCACATAGTAGTCCCCCGGAAGTATTGGCGATTGACAGCCGTAGTTCCTGCTAGACTGGCGGGAAGAGGAGTCACGAGTTTGCGAGTTGCGGGTTTCGGGTTGGGGAGGCATCTCCATTCAACGCGTAACCCGCCAACCCGAAACCCACAACGTCCCTTCTGTTCCCTATTCCCTATTCCCTGCCTCGTGCTTGTGCTCGTGAGCGACGATGTGGTAGTGCGGGTGGGCGTGGGCGAGTTCCCCGTGGTGATGGGTGTGGGCGTGGATGAGGTTTACGTTCAGGAGGAGGTCGATGTCGGAGACTATGTCGTTAACCGGCCCGTCGGCGACAAGCCGATGCTCCTCGTTCAGCACGAGCGCCCTATCGGCGAGGTGCGGAAGAAGCGCGAGGTCGTGCGTGGCCGTGATGAGCGTCAGCCCGGCGTCGTGCAGGTGGTCGAGGATTTCCAGGAGCATCGACTGACTGCGGGGGTCGAGGCCGGTAGTAGGCTCATCCAGCAGCAGAACCGACGGCCCTATCACCAGCACCGACGCAAGCGCCACCATCTTCTTCTGACCGGCGCTCAGGTTCTGAGGTGTTTTGCCGCGCAGGTGTTGGATTTCGAGAAGGGCCAGCGTGTCGTCGATGCGCCGCATTATCTCGTCGCGTGACCACCCCTCGATCTGAAGTGGCGCGAACGCCAGTTCCTCCTCAACCGTGGAGCAGAAAAGCTGCGCGTCCGAGTTCTGGAACAGAAAACCGACTTCCTTTCGGAACCGAGGCCCGAACGGCGCGGTTTCAACTGACTCCTCGGTCAGTAACTGACCCATTGCCCTGATCGTGCCGGAGGTCGGGAAGTAGAGGCCATCTAGCAGGTGCAGAAGCGTTGACTTTCCGCTGCCGTTCGCACCGAGAATGGCGACCCGCTCCCCGGGCTCGACGTCGAGAGAGACATCCACCAGGCATGGGGTCTCGCCGGGATAGTTAAAGTACATCCCGCTAATGTTATACAAACTATTACTCATGCTCTATCCGTTCAGAAGGGAATTGAATTTCACCACTGCGTCTGTCCTTCACACGAAGCCATAAGTCCTGTCATTCTGAGCCGCAGGCGAAGAAACTGCTTTGCACCAAAGGCATGGGCTATCGAAAAGTGTTCAAAGCGGATGCTTCGTCGTGCCTCCTCAGCATGACAAGGCTTATACGTTTGTGCGAAAGCCGACACGGCATCACGCACCGACCGCCCATAGGCACGCACCCGCCAACACGCACGCCACAAGAAACATCCAATCCCTTGACCGAGCGCGCGGGGGGTCCAGCAAGCGCACCTCGCCTGTATAACCCCGTGAGATCATCGCCATATACACAGTTTGACTCAACTTGTAAGTCCGGCGAAACAGCGAGCCGATCCCGGCGGCCACCCATGCCTGCTCCTTCCCGAGGTCGCCCTGGACCACGGACCTGCTGATCTTCGCCAGGTGAATCTCTTCGGCGGACCGCACCAGCACGCCGAGATACCGCTCCATCATCGAAAGCAGCATTATGAATATCCTCGGCACACCCAGCGCCCGAAGGCCGTGGAACAGGCGCGGCCTGGAGGTCGTACACGACAACAGAAGAGCGAGCGATACGCAAACCCCGGTTCTGAGAACGAATCGACCCGCGACGATCAGCCCCGCATCCGTTACCGCCAATGCGTCGTGCCCGCTTGAAGACCGCCATATCGTCCATACGGGTGAGCCCTGGGTGACCACGCTCAGAGTCGCAGGCAGCATCAGCGCCGCCGAGAATAGCGGGACCACGAGCCACACCCGCGCAAACCGCCTTGCCGAGACCCCGGACAGCACGGCCAGCCCGACGCACACCGCATAACCGATCACAAGCGCCGTGAAGCTGTGCACGAGAGTGACGACCACGAGCAGCCCCACGAGCCCGATGACCTTGAATCGCGGGTCGACGCCCTGAAGCAAACCTTGCCTGGAGGCCGTCGTGTCATCTCCCAAAGTCTCAGCGACAAATCGAGCGAATGCGCCCGCGGTACGACGCGCGACGCTCCGGCGTTTGCGTCGCCCCGCGACGTTAATCCCATCGGGGAGCCTATTCCAGTTCTCAGCCGCGCTTTGAGGGCGCATCCACTCGGGGAGCGAGGTCATCTTTCTCCTTTCCGGCGAACAGCTTGCGCAGAGCGAAAACCGCGAGCACGATCACGGCAACCCCGACAATGGCCGACAAAATGTAACTCAGGCTCAGCGCCCCGAGCGGCGCCGACTCCTGCCCTTTCATCGCATAGTCAGGCATAGGCGCATTCCACAGCGAGCCGAGCTTCTGCAACTGGTGTGGGACATATCCCACAATCTGCCTGATCTCTCGTGCGCTCCATTCGCCCCAGGCCGACCCCGCGCCCAGCTTCGCCGGCAGATACAGCCCCAGAGGAGCCAGAACGACCATCACCACCAGGGCCATCGCCGCTCTTGCAGCTAATGACCTCTTCGGAGCACGCTGCGCCACTGAGCTGGAGACCACAAGCAGCGATGGGTCGGTGTGCTGTATGTAGGCGACCACCAGGCCCGTTACCAGAGCCTCCACAAATCCGAAAACGATAATATGCTCCGCCGCCATGGCTCCGACCGCTACCTTCAGCCCGAACGGAGAATAGAGCGCATGTCCGTGAACATCACGCGCGATCATCGGCTGTATCCCAAACATAATCGCCGTCGACAAAGCCGCCGCGTTGATACCAACATATCCCGCGATTGCCCCAGCCAGCCTCCGTCTGGTCGAAGCAGCAGGCGTGGATCCGGCGATGACTCGATACACACCCCACCCCACAAACGGCATCACCACCGCCATGTTCAGGCAGTTCGCGCCTATAGCCGTTATGCCGCCATCGCCAAATATAATCGCCTGCACGATCAGCGCGAGCGAAATCGCCATCATCGCCGCCCATGGACCGAGCAGAATCGCGATCAACACCGCTCCCACGGCGTGGCCGGTGGTGCCGCCGGGGATGGGGATATTGAACATCATGATGACGAAGCTGAACGCCGCACCGAGCGCGAGCATCGGAACCTGACGCGAGCGGAGCGTCTTCTTGAGCTTGCGCGACGCCACCGCCCAGAGCGGAAGCATCACCCCGTATGCGGGCACGTAGGTCTGAGGGCTCAGATAACCGTCGGGTATGTGCAATTCATCGATCCCCTTTCGAGAAGCACATGCAGGAGTCGCCGTAGACGAAGTGAATGGTGAACAACGTGTCTCCGCTCACGTTTGGAAACTCAGCGCCCGCCATTATGGCAAAGCGCTTGTCGAACTGGTAGTTGAACCCGAATGAGGAGTAGTTCTCTCCGCCGTTGGTAAAATCCGCCATCAAGGTGAGGTGACGGTTCAGCTTGTAATCGGCTCCGGCAAACCAGCGTCCGGTTCCATTTGCGCGCAGCGCTCCACTGAAGAGGCGGCAGGCGCCCCACGTGCGCCCAATCACGACGTAGGGGTCGTTTCCTACCGTAGGCTGAATACTGCAAACACCCACCGCGCCCGATAGCTCCCCGTCATTATTGCCGAACACCAGATACTTAAAATTAGGCAGCAGCTTCTGGTCCGCTTCCGTGCTCAAATCGATGTCCAATCCCGCTTCCAGGCGATCACTTACTCCGAACTGCGTGTTCAGCAGTCGGGTGGTTACGCTCCGCCCGGGAACCGTCCCGTCGGTCTGCAATTCCACCGAGAACGCTCCCGGGGTAACGGTATCCGTCGTGGGGATTATCAGCAGGCCGCTGTAACACGCGCAGGCGGGCGGGTTACCCGCCAAAAGCATCCCCAACGCCAGATAACCACAAAACAAACGCATCCCTGCTACCTCCAAAAACCCCATGTGTCGTCGTGTTACGTTATGGATAATCGTAACACATGTCCCGCTCGTTTGTCAATTTCCAAATGCTTCGGTTGATGACCCCGCAACACATTTTTTTGCCAGTTGAGCTTGAAGTCTTGCAAAGCGCAGTTCTATTGTTATATAATTCCCGCGGTGGTAAGCGTGGAGAACGAGCAAGGCAGCCCTATGAGCGATCTACAGGATGTAAACAAGCAAGCCGCATACGGTTGTGACAAGACCGCGCAGGCGCTGGACGCCGTCATCGACGTGCTGGAAGACATCCAGGGCCTGGCCTCAAAAGGCCGCCCTAAGGCGCTGAGGGTCAAGTTCGGCGACAAGACGGTGGCCGAGGTCCCTATTGCGCTCACGGCTGCGGCGGCGCTGGGCGCCGGACTCGCAGCTGTATTGCTCTCAAAGCTTGTCATTGAAATAGTGCATGAGGATTGACGAGGTGAATAGCGTGCAGGACCAGTTCCAGGAAGAGCGAAGTCTTATACAATCGCGCTACGCTGCTCTGTCCGACCATGACATCGTGTCGATCGCCCAGCGGGGT
>JAMCYN010000033.1 GCA_023474015.1 Armatimonadota bacterium
TGCCATAGGCGTCGTGATTGTAGCTTATCGCATCCATGCGGCGCAGAAGTCGTTTCTTGAAGTAGATCCCGTTTTCGCCGGTAGCGCCGGAGAGCGGGGACTTCTTGATTCGCGTGAACACATACGATGCCCCGCCACTTCGCATGTCCGACTCCGGCGACATGCCGCGCGGTTGCACCCCGGCCCTCATCTTCTCGACCGTGCTTATCATCGTGCCGTTGTTCTCAAGAGCCACATCGAGGAACCCGCTCATGCTTGAACTGTTCGTCAGGCTGTGGTGAAGGCTGTAGCCCGCCATCTCTCGCTCCATGCCCGCGTCGGAAATGTCGAACCGGTACTGATGGCGATAGCCACCCGCGATCTTCTGGTCCTTGAACCCGAGCTGATACTCTCCGACAGGGTCATACCCCGGGGTCTTCGTGATATCCGAAACCCCGAGCCGCTTCTCCCAGAACGCGCGCATGCTCTGCACCCGCTCGGTCTTGGACGCATTGCGCTGGTCAAGGGACGAGACAAGCTGCGTGTATTCCGGGGACTTGTCGGCATTTGTCAGATATGCCTGCTTGTGGAGATAGAGGATCTCCGCGTCCTCGGGAGTAGCCGCGTTAGCCTTCAGCCCGATCTTTTCCATTTGCTCCAGCGCCCTGTCCAGGCTCTTGGCGTCCGGCCGGTCGGGCACAACCATCTCGAACTCCCCGGAATGCGCATACAGGTTCTTTGATGACCACGGGCGGTAGACCGCGCGGACGCCATTACCGAAGTCTATCTCATACTGCTCGCCATCTGGCATGTGCCGTCCGCCGAACACATCGCCCAGATCGGCGGCATCGCTTTCGACAGACAAGTCACCCTTGCTGATGCTGCGCTTTTCGAGAAGCACCTTGGTCTTACGAACCGTGAAATCCGAGTCTGCCTTCTTGGCCTTGGTGACGACCTTCTTCAGATAACCCTCGAATCGCTCAGGTATGGACTTACCTTGAATCGCGGCCTGCTGGACTTTGTCCACCCAGTCGATGTAGGTCTCGGCCATCTCACGGATGTCGGGATCATCGGATTTCGCAAGCTGCCTCAGAGCCTTGATGTGTCCGGCGGCCTTGTCTATCTTGGCCTGGTTGTACTTGCCATCACCCGCGTGGTGGTTCACGCTCTTCGCGGCATCGAGAATATCAGCGGCGAAGTCGTCCTCGGGCAGGCTCTCCCCGACCTTGCTGACCTGCTTTGTGGCCTTGCGGAGCTTGGCCAGTATCTTCGATTCCGCCTCCGGCCTGACCTTGAGCTTGATGACAGTGCGCTGTTGGCCCTTGGCTGTCTCAGTGAAGATAAGTGCGCTCTGGTCTTCTATGTCGTCCTCGTCTATCGGGAGCGCCTTGCCCTGCCAGCCGAGACGCTGAGCATCTTCGATGATCTTCTCTTCAGCTTTCCCGATTCTACCTTTGGCCGGGATGTCTGCCGCGTCATCGAATGCGAACTTCTCCTTTCCGAGGACATCCGAATAGAACCCTTCGAAGTCCCGACGCAGGTTGTGCTTTCGCGCCAGCGCCAGTTCGTAGAACGCCCGCTTACCGGCCTCATCGCCGCCGAACTTGCCTTCGACATAAGGCCGCAGCAGTCCGAGGTAATCATCGTCGGATATGCGCTCCACCTCGTGAATGTAGCGCAGAGTGGTCGATGCGTCGACCGTCACCTTGCCCTGTTTCGCCGCGCGGAAGAGCGTGTTGTAGAAAGGCTCCTGTTCCCCGCAGACTCCATTGGGGTGATAGTCGATGGAGAGCTTGTCCGAGCCCAGGAACTTGAATAGCTGTCCCTTGTCGATGCCATAGACCTTGCCGTTCTTTGCCCGGAGGAACTGCTTGGAGTGCCCGTCGTGGTTGGAAATAAGCCAGTCAAGGACATGCTCCCGCTGGACCTGCGCTATCTCATCTGCAGTGAGATCGGCCACATCAAAGCTGGAGAAGTCATACTTCGCCGCCAGATCATTGCGCCATTTCTGGATGGAGCCGGTGCGACCGTTCAGGAGGATGGTCCTGACTTCCACCGCGTCAGGGTCGATGAGCCTTCCCAACTTGTATGCGGCCTCCTCGCCGTGGGCAATGAAGTCATCCGATGCTTTGCCGACCGGCTTGAACAGCCACTTGTTGCCGTTCTCGTCAATCCAGAACTCTTTTTCGTGAGCGCCGCCGACTTTGGCCTTGCCTTCATACGTGAACTTATCAGGCTTGCCGTGCTCTGTCCACGCGGTATCGGCTGCGTCAAACTCCGAGCCTTTCTTGGTGAATGTGTTCGGGGACGCACTTGTGACCGGCTCTGTGATGGGTACAGGCTGTGTCTTCGGCGCTGCAGGCTTGGCCACAGGTTGTGCCGCCTTGCCCGCCTTCCCCAGATGCTTCTCGGCCCACTTGGCATGCTTTGCCTCGATGCCTGCTTTGGCTGCCGCGATCTTTCCAGGATCGGTTTCGCTGAACAGTGTTGTCAGTTCATCTTTCGTGGCCCACTGCCAGTGCGCAACCTTGGTCTGCTTCGCGAGGTCTTTCAGCTCCCCGGACTTCATCGCCGCGACCTGCTGTTGGAACGTGAGCTTCTTCATCGCCACTTCCTTGGCGTGCTGTTCCAGCATCGCAGCGGGCAGCCCAGAGTCTTTCGCGAGTTCCGCTTCAGCGACCGTCACCGAGTCCAGGAATGACGAATACTGTGCGGGAGAGGACGGCATCACTATCTGCGCGGCGGCATCCTTGAGAGACTGCTCAGCCTTTTTCAGCGCCTCGGTCTTCGCCGCATCAAGAGCCTGCTGCTTGGCCTGATCCGCCATCTGCTTGCCCGCCGCTTTCTCCAGGGCTTTCACGAGCTGCTCTTTGTTCTTGAGCGGAGGAATCCCGAATTTCTGCTTGGCGGCGATCAGGGTCTTGCCGGAGTAGTTGTAATGGTCTATGTGCGGCTCAAGCGCGTCCAACATCTCGATGACATCGGACTTCGTGAGGTTCAGAGACACGCCGTGCTGCTTGGCCATGTCCTTGAGCTGAGTCACGGCAAGACCCGAGAGATCGGTCTGAGGCGCGACATTCTTTGCGGCTTCTTCCAGGGCCTTTGCCTGCTTGATGGCGGCCTGCTTCTCGGCAAGGAGCTTCGCCAGATCGTCTTTGCTGCGGAGCGCCGCGATATTGAATTGCTTGATCTTTGCCTGCAGCGCCGCGCCGGAGAGGTCCGCATGGGCAATGCCCGGCTCTGCCGCGTCGAGGAGCTTGATGAAGTCGGTCTTGGTGCGGGCAACTCCAATGCCATTTCCCTTGGCGAGAGTCTGGAGCTGCTTCACCGTAAGCCCCGACAGGTCCGCGATCTGACCAGACTCGAATGCGCCCTTGAGTTTCTTCTCTTCCTCGGCCTGCTGCTTTGCCTGCTGGTGTATTGCCTGGGGTGGTAGTATGCATGCGCTCTGCCCCGCAGCGGCTGTTGCCCCGAGTTCACCGCCGCAGATCACGAGCGGCCACGCGACGACACTCGTGCAGCGGCAGTTGGGATGCGCGGGCTGGTTCGGGAAGTGGTCGGTGTCGAACTGCTTGCCATCAAGCCCACCACAGACGGGGCACGTGCGCTCGTCCTCCATGGTCATCCATTCGAGCTTCGTGACCCCCACCTGCTGGTGGAACTTGATTCGCCCCTGGTTGTGCGCGCGCAGGATCTCGGTGCGTGCTATCACTTCCATCCGGTACTGCGCTTTGGAGAACACCTTGCTTCCGGCGTGGCGGAACGCTTCTTTGTCCTCTATCACGAGTCCCATCTCGCGAACAATGTCTTTGGCGCTCTTGCCTGTGGCGACGCCGGAGAAGATGGTCTTCCGTATGCCGTCGGCAAGCTCCCGATGCACGTCGCCAACAAGCACGAGGTTGTAGTTGGCCATGAAATCGAGAGCGTCGGTGTCGATAAGGGTGAACACCGATGTGGTGAGCTTGTCTATCCCGTCGGGCGTCAGTTCTTTGTAAAAGGGCATCTGGGCCGTGGCGAACTCTTCTATGCCGCGATACACCCCCGAGCGAAACGCCGCCTTGCCGGAGCGCTTGAACATCAGTGTCTGGTCACGCTCCAACGACTTAAGAACTCCCCCGATCTCGCCATCCAGCTTCTCAAGCCCCTGCTTGGCGGCGAGCTTGTTATCAGGCAGTGATCCCAGGTCTTTGAAGCCGAGCATGGCCGCGTGAACCTGTTTCTGGGCTGAGACGAGCGACTGCTCAAGCTGGGTCACCACTTGGTTCACGTACATATCGCGAGCCATCAGGCTCTTATCAGCCGCCTCGCGGATCGCTTTGGCCTGCCAGGTCGTATCCGCGATGGCGCACATCATGGGCTGGGATACTGTCACTAGCTTGCCTTCTTCTTAGGTCGCAGGAAACGGCAGGCCGACGTGTCGAACGTGACCTCCGCCGATGTAACGCCGCAGCGGTTGTCGTTCTCATCGAAGTAGCCGCAGTCGTCGCAGAGCTTGTCCGAGAAGTTGGCCTGCGTGAATAGACCTGCCCAGTCCGCAGCCGCGCCGGAGTCCACGG
>JAMCYN010000021.1 GCA_023474015.1 Armatimonadota bacterium
CACCCATCTGGAGATTGGCGATATAGCCGTTGAGGTAAAGGCGATCCACGCACTCAACGTCCAGTGTTACATGCTTATCGAGTAGTTCGTTAATGTTTGGCATGGCACAATTATACTTAAAGATACAGACGTTTCGCCAGCATCAGAGCCGACTCGTCGGTTTGAGGCGAAGCTTCGCTAGTGTCTAAAGCGAAGCAATTGAGACAGACAATCATGGTTTGCGGGCTGTTGTTGGGTGCGGCATTCACCGCGGCATGGGGTTCGGGTTACACCGATATCTCCTTACGTGATTTGGCGCGCATTGATTTGCCCGTTGGCCGCTGTGGTGGGCATGCCCATACGGGTGTTAGATGGACCGCGCCCAAAGCCGCGGTCGTGAGCGTTTCGGGCGGGGTCTGGAAACCCAGAATCAGCGATGTAGCCTATCTGTCGCTCTGGGTGAAAGGCGACAAGCTTATCGATCACGTCCGTATACCCGATCGAAGCGACTCTTACAACTCTCTCAAACCGCTTCAGTTTTCTCAGATGGCCGGCGTCAAGCTGCGAAGTATACCCGTGAAGCCCGGTGACGAGGTATTTGTGCAGATAGATGGCAACGACTTCGCCGGGCTGGACCTGACTATCACAGCCGGTAAGGACAAATGGGACCTGGCGTCCGATTTCAGCAATGACAAAAACCCATCAGGTCCATGGGCGTATGGAGAGGTCGTTACCGACGCCTCGGGGAGACCGGACCTGAAACTCTTTGCCAGACGCGACTCAAGCTTTCTCGTGGATGAGTTTAAGCCCGGACAGGTGGCTTGGTGCAGTGAGGACGGTCCTGCGTATTGGTCTATGATGAAAAGCAAGGGTTACAAGTCTACCAACCCGGAGGTCCGTTACACCTCGGACAAGACCGTGTATCTGGAATCGCTGCTCGATGGCCGCTGGGTCGGCCGTTTCTGGGCCAGCGACGGACGGGTCAATATTGCCTATGAGCGTTGGGCCGAGGATGCTTTCGAGATCGGAGTGGACAATCAGGTAGTTTCGACCGGTTGGAAGTGTGTTTCGACATTGGAACTGCCTAAAAACGATAAGGGCGCGCGGCACTTCGTGGTTGAGCTGTCGAACGCATCACCCGCACTTGATGTCAAGGTCCATACGCTTGTGGACGGGACGCCGATACTCACACGTTGGCTTGAGATAACGAACAGATCGGGCAAGCAGATCGCGCTCACTTCGGTCTATCCGTGGTCGAGCATGATTGTTTCGGCATCCACGTTCTGGGGTGATCCGAACCCGCCCAAACGCTTCGATCAAGCGTTCTCCGTAGGGTACTTCAAGAAGGTCGATCACTGCTGGGAAGGCTGGTTCGACTGGAAGCCACTCCCGGAAGGCAACACGACCCTCGGCTGCGACAGGGGTCAGTGCTATGATGATCCGTTCTTCATCCTCAAGAACGAAGGCACCGGGGAGTTCATGATCGGCAGCCTTGCCTACTCCGCCAACTGGCGTATGGTGCTCGACTACAAAAACGACGGCATGAACAGGCTGCGCTACAAGATCGGCCCGTGGGCAAGCACGGCCCTGCGAACCTTGGCTTCAGGGGAGACCGTCGCGACGCCCTCGGTCCATATGGGAATCGTATCGGGCAGCTTGGACGCCACGGTTCAGGCTATGCACGAGCACGTACGGAAGTACGTTCTGCCGGTGCGCAAACCTGACAGATCATACCTGGTGCAATACTCCTTGCCTGGCGACCAGGGCTATATGTCCGAGAGGTTCGGCGATCCGAGCGGCTATACCGAAGAAAGTGTGATCAAGAACGTAGACCTGGCCGCCGCGCTTGGGGTCGAAGTGTTCATCATGGATGCCGGTTGGTGGGAAAACCAGGGGGACTGGTGGGCCTCGCCGACGAGGTTCCCTCGAGGCTTGGCTCCGATAGCCGACTACTGCCACAAGAAGGGCATGCTCTTTGGCCTGTATGGCGAGATCGAAAAGGCAAGCGGCGCTTCCAAGGTTGCTAAGGAGCATCCGGACTGGCTCGAGTGGCACAAGCCGTTCCCGATATTGAACCTGGCCCGTCCAGAATGTGTAAACTGGATGGAATCCCAACTCTGCGACATAATCGAGAAGAACAAACTGGACCTTTGGAGGCTCGATTTTAACACACCGACAAGCTCCACATTCGAAGGAGCGCCGAACCAGCGCGGCGATGTGCGGGAGAACAACTTCTGGCGCTACTACGACGCCTTCTATGGAGTGTTCGACCGTATCCACGCGAAGTATCCAGATCTGATCCTGCAGCAGGCGGCGTGCGGAGGAGGTCGCAACGACCTCGGCACGGCCTCGCGCTTCCACGAGCAGTACCTTACGGACGGCCTGAGGCTGCCGTACGAAGCCCAGAACTTCTGCGGACAGACGTTGTCGCTGCCGCCGGAATGCATTATCATCGCGCATGGCGCTGATGGTGGCGCCGGGACCGGCCATGCGGAGAACCTGGAAACTAATCTCAGAGTGATGTATACTCTCTCCACGCCATGGCTTTTCGCGGGTGCAGTCGGGCCAAGCGTCGCTGAGATGAACCCGGTGCGGCTGGCGGAGTTCCGGCGCTATTCAGATATCTACAAGAAGTTCATTCGGCCCATTCTGCCGACGTGCAAGGTCTATCACCATGCGCCGGTGTCGTCGGAAGGAGGCGTGGAGTCGAGTGGCTGGTTTGCCATGGAGTTCGCCGCGCCGGATCGGTCAAAGGGTTGGGCGACTCTGATCCGCATCGGCAAGAGCAACACGCCCGAATACATATTCAAGCCCAGAGGACTGGACCCTGGGAGAAACTACCGGGTAACGTTTGATAGCATTCACAGCACGGCAGTCGTCAGCGGAATGCAGCTAATTCAAGAGGGTATTCCGGTCCGGCTCGAAACATTGGCTTCCTCGGAACTGCTGATGTTCGAGGCGGAGTAGCCTTTTCATCTCGAAAACACGAAATAGCGCAAGCACGAAAGGGAATGGATGGGGCTGGAGTCCTCCCCATGCCACTTGTACAATGAGGAAAGGATACCTGTCGATATGCGCGCAAAACAACTGATCAGCTTTGTCGGTGCTTCGTGCATCCTATTCGCTGCCGCACTGTCAATCGGACATGCGGCGGACTATACCGACATCACCGTAACGAAGAAACAGAACCCCGAGGTCCGTTACACTTCGGGCAAGACCGTGTATCTGGAATCGCTTCTTGACGGCCGCTGGGTCGGCCGTTTTTGGGCAAGCGACGGACGCATCAATATCGCCTACGAGCGCTGGGCCGAGAACGCGTTTGAGATCGGGGTAGACAGTCATATCGTATCAGATGGCTGGAAAATGATATCGGCATCGGAACTGCCTAAAAACGACAGGGGCGCGCGGCACTTCGTTGTGGAGCTTTCTAACTCATCGCCCGCGCTCGGCGTCAAAGTCCACACGTTGGTCGACAGTACCCCGATACTCACCCGCTGGCTCGAGATAACCAACAAAGCCGACAAGCAAGTCGCGCTGACCTCGGTCTACCCGTGGTCGAGCATGCTTGTGGCGAACTCCGTGTTCTGGGGTGAGGCGAACCCGCCAAAACGGTTCGATCAGCCGTTCTCCGTGGGCTACTTCAAGAAAGTCGATCACTGTTGGGAAGGCTGGTTCGACTGGAAGCCGCTCCCGACCGGCGTCACGACCCTCGGCTGCGACAGGGGGCAGTGCTTTGACGATCCGTTCTTTATCCTCAAGAACGAGGGCACTGGTGAGTTCACTATAGGAAGCCTGGGCTACTCGGCGAACTGGCGGATGGAGCTCGACCGAGAACAACGCGATTGGTCGCACACGCTGAAATTCAAGATCGGCCCGTGGGCTAGCTCCGCCCTGCGAGTTGTAGCCCCAGGTGAGACGGTCACGACCCCGGAAGTCCATATGGGCGTGGTATCCGGCAGCCTGGATGATACTGTGCAGGCCATGCACGAGCACGTGCGCCATTACGTGCTGCCGGTTCGCAAGCCTGAACGGTCCTATCTGGTTCAATACTCGGTTGGCGCGGGCCAAGGCTATATGGCGGAGACGGTCGGCGATGCAAGTGGCTATACTGAGGAGAACACAATCAAGAGTATCGATCTTGCAGCCTCGATCGGTGTCGAACTCTTCATTATGGATGCCGGTTGGTGGGACAACCAGGGTGATTGGTGGCCCTCAGCCACGAGGTTCCCTCGAGGCCTTGAGCCGGTGATTGACTACTGCCACAAGAAAGGCATGCTCTTCGGGCTCTACGGCGAGATCGAGAAGGCGAGCGACGCCTCTAAAGTGGCAAAAGAGCACCCCGATTGGATAGAGTGGCACAAACCATTTCCGATATTGAACCTCGCGAAGCCCGAAGTCGCCAAGTGGGTGGAATCGCAGCTTTGCGGAATAATTGACAAATACAAGATAGACATGTGGAGGCTCGACTTCAACACCCCGACCTCTGCTGCTTTCGAGGGTGCAACGAACCAGCGTGGCGATGTAGCCGAGAACAACTTCTGGCT
>JAMCYN010000076.1 GCA_023474015.1 Armatimonadota bacterium
GGCCACCCGTCCATGAATGCTTTTCGCTTTCTCGATCAGGAAATCGATGAACGAATGGGACATTATCGACCCTCCAGCCACGCCTTGCCGGTCTTTGCCATGGCCTGATCGAGCATTGGATTTACGCGCTCGACTGAACCACTCGGCTTTCCAACAACCTTGTTTACGATCCGAACGAACTCATCTTCGGTAAGCAGTCGCTTCAAGTCGAACGCCGATTCCTTGACCTTCGCGAGAATCGCCAGGCACTGTTCTTCGCTCGCCGTTCGTCCGATCCTCTCAAGCCAGAGGTATACCGTGTAGGTGCCGCTCTTCTTGCCCATCATGAAATCCATAGGAGGTTGACCGACCAGCGCCGGGTTGAACGGATACATGATATCCGCGTCGCCTGCCTTGGCGGAGTTTGCCGCAAACATTACCCCGATGCCGGATTCCATCTGGTATATGCGCTCACCGAGGAACGGTTTGTTGATGGGAACCGAATGATCAGTGGCTATCGAGCATACGAGCTTAGCGGTATCGACGAAGTGTTCGGTCTTCAGCCCCAAGTCTGTCCCATAAAGGCATTTGAGACCCATAACGACATCTTCTATGGGAGTGTTTCCCGCGCCTTCGCCGAGCCCGGCGACGGTGACGTGCGCGACGTCGGCTCCCGCAGCAAGCGCCGCTAGAGTATTAGCAGTACCGAGTCCGAAGTGATTGTGGAAATGAGCCTCGACGGGCTGCGTGAACCTGGCCTTGATTCGTTTCATCATCTTGGTGACTGCATGCGGCGTGCTGCATCCGAATGTATCGGCCAGCACGAACGAGTCCATGTGGCCGTTGGTCGCGACCTCGTCGACCATATCCAGAAGCGCATCGATCTCCGCGCGTGTGCCATCGATGGTGAAGAATGCCGTATAGAGACCGAGCTCCTTGGCGACCTTGGTAGCATCAATCGCGGCTTTCTTCGCCCAATCGAACGACTTTCCGTAGGCCTTCTCGACGAACTCCTGGTTCGCGGCAATTTCCATCACCACGCCGTCGCATCCGGCCTTCTTGGCCTGTTCGACATCGCCCACCATACATCGCGTGAATGCGAATACCTTGGGGCCGAGGTTCAAGTCGACTATTGACTTTACTGCATACTCATCCTCTTTCGATACAGCTGGCATGCCGGCTTCGATGCGATGCACGCCAAGCGCGGCGAGCTTCTTCGCGATCTCGATCTTATCCTCGGCGGTAAAGACCACGCCGGTCTCCTGCTCGCCGTCCCGCAGGGTGACATCATGGATTAGAATGTTCTCGGCGAACGTGAAGTCCTCGGTGACCTCGTCGTAGTAGTTCCACGGGCTTACCCGCCATAGTTTGTTTCTGTGCATTTCTAATAACCTCAATTCTATGATTTAGCCGTCTGCTTGCTCGAAAGATCGAGTGCCACGTCCAGGATCATGTCTTCCTGACCGGCCATGGTCTTTCGGCGGCCCAGTTCCACAAGGATATCGAGCGGATCAACTTCGTATTTCTCCCCAAGCCGCTTGGCGTGAAGCAAGAATGTGGAATACACACCGGCATAGCCTATCGCAATTGCGTCGCGGTCCGGTATCGGTTGGAACGGCATCATAGGCGCCAGCACGAACTCGGCGGCGTCCATCAGGCGAAACACGTCGAGTCCGGGATTGCATCCCATCTTGTCCAGGACCGCGGCCAGCAGTTCGGTGGCCGTGTTCCCCGCACCCGCGCCAAGTCCGCGAAGAGTGCCGTCAACCCAATCCGCTCCCGCTTCCAGCGCCGCAAGGGTGTTGCCGACCCCAAGCCCGAGGTTGTTGTGGGCATGATAGCCGACCTTTCCCTTTATGAGAGCTTTCTTTAGCGCGCTTACTCGCGCGGCGGCATCGTGCGGCAGCATTGCGCCCGCCGAGTCTACGACGTATATGCAATCGCATCCGTAAGACTCCATCAAGACAGCCTGTTCGGCGAGAACCTCAGGCGGGCGCATGTGAGCCATCATCAGGAATCCGGCTGTTTCCAGGCCCATTTCCTTTCCCATGTTGAAGTGCTGCTCGCTGACATCAGCCTCGGTGCACTGGGTTGCGACACGGATCATCTGAATGCCGCGCGAGACGGCTTCCTTGAGTTCCTTGCGGGTCCCCACTCCGGGCAGGAGCAGGGCCGCGATCTTGGCATTGGTCGCCGCGCTTCTGGCTTCCTCGATAAGGTCCAGTTCGGGCGTGCCTGAAAAGCCATATTGCAGGGATGAACCCGCGAGGCCATCGCCGTGGGCAACTTCGATTACCGGCACGCCACCCGCGTCCAAACCCTTGACAATCTCCCGAACCTGGTCGCGCGTAAACTGATGACGCAACGCATGGGAACCATCTCGAAGAGTAGTATCTACCAGTCTTGGGCCTTTCATACCGGTACCTCCACTTGATTGAGAATATGTTGAGCGAACACATCTCCGGTTCTGCGGGCCGCTGCGGTCATGATGTCCAGGTTCCCCGCATAGGTTGGCAAGAAATCTCCCGCTCCCTCAACCTCCAGCAGTATGACAATCACTGCCTTGGTTCCCCATGGAGTAGGCCTTCGATCCACGACCGGGGGACTCTTCAGTCGATAGCCCGGCACGTAAGCCTGAACCTCGCCGACCATCTTCTCCACGGATTCGAAAATGGCTTTCTCATCCACATCGTCTTGTTCCGGCACGACATATATGGTGTTGCGCATAAGTATTGGCGGCTCGGCGGGGTTAAGAATGATAATGGCCTTTCCTTGTTTTGCTCCGCCTATAGCCTCAAGACCCCGCGCGGTTGTCACGGTGAACTCATCAATGTTCTGGCGTGTACCGGGACCCGCCGAAACACTCGAAACGGTGCTGACCATTTCAGCATACTCTACCGGAGTCACCCGACTTACGGCATAGACCAGAGGAATTGTCGCTTGCCCGCCGCAGGTGATCAGGTTGACATTCATTGCATCCAGATGCTCGCCGAGGTTGACAGGCGGAACCACGTAAGGCCCGACCGCCGCCGGAGTAAGATCAATCGCGACCTTGCCGGCATCCCGAAGCAATGGAGCGTGGACCTTGTGTGCCTTCGCGCTGGTCGCGTCGAATACGATCTTGACGTCGGGGTCTTCCAGTATCGAGTCGATGCCGTCGTGGCTGGTGTCTATGCCTTGCGAACGTGCACGCGAGAGACCCTCTGATTTGGGGTCAACGCCTGCCAGCAGCGCAAGCTCCATGCGTGTATCCTGCTTCAAGAGCTTATACATAAGGTCGCTGCCGATGTTACCGGAGCCAAGTATGGCCACCTTCACTGTCGATTCCGTGCTCATCTTTGTATCCTCCAAGACTATATGCCTATCGCTACTTGCGGTTTCCCGCCAACTCATGCGCTACTTCCAAAACAAGGTCTTCCTGGCCGACTATGGCCCCGCGCTTGCCCAGTTCAGCCACAATATCAAGCGCATCTATGCCGAATTCCTTGGATATCTTCTTCGCCTGGAGCATGAATGTCGAGTACACCCCGGCATAGCCGATTGCAATTGCGTCGCGGTCAGGAATCGGCTGAAACGGGATGAACGGCGCGACCACAAACTCTGCGGCGTCCATCAGTCTGAAGACGTCCAGTCCCGAATTGAAACCCATCTTGTCGATTACAGCCGCCAGAAGCTCCGTGGGGGTATTGCCTGCCCCCGCTCCAAAACCTCGCAGCGATCCATCGATTCTTGTTGCCCCCGCGCCGAGCGCCGCGAGTGAGTTTGCGACAGCCGCTCCCAAGTTGTTATGCGCATGGAAACCGACAGGAACCGAGACGGCTTCCTTGACCGTGCTGACCCTTGCGGCGACATCCGGCGGCAGCATTGCCCCAGCGGAATCGGCGAGCAGGATGCTGTCCGCGCCGTATGACTGCATCAGCGTCGCCTGCTCGGCCAGGAACTTCGGCGGGCGCATATGGGTCATCATAAGGAACCCGACCGCGTCCAGGCCCAGCTCTTTCGCCAGCCCGATATGCTGCTCGGACATATTGGCCTCGGTACAATGGGTGGCGATGCGGACAATTTGCACACCTCTTTTCGCGGCCTCTCTCAGGTCACGGCTGGTGCCTATGCCGGGGATCAGCAGCGCCGTGATCTTTGCCTGCTTTGCCACGCTCCGGGCGATCTCGATCACGTCTCCATCATCTGTCGCGGCAAAGCCGGATTGCAGAGATGACCCGCCCAGACCGTCTCCATGCGCCACTTCCATAACCGGAATTCCGGCGGCGTCCAGCGCCTGCGCAATATCGTGCACTTGTTGTTTCGAGAAACGATGGTGTATTGCGTGCGACCCATCGCGAAGCGTCGTGTCGGTTATATGTGGGTAGTTTATCGGCGTTGTCATTGGAAGAACTGCTCCA
>JAMCYN010000018.1 GCA_023474015.1 Armatimonadota bacterium
TCGTTGCGCCGATGGAGCGGAAAGACGCCCCGGCGGAGTTTCGGGAACTCAAGGAAGGTGATGAGCCGGTTATCGACGGCAGCAAACAGATGATGCCGCCCAAGGACTATCTCCTGCCGCGTTACGAGGTGCTGCTTAAGATCGACAGCAAGAAGGGATCGGGCGTCACGGTGGAGACGCCGATGGCCGAGTCGAAGCCGCGCGTCATTATGGGCATATGGCTGCCGGACGCGCAGGCGATTCAGGTGCTGGACCGCGTGTTCCTGGACCAGAAGTTCAAGGACCCATACTACGCGGCGAGGCGCGAGAGCCTGACGCTGGTGGCTGTGATGCCTGCCAGCAAGCGTTGGAGCTGGTTCTGCAACTCAGTGGACGATGTCGAGACGTGGAAGCAGAACGTCGACGCGATCATGTACGACCTCGGCGACAAGTATTATGTCGAAACCCAGAGCGCGAAGGGTGATGAGATGTGTCAGGGCGCTTTCTTCAGCGAGCCGACCGAGGCCGAGACTATCGCTCGAAATCAAGTCTGGGACCTCTTCGCCAAGTGCGAGCCGCTGCCGTTCGCGGGCAAGGCTATGTATGAGAACCTCGCCTGGGACGATCCCGCATGGGCCGAGATCGCGCAGAAGTGCATCGCCTGCGGGATGTGCAGTTATATGTGCCCGAGTTGCAGTTGCTTCGACATTCAGGACACGGTTTCGGGGACGTGCACCGAGCGCTATCGATGCCGCGACACTTGTCAGTTCGAGGATTTCACCCTGATGGGCCACGGTCACAACCCGCGCGACAATCAGCTTCCGCGCTCGCGTCAGAGGCTGCTTCATAAGTTCAAATATCAGCATGAGCAGTTCGGGGTGGTCGGCTGCACGGGCTGTGGGCGGTGCGTGGAGTTGTGCCCTGTGAGCGTGGATATAAGAGAAGTGCTGTCGAAGACGTGTTCCACGGAGCGCGAGGAGCCTGCCGGAACGGAGGGCTAGAGTGTGAGCGACCAGCTTAGGGAGATATTGTCGGAGTTAAAAACTCGGCTGACGGAGCTTTACGGCGAGCGGCTGGTCGAACTCATCCTGTACGGCTCGCAGGCGCGTGGCGACGCCGTCGAGGGGTCGGATATCGATGTATTGGTGGTGCTCAGGGGTGAGGTGAGACTGTCGCGAGAAATACCCTATGTCAATGGAGTAACGGCAGATCTCAGCCTCAGACACGAAACTGTGATAACTTGCGCGTTTATGGATGATCAGAGCTACAGGACGCGAAGTGGACCGTTCCTGCGGAACGTTCGCAGAGAAGGTATCCGCCTATGACCCAGGATGAGCGCGACTTGTTGCTCAAAGCTAGTGAGAGCATATCGGCAGCAAAGGTGTTGCTTGGAACCGGTTACCCGGATTTCGCCGCTTCTCGTGCGTATTACGCAATGTTCTATGTGACCGAAGCGTTTCTTGCCACAGAGGGCCTGGCATTTTCGAAGCATGCCGCTGTGATATCGGCGTTCGGACGGGACTTTGCCAATACTGAGCGTGTCCCGCGCGAGTTGCATGCCTGGATCATTGAAGCTCAAGATTGGAGGCATGCGGCCGACTATGGCCCTCGGCAGTATGTCGAGCCGGAGGTTGCCGAGCTGCAAATTAGGCGTGCCGAGCAGTTTCTTGCTGTGGGTGAGTTGTTTATCGGCCCCCTTCCGCCGGAGAGTTAAGAGTTGAAAAGTATTGAAGAGGCCAGCAACATAAGCCCGGTTGACAAGCAGCTTATGGCAGACCTGAAGCGGACGGTGCTCGAACGCCTGCCCGACGCCACGCTCCTTCTCTACGGCAGCGCCGCTCGGGGGGAGCGTGAGCCGGAGTCGGATTATGATGTGTTGGTGCTGACGAGTGTTTCTCTGACGAGTGAGGAACACGATGCGGTTGAGTGCGCGATCTATGCTTTGGAACTTGAACATGAGGTTGTTATCAGCACAATATACACCACGTGGGAGCAGTGGAGGCTACCACTAATGACGGCCTCGCCATTCCATCGTAATGTCGAGAGAGAGGCAATGACGCTATGAAGCCGGAAGAGGCGGAGTATGTGAAGCGCCGGCTGATGCGCGCGGAAGAGACGCTCGAAGATGCGGAAATGCTGACGAACGGTGGCCGCCTCAATGGGGCTGTGAACCGGCTCTACTATGCCTGCTTCCACGCAGTATCGGCGTTGCTTTACACTGAAGGTTATACGTCTTCCAAGCACAGCGGCGTAAGGTCGCTTTTTGACTTGCACTGGATGAAAGATGCAAGGTTGCCCGCTGAACTGGGCATGTTCTATCGCGTGCTGTTCAAAAGTAGGCAGGAAAGCGATTATGGCGATTTCGCGCGTTTCGAGCTTGCCGCCATCGAAGAGTGGCTGAAAGAAGCTAAGAAGTTCGTGGAGGTCGTGTCGGCGAAAGCCCGAGAAGGCCTGTAATGCAAGAGGTTTCGGGAACAAGTTCCCAAGGCACTAAAGAAAATAGGTTGGGCCCGGTTTCCGGGCAGGCTTCCGCCACGCGGCCCGAAGAAGGGAGGCATCTTATGAATATTATAGCCAGCCGACTTTCGACGGTGATTACGGCACTGATGAGTGTGACAATGCGGCTGCTCAGTCGCATTCGTTTTGCCGGTTTCAACGTTCCTATCCTGTGGATGGCAGTATTGAGATTCGACATTCGGGCTGGGAAGCCGAGCCGAGCCTATCGGACTTAGTTTTCGGGTTTGGTAATCCGGCCCGCAAAGTGGTGAATACAATGATCAATACAGAGCCGAAAGGCAATTCAACAATGAATAATCCCTACGAACCCAAACTCGCGACGGTCGAGAAGATCATCACCGAGACGTGGGATACTAAGACCTTCAGGGCGGTCTTTAATGACGAGGCCCTGCGGGAGAGTTTCGACTATGAGCCGGGGCAGTTCCAGGAGGTATCGGTGTTTGGGGTGGGTGAGTCCACGTTCTGCCTCACCTCGACGCCGACGCGCAAGGGCTACATTGAGTTCGCCGTAAAGCGGTTCGGATCGGTGACCACGGCCCTGCACGAGCTATCCGAGGGCGACATCGTCGGAATTCGAGCGCCGCTGGGGAACGCATTTCCTTACAACGATTGGAAAGGGAAGAAGCTGCTGTTTATTGGCGGCGGGATCGGCATGGCCCCGATGCGGTCGCTGCTGAATTTCTGCCTTGACAAGAAAGGGGACTACGGCGAGATCACCACTATCTACGGCGCTCGCACCCCCGGCGACCTGTGCTTCAAGTATGAGTTCGACGAGTGGAACACCAAGGGCAAACTTTATCTGACCGTCGACCAGGGCGATGACGATTGGAAAGATCATGTCGGCCACGTTCCAGGGTACCTCAAGGAACTGGCTCCCAAGCCCGAGAACACCATCGCCATCACCTGCGGGCCGCCGATTATGATCAAGTTTGCCCTGATAGAGTTGGACAATCTTGGATTCAAGCCCGAGCAGATATACACCACGCTCGAGATGAAGATGAAATGCGGCATAGGCAAGTGCGGCCGGTGCAATATCGGCAGCAAATTCGTGTGCCTCGATGGGCCGGTGTTCTCATACGCCGAGATCAAGGAACTGCCGCCGGAGTTCTGACAATAGTGCGGAGTGTAGAGTGCGGAATGCGGAGTGAAGAAGGGCGCTTCCCCATTCCGCACTCCGCACTCCCAACTCCGCACTCAGGAGATTTTCGGCTTTCCTGAGATCGGCAGATTAGCCGATCGATAGTCCTGGATGAATTCATCAACCAGCTTACCGACCCTCGCGCGCAGTTCCGAAACGTGGCTTTCGTCAAGCAGAGCTATCATACCGCTGGTCCAGGTGGTCGCTGGGACCAGAACGTTTGGGTCTCGGGAGAGCGTTGTTACTTGTATCAACTCCGCGTCGATGTTGGCCGCGTAGACCCCGGAGTCGCTCCTGACCAAACTGACGGCCACAAGCAGGATTGCACCGTCATCTCCGAGGTTTTCTGTGTCATACACTATCTTGATCCCCGCGTTCTCGATTCTTTTCCGGACATCGGACCGGAGCATGTCCTTGGTGAGTCCGTCGTCGGCCAGGTCTTCTTCCGGCGACTGGACTATCAGGTAGAGGCTGTCGAGGCCGCGAAGCGATTCAACCTCGAGATCGATGCGCGCCGCCTGTGCCGACCCCGCCACGAGCGCGGCAATCGATGCTATGGTATAGGCGAGTAGAGCCGCCCTGTTTATCCTCATTCCTATCACCTCCGAGGGGGAGTATCCTACGCCGCCCTCTAACAATCTTAGGTTACCCAATCGGTTACAGAACCGTGACGCCAGGTCGCATGTGTGTCGTGTATTTTGCAATAACGGGATGCCGGTCCCGTAATAAGAGGAAAGCGAGA
>JAMCYN010000080.1 GCA_023474015.1 Armatimonadota bacterium
ACCGACACCTCCACCACATCGAACCGGCAGTTGATGTCGCCCAGGCCATTTGCGTGCAGGTAGTGCTGTGCGGTCAGAACGATCTTACGCTGTTTGGCGGGAGTGATTGACTCCGCGGGGGTGCCGTAGGTGTCGGTCCGTTTGCAGCGCACCTCGACAAATACCAGCGAATCGCCGTGTCGGGCTATGAGGTCGATCTCACCCTGCCGGCAACGATAATTGCTTGTCACGATGCGATAGCCCCGCCTGCCCAGTTCCGCCGCGGCGGCTATTTCGGCGCTTCGGCCTAGTCGAGCCCTGGGAGTCGGCAATTGGCTATCCTTTCGGAGATAGGCGAGAATGACTTGCGGTGGCACGGGCACGGCCCACAGCGTTCGATCGCCACAAGGTGCTCCCTGCTGCCGTAGCCCTTGTGAGACGCGAAGCCATAGTCGGGGTATTCGGCGTCGAGCTTCAGCATGATCCGGTCCCGTGTCACCTTGGCGATAATGGAGGCCGCGCTGATCGAAATACTCTTTGAATCTCCGGCGACTATCGCAAGCGACGGCGCGGGCAGGTCCGGCACCGGCTTTCCGTCCACCAGGATGAAGTCAAAAACGGCGCCCATATCCTCTAGCGCCGTCCTCATCGCGCGGTCCGTCGCGCGCAGTATATTGATCTCGTCGATAACCGCCGAGTCTACTATGCCTACGCCCACCGCCACCGCCTGGGAAGTGATTCGCTCGAACGCCTTTTCGCGGGAGGCTGGGGTCATCTTCTTGGAGTCGCGAATGCCGCTCCAGTCGAATCCTGAGCTTGTCGAAGGGTCAGGCAGAACCACCGCCGCCGCCACCACCGGCCCCGCCAGCGGCCCCCGGCCAGCCTCATCCACACCGACGATGACCCCGTAACCGTCAAGGCGCGCCTGGTTTTCATAGTGCCAAGGGTCCATATCCATTTGCTCCTGGCATAGAGAAGTTTGATTTTATATTTTATAATGAGTATTGGGGGAAGGAAAGCCCCTCCCTTCAATACTCACTATATAATATGCAATATAAAATCAGTGAACGAGTCTCACGCGGGTCACCGGCCAGAATATGAACATGGCCTTGCCGAGAACCCGCTCCCGGTCCAGCAGGCCCCAGAACCTGGCGTCGAACGACTCATTGCGATTATCGCCCATTACCAGCAGCTTACCCTTGGGAATCTTGACGTATCTGACTTCCCGTCCGCCCTCTTTCTTGGTCACGATCCAGTTTGCGGGCGTGTCGTCCGTAGGGTATGGCTTGTCCGGGTCCTCGGCTGTGTAAGACTCCTTCAAAGCCCTGCCATTGAGGTACACAATGCCCGGCACTATCTTGACCTTGCCGTTCGGCTGCCCCACGGCGGACGCGACCTCCGCCTTGGTCACGATCTGCCCATTCACCAGCATCTTGTCCTTAAGCAGCTTGACAGAGTGATTGTCGCTGGCTTCAGAGAAGCTGGAGAGCTGACTCCCCAGTTCCTCATGACTATACTGAACGCCGTTGATGAGCACATAACCCGGCGTAATCCTCACGATATCGCCCGGAACCCCGATCACGCGCTTGATGAAGTCCTTTTCTCTGGCCTTTTCCTCGCGCGCGATGAAATCTTTCCTCTCAGAACCGGTAAGCCCGCGCTCATCGGCTTCCATCTCGACCTGCCGCACCACATCCGGAGTGGCTTCGGGTGGGGCCTTGAATACGACGACATCGCCCAACTTCGGCTCACGGAGGCGATAGATGAGTTTGTTTACGAGGATGTGGTCGTCTATCCGAAGTCCCGGGAGCATCGACTCCGACGGGATGAAGAACGCCTGCACGAAGAACGGCCTGATGAGCAGAAACACCAACGCCATCGCCACCGCCAGCGATTCGGCGATCTCGGCGATAGACTTGGCCATGGGTCGGTCCAGCCGCAGCAGGACGAACCTGATGATGAGAAGGACCACCACCGTTATGATGACGGTCACAGTGTTGAGGTTAGCCAGCCTTTCAGTTATGCCCATTTTTGTCGGTGTTGGGCCGGATATGTTATCCGGGCCCTCCCTTCAATCCGAAATCCCAAATCCGCAATCAATGAATAAGTCTAACTCGGGTTACGGGCCAGAATATGAACATGGCTTTTCCAAGGAGCCGATTCCGCTCAAGGAGCCCCCAGAACCTGGCGTCATTGGAATCGTTGCGATTATCGCCCATCACAAGGAGCTTGTCCTTGGGAATCTTGACATACTGGGCCCGTTCGCCACTGTCTTTCCTGGTCACAATCCACTCCATGGGCGTATTGGACATCGGGTAGGGCTGGTCCGGGTCCTCGGCAATGTAATGCTCCTTCAAAGCCTTGCCATTGAGGTACACCACGCCCGGAACTATCTTGACCTTGCCGTTCGGTCTGCCAAGAGCCGACGCGACTTCAGGCTTGGTCACAACCTGGCCATCCACCCGTACTTCGTCCTTGAACAGTTTGACGGCGTGGTCCTCATTGGAACTGGAGAAGCTCGACAGGTGATTTCCTAACACCCTGTGGTCATACTGAACGCCATCGACGAGCACGTAGCCCGGAGTAATCCTCACGGTATCACCCGGCACCGCGACCACGCGCTTGATGAAATCCTGCTCCTTGGTCTTGCCCGGCGTCGCTCCCAGTGGGGCCTTGAATACGACGACATCTCCCAGCTTCGGCTCGCGAAGCCGATAGATGAGTTTGTTGACCAGTATATGGTCGTGCTCCAGCAGTGTCGGGTGCATCGAAGCCGACGGGATGAAGAACGCCTGCACGAGAAACGGCCTGATGAGCAGGAAGACCAGCGCCATCGCCACCCCGAGCGACTCGGCTATCTCAGCCAGCGACTTCGCGGTCGGCGTTTTGAACTTCAGCAGCGCGAACCTGAGCGCAAACAGCACCAGGACCGTAATAATCACGGTCCAGGTGTTGAGGTTGGCGAGCCGTTCGGTGATGCTCATCGTGCGGTTTGGCGCTCTTTGATCTTGGCGGCCTTGCCGATCTTTCCTCTCAGGTAGTAGAGCTTAGCTCTGCGCACCGCACCTCGGCGGGTCACTTCGATCCTGGCGATCCGCGGTGAGTGGAGCATAAACGTGCGCTCGACACCGATTCCGTGGGAGAGCTTCCGCACGGTGAATGCGGCTCGCATCGCCCCGTCTTTCTTGCCGATGACCACTCCCTCGAATACCTGGATGCGTTCCTTGCCGCCTTCGATAACGCGAGTATGGACTCGCACGGTATCGCCGGGCCCGAACTGGGGCGTATCGGTTCTCAGTTGCTCAAATTCTATCTGGTCAATGATCTGCACTTCAATCCTCCTCTGGGCCGACATCGCCCAGGTTACGCAAAACGCGTCTGTCTTCTTCTGTTAGAGTTGCGGTTTCCAGCAGGTCCGGACGCCGATTGAGCGTCCGCCCCAGCGATTGCCTCCGCCGCCATTTTTCAATTTCCGCGTGGTTGCCCGAAAGCAGAACCTCCGGCACGGTATGGCCCCGAAAATCAGCGGGCCGTGTATACTGCGGATACTCCAGGAGTCCGCTTGAAAACGAATCAGTCTCCGGCGAGGTCTCGTCGCCGAGCACGCCGGGTATCAGCCTCGCGACCGCGTCCGTTATCACCAGCGCGGGCAGCTCCCCGCCCGTCAGGACATAGTCGCCAACCGAAATCTCGTCGGTCACCAGGTGCTCGCGAATGCGCTCGTCGACTCCCTCATAGCGCCCGCACACCAGGATGATATGATGAGTTCGGGCCAGTTCCTCGGCCACCCGCTGGTCGAATGTCCGGCCCTGCGGCGTCATCAGGATAACCCTCGGCCTTGCGCCCGCCCTGCGAGCCGTCAACGCCTCCACGGCCTTGAACACCGGCTCGCATTTCATCACCATCCCCGGCCCGCCGCCGAACGGCGCGTCATCCGTGGTATGGTGCCTGTCCTCCGCGAAATCCCGGAGGTTCACCGCTTCCGCTTCGAGAATCCCTTTCTTCCGCGCCCTGCCGAGTATGCTCTCTCCGAGCATCGCCTCGACCATCTCCGGAAGCGTAGTAAGTATCTCGATTCGCATTTAATGTCTACGTTGGGCCAGATTTGCAATCTGGGCCCTCCCCGGCAATTTTGGGATTTGTAATCCCGTGACCTTACGTTCGTGCAAGGGGATCACAGATCCCCGGATTGCCCCTTTCGTCCCGGATTGCAAATCCGGACGAACGGGTACTACTCGTCCGGCAGCAGCCCAGGCATGGGCCGTATGACCATCAGCCCCGCCTTAATATCTATCTTCGTGACCACGTCCTTGATGGCCGGAATATACAGCCCCGTGCTCGTGACGTAGACATCGTTCGCTCCGCCCTGCAGCACATCGGCCACCTCGCCCAACTCGCGGCCGTCGTCGGTCACAACCTTCAGCCCGATTATATCGAATACGTAGAACCGGTCGCTGGGAAGTTCCGCCAACTCCGACTGATCTATCACAACCTCGGAATCCCTAAGCTCTTCGGCATCATTTCTAGTCTCTATGCCTTTGAGCTTGATCGTGAGACCGCCCTTGTTCGGCCGGCTCGCGTCGATCCGGACCTTCCGGCGTTTATCGTCGTCGATCCTGATCGTGATCTCATTACCGGCGCCGAACCGCTCGGGGAAGTCGGTGAGCACTATCACCTTGACCTCACCCCGCAACCCGAACGGCGCAACCACCCTACCTATTACAATTTCCTGCTCTCGCTGGGCCATACTCTCCAACGGTGTTTCGGCATTTATGAACATTGACAAATCAAGCTGTATTCATCATGCGAACGTAGTAACCTTGTCATTCTGAGCCGAAGGCGAAGAATCTGCTTTGCACCGAAGGCAGGGACTACAACGAAGGATTCAAAGCAGATCCTTCGTCGTTCCTCCTCAGGATGACAAGGTTTCCGGCTTCGTGCGCAAAGCCCGACACTTCCCTTGGTAACCAGATGCGACAAACCCGGTGCCTGTCTTGTGCGGCAATACCTCCGATGGTTAGTCGATGTTCATGAATACCGAAACATCCGCCAACACTAGGGCAATATCTTGACGTATACGCTCTTGTGATCTTTCAGCGCGGCGGCCTTCGCGACCGTGCGGAGCGCGTTCGCCACGCGTCCCTGCTTACCGATTACCTTGCCGAGGTCGTCCGGATTCACCGTTACCTCGTAGGTAATCGACGATCCCTCGTCCATCTCGCTCACTTCCACCGCGTCCGGGTTGTCCACAAGGGCCTTTACCAGGATTTCGATCAGATTCTTCAAGTCAGTTCTCCATACCGTTTCGGCGTTAAAATGCCGAAACACCGTGCACACGCTCTTCCCCTCTCGCCAAAGAGGACGACACCACTCCCCTCCTTACCAAGGAGGGGTCAGGTGGAGGTTGAGCGGGCAAGTCTTTACTCAGCGCTCTCGGCTGCCGGTTCTTCGGCCGGAGCTTCAGCCGCTGGGGCCTCTTCGACCGGCGCTTCCTCAGCAGGCGCCTCGGGCGCCGGAGCAGGAGCGGCTGCCGCTGCCGCAGCCTCCGCCTTGGCTGCTTTGGCTGCCTCGGCCTTGGTCTTCTTAGTCTTGACTTCGACCGGCTTCTTCGTCACTCCGCCCAGAAGCCCTTCGATCTTCAACAAAGCCCTCGCCGTATCCGACGGCTGTGCGCCATTGCTGAGCCAATACTCGGCACGTTCCTTGACCAACTTCAGCGCCGGCGGATCCAGGGTCGGATCGTATGTGCCGATGTTCTCTATGAACCGCCCATCGCGAGCGGTGCGGCTGTCAGCGACGACGATCCTATAGAACGGCCGCTTCTTGGCCCCCATACGCCTGAGTCTAATCTTAACCAATTACTGTTCCTCCACTCGACAAGATGCTTCGGGAAGCTTTTTACCCCGAAGCTCGGACTACCTCGTAAATGGAAAGTCCGGCAT
Source organism: Armatimonadota bacterium (assembly GCA_023474015.1). The sequence continues at coordinate 5,922 of JAMCYN010000080.1, forward strand.
CTTCTTGTGCCGCTTTCCGCCACCCTCCGCGCCGGACATCACGCGGAGCATTTTCTTCATCTCTTCAAACTGCTTTATCAGGCGATTCACGTCCTGCACGCTGGTGCCGCTTCCCGCGGCTATGCGCCTGCGCCTGCCGCCGTTCAAGATCGACGGATCACCGCGCTCGTCGTTTGTCATCGAGCACAGTATCGCCTCGACGCGGTTGAACTCACGGTCGTCGATCTTCGCGTCCTTCAAACCCTTGACGTTGCCCAGCCCGGGGATCATCCCCAAAATCTGATCTAGCGGACCCATTTTGCGCATCTGGCGAAGCTGAGCGAGATAGTCGTTCAGGTCGAATCGGTTCTCCCTGAACTTCTTCTCCATCTCAAGGGCCTGCTCTTCGTTGAACGCCCCCTGGGCCTTCTCAACGAGGCTGAGCACGTCGCCCATTCCCAGGATTCGAGATGCCATCCTGTCGGGATAGAACGGCTCCAGCCCGTCCATCTTCTCGCTCGTCCCGATAAACTTGATCGGCTTGCCGGTGACCGCCTTGACCGACAGCGCAGCGCCGCCGCGGGCATCGCTGTCCATCTTGGTCATTATGACGCCGTCGATCTCCAGCGCCTCATTAAACTGCTGCGCGAGGTTCACGGCGTCCTGGCCGGTCATGGCATCCACGACCAGCAGGACCTCGGTCACGTCGATGGAGCTTCTGAGCCGCTTCAGCTCGTCCATCATCTCTTCGTCAATGTGCAACCGGCCCGCGACGTCTATCAGAACATAGTCGTTAGCGTTCGCCTTCGCATAGCTGAGCGCGGCCTTCGCCACCGCCACGGCGTCCTGCTTGTCGCCGATGTCGAACACGTCGACACTTATCTGCTCGCCCAGGGTCCTCAACTGCTTAATAGCCGCCGGGCGATAGACGTCCCCCGCCACCAGCAGCGGCTTCTTGCCCTGCTTCTTGAGCATGTTCGCGAGCTTCGCGATATTGGTGGTCTTGCCCGCGCCGTGCAGGCCCGCGACCATCGTGACATTTGGCGGCCTCTCGGCGATCTTGAGCTTTACCTGCTCACCGCCGAGGAGGCCCAAGAGCCCCTCGTGGACGATCTTGATAACCTGCTGCGCCGGGTTCAGACCCTTGAGAATGTCCTCGCCAATGGCCCGCTCCTTGACCTTCGCCACAAAGTCCTTGACGACTTTGTAGTTGACGTCGGCCTCAAGCAAAACAAGCCGGACCTCACGAAGCGCGTCATTTACCTCTTGCTCGGTAAGGCCGCCCCTCGACCGCAGCTTTTGAAATACATTCTGCAGTTTTTCAGACAGGCTCTCGAACAACTCGCACTACCCCGGTGTTTCGGCATTGAAATGCCGAAACCATTCCCGAAACGAGCAACTGAGGGAAGAGATCGAACAGGTCCCTTCCCTCAGTCGCCAGGTTCCACAGTCACAACAAATTAGTATAGCGTTTCCAGGGTGTGTTGTCAAACGTGCGTCCCCCCAAATTTCCGCCACCTGTGGTGGCGGTAGTATTCTTGGTAGCGGGGAAGGACCGAGTTTGAGACTCTGTCAATGTTGGAGTCTCAGTATTTGGCCCCTCTTGCACCTTGAACGCGACAGGGAGAACGACTTTGAGTATAGCTTAATTCAGACCCACAAACTGTCCAAATTCCTGGGTCCACGGTCGTTCAGGCTGTAATATCGGGTCTCCTCCAAAATTCCCTGAGAAACTCAACGCCGTTATTGGTGGCTGCCTCGATTATGGCTCGACCGGTCTCCGCCGTGGCATGGGTCGGGTCGCCATAAACGCCAGTCTTGCTGTCTTGCAGGTACCAAGTGGACCAACTGACGCGCTGGCTGCCCAGGAATGAATCCCCGGCTACAAATTCCGAGTTGTAACGCATAGTATCGTCGCTGGTGGCCAGGGACATATCAACCACTTCGGGGCTGATATGGAGTACCAGCGAGGTTTCCCACTCTCCGCCATGAATCGCGCCCCCCCGTGGGGACTTGCGAATGGCGTTGAACTCATTGCGCGAGAGCGTCGCCGGGCTGATTACTGAGATCGCCTTGTCACAAGCGTCGCAAAGTTCACGGGAGACCGTGTTAAGCGGCCCACCGTGATGTCCATGACAATCTAGTATCACCAGCTTGAGGAAGCCCATGTCAAGCACCGAACGGCAGATGTCGAAGACCATGTCCATGAATGTCCGGGAACGCACGACGATGGTGCCGGGCCACCGGCGCATGATCTTCATGGAATAGCCGTAACGAATCGTATCCATAAGCAGCACAGGCATATCGGGTGCGAGAGCATGCGCCAGGGAGTGGCCATAAGCGGCAGCGATGCGGGCATCGGTATCCACGGGCAGGTGCGGTCCGTGTTCCTCGGTGGTTCCGACAGGCAAAATCAGCAACGACTGCTTTTTGATATGCTCACTAAGTTGTGGCCATGATTGATCGCCGAACATCAAGGACATTGTCTATCACCATTAGTATCTATTTTGTGATTATGGATCCGCCATACAGCAGGTCATACACTGATCCATATCGCGAATATACTTCGTGATACGCGGCGGAATGTTCTGGATTGGGTTCAAAAACCCGCGCGGGCCTGTACCAGGCTTCGGATGCCTCCTCGACAGTCGCGAAGTTACCCACACCGGCGGCGGCGAGCATAGCCGCGCCCAGTGACGCGGCATCTGAACAAAGAGGCCTCTCCACCGGCAAGCCCAGCATGTCCGCCTTGATCTGCAACCAGAAGTCACTTCGCGCCGCCCCGCCGAGTGACCTCACAACCCCGACATGCAAGCCGTGGCCAAGGATAATATCAAGGCACTCCTTAAGAATGCAAGCGCACGATTCCATGATCCCCCTCGCCAGGTGCAGGCGGGTATGGCTCAGCGTCAAACCCGCGAACACACCGCGAGCGTCCGGGTTAAACGCCGGCGATCCTGTTCCCGCGAAGTGCGGTACGACCGTCAGCTCGTCACAGCCTATTGGGATCGACTCGATTCCGGCCAGAAAGCTGTCATAGTCTTGTTCCGGAGCGCAGATATCTCGGAACCACTTAAGCACGATCGCCGATGTGTTGGCGTATGGCATGGCAAAGTAAGCACCCGTGGCATGGCGTCCGGCAATCCAACTTGGGTCATCAAGCAACTTCTCTGTAGTCGTGACCAGCGCCAGAGCGGTGCCGGTGGTTTCGCTGACGATTCCGGGGTGCACATTGCCCGCGCCGATTGCCCCAGCGAGTTGGTCGTTCGCCCCAACGCAGACCGGCACACCTTTGGGGATGCCGAGTTCCGCGGCGGCATCGGCCCGCACATAACCGGCGATGCTGCCCGGGGGAAGTACTTCGGGCATCTGCCCGGCGGTTATCCTTGCGGCGCTCAATAGCCGGGAGTCCCACGCGCGCGTATGCAAGTTAAAGAGTCCCGTGAATTGGGCGGTGGTGCAATCAGTAACCACCTCGCCGGTCAGGCGATAAGCGAGATAATCCGGCAGGCAAAGAAACTTCCACGCACTGTGTGCCTCCGGCGCGTTTCGAGCCAGCCACGCGATTTTGAATATAGTAAGCTCCGCATGCAACCGCGGATATCCGCTGATACGTCGATAATCATCGCGAGGCAGCCAGTCCGCTTCCCAAGAATCAACAATAGCCTGAGCGCGATTATCCACCCAGACGATAGCATCCGACAGGCACTGGCCTGAGTTGTTTATAGGGATAAACGTCTGTCCTTGAGAGCTGAACCCTATGGCGGAAACCTCTGATGGGTTCGAACGTGACTGCTCAAGCACTGAGCGCGTGCCGTCAATAACGGCGTGCCAATATGTCTCCGGCTCCAATTCCGCCCAGCCTGCATTGCGCGAATGGAATGAATACTCTACAGTTCGTATGGCGGCTACGCGACCATTTTGATCCACGAGAGCAACCTTGAGCGCGGTAGTTCCAACGTCGAATGTCAGGTAGAACGGCACAGGCTGATGGGCCCCCATGTGCGTTTGGAAGTCTAATTCAAGCATTATTCTACCTTGTGCTTAGCTCACTGTCAAGCTCCGGCAGGTCTGTAACGCTCAGTGTTGCTGTTACTCCTGGTTTGAAACTCGATCCGAGATGGGGAACCACCCCCGAGATTTGTAGCATATGTAGGCCCGCGTTCTTGAAGGAATTGGCGTGGTCGATGCCGTATAATGAACACGGACACCGGAGGCTCGTTCAATGTCAAACAGGGTTACAACTCAGAGTTTGCAGCAGGCTAAGCTCGAGGGCAGGAAGATCGTCGGCATAACGGCCTATGATGCGCCGATGGCGCGTCTGGCCGACGCTGCCGGGGTCGATTTCGTCCTGGTCGGCGATTCGGTCGGCAACAACGTCTTGGGCTATGAGGAGACCCTGATGGTGACGCTGGACGACATTGTCCACCACGTCAAGGCCGTGCGGCGCGGGCTGGACCGCGCTCTGCTCATCGCGGACATGCCATTTCTGACATATGGGGTAAAAACCACCGATGCTGTCTACAACGCTGGACGCCTTATCCAGGCCGGCGTGGAGGCAGTGAAGGTGGAAAGCGCCACCGAACATATTGCCGAATCGATAAAAGCAATGATCGATGTCGGCATCCCGGTGATGGGTCACCTCGGGTTTACTCCGCAGTTCGTCCACCAGGTGGGCGGGTCCAAACTGCAGGGACGCACGGAGGATGCGGTCGAGAGGCTGCTGGAAGCTGCGGCGAAGCTCGAAGGGATCGGTGCATTCGCCATTGTTCTCGAACTCATGCCGGCGAACGTCGCGGAACGCATCACCGGAGCCATAGGAATCCCCACGATAGGCATAGGGGCCGGACCGCATTGCGACGGGCAGATTCAGATAATCAATGATATCCTCGGCCTGTCCACAAAGTCCTACAAACATTCCAAGGCCTACGCCGACCTGCACGGCACGGTAGCCGATGCGCTGTCTCGCTATGTCGATGAAGTCCGCGATGGTGTGTTTCCAACCGACCAGCAGAGTTTCTGATATTTTCCACGGAGGCATAATGGCTCTCGATCTTCTCGAATCCCTGCGCGCGCGCGAGGGCAAGGTCAGCGAATACTTTCAGCAGCCGCGGTTCCGCGATTGGTTCAAACCGAAGGACCTCGAGGACGCGGTCTTTGCATATCTCGAACGTCCCGGCAAACGCCTGCGGCCCGCCGTATTGATGTGGTCCTGCGGGGCTGTCGGCGGTGATGAGAATGTCGCCCTGCCGGCGGCGTGCGGGGTCGAACTTTTCCACACTTGGACCCTTGTACACGATGACATAATCGACAACGACGATCTGAGGCGCGGCGGGCCGACGGTCCACGTTCTGGGTGAGAACTTCGCCCGTGAAAAGCTGGGCTACTCGGACGAGAAGTCGAAGGAATACGGCCGCGACCTGGCGATACTCACCGGCGACTCCCAGCACGGTTGGACCGTGAGCCTGTTCTGCGAATGTGCGCGCAACGGCGGTGTGGACGCCCGCGTGGTGCTGGAGATCATCTACCACCTTGAGAGCTATGTAGTGAACACCCTTATCGAGGGCGAGACGCTGGATGTGCAATACGCCCGCACGCCCATCGAGCAGCTCACGCACGAGGACATCGTTCACATGCTCTGGATGAAGACCGGTGTGCTCTACGAGTTCGCCGCTCGCGCCGGAGCGATGATCGGCCTCAACAACTCCGACGCGAGCCACCCCCACGTCGCCGCGCTCTCCCGTTTCGCCTCAAGCTGCGGCACGGCGTTCCAGCTTCAAGATGATATTTTGGGTCTGATGGGCAAGGAGGAAAAGCTCGGCAAGCCGGTCGGTTCCGACGTTCGCGAGGGCAAGAAGACCACCATAGTCTTTTTCGCGCTTAAGGCCGCCAAGCCCGAGCAGCGCGCTTTTCTCTTCTCAATCCTCGGCAATCCCGACGCCAGCCCCGATCAGGTCCGGCAGGCAACCGATCTGATGGTCGATCTCGACGGCGTCCAGAAGACCTCGGACCTCGCCCTGGAGCATGTCAACAAGGCTCTGCCCGAGCTGGATGTGCTGCCGGATTCGGGGTATAAAGAGTTGCTGACTTCGTGGGCGCATTATATGATTAATCGAACGTTCTGAGTTGAAGGGAGGGCAAACCTCCTGGTGAGCCTTGTAGTTACGAAGAAACAAAGGCTCGGCGGGAGCCCTTCGACCTTGCTCAGGACAAGGCTCGCCCTCCCTTCAATCCGCAATCCGAAATCCGCAATTAATTGACACCCCCTCCCTCCTCGTGGTACAGTTTGTTAGCCACCCTAGTATTTTGGAGGATTGTCAGTTGGCATACAAAGTTACCCTTATCCCCGGCGACGGCACCGGCCCCGAGATCACCGAGGCCACCCGGCGGGTTATCGACGCGACCGGCGTTGACATAGATTGGGAAGTAAAAGAAGCGGGCGTGGACGTGATGGACAAATACGGCACGCCGCTCCCCGATGAAGTCCTCGAAAGCATCAGACGGAACAAGATCGCCCTTAAAGGCCCCATCACCACCCCCATCGGCAAGGGCTTCCGCAGCGTGAACGTGGCTATGCGAAAGGAACTCGATCTATACTGCTGCCTGAGGCCGTGCAAGTATTACCCCGGCATTCGGTCGAAGTATTCCGACGTCGATCTGGTGATTGTTCGTGAGAACACCGAGGACCTATACGCGGGCGTCGAGTTCGACCTGGGCAGCCCGGAGGTTGCCGAGATCATCAGGATGAGCGGCGGCAAGATCCGCGAGGATTCGGCCATCTCGATCAAGCCGATCTCGATTACGGGCACCCGACGGATCATCAAGCTTGCGTTCGACTACGCCATCGCCAACGGCCGCAAGAGCGTCACGGCCGTTTGCAAGGCGAACATTATGAAATACACCGACGGCCTGTTCTACAAGGTCGCGCGCGATGTCGCCAAAGCCTACGGCGCGATGTTCGAGTGGAGCGAGCTTGAGCCGGCCAAGGGCGACGAGACTCTCGCCGACTGCGCGGGCAAGGCTTCGGGTATCGTCTACCAGGAGAGGCTGGTCGATAACATGTGCATGCAGCTCGTCCAGAAGCCTGAGCTATACGACGTGCTCGCGCTGCCGAACCTCTACGGCGATATTCTCTCGGACCTGTGCGCGGGGCTGGTCGGCGGCCTGGGCGTGGCCCCCGGCGCGAACCTGGGCGACGGCATCGCCCTCTTCGAGCCGACCCACGGCAGCGCGCCGAAATACACCGGCCAGAACAAGGTCAACCCAATCGCCATGATACTTTCGGGCATGCTGATGCTTCGTTATATGAAAGAAAACGCCGCCGCCGACAGGCTCGAGCGCGCCGTCGCGAAAGTCATCGCCGATGGCAAGGACGTGACATACGACATGAAGCCCAACCGCAACGACCCGACGGCGGTGGGGACGAGCCAGGTGGCGGATGCGATTATACGGGAGATGGGGAAGTAGTCCAGCGGATTATGAATTAGGGATTGTGAGCTATGAATGGGCGGCGAGCTGATGTTCGTCGCCCTACGAGCGTAAACGAGGGGTGTGATGAGGGTCTTCATTCTTGGTGCTGGCTTTTCCAAAGAGGCGGGCTATCCTTTGGCAAACCAACTGCTCTCCGAAGCAGGGTGCGCTTTCGCAGATTCGTTTGAGTTTGACTGCAAGAGCAGATGGGCTGCGTTTGAGTCTTGGCTGGAGCAATTGAGGACCGCCGATGGACCATTAGGCACGATTTCATCTTGCGGCAACCCGGAGTACTTGCTGACGTATCTGGACCTAGCAGCGATGTCGGCAGAATCCAGACAACAAGAGTTATACACAGAGGCTTGGCAGGCCGAGAGAGACAACTCAGCAGATGCCACGCGGAAGGATCATGATCTTCATGTGTTTACTGAGCGCCCCAGAGACGTAGAACTCCGTCACAAGAAGACGCTTCTGGAGGCGATCTGGTACTATTTCGGGAAACGCCATCACTACGATGAAGAAAGCCCAGCCTTAAACGCAACCGACTCATCTTACCGCAGGTTCTTTTCCGATCACGTATCTGCGGGCGATGTGGTCGTGACTTTCAACTACGATACGGTTGCAGAGCGATGCCTGTCGAGGGTATATAAGTGGTCGCCGATCGACGGCTACGGGTTTATAGCGCAAGTGCGCCGTCCGGGTCTCCTCTTTGGTGGTCCCTGTCCAGCGCGTTCTCCTGTCAAGGTTCTGAAGCTGCACGGTTCATATGGATGGTACGGAACACGCAAGGGCATTGCTCTGGAGCGCGGTTTCCTGTCTGACCTCGGGATCATCGAAGCCCACCATGCGGTTTGTGTGCCATCCTATAGTTGGGAGAAGCTCGTTCTCTTGCCCTCCTTCGCTAAGTCGATAAGTAGCCCTACCATGGCAGCCGTCTGGGCAAAAGCCGCGCGAGCCTTTAAGAAGGCGGATGAAGTCGTAATAGTGGGTTATAGCCTCCCACCCGCAGACTCTGCCGCAGGGAGTCTTCTTGCCACTAGCCTTCGCGGACGCAGGCGCCCCGTGGTCGTCGTTGACAAGGCGCACGAACTCAAGATACTGCCCGCATACAAGAAAGTACTGGACCGTACTCCAATTCACCGCAGAGAGTGTTTTGGTGAATGGGTGGACAATGGTTGCCCCACGCTTGACGGATCTGTCTAATCACTAACCACCACAACCGCACGCACCAACCCATCCCCCTTCGTCGCCGCCAACTCCAGCGCCTTACCGGCATCTTCCAGCGAGAAGTGATGCGTCGCGTAGGACTTCACGTCCACTTTCCCCTCAGCCACCATCTCAATCGACTTTTCAGTTGTCAGGTTGCTTCGGCGCACGAAGATAGCCGTAAGCTGCTTGCGGCGGGAGGCCGATGCGTCGAACTGATACGTATCATCATCCGGGATGCCGATGATCATGACCTTTCCAAGCACTCTGGCCATTCGGCTGGATTGCAGCACGGCTTCGGAGTCGCCCGCGCACTCGAACACGGCATCCGCGCCCCGGCCGCCGGTCAGCCTTTTGACTTCCTCAACGGCGTCCGACGCCAACGGGTCAATCGCATCGCACGCGCCGAGTTTTATGGCAAGCTCCCGCCGGGCGGCAATCGGCTCGCTCACGATTATTCGCCTTGCGCCCGCGACTTTCGCCGCCTGCACGGTCGAGAGTCCTATCGCCCCCGCGCCCAGGACCACCACCGTATCCTCCGGCTTCAGTTCAGCCAACTCGACCGCATACACGCCCACGGCCAGCGGCTCGACCATGGCCGCGTCGTCGAACGAGACGGAATCGGGAATCCTCAGCGCAAGGCTAGCGGGCCAGGTGACGTAATCCCGGAAGCAGCCGTCGGTCGGAGGCGTGCCGAAGAACGGGATGCCCGGGCACACATTGTAGTGCCCCGCCTTGCAGGACTCGCACTCCATACAGGGCTTGGCAGGCTCGATCGCCACCCGATCACCGACCGCCAGCCCCCGCACGCCCTCGCCGAGCGCCGAAATCACCCCCGACGCTTCATGGCCCAGCACAATCGGGTCGGATATAACCGTGCTCCCGATCCTGCCATCACGATACCAGTGCACATCCGACGCGCACACGCCGACAGACATGATCCGAATCTGAACCTCTCCCGGCCCTGGCCGAGGCTCCGGCTCCTCGTGCATCCTGAGATCGAGTGGAGAATGTAGCCTCAAACATCGCATTGCCAAATACAGCCTTCCTATCGTCTATCTGCCTGTAGAATAGCGCGATAAGGGTGCGGTGTCAAACCCGAAGGGAGGGAACAGGGAATAGGGAATAGGGAACAGAAGGGAAGAGACCCGTTCGCCCAGCCCCCTTCTCTGTTCGTCCGGATTTGAAATCCGGGACGGCAGGGCAATCTGGGGATTTCTAATCCCTCCCTTCCCTTCTGTTCCCTGTTGCCTATTCCCTGCCATCTCTGGTATATTCTTCTGGGCGCACTTGCCCAAGCACAAGCAAGGAGTATGAAGTGGAAAGAACGTTCATAATGGCCAAGCCCGACGCCGTCAGGCGCAAGCTGGTCGGAGAGATCATCAGCCGGATCGAGAAGAGGAATTTCGATATAGTCGCGATGCGAATGCTCACGCCGAGCCGCGAACTGGCCGAGGAGCATTATGCGGTCCATAAGGGCAAGCCGTTCTACGCGCCGCTGGTGGAGTTTATGACTTCCGGCCCCGTGGTGGCGATGGTTGTCGAGGGAGAGAACGCGGTAAAGCTGATGCGCAATATGATGGGCGCGCTCAAACCCGAGGAGGCAGCTTCAGGCACGATCAGGGGAGACTACACCGTCAGCGTGGGTGAGAACCTGATCCACGGCTCCGATTCGCTTGAAACCGCAGCTGTCGAGATCAAGCTGTGGTTCCCCGACCTTTGTTCCTAGCCGCGCCGGCCCTTATCTCCGCCGTGGCTGCTTCGAGGTTGTCCAGACAACACAGGTCACGGTCGATGCGGGTCAATTGGAGGATCTTAGTAAGCAGCCCGTGACATCCGATCAGACACATTTGCCTTCCGGACTCGTGCAGGGCGTTCCTGGTCGAGAGTATCGCGCCGACGCCCGTACTGTCGACGTAATCGAGAAGATGCACATCCATAACGGTGTGCTTACCTTGCTTGATCACCCTTTGCATATCAGCCAGGAATCCCGGCACGGACGATGCGTCCAGCTCTCCGCACAGAAACACCAGGGATATGTCACGGTCGTCCAGGTCGCTCGTCCAGGTGGTAAAGATTTCTTCGCTCTCGGGAACAGGCATACCGCACCCCCCAATCTCATCCTCAATGTTACCGGATTACCAGCCTGGCTAAACCTTCTGCTTGCTTACGCTTGAAAATAGCCACGGTTGTTGCTTCGGCTGCCTGCAATCGAAGCAATAAATATATAACATAAAGCGCCGGGCAACGTTATGCTGCCCAGCGCCCAAGTCTCATCGTCCGCCGGTCGCTATGCCGCGACTTTTGCGGACTTCCTACCGTGCCGGCCTCTATTCAGAGGGGCCAGCGTCAACTCCCTTATCCTGCGAGCACGATAGTTCCGCTCATAAGCGGCGAACCGGCGCTCGATCTCCACCCTCGTTTGGCTCGAGTAAATATCCTCTTGCTCTTCTTCCTCGGGATCGATTTCGACATTTTCCTCTATACGGTTTTCGTATTCAGTTGTGTCTTCGCAGGCTGCGGGAGTCTCGATAAGCTCGGTATAATTGTGAGCCATCTCAATTGCCTCCCTTCCACGATATTAATTATCGGACGCCATTTCGGACTGCCTAGTTCCAGGCGAGCGCTATATTATACACTATACGCGCAAGTGTGAAACATCTCATGGACTACGTCCTCCCCGCGTACTTCGCACACTTCAGCCGAATTTCTTGACTTCCCCCTCTCCCCCCTCCTATAATCAAGATGTCGATACCAAGATGCTTCGGGAAGCTTTTCACCCCGAAGCTTGCCTGTCTCCGAAGGTTAGCGTCGGCGAGAAAAGCCTTCCGACGCATATCTTATACACGCTCTAAGTTCACGATCTGACGGAACTCTCCAATCGATTGGGCGGTTCCGTTAGTTTCTCTATGTACGGGGGTATACACAAGAGATGGCCGACCGCAAATACGACTTCGCGGATATCGAAAAGAAGTGGCAGCGGCGCTGGAAGGAAGCCGATCTGTTCAGGACCGAGGACACGACCGACAAGCCCAAGTTCTACGGGCTCGACTTCTTCCCTTACCCCAGTGGCGCGGGGTTGTCCGTCGGCCACTGCCGGAACTATATACCCACCGATGTCGCCTGCCGCTACCGCCGGATGAACGGCTTCAATGTCCTGCATCCGATGGGCTGGGATGCCTTCGGCCTGCCCGCTGAGAACGAGGCCATCAAGAAGCAGAGCCACCCGAAGAAGACCGTCCCCGAGTACATCGCCACCTACAAACGGCAGATGGACCTGATCGGCATCGGCTACGACTGGTCCCGGGAGGTCAATTCGAGCTCGCCGGACTATTACAAGTGGACCCAATGGATATTCCTGCTGCTGTATAAGCGCGGATTGGCCTATCGGTCGCTCGCCCCGGCGAACTGGTGTCCCTCCTGCGCGACCGTGCTCGCCAACGAGGAAGTCAAGGACGGCCGATGCTGGAGGTGCGATTCGTTCATAGAGAAAAAAGACCTCCCGCAGTGGTTTTTCAAGATCACCGAATACGCCGACAGGCTGATCGACGACCTGGACACCATCGACTGGCCCGAGTCGATCAAGCTGATGCAGAAGAACTGGATAGGCCGCAGTGAGGGCGCGGAAGTGCGCTTCGAGAGCGAGCAGGGTGATGAGGTCATCGTCTACACCACGAGGCCCGACACACTCTGGGGCGCGACGTTCATGGTGCTCGCGCCGGAGCATCCGCTGGTCGATAAGCTCACCTCGCCCGATCGCCGGGAGGAGGTCGAGGCATATCGCAAGATGGCCCAGCGCGAGAGTGCCATCGAGCGGCAGTCCACCGAGAAAGAGAAGACGGGAGTCTTCACCGGCGCATACGCCATCAACCCCGTCAATAATCGCAAGATTCCGATCTGGATAGCGGACTATGTGATGATGGGCTACGGCACTGGGGCGATTATGGCCGTTCCCGCCCACGACGAACGCGACTTCGAGTTCGCGCTGAAGTTCGGCATCCCGATCATCCCTGTGATCGACCGCACCGACGGCCTCGCCAAGAGCCGGGTGTTCGAGGGATACATTGAGCCTGGGTTCGCCGATGCGCTCGACCACGCGAAGATCAGCTATGAATACAGAGAAGGCTTCTACTACGTGACGATGCACGGCGACCCGCAGGCCGACAAGTATATCCAGATCGCGCGGAAATATCTGAAGAACGTCGAGGCGTGGATCGAAGTCGTGGGCACGGTGTGGGCGTGTGTGTTCGCCAACCGAGGAGTGATCGCGTTCGACTCGCTGGAGGCCGAGGCGGAGATACTTCAAGAGATCATGAAGCGCGCGCCCTCACTTGCCCGCAAGCGGACGCTGATGGAAGTCCTCGCGGACGAGCCGTTCTATCGCGACGCGCTGTTCCACGCTGAGTATGGCACTATGATCAACTCGGGCGAGTTCACCTGCGTGCCGGGCGATGTCGCCAAGAAGAAGGTCACCCAGTGGCTCCAGGACACGGGCCGGGGCAAGTTCACCGTGAACTACAAGCTCCGCGACTGGCTGATCTCGCGCCAGCGCTATTGGGGCGCGCCGATCCCGATCATTCACTGCGAGCTCTGCGGCGAGGTCGCGGTTCCCAATGAGGACCTGCCGGTGGTGCTGCCCGATGTGGAGAATTACGTCCCTTCCGGCAGCGGCGAATCGCCCCTGGCGAACATTCCCGAGTTTGTGAACGTCAAGTGCCCCAAGTGTGGCATCCCCGCCAAGCGCGAGACCGACACGATGGGCGGCTTCGCGTGCTCGAGCTGGTATTTCCTGAGGTTCGTCAGCCCGCGTTTGGACACCGCTCCGTTCGACAAGGCTCTCGCGTCCTACTGGCTGCCGGTCGATCTCTATGTCGGCGGCGCGGAACATGCGGTGATGCACCTGCTCTATGCGCGGTTCTGGACCAAAGTCCTGCACGACGCCGGGTGGGTCCCGTTCGTGGAGCCGTTCGCCAAGCTGATGAACCAGGGTATGGTGTTGGCCAATACTTCGCATCGCACGATGGAGGCGGGGGAGTCGGTCGAAACCGAGGGCGATGACGAGGCCGACCGCCCCTTCGACTTGGCTCAGGACAGGGACCTGATCCCTCTCTTCCCCGAGGAAGCCGCCGCGATGGACCCCGAAAAGATCATCTGGAAGTTCGTCAAGATGAGCAAGTCCAAGCGCAACGTCGTCACCCCCGACGCGATGGCGGAAAAGTTCGGCGCGGACGCCCTGCGCACCTATGAGCTGTTCGTGGCCCCGTTCGAGGACGCCGTCCAATGGAGCGAGGACGGCATGAACGGCGCGTATCGATTCATGGGCCGCGTGTGGCGAATAGTAAACGACTGGGCCTCCCGCTTCGACCCGAACTGGCGCGAGACCGTCGCCGCCGAGGCCGCATCGAATGAAAAGGCCAAGTCCCTCCGCCGCAAGACCCACCAAACGATCCGCAAGGTCACCGAGGACATCGAGAACTTCAGGTTCAACACCGCCGTCGCCATGCTGATGGAGTTGGTGAATGAGATGTACGCGTTCAGCCAATCCCCCGGCGTGTTGGGCGGGGATTTGCAATCCCCGCCCCAGGGGCCTGATTGCGGCTCCGCTGTCATGGGCGAAGCCGTGGAAAGTCTCGTCCTGCTCCTATCCCCCATGACCCCGCACATCGCCGACGAGCTCTGGGAAGCCCTTGGCAAGACCGGCTTCACGCTGGACGCCGCCTGGCCGACCTTCGACCCGGAGGTCGCGAAAGAAGACTCGGTCGAGATCGTCGCCCAGATCAATGGCAAGGTCCGCGACAAGATGGTCGTCCCCGCCGACGCCGACGAGGAAACGATGAAATCCGTCGTCCTCGCCTCCGACCGCATCAAGGCCGATCTGGAAGGCAAGACTGTGCGGAAGGTGATTGTGGTGAGGGGGAAGCTGGTTAATATCGTTGTGGGCTGAGGCGCTTGCGTGAGGCGCGTCCTGGGGTGCAATAGCCGCCTCGGACGCTCGGCAACTGAAAGGTGTCAATCCTGTGGACGATAAGATGGAGTCACTTCACGACGCTGAAAGACAGGCAGCGGAAACGCTGGGAGAAGAACTCAAGGATCATCTATCTGCTTGCATGCACTCCGTCGACGTGATCGCAATGGCTGTTCAGGAGGCTCCCGAAGTTCCTGAAAGAAAAGTCAGCCGTGCGAGACACGCTGCGACTAGCCTCATGGTGCGACTGTGCAACGACCTGCGCTGTGCTGCTCTGCTGGCATCGCGAGGCTACGCAATGCAGGCAGCTTCTCTGGTATCCTGTGCTTACGAGGTATCATTCGCCGTCGCGGCTATCGCCGATGACGAGAATGCCGCGAGAAGATGGATAGAGCACGCCGATCCCGTCCACTCGTTTGACAGCGTGCTTGAACTTACGCGCAAGGGCCTACAAAACCTGAAGGCTCCCGACTTTGAAGCGCAGGTAGACCGTGACTACCGGACGTTCCGTCAGCTGTGCTGGGCAAAACATGCTAACCCGCTTCTGCAACAGGAAGTCGGATTCTTTGCCGATGAACACGCGATTTACGCTATGAACGGGCCAGACTGTTCAGAGCAGGCAGTAAGGATAACCTGGTTTGCGATGGATTATGCGTGCAGGCTTGCTTACATTGCGCTGGCCAGTTTTATCAGCAATCACCTGCCCTACGATGCATGCACCAGTGTGGTTGAGGCGGCACACAAGATTGGGGAAAGTCGGCATTCTCTACAAGCTCGGGCAATCGAGCGTTGGGGCTCGGAGGATCCTTTTCCAGAGAACAAGTGGTAGAATCGCGCCTCATACCCCCGGCAAAAGTACGGAACAATACCTTCAAACGCCCCCAAGCCCAGGTGACCTACCATAATCGAACCGATCTCACGTGACAGCGCGGCATATCCCATATGCGCGGTTCAGACGCAGGCATCGAAGGCCCAACTGGATGCCCAGGTCCAGATGCTCAGCAAGGCGATGGATACGCAGTCCGTTGCTCTCGTGAAGTTCCTGCAGGACATGGGCATAGGGAACAGCATCGACGCCACCGCGTAGCACCCCTTCAATCCAAAATCCCAAATCCGCAATCGACTCAGTCTCCCGCCTCGGTCTTATCCCACAGCTTCTTGAGCTTCTCTCTGCTCATGACCAGGTAGTCGTCGTCATCGCCGAAGACCTCGACGGTGATGGTGCCGTCGTAGCCGACGTTCTTGAGAGCCTTCACGATCTTCAGCCATTTGATATTGCCCACCCCCAACGGAAGGTGCATATCATCGTGACCGCCTCGGTTATCGGAGACGTGCACGTGAGCCAGGCGCTCACCGAAGTGGGCTAGAAGCTCCTCGCTGTGGTTGTAGGGGCTGTCGAGGTTGGCGTGGCCCGCGTCCAACAGGAACTTCGCCCCCGGCACCGCCTCGAGTATCGGCTTGATCTGGGACACGCGGCTGAAGTTGGGCATGTTCTCCATCATTATGGTCATTCCTATCTTGTCCGCGCTGTCCACAAGCCGCGACAGGCCCTCGATGTTCTGGGCAATGACCCACTCTTCGTCGTGGAGCGGGACCCGCATGTAGGGGTGGAGGTTCATCTTATCGGCGCCGAGGTCCTTGAACACTCTCAGGCAGCGTTCCAGCTCCTTGATCGCCAGTTCCCTGAGGTCCGGAAACGGCGACGCGACAGGCAGATACCACGCCGTGTGACCCACGATCCCGAGGTTCGCCGCCGCCAGAGCCTTGGAGACGCGCCCCGTATCGAGCGTAGCGGAATAAGTCTGCTCCGGCTCAAGAGTGAGATCGATAAACTCGAAACCAAGGTCCGACATCATCGAGATCTCCTCGAAGATATCGACCATGGGATTATTCATCGCGCCAAACTGCATATCTGTCGGCCCTCTGGTGTAACCATGGATCAAGGATCTGTTCTCTATCGACCTCCGGCGGGTGCTCCCAGTAGTCTCTTCGCCGGAAAATGAGTTCTTCCCGGACGTGCTTCGGCACGCAAGCCACCGACTCCGGGTGCTGCCAGTCGAAGACGTCTATCAGGCCGGCAAGCAGGAGCCAGTGCTCCGCGAGCAGCCCGAGAAGGCGGTTCCAGTCGATGCCGCGGCACTGCGACCTAATTACCCGCATCACGTCCGGCCAGTCGCAGCGGTCCCGGTTGATCACAAACGACTTGATCCAGACGACCTCTTCCAGCGGAAGGAACTTAACGTCGACGCCGAGAAATCGGCCTTTGGGAGCGCGATCCAGCCAGTCTCGCGTCACATAATTGGCGAGATTGGCGAGACGCCATATCAAATCGACTATCATCGACTCCCTGCCCGCATGGTATATCCACTCACGGTCGCCTTTCGCCTGCTCTCCCAGGTCGTGAAAGCCCGCCTTTTCCAGCGCCTCGGCCGCGCGTTCGAGGTCCTCGTGGACTATATATACGTCGATATCATGCGTATCGCGCCACCAGTTGGTATAGTAATACACCGCGAACGCGCCGCCGAGCATAAAGTCCACCTCGGCATCGGTCAGCGCAACCAGCGCGTGGGTGTAGAGTTCTTTGTGTTCATCACTGAGCAGGCCGAGCTTTTCGTTCATATCGCTATACTGATACCCTGCCGCTCACGCGTAGAAACGAGTTAGGCGCGAAAAAAGCTTGAGTTAGTTTCACGGCGAATGTTGCGCGGTCATGCCCGATAACCAACCTGCATCTCAACTACCGCGACAGCAGGATTTCCTCCATCTTGGGACTGAACGGAACGGCTCCATCCTCGGTAATCTCATAGCCGGTCTCTATTCTAGCTCCGTTGAACTCGGGGTGGCCGAAGAAGCTCACATCCACGCAGACAGCCATGCCCGGCTTCAGGACGTCGTCGCTGTTTGGCCCGAAGAACGGAGACTCGGCTTCATGAAGGCCGATGGTGTGTGCAAACGGACACACCAGGTACTGCAACAGCCCGTGTTTTGTGAAGAGCTCCCTGGCGGGGGCATCTATATCTCTTCCGACATTGCCCGGTACAAGCTGCTGTTTAGTGAGGTAAAGAGCTTCCTTCAGATACTTTATGCATTCCTGTTGCCTCGCCGTATACTCCCCCGAGACAGGTAGCGTATCCCCGAACACACCGGTGTAGCCTTTGACCTTCGGCGCAAGGCCTGTCATCACCAACTCGCCGGCCTCAAGTTTCTTGGAGCTGGCAGTCGGGACAACCGCGTTCGCGCGCTTGCCGCTTCCCACAATCGCGCTGAATCCGAACCCGCTGGCGCCCCTGCCTCGCGCCGCGTATTCTCCGGCAGCCGCTACTAGTATCTCGGAAACACCCGGGGCAACAGCTTGTCTCATCGCATCGTAAGCAAAGTCGGCCAGTTCGAATGCCGCCCTGATTTGCTCAAGCTCCCAAGGCGACTTCTGGAACCTCATTTCTACGAAGTCATCGGTTATGTCGATGAGTTCGACTCCGCTGAATCCGCCGACGATCTGCCGGTAGCACTCAGACGGCATCCTGTTTCCGCCAACCAGGCCCACGCGCCTGATCTGCCCGAGCATCGAGTTCAGCTCAGCGAAAAGCTGCGGGAAGTCTATTATGGTAGCGTTGGGATATTCCTCATCGGGAACCATGAATACGGGGAAGTTTCTCGTTTCAGTAATAGCGCTATCGAGCTTTGCGAACGGCTCGCTCTCGGGACCTCCCAGTATCATAGGCTCTCCGATTCTCGGCACTAGAACGGCGCCACTCTCGAACTGAGGGCACCAGCCGGTTAGATACCACCCATTGCCGATGTTGAACTCATCGTAGTACACCAGGGCCGCATCCAGCGAGCGCCGTTCCATTATCCCTCTGAGACTCGCGAGCCTGATGTCTCTTTCCTGCGTTGTCAGATAACTCATTTTAGCTCCTCCAACATGAACTTGATTTGAATGTACTAGCCTACTTCGCACCCAATGGCAGAATTAACGAATTGGTCCAGCCCATCTTTGTTTTGGAATACGGCAAAGGTTGTCCGCGACAAGAGTTTCGAACCCAGCAGCAAACCGTCGTCTATGTTCGCCCCACCCACGGTTTCAAGCTCGAAAGTCTGCAAGTCCGGGCCGGAGTTGAATATGCTGTAGACATCGGATGCCGAAAACAGGCCGTCGGGCTGCTCGTTATCGGCTATGTTGAAGTACATCCCCTCCAGCGGGCTTACAATCTGTCGAATACACACTAATAAGCGCGTCCGATCGTAGAAGCCGATGAATGCGGCGCCTGCACTTTTCTTGATGCCGATCTGTCCTGGGCACCGACCGTCCGTATTGTACGTGAATCCTCTCTCGAAGTAGGTGATTCGGTCTCCCGGGTGCTCATAGTAGTCGAAGTTGATGGCCTCTTCCGGTCTCTCCACTCCACAGAACGCGATTGTGTTTTCCGTCGCGTCAAACTGCTCGAGGGTCCATGCGGCTATGAGTCCGGCATCGAGTGAAATGCGATTAGCCACTTCGATGGCATCAGATACGGTATAGGAGAGCCAGCCCCTCAGGTCATAGCTCGCCAGCACATCGGGGAGGGACGAGAGGCTCACCCTCCGCGTCATCAAGGTCTCAATCTTCGTTCCGGCTCTGTTGGTCAAGGTGGCATGTTTCTTGATGGAGCCCGAGTCGACGATTTCGAAAGGCTGATCGTTGATAGCCGGCTGAACATACCACTTATCGCCGGTGTAGTTGAACCCAAAGCGTCCACCTTCAGGGGCAGGCCAAAAGATGAGACCGCCAAAGTTGTTGAACGGCTTGTTCGGATGAGCTACGATGTCGAGATCGAGCCTGTGGACAGGGTAACCGCAGACTTCCGCAAAAACGCGGCCACCAAGATCCGGACAGATGGCAACGCTGCACGAGTCCGTTTCCAATTCCATCAGCTTGCCGTGCTTCAGGCTGAGAAGTTCTCTATATTTGTTCATCACAACAATTTATCCCTCCACAATAGTCCCGTATCGTGAGTTTATACTTGTCCTGAATGCGCTGCCGCGCTTAATATTAACAATCGTGACAGAGACAAATGAGATTGTCAACAACAGAATCCCAATCTGGCGCGTCTCACTTGGACTGTAAGGACCGAGGCAGCCAGTATGCCTCTGGTGACTATCGAAAAGCCTTGGATGCGCATTCAATGTTGTGCTCGATGAGCCGATTGAGCCGAAAGGGCGACTCCTGGACAACGTGGTGATGGAAAGGTTCTATCGCAGTCTCAAGACCGAGCTCGTTCATCAGCGCAACGACAGAACCAGAGAGCAAGCCCGGCAAGATATCTTCGAGCACATGGAGGTATTCTACAACAGACGGAGAATCCATTCATGCTTGGGATATCTGTGTCCGAAGGACTACGAGGCCCAAGGAAGAGATGCTTAGGCTTATTGCCCGTTAAATACGGGCAAGACCAGTTCAGGTTTTGGAGGAAAGGTGTGGAGAAGACTCGAGCGCTAATCACGAGAGAAGAGGTTCGTTTGGCCATGCTAGGAATGGTCGACGGCAACGGGCATCCGTATTCGTGGAGCGCGATGTTCAACGGTTACGAACCCGACGAGATGGCGAAATGCCCGTATGCGGCAATACCCACATACCTGAACAAGGAGCCCAAGGATACTCTGCGGATACCCGGAGCGCGTGTAACTCACATCTGGACGGACGATCCATCCGACGCGCGGCACGTGGCCAAAGCGTCGCTCATTCCAAACGTGGTGGAGAAGTCGACCGACGTGATCGGCCAGGTGGATGCGGTAATCGTTGCCACGGACAAGGGGCACGAGCACGTGGAGCGATGCCGTCCGTTCGTTGAGGCCGGGCTTCCCGTGTTTGTCGATAAGCCGCTTGTTGATAACGAGGCAGACCTGCGAACTTTCCGCAAATGGGTGCGCGGGGGGAAGCCTATTATGTCGTCCAGCTGCATGCGCTATTGTAAGGAATTCATGCCTTATCGCACTTCGACGCACGAACTTGGTCGGATGAGGTTTGCATGCATTACCACTCCTAAGAGCTGGGAGCGATACGGTATACACGCGTTGGAGGGCATATATCCAATCCTGGGGCCGGGATTCCTGTCGGCGCGAAATAGCGGCTCCATCGACAGAAATATCGTGCATTTGAAGCACTCGAACGGCGCCGATGTGGTGGTTGTGGCCGTCAACGATATGTACGGAGCTTTCGGAACACTCGAACTGTGCGGCACCCAGGGTCACGTTCAGACCGTTTTCTCCGATACATTCTATGCGTTTAAGACCCAGCTTGAGTCGTTCATCCGGTATCTGCGCACGGGCGAGCACCCCTTCCCGTTTGAGGAGACTATCGAGTTGATGAAGATAGTGATCGCGGGAATCAAGAGCCGGGAAGAAGGCGGACGCGAGGTGGCGTTGGACGAGATCAGTATGTAGTGCAAGTTAACGAGGACTGGAGAAAAAATTGGCGGTATTGGATACATTTTCACTCAAAGGCAAAGTTGCACTGACAACGGGCGGGGCCGGACTGTACGGCAGGCAGATAGTGGCTGCATTGGCCGAAGCCGGCGCGCAAACTTACATGGCCTCTCGGAATCTGGACTCCCTGGAAGCCGTCGCCGCCGAGCACCGGGCGCTGGGCCAGGACGTCACGGCGTTGCGGATGGACCAGGGGGATGAGGCCTCGATTGTTGCTTTGCGAGACGAGATTGTGAAGCGAAGCGGCCGTGTGGATGTGCTGGTGAACAACGCCGTGCTGCGGCCAATGAAGAAAGGCTATGAGGACGACGCTGCGACATTCGAAGAGAGTATGCACGTTAATGCGACCGGGCTATTTATAATTACACGGGCGTTTGGCGACGTCATCGCCGACAGTGGAAGCGGGTCTATCATTAACATAGGTTCCATACAGGGGATGATCGGACCTGATCCCACCATCTACGAGGGCACCGACATGCACGGATGGTATCCGGACTACTTCTTTCACAAGGGCGGCATGATAAACTTCACACGCTTCATCGCCAGCTACTACGGCTCAAAGGGCGTTCGGTGCAATTGCGTAAGCCCGGGAGGTTTTCAGACGGACAAGATGCCGGAGAGATTTATCCCCCAGTACAGCGCCCGAACGTTTCTGGGACGCATGGCGAACTCAACTGATCTGATGGGGATAATCGTTTTCCTGGCCTCCGACGCTTCGGTATACATCACCGGCGCCAACATCCCCGTGGATGGCGGCTATACGGCAAAGTAGGGGATAATGCAAGGCCTCCCGCGGAAAGACGTTTATATGCCCGGCACGTAGCCGCCGCCCAGACTCGACGTGGCTTCGTTCCTAAAGTCGTCAATCAGCGACATCAGCGACGTTGTGCCGCCATCGGCCACAATTGTCTGCCCAATGATGAATCCGGACTCATCCGAGCACAGGAAAGCCGCGAGCCTGCCTATTTCCACCGGCTCCCCATGGCGGCCAATAGGTATCTTGTCGTGCGCCACCTGTGCAATTGCTTCAGGCGTGAAAGCCGTGGGCTTGAAGTAGTTCGGGACAACTACCATCCCGGGAGCAATAGCGTTGACTCTAACACCCATATGCGCCAGCTCAACTGCCAGGGTTCTTGTGTACGCGATAATCGCGCCCTTCGTTCCGGCATAGACAGAGTGTTCTGGCGCTCCCGAGACGCCATGGACGGATGTGAGGTTGACGATCGATCCCCCGCCGTGCTTGAGCATATCCTCAACGATTACCTGCGTAAGGAAGAACTGAGCGCGGATGTTGACGTTGTAGGTCATATCATACTGCTCGCGCGTGACCTTCAGAAAGCGCTTGTTGAACGTGACGCCCGCATTGTTTACAAGGCAGTCGATTCCGCCCAGGAAACCGATGGCCTGCCGTCCAAGCTCCTGCACTTGGTCGACATCGGTGAAATCGGCCTTGAATGCGACGGACTTTCGTCCCATCGCCTTGATCTGCTCGACCGCATCCTCGGCCCCGGCGGCGCTGTGCGAATAGTGCAATACTACATCGGCTCCTTGACGCGCAAACTCCAATGCGATGCCATATCCGAGCCCTGTTCCCGAACCGGTAACCAGTGCTCTCTTGCCCTCTAACCTGGCCTCATTGCTCATAATTGACCTCCTTGGTCGTCGCTCATAATTGGTGTTTCCGTCAACTGTGGGGTCCTGCCATTGGTTCCAGGCAGCTTTTTCATGATTTCGATTCCAAACCCGATCAGCGCTTCAGTGTCGAGATTTGCCCAGCGGGTACCCGGGCGAATGCCTTCTCCGGATTGAGTCAAACCGATGCCGTGGGTCATCAAATAATCCGCCACAGGCTCAAATTCGTCTACATTGAAACGAATGTGATGGATGCCCGGACCGTGCTCCGCGAGATAGTCCGCCCATGCACTTGGGCCTTCCATGGGCTGAATCAACTCCAGTTCTATGGACCCAATCTCAGCGAAAGCCATTCGCGCGGTGAACTTCGCGGGCTCGCCGTAATAACTCCTGCGCAAGTCGCTTCTGTCTGGGGATGGCCAGTCGAACACTCGGAAAGGACCTAGCCCGAAAACCTCCGACAGAGCCTTTATGGTGGCTGCGACATCTTCCACCACGACGCCGACCTGCACGAAATCGTTGAAGAACTTCCTCGGCTCAATATTGTCGGTCATTCGGCTTCTCCTGTTTGTTTGCGTTGCCGGTAAAGGCCACCGGTCGCCTGCATTTGTGTGATTAATACCATGCAGTGACGAGGGTTGTCAATGGTTGTATTCGGAAATTGTGGAGATCAAAGCTTTCTGGGCGGCGCGGTGGATGATCTTAAGACGAGTTCAACATCCATAACCTCTGTCTTTGCCGGAACGTCCTCTTCGCCAAGCATTCGCAGAAGCGTCTCAGCGCCTCTACTTGCCATCTTCTCAAATGGATAACGTAAGGTCGTCAGCGGCACTTTCAGCGCATTGCTTCGCCATACGTCTCCGAACCCGATGATTGATACGTCTTCCGGAACCGACAGCCCCGCCGAAAACACCGCGTCCATTGCGCCCAGCGCGACGACATCCTGGCGCGTGACGACCGCCGTGGGCGGGTTCTTGTGTTTCAGCAAGCGCGCCATCACTTGCGCCCCGGATTCCTCGCTCAAGTCTGTTTCGACGATGGACGACTGCCCGGTGGGGATCCCGGCGTTTTTCATCGCATCCAAGAATCCCCTTGCTCTCTCACGGCTATGTTCGGAGGCAAGCGGAATTGCAAGGTAGACAATGCGCCGGTGTCCGAGGGAGATGAGATGCTCCGCAGCGAGGCGAGTGGGAGCGTAATCATCACACACGATTTGTGGCACGTTGAGTCCTCTCATGGGCTGGTTTATGATAACCAGTTTTACTCCCTGCCTTACGATTTCCTGAAATGCACTGAAATCGTGATCGCTTGTGCTTAACACCGCAATAATGCCGGGTACGCGATGCGCGGCTATCTGATCAAGCGCAATACGCTCACCCTGCTCCGACCTCGAAGGTTTTGTAAAGAGCATAAGATAGCCTTGTTCACTGAGGGCTTGTTCTATAGGGTCGATAGTCAGGTGGAATGCAGGCATAATACCCGGGCTGGCGAATACCCCAATAAACTGCGACTGGCCACACGATAGGCTTCTAGCGAGCTGGTTTGTCCGATAGTTCATCTCCTCCGCCATATTTCTGATCTTCGCTTGAGTCTCGGCACTGGCTCGCCCTCCCCCCCGGAGCACTCTGCACACGGTTGCTTTGTGAACTCCCACCGCCCGAGCTATATCAGCGCTTGTAACACCCATTCTTTTCCCCTCACTAAGCTGGACTCTGTCCAGAGCCTATATATCTACTCATATCGCTTCTCAAGCATTCTGTCAAGTAATTCAGCCGCACCGCACCGCGGAAAGCTTGATTGTCTGGCCCTTGACAAAGGGGCCTACTGTGGGGTAAAGTGACGATGGCCACCGGTCGCCCTGCGTCCTTACGTGACTCTCCAAGGAGCTTTGTTGATGATTCATGAGTTTCCATATAGCGACTTTCCCGCCATAAACATACCGGAATCGTGCGAGGTGAATGTGTACAGACAGCTCACCCGTCCGAGGGACAAAAGGGACTCTGAGATCGTGCGGGATGCGCTGCATTCTCCCATCGGATGCGCAATGTTAAGCCAAGAAGTTAAGGCTGGGATGCGTGTCACTATTGCTGTCGACGACAGCAGCCGAACGACACGGACCAATTTAATGCTCCCACTGGTGCTTGATGAGCTGTGTGAAGCTGGTGTGCCGCGCGATGACATCACAATTCTAATCGCGTTGGGGACACATCGGCCCATGACCAGGGAGGAAATGGAACAGAAATACACGCCCGAGGTCGCGGCCAATTATCGCATAGTCAACCCGGACTGGAAAGACAAAAGCTGCTACAAAGAGGTTGGACTCTCGTCTCGTGGTTTTCCTATCCGAGTGCACTCCGAGGTTTCGGATGCGGATTTCGTTATCGGCGTTGGACAGACCATAGCTCATATGATCGCGGGCTTTGGCGGAGGCGGAAAAATCATCGTCCCCGGCTGCGCCGATGGCGACACTGTGGGACTGGTTCACTGGCTATCGAACGAGGTGGCTGAGGGCAAGCTGTATGCTCAACGGGAGAACGCCGTCCGCGATGCCATCGATGAGTTCGCTCTGAAGGCCGGTCTTAAGTTTATCCTCAATGATGTGCCTGACGGAGACGGGCACCATCTCGCGGGAGCGTTCGCGGGACATCCTATCCATGCGCACCGGACGGCCTGCGACGCGGCGCGAAGAATATGCGAGGTGAAAATTCGCGAGAAGGCCGATATAGTGGTCGCGGACGCATACCCGGCCGACTTGGACTTCTGGCAGGCTCTTAAAGGACTCAACGTTGCCTATGGCGCGGTCAAGGACGGCGGCACGGTGATACTCGTGACCCCCTGCCTTGAAGGCGCAAGCTCCCAACACGACGAGCTTACAACGGTCGGTTACGTTCGCACGGAACAGATACGCCGAATGGTCGAACAGGGCAGGCTGGACAAGTGCATTGGTGGGAACCTCTTCCTTGGAGCGCAATTGCTTGACAGGGCGCGGGCAATTCTGGTCACCAGGGGAATCTCAAAAAACGACACACAGGCAATGGGCTTTGCGTGGGCTCCTGATCCGTCTGCCGCTTTGGAGATGGCTCTGGCTCGGCATGGCCGGTCGGCAAGTGTAAACGTATTGTACAAGGCATCCAAGATGATATGCACCCTATAAAAATATACACTACCGCCTCGTGACAGTGAAGGGAGACAAGATGAAAACGGAGGCGAAATTGATTCCCAATAAAAAGCTGGACGCAGCCGGACTGATGCGACTCTATACGCAGCTCGTGCGCCTGCGGGCATTCGAGGAGCGCGTCAAGGAAATATACATGGCGACGCTCATGCCCGGTTTGGCGCACGTCTACATCGGAGAGGAGGCCGTCGCGGCGGGCGTGTGCCAGGCATTAAGAGATGACGACTACGTTACCAGCACCCATCGGGGACACGGTCACTTCTTGGCGAAAGGCGGCGATCCCAAGGTTATGATGGCGGAGATAATGGGCCGGGAAACGGGCTACTGCCGGGGCAAGGGCGGCTCGATGCACATAGCGGACCTCTCGCTCGGGATAATCGGCGCGAATGGAATAGTCGGGGCAGGAATGCCGATTGCCACCGGCGCGGCGCTGTGGCTGAAAATGAGCGGCAAGGACGGCATCGTTGCATGTTTCTTCGGAGACTCCGCATCCAACCAGGGGATGTTCCATGAGGCTCTGAATATGGCGTCGACCTGGCGGTTGCCGGTGGTATTTGTCTGCGAGAACAACCTCTATGGGATCTCGGTGCGTCAGGACAGGCATCAGAATATCGCCGATATCGCCGACAGGGCGGTCGGTTACGGAATCCCTGGAGAGGTGGTCGACGGTACGGATGTGCTTGCGGTATATGAAGCAACTGCTCGTGCCGCCCAGCGTGCCAGGAGCGGTGGAGGGCCCAGCCTGATCGAGTGCAAGTGCTATCGTTGGCTCGGCCACCACGCCGGCGATCCCGCTCACTACCGCCCGGAGGGTGAACCCGAAGCCTGGAAGAAGCGCTGCCCGGTATCGCTCTTCAGGGATAGGCTGATCTTGGAGGGGGTACTCGACGAGAACCAGAACCGGCAAATTCTTGAATCCGCGACCGCGGAGATGCTTGAAGCCCAGGATTGGGGAATGCAGCAGCCTTGGCCACTGCCGGAAGAGGCACTGGAGGACGTTTATGCCTAGGGAGCTTACGCAAGCCGAGGCGCTTCGTGAGGCGCTGTGCGAAGAGATGCGCAAGGACAAGCGAGTGTTCGTAATGGGTGAAGATGTTGGGGTGATGGGAGGAATATTCACCGTTACCAAGGGCTTGATGGAGGAGTTTGGCGAGGAACGCGTGCGGGACACTCCCATCTCCGAAAATGGCTTCACGGGGGCAGGTCTGGGCGCTGCGATAGTCGGCGGGCGACCGGTCGTCGAATTGATGTTCGGCGACTTTGCCGCGGTTGCGATGGATGCGCTCGTAAACCAGATCGCCAAGGCGAGGTATATGTCCGGTGGTAAGGTAAGAGCGCCGCTGGTCGTGCGGCTCACCATAGGCGCGCGTGGCTCCACTGCTGCCCAGCACTCACAAAGCCCGCACGCGTGGTTCGTGCATACACCAGGGCTCTATGTGGCCGCTCCGTCGACCCCCGCCGACTGTAAGGGCTTGCTCACGAGCGCCATACGTGATGAGAACCCAGTCATTTTCTGCGAGCACAAGAAGCTCTATTTTGTGAAGGGTCAGGTGCCTGATGGCGAGTATGTGATTCCCCTCGGAGTGGCCGACATCAAGCGGCCCGGCAGGGATGTGACGGTTGTCGCAATCTCGATAATGGTTCATCGAGCACTGGCCGTCGCGGACAGGCTCGCGGTGGAGGGGATCGAGTTGGAAGTGGTCGACCCTCGCACATTGGTTCCGATGGATTGGGAAACGATCTTCCGATCTGTCCGCAAGACTGGACGCTTAGTGATAATGGATGAGGGGCCTTTCACGGGCGGGGTGGCCGCTGAGATTGCCGCAAGGGTCGGCAGAGATTGTTTCGACTACTTGGATGCTCCTATTGAACGAGTTTGCGCGACTGATACACCGATTCCCTTCAGCCCGCCAATGGAGGACTTTGTGATACCGCAAGAGGCAGATTTGGAGGAGGCGGTCAGGCGCGTCCTGGGGATTGGGCAAAGCCCCAAATAGCTCCTGAAATCACTTAGCGCTTGGTCGATATGGAATCGTCTTCATCAGGTCCAGCGACCCGGTAAGGGTCAGGAGGCCGGGCGATATCGCCGCGGAGTCTATCCTGGCGTCGTAGCCGATATCATTCGCGTCGAATATCGTGTCCAGCCTCGCCTCCAGCAAGTCACGAGCGAAACCCGGCGCGCCGACCCCGGCTACCTTGAGGCTCGTAAAGTTCAGCGCGAGCATGCGCCGCTCCCTGACCTCTAGCTCGGCGTCGACCTGAACTCCTGCCCTAAGCCTGGAGATACCGGGCTTGG
The DNA here is from genome assembly GCA_023474015.1 of Armatimonadota bacterium. Next base: position 34,107 of record JAMCYN010000080.1, read on the forward strand.
CGGACACCGTCAGGAAACCTTGGCGCAGCGCGACTTTCAGTCCCGTCACGTCCGGGTACCTGCCCGTGAGATAGCGGCAAAGCTCGGACTGATCGAGCGAGGCGCAATAGGAAGTGGTCCCGACCCTGTTGAGCTTTTTGCTGTCCGTGTCGACCGCGAGGTCCCTGATCCTGACATCCAGCCGGGCGAGGGTCATTTTATTCGACAGCCTAACGCCGATGCCGACGATATCCAGGCCGTCCAGCTTGCCGTTGACCATTCTCAGAGTCGGCCCGTACGCTCTGACCTTATAGGACACCGCCGGCCCGATCATCTCGGTCATGCTCTTCGCTACCGAGCTCTCGATCTGCCGACGGACCATGTTTCCACCGCAGCCTATGATCCCGGCCGCCAGCGCGACCACGAAAGTCAGCAAGATTAAGTTTCGCCTCATCTAGAAGCTCACCTTCACATTCTCTCTCGCCGCGTCGTCCATCGGGAAATAATCGTTCTCCTTGAAGCCAAAGCTCGAGGCGATGATGTTCGACGGGAAGCTCTGGATAAGCGTGTTGTAGCTCATAACCGTGTCGTTGTAGAACTGACGCGAATATGCGATCTTGCTTTCCGTGCCGGAGATCTCTTCCTGGAGCATGCGGAAGTTCTCGTTGGCCTTGAGTTCCGGATAGGCCTCCGCCACGGCGAACAGGCTCTTAAGCGCGCCGGTTATCTGGTTCTGAGCCTCGCCCTGCTCCTTGACGCCCTGCGCGCTCATCATCGACGCGCGGGCCTTGGTCACGTTCTCGAATACTTCCTTCTCGTGCGATGCGTAACCCTTGACCGTCTCCACCAGGTTCGGAATGAGATCGTAGCGCCGCTTGAGTTGAACGTCGATCTGCGACCAGGCGTTCTCGATGCGATTGCGCAGGCCCACGAGCTGGTTGTACTTGAACACGATCCAGAGTATGCCCAGGATTACTATGACGAAGATCACAAGCAATGCGGTTCCAATATCCATCATGCCACCACCCTTAGCGGTCTATTTGATCATTAGTCTATACTATTCGACGCGCATGTGCAAAGTTCCCCTCGAAGGAAGGGAATTCTCATCGCGATTAAGTCCCTTCGAGTCGCTATATGAGATTTTCCGGATTGAGCGCGTGCAGGTAATCCGGCACGAAGCGACCGTTCTTGCGGATAAGCTCGTCATCGAAGAATATCTCGCCTCCGCCGTATTCCTCGGTCTGGATCAGGACCATGTCCCAGTGAATCTTCGAGCGGTTGCCGTTGTCGGCTTCTTCGTAGGCTCGGCCCGGCGTGAAGTGGATGGAGCCGCTGATCTTCTCGTCGAAGAGAATATCGCGCATGGCGTGCTTTATGTGCGGGTTGAACCCCAGCGAGAACTCGCCGACATACCTCGCGCCCTCATCCGTATCGAGAATATCATTGAGGGCCTTGGTGTCGGAGCCGGTCGCCTCTACGATCTTACCGTCCTTGAACACAAGCCGGATGTCGTCGAAGGGCTTGCCGTGGTAGATGGTGCCGGCATTGTAGTGGATTATGCCGTTGACGCTGTCGCGGACCGGCGCGGTGAAGACCTCGCCGTCGGGGATATTGCGGTCGCCGTCGCACTGGACAGCGGGGATGTCTTTGATCGAGAACTCGAGGTCGGTGTCGTTCGGCCCGATCAGGCGCACCCTGTCCGCGCGCTCCATCCGTTCCTTGAGCGGGGTCTCGGCCTTCGCCATCCGGGCATAGTCGAGCGTGCAGACGTCGAAGAAGAAGTCCTCGAACTTTTCCGTGCTCATCCCCGCGAGCTGGGCCATGGACGGCGTCGGCCAGCGCAGCACGACCCACTTTGTATGATCGACGCGCTGGTCGAGGACGGGGTTCTGCCAGTGCTCCTGCACGATTTTCATCTTCTCCTCGGGGACATCTGACATCTCGGTGATGTTGTGCCCCCCGCGCAATGATATGTAGCACTGCATCTCTTTCATAAACTCGAGGTCGCGCTTGCAGAGGACTTTCATCTGCTCCTCGGTGGCGTTCATATAGATCGCGCGGCGCACCCTGGTTTGATGCGTCTCGACGAACGGGATTCCGCCGGCCTCGACCACGCGGTCTATAAGCAGCGTCACCATCTCCGCCGGAACCTCATAACCATCAATCATCACCCGCTCACCTGCCTGGACCTTGGTGGAGTACCCGACCAGCAGATCGGCGAGTTTCTTCATTCGTGGGTCAATCATTTACACAGCCTCCCAGGAAACGAGGGCGCAGAAGGGAAAATGAAGAATGCAGAATGCAGATTGCAGAATGGGGAAGGGACCTCCCTTCATTCTGCATTCTGCACTCATCATTCTGCATTCTCCTTCCGTTGCTTCCTTCGTAAAATGATACCACTTAAAGCCGGTATTATGGTAGAATTGACGCGGCCAAAATTGGGCCGGAGACAGGAAACTTATGATTCCACTAGCTGATGAGAACACTTCACGGCTTAAACCGTATGTAGTATATATACTGATCGCTTTGAACGTGCTGGTGTATCTGGCCGATATTTTGGGTGCAAAGGCCGTGCAATACTGGTCGATGGTACCCTATTCGGTGGTGCACGATTTGCGCGTGGCGCCGCTGTTCAGCCAGACCGGCCAGATGGTGGGTTATGCCAAGCTACCCGGAGTCGGCCCGCATCCGCAGTGGATAACGATATTCACGTCGATGTTCATGCACGGCAGCCTGATGCACATAGGCGGGAATATGCTTTACCTCTGGATCTTCGGAAACAACATCGAGGAAGCGCTCGGGCATGTCAAGTTCCTGCTCTTCTACATAGCGGCCGGGGTGCTCGCCGCGCTGGCGCACATGTACAGCAATATCGACTCGATCATACCCACGGTCGGCGCGAGTGGCGCGATAGCGGGGGTTCTTGGCGCGTATCTGGTGCTGTACCCACGCAACAGCGTGCGGACTCTGCTGATGCTGGGCTGGTTCTGGGACATAGTCGAAATCCCGGCGGTGTATGTGTTGGGGGTGTGGTTCCTGTTGCAGCTTACCGGAACGCTGGGAACCGGAGGTCTGCAGGGCGGCGGGGTCGCATACTGGGCGCACGTGGGCGGGTTCGTATCGGGCGCGATATTGATCTTCGCATTCGGCGGCAGACACGACTCAAGGCCGCGACAGCAGCGGCTGCATCGCTATGACGAGGATAGGCCGCGGTTTAGAGATTAGAGGTTGGATGTTAGAGGTTAGAACGTGAGAGTTCGAGGTCAGGCGAACAGATGAATAGGCGATGTGTGGTTCTGCTGCTGCTGTTCATCGGGCTGGCGGCGTCGCTATACGTGGCGGGGCAGCGCGCCCGTGTGGAATCGGGGAACAAGGCGGTCGAGATCGTCCTCGACTACGGCGAGATTCAGCAGATCGCGGCGTCGACGGGCAAGAGCCCTGTCCAGGTGATGCGGCGGTTTAAGGCAGCCGGGGCGACAAGCGTGGCGATTACAGAGCAAACATTGAAGGACGTAGTCGATAACGGCGAGCTTATCCCAGTGCCCCGCTTGGGCTACAGTGTAATACCGAAGGTCGGGGACGAGATAGTCCGCCGCCTGATGGTTGCGCTTCCGGACGCGGGCAGTCGTATCCGAATCATGCACACCACGGCTATATCTCATAACAACCCTAATGGTCCCTATGCGTATATCAAGCTGGACGGCTCGCTCCCTATTTCCTGCATAGAACAGGTGCCTCTTGGACTACCTCAAGAAGCGCTGGAAGCCGTACGGCAAGCAAGCCTCGAACCCATCGCCCGCCTCATCAACTACCCCGGTGTCACGCCCGCAGCCATCAACGCGATCCTAAAAGACGTTAAGTCCCAGGGCGTCAACAAGATCATCTTCTTTGGCGATCAAGTGCTAGGCTTCAAGGGCGCGGTGGACGATACCGCCAAGGCCCTCATCGACAACGGTCTCTACTTCGGCAGGGTCGAGTTCTCTAAGCAAAAGGGCGAGTTGAAACTCGCGGACAAGGCTCGGTCGAATGTGCTGGTCGTGCACAGCATAACCGCCGAAGAGATGCCTAAGCTCGACCAGTCAAGCATTATGGAACGCTTCCAGCGCGGCGTGCGCGAGCGAGGCGTGCGGATGTGCTACGTGCGTATGTATGACACCGCCTCGGACGACCTCATAGGCAAGAACGCGGATTACGTTAGATCAATCGCTCGGTATATCGAGAAGGCGGGATACCAGATGAAGAGCGCGCACCCCATGGGCGAGGTGAGTGTGCCGAAGGCGATGCGCATTCTCGCGGGCATCGGTGTTGCCGCCGGGGCGCTGCTTCTGATTCTTTCGATATTCGATCTATTCGCCGGGGCGTTTATCGCCTGGGCCATAGTGATGCTTGTGATCTGCGCGGGGCTGGTGGGCGCGGGCGAGACGGGCCGCAAGCTGGTGGCTCTGCTCTCGGCGCTGGTCTTTCCGACCCTTGCGATCATCAATTCGACCCGCTCCACGCCTGAGTCACCGAGCGCGGTACCAGGCCTCGTATGGAAGACCCTGGGAAGGCTCGCGATGGCGATACTTACGGCATCCGTGGGCGGGCTGCTGATAGTCGGGCTATTGAGCCAGCGTGACTTCATGCTCCGCATTAATCAATTCATGGGCGTCAAGGCGGCGCACCTGCTTCCGGTCGTGATTCTTGCGGCGATTTACGCCGGAGGCATCGCCTGGAAGAGCGACAAGTGGGCCGAGCAAAAGACCCGACTGATCGAACGCTATCGAGCGCTGGCGGCGAACCCGATTTTGGTGTGGCAGGCTGTGGGGATGCTGTTCGCGCTGGTGATTGTGGGCCTCATGGTCGCAAGGTCAGGCAACGACGCCGGGCTGGAGGTCAGCTCATTGGAGCTTAAGTTCAGGTCAATCCTGGACAAGGTGCTCTTCGTCCGGCCTCGAACCAAGGAGTTCCTGATCGGCTACCCCGCATTGGTCCTCGGTATAGCTCTCGCGCTCAGGGGACGCAGAGAGTGGGCCGCGCCGCTGGTGGTGATCGGCTCCATCGGAGTCATATCGGCGTTGAACACATTCTGTCACATACACACGCCGCTTACGCTTAGCCTCGTCAGGGTCATTAACGGGGCCGTGCTCGGCGCGATAGTAGGGCTGATAGTGCTTCGCATATTCGGCGTCTCACGTATTGAATCACGAAAGAACGAAAGGAACGAAAACACGAAAGGAATGGATTAGTACCCCGTAAGCCCTGAGTAGGCCCCAAGGCCGTATCGAAGGGCAACCGGCCCTTCGATACGCCCACCAGGCTTCTCAAGAATAGATAACTCCTACTGGGCTACTCAGGACCTACGGGTATCTGTACCGCCAGACCTAATACCTGTACTCTATTCTCTATTTCGTGCTTTCATATCTTTCGTCCTTTCGTGATTAAAGAGCCCACCTGCAAGATTGATCAGAGGAATGGTAGTAAAACCAAAACGCATCGTCATATCAGGCTACTACGGCTTCGGGAACACCGGGGATGAGGCGGTGCTCGCGGGGATTCTTGCCACGTTCAAGCAGGTCGGGATTGACGCTGAGGTGACGGTCCTCTCCGCCGACCCCGCGCGCACGATGGCCGAGCATCCGAATGTAATCTCCATTCACCGCTATAGCCCCGCCGCCCTGATCAAGGCAATCCACGGGGCCGACCTCTTGATCAGCGGGGGAGGAAGCCTGTTTCAGGATGTTACCAGCGCGCGCTCGGTGCGCTACTATCTTTTCGTGCTCCAACTCGCCCATCTGCTCGGGCGGAAGAGCATGATCTACGCTCAGGGAGTCGGCCCGCTCGTTAGGCCGGGTATCAGGTCCGCCGTGGCTCGAACCCTTAATCGGGTGAGTGTCATCACCGTCCGCGACCCCGAATCGAAGGCTCTGCTGGAGGAGATCGATGTCAAGCGGCCGCCCGTAAGGCTCAGCGCGGACCCGTCGTTTATGATCGAGCCTGATCTCGATACCGCCGACCGCATTATTGATGAGGCGGGGCTCACGGGTAAGCCTGTCATAGGCGTCTCTCTGAGGCCGTGGAAAGAAACCGGCCAGTGGCTCCGGCACGCAACACGAGGGATCGAAGAAGCCTGCGCGCAACTCGGCGTTACCCCAGCGATTATCCCGATGCAGGAGGCTGAAGATGTCCCCATGTGCGAGACGATAAAGGGCGGTGTAACGCTCAGGGGTGGGGGCCGACCGCGCGTCATTAAGGGAATCATCTCACGGTGCGGACTTGTGGTCGGGATGCGGCTCCATGCCCTGATACTTGCCACCGGCGAAGGTGTGCCGTTCGTTCCGATAGTCTACGATCCGAAGGTCGCGTCGTTTGCCTCAGTCGTGAGTCGGGTGGATAGTGTCGATATCGATTCGCTTGAGGCCGAGCCACTGCGGGACGTGATCACGGCTGCCTGGTCGGAGCGTGAGGCGCGCGCCTCCAGGCTAATCCGAAAGGCGTCGGAGCTCAAGCGGATGGCTATGATATCCGGCGAGGCCGCGCGCGAACTGCTCGGATAGAGGAACATTGAGAGTCTAAACAGAGTCATAAGTACGTGGTTGGGCCACAGGCAATAGGCAACAGTTAGTGTCCATATGCATCGGGAAGCAGTTTACCCCGACGCGCGCGCTTCGTATGGAGGTATGCTTCGGGGCAAAAAGCTCCCCGAAGCATATATGCAGGGATTGCTTCCCCTCTGTTCCCTATTCCCTGTTCCCTAATCCCTATGCTATAATTGTCGGGTTGTGACTCGTGTTATCATCGAGGAGAAATTGGTAATGAACAAAGTGCTGAAATCATTCTGCGCTGTCTTGGCGGCGTTGATAGTCGGGCTTGCAGGCTGCGGCGGTGGCGGTGGAACGACGACCTCGTCGGGCAGTACCGGAGGCACGACGCCCCCATTGGGCCAGAGTCGTGTGATCACCGGCAGGGTCGTGAGCACGGCCTCTAACTCCCCCGGGGTGGCAGGCGTTATCGTGAGGCTCGGTGACACCGATGTCACGGGGACTACCGATTCGGTCGGGAACTTCACGCTCAATCTGGGCACGCTGGACATCCCGTCGTTCATCCAAGTGGACCCGTCCACGGCGGGCAGCGGTTATTCCAAGGAATATACGGTTACCTTAAACGACCAGCAGTACCCATCCGAAGGGATCGACATACCGGTCAATGTCCGCAACGAAGTCGCCACGGCCATGGGCACTATGACGGTCGTCTATCTCGATCCCAACTCGGATACTCCCCCTTCGGGAAGCATCTATCCGAGCTACGATACTGTGATTGTGGGCCGGGTGATCAGGTCTGATACCCTGGCGGGCGTCGCGGGCGTGACTGTCAGGTTCGGCACGGCTCTGGCCGTCACGACGGGTCAGAAAGGCTACTTCGCCGTGAACCTCGGCAGGGACGCGGCAGTGCTCCCGCTGTTCCCGACCGGTTCCCTGACATTCTCAATAGACAGCTCCACCGCGGGTACGACGTATCCGAGCACTCTGGAGGTCCAGTATTCGAGCCAGTTCTACACTCAGAGCGCCATACCCGTGCCCGACGATGTGATTCAGCGCAGATCGTCCGACCTCGGCACGCTGAGCTTGCAGGTCGGGAGTTCGGACAGCGGTGGCGGAAGCGGCCCTCCTGCTCCTCCGCTCTAGGCGCGAAGCGTGAGATTGGCTGGGAAGGAAGTTTTCAGTTGACAGTTATCAGTTGAAGGGAAGACCTCTTCCGAACTGACAACTGACAACCGTTAACTGTCAACTGGCTTCCTGCATGAGGCAAATGAGACGATCATTATACCTCGGTCTGGTAATAGCGGCGGCGGTGCTCCTGGTGAGCATCGTCGCCTTCAAACGTTACCTCCCATACGCCAATATCAACTTCAATCTTAGGCAACCGCCGCCGGTCGTGCTGGCGATGGAGGACGCCTACCTGGTCGGGCTCGGGCACAACGGCAAACTCTGGAGCACGAAGGCCCGCAGTGTCGAAATCGCCCAGAACCGCTCAACCACAATCCTTACCGGCATCCACGACGGCAAGATATTCGACAAGGATAAGATCGCGCTGCGGGTAAAGGCGGGGCACGCGGTGTACGATACTTATAGCAGGAACCTCGATCTCTCGGAGGGCATCCTGGTCGAGGGTACGGACCGACAGCGGATCACCGGCGCGGGCGCAAGCTGGAACTCCGCTACCTCGACTTTGCGTAGCATTGGACGTGTGAGCTTCGAGACGGCATCGAGCAAAGTCACCACCGACAGGTTGTTGATGGATTTGAATAAGAAGGAACTCGAGATGTGGGACATCCACATGTCGTTCAATTTGAATGAACTGGCAAATGGAGCGGCGACGAATGCGCGGTAGAGTCATACTGGTTGCACTGGTAATGTTGGGCCTGATCGGGCTGTCTCTTGGTCCGACAATCTTCGCGCAGCAACCGCAAGAGCCTATATCCGCCGCCAAGTCGAAGGACGACGGCTGGAGCTTGGTGGAAGGGCATGCGGACTATTGGAAGACCCAGTGGGGCGAACAGAAGGTCACACTGATGAAGGGCCATGTCAGGTTCGTGCACAAGGACACCATGCTGGCGTCCGATCTGATCGAATACGACAAGCCAACGCAGGTCGCCGTATCGCCCGGCATGGTCACCATCACCAATCCGGAATGCGACATCAAGGGAGTCAAGGGCACGGCCTACTTCAAGAAGAAGCTGGGAGTTATCGAAGGCAGCGTGGAGATGCTCGTCAAACCCAAGCAGACCGAGGCAGAGAAATCCGACAAGGACTCGGTGGCCAAGTTCAAGACTCCGACCTCCATCACCTGCGAAAAACTAGAGTATTTCTACAAGGACAAGGTCGCCAGCGCCACCGGGGGAGTCGTGTTCAAGCAAGAGAAACGCACGGCCAGCGCGGACAAGGCGGTCTACGATCAGAAGAAAGAAATCCTCACCCTCACCGGCAACGTGAAAGGCTCCGACGAGGACGGCCAGACGTTCAACAGCCCCAGCAAGGTGGTAATGTGCCTCAAGAAGGGCGAGGAGTGGATAGAAGTCCAAAACGCCAACACGAAGTTCAAGATAGATTTGGGCGAAGAAGAGGGCAAGAAAGAATAGTGGGTCAGCCCTTGGCCGGCCTCCGGTAAACCGCCAGCACAACGACCACCGCAGCGACCACCATCACAACACTCACCGCCTGCGCCTGCGTCAGCCCGAAAGCCCATAGCTCCGCCGAAAAGCCCTTGCGTGGGAACTCGATCAGGAACCGATAGACCCCGTAAAGCCCTAGGTAACCGACAAATATGAACCCCGGTGCGCGTTTCATCTTTTCCAGCCTGGTGAGAATTGCGAAGATCAGGAGGCTGGCGATGAATGCGTAGATTTGCGTCGGGTGCGATGGCGGGGTAAGCGTGCCGTGCTCGTGGAATCGCACTCCCCACGGCAGGGTCGTCGGAGAACCGTAGCAGCAGCCGTTGAGGAAGCAGCCGATCCGGGTGAACGCATAGCTTATCGCCAGAGACGGCGACAGCAAATCCGCGCACTTCAGGAACGAGAGCCCAACTATCTTCGTGTAGATCAAGGCCGCCAGCACGGCGAAGAACACCCCGCCGTGGAAGCTCAGCCCACCGTTCCATACGGAGAAGAAATCCCGGAAGCTCTCCGTGGTGGGGTTAATAAGAATGAAAACTAGCCTCGCGCCGAGCACGCCGCTTAAAAGGGTAATAATCCCCAGGTCATAGACGCACTCCGGCTCGATGCCCCGGCTCTTCGACACTCTGCTCGCCCGCCACAACCCGAGCGCGAACCCCACGACCATCATCAGGCCGTAGGCTCGAATGGGAACACCGAAGATTTTGAAAAGAGTGGATCGCATCCTGACCCTTATGCTGTCATATTGAAGCCGTAATCCTTGTCATTCTGAGGAGGAACGACGAAGAATCTGCTTTGCACTGAAGGCCCCGATGATGACGAAGGCTCGGTTCAAAGCAGATGTTTCGACTTCTCTCAGCATGACAAGATTACTGCCTTCGTGCTTTAGCCGACACATTCCTTAACAACCCAAAGTGTTAAACCTGCCCCCTTTAGGCCCTGCGTTTCTCCAGTATATATACGTGGAGAAACAGCAAAGCGGCTCCCAGCACCACGGCAATGTCGGCTATGTTGAATGTCGGCCAGGCGCGCAGTTGGCCGCCGATGTTGATGTGGAAGCTCAGAAAATCTGTCACGGCCCTGCCCGGCAGCAGGAGACGGTCTATAAGGTTCCCCAGCGCGCCGCCCAGGAGCAGACCAAGTCCCACCGTCAGCGCGCGTGAATCAGGCCCTTGCCTGCGGAGCCGCACAATGGCGAATATTGCCACCAATGCCACCACCATGAATAGCGGCGCCCAGTTCGGCAAGATACCGAACGCCGCGCCTGTGTTGAAACTCAGCCGCAGGTCGAAGAAGCCCGGGATTACCGTTACCGGCATATCCGGTTCGAGCGTGCCCCGGGCGATGGCCTTAGTGACCTGGTCGACGACAACCGCTGAGGCCGCCGTGGCGTAAAAAAGCGCACTTTTGCCTGCGGGGGTCAAATCATCGCCTCTCTATGGCTTCCTGGCAGTTGATACACAGCGTGGCGTAGGGAATCGCCCGTAGCCTGTCGGGGTTGATCGGCGCGTCGCAGCGGTCGCAGCGCCCGTAGGAGCCGTCGTCGATCTTGCGCAGCGCCTCGTCAATCTGCTCGATCAGGCCCTTGAAGTTCTCGTCTAGCGCAAACTCCTTGGTGCGCTCATAAGTCTCCGTACCCTGGTCGCCGGGATGTTGATCATAATTGGCAAGCTCCGAGCCTAGATCGCTAAGGTCCAGCAATCGGGCGCGTCGCTCCAAATCCAGCCGGTCACGCTCCGCCAGGAGGAGCTTCCTGTATTTAACTATATCAAGCTCTTTAGCCATATCGTTTCTCCGGAAGGAAGTTACGGGTTTGCGAGTTACGAGTTACGGGTTGGGAACGGACTCCCTTCAACTCGATAACTCGTTAACCCGCAACTCGAAACCAATTCCTAACTTGTCGCCCCGTAGCACCTATCGCACAGCGTCGGGTGGTCCTCGTGGCTGCCGACGGACTCGAGCACCAGCCAGCAGCGGTCGCACTTCGCGCCCGCCGGAGGCTCGACTTCCACGCTCAACTCGCCGTCGCCCTTAGCCAACTCGACCTGCGAGACAATAAGTATAGACGGCAGCGCCGCCTCATACTCGCTCAATAGATCATACTCAGCGCCGGAGGCCGACAGCTTGACTCGCGACTCCATCGGCTTGCCGATCTTGCCGCTCTGTCGCGCGTCCTCAAGCGCCATAAGCACCTTATCCCGCGCCTCGAAGATCTTCGCCCAGCGCTGGGCCAGTCGGGCGTCCATCCACGCCTCGACGACCTCCGGGAAGCGGGCCAGCATCACCGACTCCTCTCTGCCCTCTCCCGGCATCGCCTGTCCTGAGCACTGTCGAAGGGCCTGCCAGACCTCCTCGGCGGTGTGCGCGAGCACAGGCGCCAGCATTCGGGTCAATGCGGACAGGATATGATAGAGCGCGGTCTGAGCCGAACGCCGCTCTTTGGAATCGCGCGCGGAGGCATAGAGTCTATCTTTCAAGATATCCAAATAAAGGCTGCTCAAATCCACCGCGCAGTAATTATGCACCGCCTGGTAGACCTTGTGGAACTCGTAGACCTCATACGCGCCGCCGACCTGCCGCACGAGCTCCTGCAAGCGATGCAGGGCATAGCGGTCAAGCTCCTCCAAGTCGTCATAGCTCACCGCGTCCACCGCCGGGTCGAAGTCGCTTATATTACCGAGAATGAACCGGAAAGTGTTCCGAATCCGCCTGTAGGCGTCGGTCACGCGGGTCAGGATCTCTTCACCGATGCGCACGTCCTCGAAGTAGTCGGTCGATGAGAAGAAGAGCCGCAGCACGTCCGCGCCGACGTTCTTGATGATGTTCTGAGGCGCGATGGTATTGCCTATCGACTTGCTCATCGCCTTGCCCTCGGAGTCGAGCGTGAAGCCGTGGCTCACCAGTTGTCTGAACGGCGAGCCGCCCTTAGTTGCCGTGCCGACTACCAGCGACTTGTTGAACCAACCCCTGTGCTGGTCCGAGCCCTCCAGATACATATCCGCCGGATAGGTCCCGAGCCTGTTCTCGACCACAGCTTTGAAGCTCGAACCGGAGTCGAACCACACGTCGAGCACGTCGGTCTCCTTGCAGAACTCCATCCCGCCGCACTTCGGGCACTTGTAGCCAGCCGGGAGAATCTCTTCGGGTGACTTGTCGAACCACGAGTCGGAGCCGTTCGCAAGCGCGTCCTGATATACGGCGTTGATCGTCTCCTCAGTCATGATAGCTTCGTCACATTTCTTGCAGAAGAACACCGGCACGCCGACGCCCCACGAGCGCTGCCTGGACAAACACCAGTCCGGCGAGTTCTCGATCATCGCCGTCAGCCTATTCCGCGCCTCGGCGGGGTAGAAGTCGATCTTCTCGATCTCATCCAGCATTTTCCGCCTTAGATCGTTGTGGTCGATTGACATGAACCACTGCACGGTCGTCCTGAACACCACCGGCTTGTGGCACCGCCAGCAGTGCGGGTAGCTGTGCGCGATCTCGGAGCTTGCCAGAAGGCTGCCGTTCTCCTTAAGAACGTCGAGCACCGCCTGATTGCCCTGCTTGAGAATATGCAGGCCCTCGAACTGCCCGGCGTCCTTGGTGAAGAAGCCGCGCTCATCCACGGGGTTCAGCACGTCCAGGCCGTAGCGCTGACCGGTCTCGAAGTCCTCGCGGCCATGGCCCGGCGCGGTGTGGACAACGCCGGTCCCGTCCTCAAGCGTGACATAGCTCGCGTGCACGAGCACGGAGTTACGATCATAGATCGGGTGCCTAAAGACCACCCCCTCAAGCTCGCCACCCTTGATGGTCTTGACGACACAATAGTTCTCCTCGCCCAGCGCGGTCATGGTCTTGCCGACCAGCTCAGCCGCGATGAGATAGCGATTGCCGTCCACGTCCACGAAGGCGTACTCATAATCCGGATGCACCGCGACAGCCAGGTTCGCGGGAATCGTCCACGGCGTGGTGGTCCAGATCATCGTGTAATTCTTCTTGTCACTGCCAAAGAGACCCTTGGGGTCCGTGACTAGCGGGAATCGCACGTAGATGGACGGCGACTTGTGGTCGGCGTATTCGATCTCCGCCTCGGCGAGGGCGGTCTCGTCGTTGATGCACCAGTGGATCGGCTTCAGGCCGCGATAGACATACCCCTGCTTCGCGAGTTCCCCGAACACCTTGACGATGGTCGCCTCGTAGTCGTAATCCATCGTGAGATACGGATTTTCCCATTCACCGACGCCGCCCAGGCGCTTGAACTGCTCGCGCTGCTTGTCGACCCACTTCGCCGCATACTCGCGGCAGGCCTTGCGCATTTCAAGCTTGGTGGGGACCACGTGCTTCTTGCGGAACTCGTCGGCCACTTTCTGCTCGATGGGCAGGCCGTGGTTGTCCCAGCCGGGGATATACGGCGCGCGGTAGCTCTTCATCGCCTTGTAGCGCACGATGAAGTCCTTCAGGAGCTTGTTCAATGCGTGCCCGATGTGGATGTCGCCGTTGGAGTATGGCGGGCCGTCATGGAGGATGAAATCGCCCATCGGCGCATCGCGCTCAAGCAGCTTCTCGTATATTCGCTTGTCCTCCCAAAGCTTCTGGAAAATGGGTTCACGATTGGCCAGGTCGGCCTTCATCGAGAACGAAGTCTTGGGCAGGTTTACTGTTTTGCTATAGTCCATTCGTTAACAAACTCCGCTACCGCGTCTTCCCACGGCCTCACCTTGTCACGCCCGAGAAGCTCCATGCGATAATGCCGCAGGACTGAGAACTTGGGCCGCCGCGTGGGCGTGGGCCATTCATCTGAATTGATCGGGACGACATTCACATTCGTCTTGCCGGCCGTCTCGAGTATCTTTTTCGCGAAATCATACCACGAGCAGTGCCCCGCGTTGGTGAAGTGATACACTCCATACAGCGGCGAGCCGACCAGAGACGCCAGAAACCCCGCGAGGTCCTTTGCATAAGTCGGCGATCCGTACTGGTCCGCCACCACCTTAAGCTCGTCGCGTGTCTCTGCGGCACCCAGTATCGACTTCGCGAAGTTCTTGCCGTGCGGAGCGAATATCCACGATGTCCGCACCACGTAGTGCTTCCTGCAAATCTCCCGAACGGCGTTTTCACCCGCAAGCTTACTCCCGCCGTAGTGGCTGATCGGGTCCGTCGCGTCAAATTCCGTATAGGGCGAGCCTTTTTCCCCGTTAAACACGTAGTCCGTGCCGACGTAGGCAATGGCGCAATCGATCTGGGCGCAGGCGCACGCGAGGTTCCATGTGCCGACCGCATTGATCTTATACGCCGAGTCCGGGTCGCGCTCGCAGCCATCGACATCGGTCATAGCGGCGCAGTGTATCACCATCTCGGGCCGTGTGCGATTAATTACGTCGAACACCAGGTTGGTGTCCCTGATATCCAAAATCTCGCAGCCCGCCACGACATCGGTCGGTATGACTATATGCTTCTCGCTCTCAAGCGCCGCGCGGACCAGACTGCCAAGCATACCGCACGCGCCGGTGACCAATACGCGCAAAACCCACCCCCGGTATATGGAATGAGTTCAGTTTTACGTGCGATGTCGTGTCACCCTGAACTCGATTCAGGGTCTGGCTGGTTACCCAACGAGATGCTGAAACAAGTTCAGCATGACATACTCGCCGAGAGCTGAACTCTTTCCGTACATGCCGCAAAGCCCCTGTTAACTCAGGGGCCTTACAGCTTTGATGATGACACACTTATTATATATACGGGGAGGGGGGTTGGTCAAGGAAAAGTGGAGAGCTGAGGGTGGAGAGTGGAAAGCCCGGAAGGGAGGGCAAGGCTCCCGCCGAGCCCCTTCCAGTTGCATCTGTAGCATGCTGCCGATGCCCCCGCCGGAGGTGACGAGTCCTTCGGACTCGGCTTCGGCTGCATGCAACCGAAGCAACCTAACCTACTTCAGTTTATGACCCGGAGACGCACCCTTCGTTCCGCTGGGACGCTCAGCCCCGGGTAGCCTTAGCTCGTGCGCGCGCGGCGACAGAATTTGCTCCCGCGCTTTACCCATTGCATGGGCATCTGATTCCGTACGTACTACACGAAAGTATCCAGGTTCAATTCTTCGTAGTTTTGACATTACGTTTCCTATAGCACCCGCGCCAGCAGCTGAGCGTATGTTTTAGCATTAGTCTGGACACGTGGCTTTTCAAAGCCGGCACTGCGGCAATCGCAGGTCGTCGAGTCAATATTGAGAACGCCTTGCACGCGCCCCGTCCGTGAGAGGATAGGAGTACTCAGTACGCACATTACGTTACTCGTCAACTCCTCCTGCGTCTTCGTCATCTTCTGGCGGTTCGCATCTTTCTCGTCATATATGCCCTGCTCTTTATCACGCCACGCCTTTCCGCAATTGCCATACCCTTTCTTCCATTCAATTTCCAACTCGGCCTCAGAATGCCCCTCTGTACATACGGTAATCCTGAGATGTTTATTCCACGGTTTTCCCTTCAATTCCATGACGTTGTAACGCAGCTGGCAGTTCCCGGAAGCGCCCGAGCGGAGTGTCTGATCCAACTCCGTCAATATACATCGGATAATCGGCAGCCGTTCATCTCGCTGGAGATCCAATGACGGCTGAAATGTCCCGAAATAAAGGCAGACTGCATAAAGAAACGTTGCCAGCAGCACCACCAAGCCAAATGACTGATTATAGTAGTTGGCTGCCAGTATCGTAACAGGATACGACACGGTAGGAGCAACCACCAGTACTAACAACTTGCTCCATTTCATCCTGAACCTCACTGATTACCAGCTTTGTTGTTCCGGGAAACCCATTTCCCGGAACCGCCGGACCAATTGCGCCACGGGCCACCAAAATTATACCTCAGCTATTCACAACTTACAAGAAACCTATGATGGGTGTTGTGTTGCATCGGTAGCATGTTGCCGATGCCGCCGCCGGAGGTGGCGAGTCCTTCGGACTCGGCTTCGGCTGCGTGCAACCGAAGCAACGCAACTAGCAAGGAAGCGTAGAACGAGCGGCTTGACACGTCACAATCTGCAAGCTACACTGAGGGTACGGAATATACTCTCTGGTAAAGGCGGAGACTCGGCGTATGCCCACGGTATTGAGACTGGACGGATACCGCTTCTTTTTCTTCAGCAACGAAGGCGCGGAGGCTCCTCACATACATGTAGAGAATGCAGAGAACTACGCGAAGTTCTGGCTCAAACCCGTCATTTTGGCGACGTCATCAAACTTCAGCGCCCGTGAACTCCGCCAAGTGCGGGAACTGATCGAAGCAAATCACGACTTACTGGAGGCGAAATGGCATGAGTTCTTTGGATGTTAAGCCAACTGCGGCGTTCGCTAGACACATCTCAATAGATGACGAAGTGCTTCGCGTCGATCTTACGGATGGCCGCTCGATTGCCGCCCCTCTTGAATGGTTCCCCAAGCTCCGCAACGCCACCCCGGCGCAGCGGGCGAACTGGCGACTGATCGGCCAGGGTGTCGGTATTCATTGGGAAGAGCTGGACGAGGATTTGTCGGTGGCGGGGCTGCTGACGCATTAATCTTCTTTCGTTGTTTCTATGCTTCGCCATGAACTCCCGCAGCCGCCGCACATGCTTCGGGTCAAGAAGCCTCCCCGAAGCATATGCTTAGCCTTGCACAAGACCTGACGCGCCTGCCAATGAGGTATGCGTCGGGAAGCTGTTTACCCCGACGCAAGCCTCGGCTTCTATCAAGAGTCCGTTGGTCCAGGACATCCGATCTCGGACCCCCGTCCCCGGACACCTAGCCAGCAGGCACAGGTCAAATATGATCCGAGGCACAATAATTAGGGGTCCAAATATGGACCCCGTCAGACCATTCATGATCCGACCGTCAGATCAAATATGGACCCCCTTCGGATCATATATGGTCTGAGCATACATTATAGAATTCTTGTACAAAGTACTATATAAACCATGATTCAAATCCATGCCTATCTCTATGTGTCTCTGATAAAGAGAAGGGAGCTCCTGGCCCTGTGGGCCGGAGCAGTAGAACCACAGAGGGCATATTCGTCAGCAAGCGGCTAAATTGTCGTCCGCTCGATCCTCACTCTCGGCCTCTCTTCCGGCTCCTCCAGCGCGAGTTTCGCCAGGGGGAACGGCTCCAGGGCGCGGTCGAGGATGCCATGGACCTTTGCGAGCAGCACGCCGTAGTTGGTCATGGGGATGCCGGCCTCGGAGGCGACGCGCTGGCGGTAGAGCATCTCGCGCGGGTTGATCATGCAGCCGCCGCAGTGGACGATCAGGTCGTAGCTCGCGATGTCGGGCGGGAAGTCCTTTCCCGATGAATGTCCGAACTCGAGCTCGCCGCCGACCATCTGCCTCAGCCACCTGGGTATCTGCACCCGGCCGATATCGTCCGCCTGGGCGTGGTGGGTGCAGCCCTCGGAGATCAACACGCGGTCGCCTATTTTGAGATTGTCAATCGCCTTCGCGCCCGCCACGAACTGTGCCAGGTCGCCCTTGTAGCGCGCCATTAAAATCGAGAAGCTGGTCATCCAGATGTCCTTGGGGGTGTCCGCGTCGACCTTGAGGAATGCCTGCGAGTCGGTGATCACGAGCTTCGGCTTGCGCCCGCCCTTCGACAGGCTCAGGATGTCCAGGCAGGCGTGCAGCTCGCGCTCTTTGACGGTGATGGCGATGGCGTCGTGGTCGAGGGCGTCGCGGATGGTCATTACCTGCGGCAGTATCAGCCGGCCCTTGGGCGCGGCCTTGTCGATGGGGACCACCAGCACCACGATGTCGCCGCCGGTGATCAGGTCGCCGATGATCGTCGGCTCGCCGATGCCCGAGGGCGATATCTGGGTGAGCGATTGCTTGAGCTCCTCGATGCCCTCGCGCGTTGCAGCGCTCACCGGCACGAAGAGCAGGCTGCGCTCGGTGGCCCACTTCTTGATGGCGGAGAAGTCCGGGGCGGCGTCGATCTTGCTCGCGCAGATCAGCAGGGGGATGTCGCGCTCCTTGATCTTGGAAATCAGATCATCTTCCCACTCGCCCGGGGCCTGGCCGCTCTCGACGATCAGCACAGCCAGATCGGTGCTCTCCAGCACGCGCAGGGTCTTCTCGACGCGAAGCTTGCCCAGGTCGCCGACGTCGTCGATCCCGGCGGTATCCGTCACCACCACCGGCCCGATCGGCAGTATCTCCATCGACTTGGAGACCGGGTCCGTGGTGGTCCCAGGCACATCGGATACAATAGCCAGCCGCTGGTTGGTGAGCGCGTTGATCAGGCTCGACTTGCCCGAGTTTCTCCGCCCGAATATCGATATATGCACCCTTTCGGAGGAGGGGGTTTGGTTTAGGTTGGTGGACATAACGTGATGACCTCGTGCGAAGTGCCCGAGAGCCTGGCTGTGAGCCGACTGTCGGCTGTGAGCAGTGGCACGCCCTTAAGCTCCCCAAGCGCGACGTAGCAGGCGTCGTATGCCGTGATGTCGTGAGCACAGGCGATTTCCAGGGCACGCTCCATTAACTCGGCGGTAGAGGTTGTTGAAAGCGAGAATCCTTTCAGAGCCGCCAAATTCGCGGTCGCCCTGGAAGCGTTATACTCCCCACGTCGTATCTTCTTCCAAAGGATGTTTGCGCACTCAACGAAAAAAAGATCGGGCACGAACAGACAGCTTCGCTGCCGAACGAAACACTGTGCAAAGAAGTTCTGCACATCCTCTGAGTGTTCTTCGGGCAAGAACAGCTTGATCCCGACGCTGGCATCGACGACACAGCTCGTGGGGAAGCGGCTCATCTGGCGCGATCCTCACGAAGCAAAGTCAAGCTATCCACCGCTCCCTCGGGCTGCCTGAAGCTGCGTCGGCGATTGCCGATCTCTTCCAGCAGCCTCATCCGCCTATCGCGCAGAGACTCCTGTTCCAAGGCCCGCTCAAGCAAGATCGCAACCTCCGCCCCTATTGAACGCTGCTCTTGAGAGGCCAAAGCCTGTATCGCCTGATAGATGTCATCAGGAATGTTTCGCACGTGTAAAGTAGCCATTTTAAGCACTCCTTTCATGATGAATATACCATATGTGGTGGCATAATGCAACCAATCGGCGCGCTCGTCCCACTCAATCGTCCAAGCCAAGTTCTCGCTCCGCCTCTTCCATCGTTAACCGCCTGCCTGGTTTCTCAAGCCGCTCGATCGCGATGTAGTTGTCTTCCATTTCCTCGATGTATCGTAGGATCGCTTCTCTAACGTAGTAGGTCTTGGTACGGCCAGTGCGCTTGGCAAGAAGACACAGGCGTTTTTCGATCTCTTCAGGAAGCCGTACGGCAATCATTGTTTTCATTGCACAAGACCTCGATGTTGATATACATATCCCATAAATACTACAGCCATCAACCGAGTCCTGGATGCTGTGTTGTTGCTCTGCTGGTTCATTTCAGGCTCCATACTAGTCGGTGCCCATATGCCGGACTAACGCACGAACGGACCGATCACCTTGTCAAAGTCCGGCGGCGGCACGCGGCGATTGTTGAACTTGCGAAATGACAGTTCTGGATAATTGGTGTGGCGCTGTATTGTTGCTCGCCATTTTAGGTAAGGATACCACTTCTCGCTGATCAAGCTTCCATCCGCCGCCAAGTGTGCCTCCACCAGAACAGGCGACCCGCAGCGGACGAAAGCGATGGGTTTCCCGCGCTTCGCATTCTCTGGCATGTACTCCAGATAACATGAGAGTTTCTGCATCGTGCCGAATCGAAGTCCATTTGAGGCCCCTGCCTGCGGACAGGTATCGGAAAGCTTGGCGGGTGGATGGCGATGATCGACGTAGTAGTCCCACAAGGTTATCCTCAGCCGGGTGATCGGCATCCCATCGATTTGCCGGTGTAAGTTGGTGGCACCACTCTGATAGACAACTAAAGCAAGAAAAACAACTCCGGCCATTGCAGCTAGCCCGCATCCGAGAATGCTATTTCTGTTGTGTTGCATGTTCTGTCACCTCGGGCATGTCTGTCCGTTGTTGTTAGTACTCAGCTTTCGACTCTCCACTCCCAACCTTCCCCAACCCCGCCACTCCCGGCTTCGTCATCTCCACCGTCGATAAAATCACATCAAGCTGCTCCTTCGTAAACAGGCCCTTCTCAAGCGCGACCTCGCGAATGGTCTTGCCGGATTCGCTAGCCTCGCGGGCGAGGTCGGAGGCGGATTCGTAGCCTATATAGGGGCTCAGGGCCGTGAGCGTGGCGAAGCTGTGCTCGACTAGATAGAGGCAGCGGGGTTCGTCGGCTTCGATGCCTCGGACGCATTTATTGGCCAGCAGGTCGGCGGCGGATTTCAGGAGTTGGAGGGATTGGAAGAGGTTGTGCGAGAGCATCGGCAGGAAGGCGTTGAGTTCTAGCTGGCCGTTCATGGCGGCGAGGGTGATTGCGTGGTCGTTCGCCATTATCTGAAACGCGGCCTGGCTGACGGCTTCGGTCGCGACGGGGTTTACTTTGCCGGGCATTATCGAGCTTCCAGCCTGGAGGGGCGGGAGTTTGATCTCGCCGATACCCGCCATAGGGCCTGAACTCAGGATGCGTAAATCCCCCGCGATCTTGGCAAGGTTCACGGCGGCGGCCTTGACGAGGCCCGAGACCTCCGCGAAAACATCGGCGTTCTGAGTGACATCGATCATGTTCTCCGCGCGGGCGAGCGGGACGCTAGTGATCTCGCGAAGGATATCGACCACGACGTAGACATACTTGCGGTCGGCGTTGAGGCCGGTGCCGACGGCCGTCCCCCCGAGGTTCACCTGACGCAGCCGCTCCTCCACCTTGTAGAGCCGCCACCAGTCGCGCTGCGCCGCCTGCGCCCAAGCGGCGAACTCCTGGCCGAGCGTGATCGGGACCGCGTCCTGCATCTCCGTGCGGCCTATCTTGAGCACACCGGCGAACTCGTTTTCCTTCTCTTGAAATGCCTTTTGGAGGTCGGCCATCGCCTGGCTTGCGGGGATGAGGAGGCGGATCGCGGCGAGCTTGACGGCGGTCGGGAAGACATCGTTGGTCGATTGGGACAAGTTCACGTGGTCCAGAGGGTGGACTATCGAGTAATCGCCCTTATTGCCGCCCAGAAACTCGATGGCGCGGTTTGCGATGACCTCGTTCGCGTTCATATTCGCCGAGGTCCCCGCGCCGCCCTGGAAGACATCGGTGATAAACTGGTCGTGGAGCTTGCCCGAGGCGATTTCGTCGCACGCGGCGGTGATGGCGTCGGCGATGCGCTCGTCCAGGTGGCAGGTACGCAGGTTCGCCAGCGCGCAGGCTTTCTTCACATCGGCTAGCGCCCGTATCAGCTCGGGATGGAGCATCAGCCCCGAAAGATCGAAGTTCTCTCTCGCGCGGAGGGAGTGGATGCCGTAATACGCATCCGCCGGGACCTCCATCGCGCCGATCAGGTCGTGTTCAGTCCGGGTCTTCATGGGGATATTATAACAGAAGGGAATCTGCAATCTGCAATTTCGTTAATTTGGTAGATCCCTCCACGTATCCGGAAGTCGGTCGGCAACCGTGACCACAGCAAGCTCTTCGAGATTCTTGATGAGCACGACCGCCGTACCATGCTCGCCGGTCTTAAGCAAGATATGGTCGGCCACATCAAGAATAATCGAATACCCAAGCCCCAGCGACGGCTTGGTGGAGAAGCCGCGAAGCAGCGTCGCCCGAGGGAGGATCAAGGACGAGATGCCTTCCCCCCTGTCGGAGATGCCAACCCAGACGAATCCATCCCCGGAACCTGCATAGACACGGGCGCGCGTGCCGTGCTTGACTGCGTTCGCGATGGCTTCGCCGACGCCCATCAAGAACAGCTCCAGGCGGTCGCCTTCCAGGCCTTGTTCCGCGCAGTAATTCTCCACCCTGTGCCTAGCCTCGGCGGCCCCATAAGGATCGGCCACGTCGATCCGCATATGTGATTTGGATATATACTTGGCGATATCCGGCGCGTCGCAGATATCCAGCTTGCCATCGGTGACGCTGAGGATCGTTTCGCGATAGAACTGGCGTTTCTGGGCATCCAGGCGTTTCTCAAGCTCGATGCGGTGCTCTTCGGCCAGCTTGCGGTCCGTGATATCCCGGTCTATTCCCCTGTAGCCGCGGAACGTGCCGGCGGCGTCGAATATGGGCATTCCACTGGTTTCGACAACGACCAGCCTGCCGTCTTTGCGCACGAGCGTGTTCTCCAGCAGGGTGAAAGGCTCTCTCTTCTCCGCGATCGGCTTGAACATGGCGGCGACCCGCTCGGCGTCTTGGGGCGGCATGAAGTCAAACGGCGACCTGCCGCAGACTTCCTCTGGTTCGTAGCCCAGCAACTCGCGGATTCTGGGACTTGCGTAGGTGTAGACGCTGTTCTCGTCCACTTCCCAGACCCAGTCGAAGATCTGCTCCACCAGGTTTCGGTATTCCTCTTCGCTCTCCAGCAGCGCTTCCTGAATCCGGGAGCGATCAGTGACGTCTATAACGTTCATGAGGACCGCGGGCCTGCCGTTGTAACTAATAAGGGTGGGCCTCATTTCGAATATGCGAGTCTGCCCTGATTTCGTAACTGCTTTGAACTCATACTGCTCCGGGGCTTCTCTCCCGCTGATGCGGTTAATGTAATAGTTATTGACACGTTCTCTGTCATCGGGGTGGATGAATGTGTAGATGTCACGGTTCATGGCCTCCTCTCTTGTATAGCCCATGATTTCGGACATCTTGGGGTTGTTGAAGACGATCTTACGGTCCTGGACAACCGCCATGCCCGTAAGCGAGTTCTCGATCAGGGCCCTGTAGTTGTTCAGAGCTTCGAGCGCGGCATCGTTCACCTTCGCATTGCCGGGTGCCTTATCCCGTCTGAAGCGAACTGGGTCTCTCATAGTGTTTCGGAAACATCTGCCTCCGGTATGTTTGTTACCCGCATACGGCTAGCGTCAACATACAAGCTGGCCCCTACTTCGCGGGCTCCGCATACCCGGCCAGGATGCGCTCGATGTCCTCGGCGGGCTTGATCGATGAGTCGATGCCGATGAGCTCGCCGGAAAAGGAGGAGACTCTGTAACGGTGGGCGCCCGACAGGCGCAGGGAGAGGTCGAGCCTGCCCAGGCACTTGCCCCACTCCCCGGCCTGGCAGACAATGGTCCCGCCAATCCACCAATTTGGCGGAGTCGCGATATTGTTCGTATACAACTGCGGCTGGAATATCCACGTGTGGGTGTGGCCGCCGACTATCACGTCTATTTCCGGGACTGCGTGGGCAAGTTGAAGATCGTAGGGATAGCCGATGTGGGTGAGGGCGATGAGAAAGTCGCACTTCGGCCCAAGCTCGGCGACGACCTGCCGGGCGGTAGCTATGGGGCCCGCGAGCTTGATCTCGGTGTGCTGTCGATAATCGACATCTCTCGCGGTCGTCAGGCCGAACACTCCCACCTTGACTCCGGCGAGGTCGAAAATGTGATAAGGCGGGACTATCGCCTTGCCGGTGGAGGCGTCGAACGCGTTGGCGGACAGAATAGAGAACCGCGCCTGCTTGATGCGGTCGTGCAAGATTTTGAGCCCATCGGTCCCTCCCTGGCCTCTATATAAGTCTCCATCGAAGTCGTGGTTGCCGAGTGTCATAACATCGTAGGGGATGGCGTTCATCACATCGAAATCGGGGACGCCTTCGAGGGCCGCCAGCGGCCCGCTCGTGAAGCAATCGCCTGCGTCCATCACGAGTACAGGGTGGCCGGCCGAGGCCTTGATTTGTCTGATCAGCGCCGCCCTTCGCGCCGCTCCGCCGACATCCTTTTCGCGCTCCCCCAACTTGTCATAATCGAATGGAAACAGACGGCCGTGCACATCGTTCGTGTGAAGAATCGTAAGGCTGACACACTCCGGCCTCTCGGCCGCATGGGCCACGCTGGTCAGGGCGAGAGCGAGAATCAGGCACAAGAGCGCAGTTGATAGGCGAAACCTTGGCACGCAAAGCATCGAATTCCTCCAGAGCCCGTTGTATCGGGAAACCCTTTTCCCGATACTTTCTCGGTAAGCGGGGGCGTTTCGGGAAAGGGGTTTCCCGAAATAACTGTCTTCCCCAGATTTGACAAGCACCCCACCGTAGCGGAATTATAGCATATCCTCGTGTCGTTTGACTTCACGCGGGGTAACCCTTTGGTGTGGGGCGAGTCCGCCCATAATCGCAGTCTGACGAGTTCCGAGGGTAGGATCATGGAGTATTATCCGGACTTTAACGATGATGACGAGGGCGGCCTTGTAAGGCTCAGCCGCGTTAGATACCAATTGTCGGAAGGCCAGCCTGATGCGATGGGCTGGCGAGTCGCTGATTCGGAAGGCGTCGAGTTCGGGACGGTATCGGACCTCCTGGCCGATATCGCCACCGGGCAAATCATATTCGCCGCCGTGACCAATGCGGACACCGGCAAGACGACTCTGATCCCCGTCGAAGGCATGTATCTCGACGTCACGGACAGCATGGTGGTGGTCCCGGCTCGAGAATCGGAGGTCGGACGCTGCCCGGAGTTCACCGAGGATACCATCGATGTGATGCCCTATGTTGAATACTGGTTGAGGCTGGCGGCGGCGTAGGCAAAGCGGGTTGTGCGTTGTGGGTTCCCTAACTCACAACGCACAACCCACAACTCAGAACTTCCGCTCAGTCGCCCCCGAGCCCTGAGCCGATTACTCCCGCATCCCGATACTATAATCATGCAGTGTAGAGTGAACATCCGTCGAGAGAAGTCGACTGGTGACTTTGCCTGGTGTACACAGGCGCATTCCATGGAATGATATACCAGTATAGTACGTAGGAGCGGGAGAATGAGAGTAATTAAATCAAGGCGCGGAACAGGGCTTGTCGACGTGATGGTCACCATGTTCCTGTTCGCGGTGGCGGGAATCGTGTTCGCCGCGTCATTCCCCACCGGCTTTAGAACGACAAGACAGGCGCAGGAATACAAGATAGCCTCGGCCATTGCCCAGAAGAAGGTTGAGCAACTGCGCGCGATGAACTACGAGTCCCTGACCTTTACCCTTATGCTCTCCGCGGGTGTGATAGACTCCACCCCCGGCGCCTCCCCATACTCGTTTACAACCACTGACGGGCTTGCGAGCCAGTTGACCGACGGCACGGGCTCGATTTACGTCTCGAACCAATCGAGCGATGTAAAGCGCGTAAGGGTAGTCGTCTCCTGGCATGGCGTCAACGATGAGAACCCCCGTTTGTTCGAGGTCAATGCCCTGTTCGCGGATAAGCGCACCAGGAAGATGAACTAGGAGCGGACCATGAAGATTATGCGCCGGAAAAAGGGATTTACGATCATTGAGATGCTGATCTCCAGCATAATTCTTGCCCTCGTGTGCGTGGGGGTAGGGGCGCTGATTAGCCATGCGGCTCGCGGGTGGAGTTCGGGGACGAGCAGCGACTACGCCACTACCTCGGCCACGCTGGCGCTTCAGAAACTGTGCTATGAAATCCGTGATGCGCGTTCGGCTACCGTTTCCTCGGGCACTCTCACGGTCACATTCCCCAACAAGTTGGTGGACACGGGCACCGGGGAAGTGATCTATGATTCGTCAAGCAGCAGTGCGACCACCCGGTCCTACTACCTCTCGAACGGTAAACTGATGAGGCAGGTAGGCGGCGTGGCAAGCGTGTTCGCGGACTGCATCTCCTCGGTCACGTTCGGGGCTTCCGGAGGGTCGGTCAATGTGACACTTACCGCCGATGAACAGGTCGGCATGAGCACCAGTGAGAAGCAAGTGACAGGGAAGATCAGTTTACGGAATTTCCGGAGTTAGGTGGCTTATGTTGAAGTTTAACGCCTTACATAATCGTCGCGGGGCAGGGATGATAATCGGGTTCTTCGCCATTATGATCGTCTTCGCCCTCGGCGTTTCGTTTCTGTCCGTGGCCAGTTCGTCAATCCTGACCTCGAAGCGCGAGACCCTGCGGGTGCGCGCTCTGTCGTGCGCCGAGTCCGGGCTGGACCAGGCGATTTCCTATCTGATGAGCGGCGGGCCGAACGGCGAAACCAACGGCGAGTGGCGCACATCTCATCCCTCCGCCGACCCGGACGATCACAGTGGCGATACGTGGCAGACCGGCACTCTCGGCACGGGTGAGACCTACACGATATGCGCCCGCAGCGGAAGCGGCATCACGAGCGGCAAGATCGTTGTAACCTGCTTCGGAACGGTTTCAGAGGGCGGGGTCACCATGTCACGTGCGATCAAGGCCGTGCTGAACGTCCGCAAGGAAAACGTGAACGTCTGGAGCAACGCCATATTCGGTGGTGTCGGCCAGGCGGGCAAGAGTATAAACGGCAATGTAAAAATCCGTGGCTCGGTGCATCTGTTGGGCGACGGCGAGAGCTACACCGACCTTGACAGCGACGGTCACTGGGACGCCAGGGAGCCACTCATCGACACGAACGGCAACGGCAAGTGGGACCTGGGTGAATCCTATGCCGACACTGACGGCGACGGCCACTGGGACGACGTCGAGCCTTTTCAGGATGTAAACGGCAACGGCACCCGAGACCCAGCGCTTACGGTTACAGACCTGGCCGAGGAGATTTCGGGCAACGCCAACATGGGCAACAACTATGGAGACATGGCCGCGGACCTGCGAAGCAGGGTTCCTGATCCTCCCACGACCACGTTCGGCGGGGAGACGGTCGAGTCCCTGAGCGCGAAGCTCCGCGTCAAGCATGGCAAGGTGAACATATCCGGCTCGGCGACTGTCGGCAATCCCAATCAGCCCGGCGATGGGCTGAGTATTAAGGAAACAATGGACGGCGCCTATGTAAGCGACGGCTTCGGCGGGACCGCCGGCTCCGGGAGCGTGTACGCCGACAACGGGTATTCGAACGGCTATGATCTGGGTGATGGCGTCGTCACGATGCCCCTGCTCACCTACGGCGAATACAAGTCTTATGACAACTACCTGGATTACCTTAAGGCGAGTGCAACCGTCTACAGTGGAAACCTGACTGTAAGGAAGGGAACGGCATTCAGCATTTCCGGTCCCAATGGAACCCTGGCGATCGATGTGGCGGGAAATATGACCGTCAGCGGCATCGTCTACGTGACCGGAAGCGTGACCTTTGGCGACGCGAAGACTCGTCTAATATACAGCGGCAGCGGCACGGTTGTGACCCCGCAAACTGCCTACGTCCACTGCGACCTGCTGCCGAATACTAAGTTCGCCACCGGCGATACGTTGGGCCTGATCGCCGGCGACAAGATTGAGCTCGCGACCGGCGGCGGCGACGCTCAGCTCACCATGGCCATCGCAATGTACGCGCAGCATAAGATCATCTCGAACAAGCAGTCGCAGATTGCCGGCACAATGGTCACCAGCTACTTCTCGATGGCCAACGTTCCAAGCCTCTATCAGGTTCCCGAACTTGCGAACCACTTGCCACCGGGAATGCCGGGGGCAGACCCGATCTATATTGCCACTATCTCGACCGAGAGCTGGGAAGAGATACGGGTCCCGTAGCAGCACATCCCTTTCGTGTTTTTCGCCTTTCGGGTGCTGTCCATCTCCGTGGCCCCTGGTTTCTGCACGAAGCTATAAATCTTGTCATTCTGAGCCGAAGGCGAAGAATCTGCTTTGAACCCTTCATGGTAATCCATGCATTCGGTGCAAAGCGGATGCTTCGCTATGCTCAGCATGACAAGATTGCAGCGTTCGTGCGAAAGCCGGCACGGCGTCACGCTATATCTGGGCAGCATCCGCTTTCGCGATTAGATAGCTACCGATCGGCATCACCCTCTCTCGAATTATCCAGCTTGACGCATCCAGGTAAGGTAATGTACCTTAGATACATCTTCATTGAGGAGCTGATAAACGATGCGTCGATCAATACTGCTTATCATCCTTGCCACTCTGTTTCTCTCGCCTTTCTCGATCCTCGCCGCCGATTGGCCGTTCTACCGCGGCTTGGGCGCGAACGGGATGTCATCGGAGAAGGTAACCAATAAGAACTGGAACCAGTCCAAGCCTGGAATACTGTGGAAGGTCGCTATGGGCGACGACGGCTACGCGGGGCCGTCGGTGGCCGGCGGGAAGGTCTTCATCGTCGATCACAAAGGCAAGAACGACATCGTCCGCGCCATCGACATCAACACCGGTAAGGACGTATGGCGGTATACCTACGAAGATGCCGAAAAGTCTAACTATGGCTTTACCCGGTGCACGCCCGTTGTCGATAGGGGCAGGGTGTATACCATCAGCCGGCTTGGGACGGTTAACTGCCTGGACGTGAAGAGCGGCAAGAAGATATGGTCCCGCAATATCTGTAAGGATTTCAACGGAGTGAGGCCCCAGTGGGACTACTCGATGTCCGCGCTTATAGACGGCAATAGGCTGATAGTGATGCCTGGCGGTCCGGACGCGTCGGTCGCCGCGCTGGACAAAACCACCGGCAAGACCCTTTGGCGGGGCGGAGGCAGCGATTTGCCAGGCTATGCGACCCCGGTTCTCGCGACCATCGAGGGCAAACGGCAGTATATTGCGTTCATGGGGACTAGCATATTTTCCGTCGATGCGGCGAACGGCGCCCTGCTTTGGAGTTATCCCTGGAAGTCGGGCTATGATATCAACGCGGCCCAGCCGATTGTGTTAGGCAACAACGTGTTCGCGAGCAGCGCCTACGGTCACGGCTGCGCCCTGCTGGATGTCTCGGGCAACCAAGCGAGGGCGGTTTGGGAGAACAAAGAATTGGCGGCCCGTTTTAGCTCTCCCATTCTTTACCAGGGCAATGTCTACGGCACCGAGGACCCCGGAAATTTTGTCTGCCTTGACCCCAGGACGGGCAAGGTCAACTGGAAGCAGCCCGGCTTCGAGTGGGGCGGCCTGATCGGCATCGATGGTACCGCGCTAGTGTTCGATGGGAAAAGCGGCGATCTGGTGATGGTCAAGCTGACTCCGGAGAAGTATCAGGAACTGGGGCGGTTTACTCCGCTCGGCGGTCAAAGCTGGACCGCGCCGATTGTCTCCAACGGCAAGCTGATAGTCCGAAACAAGACAGCTCTGGCTTGCTTTAATCTTAAGTAGAGTCAAGTAAGTGTTTTCGTGCCTAAGTCCCTGCCTGCAATGGCCGAACGGACTATGCTCAGAATCGCAAGCTTCCGAACCTGTCCGGGCTGTGGAAGCTGCCGTAGGGAACCGCCCACGTGAGGTATTCAACCACGCCTGAGGTGGTTCGATTTCGGGTGAGGTTCACGGCCCAGGTGTCCCCGAGGGTGGGGAGCGGCGCGCCCAGGATTGTAAACGGGACCGCGATCTCGGTGGTCCAACCGGTCGTGTCGAGCTTGCTGGCGGTGGCCCAGTCACCATTCCAGGTTACATTGAAGACCTTCTGGTCGAATCGCGTGCCCAGGGTGTTCGTCGAGAGATGGTAGTAGTCGGCGCGTTTGCCCGTGGGATCGATGAAAACCTCCACGGAGTCGTCGTAGAAGGTGGGGCCGTCGCGCTTGGTTACCATCGCCTTTATCTTGCTCATGTCCGGCTCGAAGCATTCG
The DNA here is from genome assembly GCA_023474015.1 of Armatimonadota bacterium. The sequence goes on from JAMCYN010000080.1 coordinate 63,729, forward strand.
AATGCGATGTAAAGGCTCTCGTCGTCATAAGTCAGCATGGCGGCGGTTTTCACTGGGGCCGGCTCGCCGGTCGGGGTATAACCCAGCTCGACCTTTGCGGCGGATTGCCATGCCGCGTCGTTCAGGCTGCCGTCGATGGTGATCCGGCTGGACGCTTTCGGGACGGCCACCGACGGCAGCGGGACCACATACTCAGGCAGTTTGAGTGGGAGTTTTGTCGGCGGGATGTATGGGATGGCGGCTGCCTGGTACGCCTCGAAGTCAAGCAGGTTGGCTGCTCTGGCTCGATAGTACTCCCCAAGCTCGGTCTCTCCGGCGCACTTGCCGGCTTTTGCCAAGGCCTCGCTTGTGCACCTGAACGGAAGAGACGCCGGGCGCGCGTACGGCCCCTCGATAAGCTCTGACTCCAGCGGGACTTTATAGTGTGAAGAAGCGAACAGCGCCTGGCCATCCGCCATGTTTTTGCGAGCTATGCCGATCTGGCGGACGGTCTGGTCCGGAGCGTTTTGCTGCATGTGCAGGCCGATGCCGGGGGCAATGATCACCTTGTTGTCTACGCCGCTCCTGTCGGCGGCCACAAGCCGTTCGAACGTCTGGTCGTTGCTCGTGTAGGCCATCGGGGTCACGAAGGTCACCCACTTGTTGGCGGCCCAGTTGCCCCAGTTCTGCATTAGGTTGAGCCGGGCGATGCCGGGGTCGGAGCCGACCGCCGCCGAGATTTTCACCCACGGCTTGATCGAGCGCGTCTGAAGAGCGATTCTCTGGACGAACGTGTTGATCTGCCGCTCGCGGAACTTCATCCACTCGATCTGATTGAACGAGAGGCGGTCGATATCCATGGGGTCGATGCCGTATTGCCGCTTGAACGTCTCTCGGGAGGTGTCGCAGTAGCCGTAGGGGATAGGCGATTCGACCTCATATCGAACGTAGTCCAAGTGCAGCCCGTCAACGTTGTAGTTGCTCACAAGCTCGGCGAACAGGCAGGCGAGAAAATCGCGCGCGGCGGGCACACTGGGGCTTATCCACAGGCCGCCGTTGGGCGAAAGCTCCCGGCCGTTCTTGCCGAGTTCGGCCCAGTCGGGATGGGCGGTGAGAATGGCTCCTCGGTCTCCAGCATATCCGGCCCTGAAAACCCAGACCCAGGGGTGGACCTCCATCCCGAGCTTGTGCGCCTCGTCGATCATCGGCGGAAGCGGGTCAATCGCCTCGGCGAATCGAGGGTCGCGCGCGATCAGCTTGCTCGGGTAGACCGTATACCCCCTCGCGACTACCTCCGGCAGCAGCAGGTTCAGGTTAGCCTTACGGTAGGCGCGCACCAGGTCGCGGATGCCCTTATCGGTCCTGGGAATGGCGTCGGCGTTGATCCAGATTGCCCGCAACTCCACCGGCAGGTCCAGCTTCGTGTAGTCGATCTCAGCCGTGGTGGGCACGGCGAGGGTGAGAAGTATCAGAATCCATTTGAGCATAAGCCAATCTCCCGGCCCAATATAGCACCTTGCTGATCGGTGCGTCAATCGAGAGGGGGTGGAGCATCCAATTTGATCGCGTGCTCATCGACAATCCGGAGCAGATCGCGGAGATCGCACGTGTTCCATTGGCCGTGAATGCGCAATTGTGTCTGATTGCGCAGGTTGTTGTGTGGATCCCTGCAATAACAACAATGAGCCTGCAGATGCTCACTGACCAGCATCCGCTGCCCAGATAGAGTTGCAAGGCTTGCCCTCGCTAACCACTGAGACATACGCACGCACGCTGACCTCACTATCGACTGCCGCGTCGAATCGCACATTGTTGAGGCCATTTGTCAGCACCGGCGCGTCCCCCTCCGGCTTGATCTCGCGGATCAGCTCGTGCTGCCGACCGTAGAGCTTGCAGTCCGTCACCGAGTTGAACTCGATATAGCAGCCACTTTCGAGGTCAATGGGGAAGGTGATCGTCCTGCCCCCGATGGTCACCGATGGGTTGTGCAGCTTCTCGCTGGCGAGCGGCAGAGCCTTGATCGGAGAAAGATAACAGGTGACCGTCTTGCCCTGGGGGATGTTGTTATACCATAGGCTGAGCGATTCGATGGCGCCGAAGTTGACCGACTCCCGGTAGATCGGGTAGTCCTCCCCATAGGGCCAAGAGTAGTTGGCCCAGCGCTCACCTTCCGGTTCGATCAGCTCGAAGTACCGCCAGCCAGTGAAATCGACTGTGATATAGTGCTCTCCGATACCCCAACTGATATGGGGAGGCCCGGTCAGTTGGAGGTTCAGCAACTCTCCTTGCCCGTCGCCGTAGACCCAAACGCCGAGCGCCTGACTCTTGCCGATGTCGAGAGTCGGAGTGAACCGCTTGCCGACCTTTGCCCAGGAAGCGCGCTGTGCTGCCTTCTCGTTCGTGGCAGTGAACCGCCCACTCGTCGCCCCGGACTTCACCTGCTCAGTCGACGGCTGAAGATCCACGGTCAGACCGTCTTGAGCGGCGCGGTCACCGAATTCCGCGGAGTCTCGAAAATCCGCCAACGTCATGCTTCCCAAGGAGTCGTGGGCGGCGGACATAAGGGCTTGGATGCGCAGCCGCGCCGGTTGCCTCTCGAACTTGTTCCGCACCTGCCAGACGTTGCTCCATCCGTCGATCCCCTCGACTTTGTGCTTGTCATGCCGAATGGGCTTGAACTGCCAGTTTCCTTCTTCATCATCCGACAGCGTAAACTCTGCCCCGGGCTTCCGAAGCTTGGCCTTTACCTTCTCCGACACTTTGCCTGAGTAACGCAGATCCTCATATCGCTTGAAGATGGTCTCGTAGCAAGGTACACCTGGGGTTATCCCCATGAGCGAGAGTCCGGAATCAGTAGCCAGAGCCTTGCAGCAGAGGTACTCGATGTCGTCCGTGAACGTCGGCTCACCCTGAGAACCGCTCCACGCACGGAGAGCCCACCACCCCAACTGGGACGGCAGGAACCAGCGCCGGTTACTCGCGTTCCCCGCGCTGTGACTGTCGATGTAGCGTTTGTAGCTCCTCGTTGGGTGGTCGGTAGCTCCTATGCGGCCGCGGACGTACCACATGTGATGGCGAAAGATACTCATCTCCATCGCCGCCGGCCTCTTTAGCCGTTTCGCCAGCTCGAATACAAACTTCGGCCCGTAGTGCCAGTCGTTCTCCGGACCTCCCAGGATATCTGCCCCATCCAGCGCATCGAGGTAGATCATGTCGAAGCCGCACTCGTTGTAGGCATCCGCCGTCTTAGCCGCAACCTCCGCCAGCAGCGTCGAATCGCCATCGGGAGCGAACAACCCGAAACACTCCTTGAGATGGTACACCTTGGCTCCCTTGGCATGGGCCACCGGCTTTGTCCCGCATGCGCCGCGCGCACATCCAGTGAAGACGTACGGTGGATCCTTCGAAATGCCAGTGTATTCAATAAGCTCGTCGTCGATCTGCAGCGTGAGACTGTTTCGGGCTAAGTACCCTATAGTCGTGGACATGTCTTTTGTCGGCTCCACAACCGGCACGCTTGACGCTTCCGCGGTGACTGGCTCAGCCAAGGTGAACGAGGCGTCCTTTCCGAGGCGAGGGTCGGGTACCGGAGTAACCCAGGGACATCTCTTGTCGATAAAGAAGGAATAGGTGTGGAGACCGGCCTTGATGCCGGCCTTGTGAAGCTTGTCGATGACGGCATTCAGACTGTCGAAGCCACGTGGGTACATGCCCCTGTTGGGGTCGCAGTCCCCAAACCGGAATGACCTGCCTCCGTGGAAATTCAACTGGTTGAACCCCAGGCTCTTGATGAGCTTGATCCAGTCGTCAACGGTTTTCTCCGTCACGTCGCCGAAGTTGAAGAGGTAGGATCCCCGGTTGATCTCGGCATCGAACGCCCACGGCCCTCCGATGCTAGAATGCGGCAGGTCTTTTGCCGAGCTCACGACCTCCTTCATCACATTCCGAAGCTTCTCCTGTGGACAGCCGATGATCGCCACCTTCGCCCCGGCGAAGCCGAACCTGGGGTAACAGGTCGCCGTCAGCCGGTTCATCGGGCCGGGAATCTCGACTATCTTGGTCTGAAGGTTCAGCGCCAGCACGCAGGCCGCATAGGGATCTTTAGGCGATCCGGAAAGCGTGAGGGGCAGATCGATGAAAGTCAGCTCGGCGGCATTCTCACCACTGACCGACAGAACTTCCAACACAAAATACCGCTTCTTCGCTGTCATCTTCAGGATGGCGCTGATGCCCGATTCGCCGAACCGCACGTTGATTCTGCCTTCAGAGTACGACACGGACGAGGCAGCATATTCCTTACCGGCTTTCTTCACTCTGCTAAACGGAAAACCCTGGGTGCAGTAATCCTTGTCTGTCAGCTTATCAAAAAAATGCAGATTCTTGCCATCCGCACCGACGGACCATCTGGCACAGGAGTTCGCAACGTCGAAACCCGTACTACCTCTACCGGCGGCAAACGTGCTGGCGGAAAGCAAGACAGCCAGAAACAACAGAGCGAACGAGAGTCTGATGTAGATTGTCTTTGGCCTACGCATAGCCTCCTTCTCCTCACACGAACAGTAAGTATTCTCGTCCATATTATGCTCCTGCATTCATGCTTGTCAAGTGCGCACCACGGAGATGTACTTGCCGAGCGATAATGTCCCCATGGGAAATGGGGTCATTAGTATTAGGCAGAGGGATATTCATCGTTACCACGTATTGCGCATGGTGTTGGATGGCAAGCTGACTCTTATGGAGGCTGCTCGCAGTTTGGGTGTAAGCTATCGGCATGCAAAGAGGCTGAAGAACGATGCTCGGG
>JAMCYN010000059.1 GCA_023474015.1 Armatimonadota bacterium
CCACTCAATAGTGCTTCTTAAGCTCGGAGAAGTAGCTGGTCCCGATCCAATCGGCGTTCGCGGCAAGCCACTCGCTGATCTTGGTTTCGCCGGTTGCCGGTTGGTCCGAATCTAGGAAATTGCGTTCGAGGGTGAATTATTCGGGGTTGCGCAGATTAGCATGAGGGCTACATCATCCCGCAGATGACCACTAGAGAACTCTTTCAAACAATCCATCAGTTGTGCGCTAAACTCACTTGGGAACTCGTGCCGCTTTGCCACGAAGAAATCCTTCAGAGCTTCTAACCCAAAGAAGTCTTTGTCCCTCCTGGCTTCCGTTACACCGTCGGTATACAGCAGCAGTCTGTCACCCGCACTTAATCTCAAGTCATGCTCCTCGTAAACTACACCTGGGAATACTCCTAAAGGGATGCCAACCGCCGACAACTCCTTGACTCCGGATTCAGAACACTCAATATATAGTGGTGGCTCGTGCCCCGCACTCACGAAGGCAAGGCTCTGCTCTTTCGCACTCCAGAGTCCATAGAACAGGGTTGTGAAATCATCATTTGCCGTCTCTGAAGCAACGACGTCATTTAACTTCTCAATCAGACGTCTCGGAGAGGGGTCTTCATACGCATATGCCCGAAGAGTGTACTTAACGAGGGCTGTAAGCACCGCGGCCCTTACTCCTTTGCCGGAGACATCGCCGATGACTATGGAAACCTGCCCAGGTTTTAGAGAGAAAAGATCAAAGAAATCTCCACCCATGTAGTCTTCCGCAAAAGCGGAGCTGTATGCGCTTCCAATCATCAACCCATCCTTGTAATCAGGAATATCGGGAATAAGAGACTTCTGAAGTATCTCGTATAGATAACATTCTTTTGCAAGAGCTTTTTCAAGGGTTTCCTGCACATTTTTTAGGAAGGTGATGTCCTCCAACTCCCCAACTGCTCCAAGAATACTACCTTTCTCATCATATATAGGAGCAGCGCTCCCCTGCACAAAACTGCGTTCCCCATAAGGACGTGTTACCATCATTTCGACAAGATCCGATGTCTCCCCGTGTGCCGATGACCTGTATAGCGGAAATTCATCTGGTAAAAACGGACTCCCATCCGGTCTTGAAATTCCATACTCCGCGGGCATTTCCATTAAGGGCTGTCCGAGATTTGGTTTGCGCCCAAGGAGCTGCTCTGTTTTCTGGTTAGCCAGTGTTAGGCGATCCCCTGGTTTTCGTGAGATCAAAACGGCAGACGGTACTATCCTCAATACGGCATCCAGCCACGTCCGTTGCTTTACTACCTCCGAGTAGGTTTCGGCATTTCTCACGGAGACGCCTACACTCCCAGCGATTACATTAAGCCAGTGCAACTCCTCCTCGCTAAGAGTATGTGGCTCATCAAAATATACCGCCAGCACTCCAACCACCTGGTCTTCCCCTACCAGAATCGGTGAAGAAATGGCGGCACCAGGAGACAGTCCGTTCTCCAAGATGGGTAATCGCAGGTCGCTTTCCTTTCGTGTATCAGCAATCATTACCATCTTCTTGGTTTGCAGCACACGCTCAGTCAGGCTGTACATATTGTGGGGGAACTTTTTATCGGATTCACTGCAAAAAACACCTTTAGAGGCTTTGCACGTGAGAGTCTGTTCATCAGGGTCAAGCAGCAACACCGCACAAGCAGCTTTTCCAACTGTGTCGATTGCCGACCGGACGATTGTATCAAGTACTGCCTCTAGTGTCTGTTGGCTCGCTATCTCTCTTTGTATCCGCGAGAGTGCCTCCAGATAGGCAATGTGTCTTTGTGACTCTTGTGTTTTCTCCAGTGATCCGTTCGGCATGGACAGGTAACCTCATGTAACGGTTTCCTACCTCACAGATATACCCAGTATTTGTCATCTTAGTTGATTCTGCAAGATGCAGCAGACGCCGGGCGAAGCATTTGCGGCTAGAATTACAGGCTCGATCAGACTCAAGGGCAAGTGCCTAACCACGGACCTGATCGTAGACACGGGCAAACCTGAACCTTAAATCTCCGTGACTGTTTCCCCTCACACCTCTTCACAATTCTCAATTCTCATGCTATTATCCAATTGTGAAATGAAGCACAAGCTGCTGAGGGTGGCGCGGCTTTAGAACAATTTCGGAGGACTAAAGGAATGGAGATGTTGTATCTCAACAAGAGAGACATCCAGAACGTCGGCGTCACAATGTCGCAAGTGCTTGATGCGGTTGGCGAGGGGTTGCGCCTGAAGGGCCTGGGCAAGATTCAGATGCCGCCGAGGTCGGCTATTCGTCCGGTAGCGGACTCGTTCCTGGATGCGATGCCGGTATACGTCGATGAGTCCAAGGTCTGCGGCGTTAAGTGGATGAGCGGCTATCGTGGCAACAGGAACAAGGACCTGCCCCATATCAACGGCTTGCTGGTCTTGAACGACTTCGCCACGGGAGTGCCCATAGCGGTTATGGACTGTGCGGAGATTACGGCGATCCGCACGGGCGCGATCGTCGGGATAGAGGCAAAGCACCTAGCGCGCGAGGACAGTTCGGTGGTGGGAATCCTCGGTTGCGGGGTGCAGGCGCGCAAGAGCCTGGTCGCGCTGATGGACGTGCTGCCGAAGCTCTCGCTTGTCCGATGCTATGATATCACCCCCGAGGCGGCGGCCCAGTTCGTGAACGAGATGGAGGGGCTGTATCCGCTCACTACATTCGTGATATGTGATTCGCCCGAGGACATGGCGCACTTCGCGGATGTTGTCGTCACCGCGACCCCCATTGTCGACGAGCCGAAGCCGTCGCTGCACGAGGGGATGCTCAAGGAGGGCGCGCTGGCTATCGCGCTCGATTATGACGCCGCCTGGGACGCGTCGGCCATGCGCGAGTGCGACAAGATAGTCGCCGACGACGTCGAGCAGCTTCTGTTCACAAGGCAGCACGGGCTTCACTTCCAACATCTTCCCGAGGGCATATACTCCGACCTGGGCGACATCGTGGCCGGCGCCAAGCCCGGCCGGCATAACAACACCGAGCGCATCCTATGCCTGAACCTGGGGATAGCAGTCGCGGATGTCGTCGCGGCGAAGGTGCTCTACGACCGCGCGCGCAAGTACGGAATTGGGAGGAGTCTGGAACTCTAGGGGAATTGCGGATTGGGGATTGGGGATCGCGGATTTCGGATTGGAGAAGGGATGGTCGTTCGCCCACGTCCCTTCAATCCGAAATCCAAAATCCGCAATTCCTTGTACGGGGTAACGGCGCCGGGGTCAGCCTTCCCCGGCGCCGTCATTTTGGAGGAGCCTTACCTTTTTGGATCAGCCTCGGTTCACGCAATGCACGTAATTTGCCAACGCTTGCGTAAGTCCCGCATCGGGCTCTCGCCCATCCGCGGCACCACCGAGGAGCTTCGGCAGCCAGACTGCCATAGCGCAAAGATCGCGCCTTAGGCTCTCAGCTTTGCGACCCCGCCTTTCGACGGGTTTGCCAGTATCGGTCTCCTCGTTAACTTGTCCATATAGGTTGTGCCACGCTTCGCGCATTCGGCACGCTGAGCGAATTGCCGGGAAATTCGATGCGCTTCAGAAGCAGACCAATTGCCCCTACTTTACCAGACCACAAGGCCGAGAGCCATGGCGCGCCTCATAGCCTGCATACGGTTTGAGACGTTTAACTTCCTGTAGATGTTCGCCAGGTGAAAGCCCACAGTCCTTGGCGTGCAACTAAGAGTCTCCGCTACTTCTTGCGACGACTTGCCCTCCATGAGCTCGCGAAGCACTTCAACCTCCCGCTCGCTCAGTCTCTGCCCGATTACGCCGCGCTCGCGACAAGCATCAATAACCATCGGTAACCCCCACAAATACTACTCGACCCGCCCACATATTGTTGAGTATACCCGATCAGATAGACGATAAAAACACGAGCTGGTTAACTAATGTGAAAAAAATCGGGGCTGGCGGATGCCAAGGAACGCAGGCGCGGACACGTAAAGCAAATGGCGGTCCCAAGGGGAGTTGAACCCCTCTCCCGGCCTTGAAAGAGCCGTGTGCTAACCGATGCACCATGGGACCGCGCGAGTTTCATTATACCAGAATCGGGTGTTGCGAATCAAGCTGACGAAAGACAAAGTAGCGTCCTTCGGCAAGCTCATGTTGCGCGCCGCACTCCGGAAAGGTCAGGGTTCCGACTCAATCACTTCCACTGGCGGCTGGCCGCCTCCGTTTGAGCGGCGGAAGATGCGACTTCTGAGGGCCTCCCAGAGGTAGTCGAGCTCGTCGACTTTGAAGAGCCTCAGCAGGGCGAAGTACGCCGCCGCTCCGACAATCATCGCCAAGAGCACGGTGAGCATCGATCCCATCCGGCTTTCGACACGGTCGATTGGTCGCGGAACGATTTGCGCTGGGTAGGCGACTTCGAGGAGGCGACGGTTTGCCTCGGTCCGTATTGCGGCGTTGAGATCGTGCAGAATAGACATCTGCAACTGAAGTGACGAGCCTGACGCACGTTTCGCATCCAGCATCCGGACCGTATCGTCGCTCAGCTTGGAATAAAGGGAAGCTGACAGCGGAGTGTCTCCCCGCCGGAGCTCGACAGCGAACCTGATCGGGTCCTTTACATCGCCGTCCTGAAGCTGCCACGAGCCGACGGTCCTGGACATCCCAATTCGCACTCCGATGCAGATGGCTCCCATGACAACCGCCGCAAGCAGTATCCGGCCGACCGTGCTCAACGTCTTTCGCCCCTCTATGCCATACAGCCGCTTTTTTAGAAACCAGGTCAGGGCGAGGAAGTGGATAGAGATGCCGATGGAGGTGGAGAGCGCAATCCCCCCAGTGCCCATCGCGTGCATCAGAATCCAGTTCAGGGGGATGAAGATTATCGTCGATACGGTCCCGATCACCACGGGCGTAACCGTGTCCTGCAGTGCGAAGAACCCGCGGGCGACTATCGCCTGCCCCGCCCAGGCGTAGATGCCGACCGAATACCAGATCAGCGGGACCACGGTAAGCCCGACGCTGCTGGGTCGAAACTCGCCGCTCATGTAGATGGTGCGCACGAGCGGGTCGGCCATGACGATTATGAACACCGTCGCCGGTATGCTCTCCACCATGATCGCCCGCAGGCCGTAGGCGACCCCGCTGCGCATATCGTCGAGGGCATTTCTCGCTGCGTAGGCGGCAAGCATCGGCAGTATCGCCGTTCCGGCAGCCTGGGCGAATATGCCGAGAGGAACCTGCATCAAACGATTGGCGAAGTTCAGCGCGGCGGGAGCCGAAGACGATACGTAACTCGCGAACCACTTGTTCACGATCACATCGATCTGCGGCAGGCCCAGACCGAGAATAACAGGCAGCGCGAGCTTCGCCACTCGGATTACCCCCGGGTGGCGGATATTGAGGCTCGGGTAAAACTCGAAGCCTTCCTTGCGCATGCAATAGTAGGCGTAGGCGATATTGCCCGCGAACGCCCCGATCAGCGTCCCGATGGCAAGCCCCGCGATGTCGAACCACCGGCTCAGGACAATCGCGCCGAAGATGATGCCGATATTGTAGATCACGGGTCCCGCCGCGCGCGCGCTGAACTTCTGCCGCGCCTCAAGCGTCGCGCTCATTACCCCGCCAAGGAAGAAGAACAACTGACACGGCAATATGATTCGCGTCAGGTTGACCGTTAGCTGCACCAGCTCCGGGTCGCCCTCGACGAACCCCGGCACCGACAGCAGGCTCGCGAGCGGCTTCGCGAATATCCATGCGAGCACGACCGCCGCCGTCAGCACCACCCCCATGAAGCATGTGATGATACTGAATACCTGCCAGGCTTCTTTTTGCTTGCCGGTCTCGAAGCGCCGTGTGAACTCGGGGATGAACGCGGCGGAGAGCGCTCCGCTCGAAAGGAAGAAATAGAGGAGGTCGGGTATGTTGAACGCCGCCGTATACGCGCTCACTTCCCCACCCTGGCCGAACTGCCGGGCAATGAGCATCTCCCGGACTAATCCGAGCAGCCGGCTGGCGAGTACGGCCACCAGCATCAGTCCGGCGGCTTTCTTGAAGCTCTTGTGCGAAGTCATCCTGAACCTAGTATAAGCACCTGTTTGACGGCGGTCAAGGCAAATCGGCACGAATTGTGCATCAGTTATTTATGATTCTCCTTTTGAAGAAGCGTTGGATAATCATTCTTTTCGCCCGTGCATCAACTGATAGCACGGGCCATCTTTTCGTACAACGCCGCCGGCCCGGGTAAGATACGGGCTGCGTGGTTGGGAAGTTCCATGGCAACCAGACAGCGGAACGGCGCGAATGGGTGGATCGTATGTGATAGTGGATGACGGGTATGAATAAGGAGTGGCTTACGCAATGTCAACGCATCTATATCTGCTGCTGGCAGCCGGGGTCGTTGCGGTTTCGGTGGCCGGATCCAGGCAGACTGGAGAAAGTGAAGTGAACATACGCATCTACAGCGCGGAAACCGGTGAGGTTGAGACCGTCAAGACAGTGAACAAGAGCGACGCTGAGTGGAAGGCCCAGCTCACCCCCGAGCAATACAGCGTCATGCGCCTTAAGGGGACGGAAAGGCCCTTCTCCAACACGTGCGCACTTCCGGCTCAGGGCAAAACCGGTATCTACAAGTGCGTCGGCTGCGGCACGGACTTGTTCAAGAACGGATCGAAGTTCGAATCGGGAACCGGGTGGCCCAGCTTCTGGGACCCTGTTTCAAAGCTAAATGTACGCCTCGAAGCCGACCATAGCATTGGCAGGGAGCGGACAGAAGTGTTGTGCGCCCGATGCGGCGCCCACCTCGGGCACGTGTTTGACGACGGCCCTCCTCCGACCGGAAAGCGATATTGTATCAATACCGTGGCACTCAAGCTGGTCGAGTTGGGCGAACAAGTCAGGCGCGAGAAAGCCATATTCGCTGCCGGGTGCTTCTGGGGGGTGGAGGACGCGTTTCGGAAACTGATCGGCAAAGGCGTCATATCGACACGCGTCGGCTACACTGGCGGCCACCTAAAGAACCCGACATACGAAGCTGTCTGCTCGCATACCACGGGACACGCGGAGGCTGTCGAGATCGAGTACGATCCTAACAAGATCAGCTATGATCGGCTGCTGAAAGTCTTTTGGAGCATCCACGACCCGACGACGCCGAACAGGCAGGGGCCGGATGTCGGATCGAACTATCGCTCAGCGGTCTTCTATCATACCCCCCAACAGCGCGCCCTGGCCGAGGAGTCGAAGGCGCGGCTCGAAAAGTCCAAACGCTACAAGAATCCGGTCGTCACGGAGATTACCGCCGCGGGCATGTTCTATCCAGCCGAGGACTACCATCAGCAGTATTTCGAGAAGCGCGGGATCGAGCCGGCGTGCCACGTGCCGACGGGCGAGTGACAGCGCCTGAAGGATTCTCCAATCGAATCGAGGAACAATTCGTCAGAGGTCCGAGGCCCCACCTCAGACCTCTGACTTCTGATTTCTATTCCCGAAGGAGTATCTGTTGAGCAAACCGTTTCGCCTGGGTGTCTCCACAAGTTCCTTTATCCATCGAATGCCGGCGGAGATCGCGCGGGTGATGTATGATTCGGCCATAAGGGGCGTGCCGGGGGCATTGGACGACCGGCAAAACCGCCTGATGGCAGCTTTCACGCGGGAGATCATGGAGGCCGTGAACGCCTCCGGCATCGAGACGGTCGAGTGCTATCATTCTACGGTTTGGGACAGAGAGCCGCTGCTCAACGTTATGCGTGTGGACTCGAAGGTCGAGTTCTGGTCGGTTCATGCGCCCTACGGATACTTCGTGGACCCGTCCTCGCCCGATGAAGCGTCACGCGACGGGGTAATAGCGGCGTGCGAGGACACCCTGGAGTTCGCGGCGGGGCTGGGGGCGAAGTTGATAGTTGTTCATCCCGGCTCGAACGTATCGCACGATGTGTCGAAAGAGGCCAGGCTGGAGTTCGCTGCGGAAACGCTCTCAGAAGTGGCGCGGCTTGCCGATGCACGCGGGATCATGGTCGCCATAGAGCCTCTGCCGAAGAACGAGCCGGGGAACTCGCTCGATGCGGTACTGTGGCTGATCGACAGAATCGGCATGCCCAACGTCGGAGTGAACTTCGATGTTAACCACCTCTTCCCAGCCGAGGCGATCCCGGACCTCATCAGGCAGGCGGGGAACCGTATCATTAACGCCCACATATCCGACCAGGACGGCGAGGAACAGCACTGGCTGCCGATGACGGGGAAGCTCGACTGGAAAGCAGTGCTCGCGGCACTGGCGGAAGCCGGGTATGACGGCCCGCTAATCTACGAGACCCACATCAGCGACGCCGAGAGCTGCGAACAGATCGCCCGTATGATTATGGAGAACTACGATAAGCTGATCGAACTGGCGCCATGAACCCTCCCATCACAAACGATCCAAAGCTTCGCGATGAAATCTTCGCCGCCGGGAAAGCGCTCTTCATCGGAGCGCACCCGGATGACATCGAGTTCTACTGTGGAGGCCTGATACACATGCTCCGGCAGGCGGGTACCGAGGCGACCTTCGCCATCGCGACCAGGGGCGGCAAGGGTTTGTCAGGAAGGCGGCGGGAGCGGCTGGAAGGCTTGCGGACCGAGTGTCAGATGGACGCCGCAAAGGTCCTCGGCGGTGCGAATGTTATATTCTACGATTACCCCGACAAGGAACTCGCCGCGCACGTCGAGCCGTTCGCGAGGGAAATCGAGGGCCTGATCGCGGTCGAGCAGCCCGATATTATCTTCTCCTGGGATCCCGACTTCATCTACAACCCCCACCCCGACCACCAGGCCGCCGCCAATGCTTCGAAGATCGCTACCAAGACTCGGCGGGTATTCTACTACGGCACGCGTGAGCCGGACCTTTGGATAGGCTTTGGCGATGATGTCTTTCAGGTGAAGATCAAGTCCCTGCGCGCGCACCGCACCGAGACGCCGTGGTACTATTGGATGCTGATCCGCAGGCGATATATAAGGCGGATGATGCATCGGTGCTGTAATGTCGGGGCACGCTACGCGGAAGTCTTTCGCGCGGGAGCATAGGCGGCGGGCCCTACCTTCGCCTGCGCCTGCGCCTCAACCCGATCAGCCCCACAATGCCCACGGACAGCGCAATCAGTGAAGCCGGCTCGGGGACGGAGTTGACCTCATACCCAACATACAGATTGTCGATATCTGTCGGGAAGCCATAGACGAACTCGAAACCGAGAGTGTCAAGCTTCTCGACCTGGGCGCTCGCGAAGCCGCACGCGAGCAAGAGCATTACTACGCAGAACGCCGTACTTTTCATAGCATGGCCCCCCCAACTTGATTCCACCGCAAACAAAAAGCACAACTACCGCACATCATAACTGTCAACTACAGGAAAACCCGGTTGATATGCGAGGGAAAGCGTTGCAAGAAACGTGCCATTGACGGTTTTACTTGACTATCGAACATCCGTCCCGTAGAATTTGCTTGTTATGCTGGATGAGATCACCAATATCCTCGGGCCGGACGGGCTGTTTGCCAGGCTCTGCCCCGGATATGAACACAGGGAAGAGCAGCTCGATATGGCGCGGGCGGTCGGCGACGCGATCCTGCGCAAGGAGCATCTGATAGTCGAAGCCGGAACGGGGGTCGGCAAGACCGTCGGCTACCTCGCCCCGGCGATCATCCACGCGGCCGGCGGCAAACCCGTGATCGTATCGACCCACACCATCAACCTCCAGGGCCAGCTTATCAACAAAGACATCCCCCTGATGCGGGAGGTGATGGAGGAGCACCCGTTTACGGCCGTCCTGATGAAGGGCCGGGGGAACTTCCTGTGCCTGCACGAGCTCGATCTCGCATCGGGTGATATTTACAGGCAGGGCGATACGCTGTTCGATCAACTCAAGAAGTGGGCATCCGAAACCGAGACGGGCGACATCGGCGAGCTCGATTTCCACTTCCCCGAATGGAGCGATGTCTGCTGCAACCAGGATACTTGCAAGCACGGCGAGTGCCCGCATAACCTCGAACGCTGCTTCTACTACAAAATGCGGCGCAAGGCCGAGAAGGCCGATATAGTCGTGGTGAACCATTCGCTGTTTTTCAGCGATATGTCTATCCGGATGGTCGAGCCCAAGAGCGCGATATTGCCCGACTACGGCGCGGTGATCTTCGACGAGGCCCATCATTTAGAGGATGTGGCGAGCAACACGTTCGGGATTGAGTTCTCGAACTACCGCGTGCCGATGCTTCTTAACCGCGTCAAGAAATGCCGCGACCTCGGCATCTCCCCCGGCGAGCTTCAATACATCGAGGGCCTGAACAATTCGCTGTTCGACTCGTTTAATCGGGTCCGCAGGCAGGAGTTCTTCTTCGATGAGATGTATCAGGCCGTGGAGAAGCACGTCATCGAGGATGGCGTCAACAACCTCATCACACACCTCGACGGCCTCAATACAAACCTTTCCCAGCAGGACACCGAAGGGAACCCCGAGCTTAAAGACCGGCTCAGCGGGTATCGCAACATGCTCGGGCGGATGCGCGACGAACTCAGGGCGTTGTTTTTCGACGCCGACCCGAATTACTTCAGATGGGCGCAGAAACCGACCGGCGGAAAGTTCGTTAGCTGCTATCTGCATTACACGCCGATAAGCGTGGCGGATATTCTGAAGAACACGCTGTGGGGAGGGGTCGAGTCGATCATTTGCACGTCGGCGACGCTCTCGAACTCCGGCACGTTCGCGTACTTCCGCAAGCGGCTCGGGGTCCCGGAGTCGAATGAGTTGATCGTGGGCTCGCCGTTCGATTTCAAGCACCAGGCGCTGCTATACGTCCCCGATGACCTCGAAGCGCCCTCCGAGAAGCCCGAGTACGCCGAAGCCGTGGCCGCGCGGGTAAAGGAGCTTCTATTGGCGGCGAAGGGGCGGGCGTTTCTGCTGTTTACTTCATATCGAATGCTCAACGCCGTCTTCGAGCGGCTCGTCGACGATGTCCCGTTCAGGCTCCTGCGGCAGGGTGAAATGTCGAACGACCGACTGATCAAGGAGTTCCGCGAGGACGAAACGACGTGTCTGATGGGCGTTCACAGCTTCTGGGAGGGAGTAGACGTGAAAGGCGAGCGGCTGTCGTGCGTGATCATCGACAAGCTGCCGTTTTCCGTGCCGGACACCCCGACCAACAAGGCCCGCTGCGAGCAGATCGAGCGCGAGGGCGGCAACTGGTTCCGCGACTATGCCATCCCGCAGGCCCAGATCAGGCTCAAGCAGGGCTTCGGCAGGCTGGTCCGCACCAAGACCGATCACGGCGTGGTGGCGATCCTCGACGTGCGTATCCACAAGAAGTTCTACGGCCGCGAGTTCCTCCGCTACCTGCCCCGCTGCCCGGGCACGAAGAAGATCAGCCGGGTGAGGGAGTTTTTGGGGACGGTGGATTTGGAGGAGTACGCGGTGGCGGAGGACGCAAGCTAGCGCGAGCCTCGCCGCGAAAGCCCGTCATTCGGCAGACTCAGGAAGACCTTCGCCCTCCCCTGGGTTTGGCACAAGATGCTTCGGTTCGGAAGACGCATCTGATGATCGGGCGTGCTACGCCCTTCCGCGCCGCAGTACTCTTCCGATGCTCGTCAGGCCAAGTATGCCCAGCAGAACTGCTGACGGCTCCGGCACGGTTGTGTCGACCCTCTCATAAAGTTGCCCACGAATCTCGCCGCCCGGATAAATCGAGGTATGCACATTCACGTAGAGAAGCCCGGACTGAAGTTGGCTAACCAGTAGCGGAGTAATAGCGCTCGTCTGCGATATACTCCCGCTGGTTGTGCCAGCCACGCCCAGAATTGGAATAACTACCGGGCCGTTCGTGCTGGTTGTTGCCGGGCCATGGATATGCGAGGCCGTCGCGGGCGCCAGAAGATCGTTCCAGTTCATGTTGATCGTGACCTGGGTCTGATCATCGCTCAAGAGAACGCTCGCGTAACCGGTGGCAGGGGTTGCGCGCGGCGGAACCTCGTTGAGCCCGGATAGGACCGCCTCGAACAGCGTTGTGGCCCCGACAAACGAAGTGCAGACAACCAACAGAGCCAGCATGACCGACGGGATCAAGTATCTTCTCATATCCTCTCCTCCTCCCCAGCCGAGACACTCTGTGCTTGACCGGCTGACTCATGTATTATATCACAAGTTTGGAAAACAGGCGGCGTTTGGCCCTCGCCGGAAATGCAATTGACACGCGAACGTGGTATGGTATAATCCAATTAGTAGTAATCGCGGCGTTCGCGGAACAGAACGGGCCGCGATGTTGTCTATCAATTTGGTGATTGATCGGGCGCCGGGGGATCGATCCCGGCATTATTTTTATGAGGGACTGAATGCGAACAAATCACAGGATCGTGATCGGCCTGCTGGTCGGGCTGTTCTTCGCGGCGGGCTATGGGGTCAGGTCGACATTAGTAGCGTGCGAACGGAGCGCAGTCGTGGAGCCAAGGCTGGCCCCGGCGGTAAGCCCGGGCACACGTGTGGCGTCGATAGGTCTGGAAGGTGCCGCGGATATCGACTTCCGGCCCATAGAGACGCTTTACTCCGTCCTGACCAGCCTCCGCCAGCACTATGTGGAGCAGCTTACCGACAAGGAACAGGGCGAGATGACCTACGATGCGCTGCGGGCGATGCTCGCGTCGCTCAACGATCCTGACACCAGGTTCGTCGAACCTGATGAGACCAAGGTCATGGCCGATGCCCGCGAAGGCAAGTTCCACGGCATCGGAGCCATGCTCGGTATCAAGCGTATAAAGACGGACATAAAGGCATACGCGTTCGTCGAGAGCGTCGATTGGGTAGACGGAAAGGCGGTCCAGAATGTCCATAGGCCCAAGTCGGACACCGTGACCGAGGAACATCTGGTAATTGTTGCACCGATACTCGGCGGCCCGGCGGCGGAAGCGGGTCTCAAGCCCGGCGATGACGTTACGGCGGTGAACGGGAAGATCGTTCTACCGTTCGATCCCTTCCAGCGGCTCAACAAGGTCGTCACGGAAGGTCTCAGACTGCGCACGGACAGGACCAAACTCCGCAAGCAGATGGAGGCGGAGCAGAAGCGGCTGGAGGGCGGAATGAGCATTGCCGAGGCACAGAAGCTGCTTGCCACCGAAGATAAGACACCCGTCGAGCTGACCCTGTCCCGACGCGGCTCCGCAAAGCCGATCAAGGTCAAGATAGACCCGAGGGAGTTTACCGTGGAACCCGTCACGAGCGAGATCATAGAAGGCGGGCAGTTTGGGTATGTCAAGATC
This sequence comes from Armatimonadota bacterium, assembly GCA_023474015.1. Next base: position 13,238 of record JAMCYN010000059.1, read on the forward strand.
AACTGCTTCACCCGAAGCGCGGGCGAGCAGCTCGGCTTGGCGATCAGGGAGTTCAAGTCCGAGGGCGTCATGGGTATGGTGCTCGATCTGCGCGATGTGACGGGCGGCGAAGTAGACTCGATGCTGCAGGTCGCTAAGTATTTGGTTTCCAAGAGATCGGTCGGCATACTCCTCAAGGCGCGGAACAGAAGATCGACTCTGGAGGTCGCTTCCGGAGTCAACGGAGACGCCTGGAAGGGTTTGCTGGTGGTTCTGGTGGATCGCGGCACGGCACGGACCGCCGAGGTGCTGGCTTCGGCTCTCAAAGACAGCGGCACGGCCAAATTGGTCGGCGAGAAGACCTACGGAGACAGCGTCTACACCACGTTCATTCAACAGCGAGACGGCTCCGGGATACTTATGACAACCGGGATGTTCCTCACGAGCAAAGGGCAAGACTATACGGGCAAGGGCGTGGCCGTGGATGTTCAGGCCGCCGCGAGCGGCCCCGGCGACAACCAGTTGAACGAGGCCGTCAAGGTGCTTGCCTCCGGCGGAAACAGGAGCTGATGAAGATGAGAAGACTGCCCATTGAGATGATATTACCGGTGGTGTTCGTTCTGGTGGCGGCGTTCGTCTTCGGATTCCTCGCGCCGGACGTCCGGGCAAACGGCATAGACATTCAAAAGTGGATGGCCAGCCTGGACCTGATGCCCCAGCGCGTAGATAACGGTGGGAACCGAGCGTCGGGTTGGACCGAGGGCGGATCCCTGCCGCTGGTGGACACGTATTCGTCCGTGATGGAGCGGATCAAGGCCGACTACTTTGACAGGAACACGGCCAGCCGCGAGAAGAAGATCAACGAGCGCGATCTCACCTACGATGCCATCAGAGGGATGCTGCATGCGCTTGGCGACCCGTTCACTCGCTTCCTCGACCCTGATGAGTATAAGAAGATGCGCGAGGAGAATGAAGGCAACTTCACCGGCATAGGCGCGCAGCTCGATACCAACAAGAAGGGCGAGGTCTACGTTAAGGAGCCGCTTGAAGACACTCCCGCGTATCGAGCCGGAGTGAAAAGCAACGATGTGATCGTGGCGGTCAACGGCAAGCCGATCAAGGGCAAGGAAATAGAGGACGTAGTCAAGATGATCCGGGGCAAGGAAGGGACGGTAGTAAAGCTGACTCTTCGACGGCCCGGGCAGAACAAGCTGCTCAATTTTGCAATTACGCGAGAGATAGTGCAGTTCCGGATGGTCAAGTCCAGGATGCTCGATAGCAAAAACAAGATCGGCTACATCCGACTGTATCAGTTTAACGAAAAGAGCGACGAACAGTTCGATCAGGCGCTTGCGGCGCTTGAGAAAAGCCATATGAAGGGCCTGGTATTCGACCTGAGAGGCAACCCCGGCGGGCTGCTGCAGATCGCCGTCGATATTGGAAGCCGGTTCATAGAGAGTGGGCCGGTGGTGATCATCCAGGAACGCGGCGGCCAGAGGAACCCGATGTACGTCGAGGAAGACAAGCACAATCACAGGCGCTACCCGCTGGTGGTGCTGGTGGATAAGTCAAGCGCGAGCGCGTCGGAGATAGTCTCGGGTGCGATCAAGGACGACGGCGTCGGGACGCTGGTCGGAACCACGACGTTCGGCAAGGGCCGCGTCCAGACGATCATGCCGCTGCGGGATGGCTCGGCGGTCGCGATAACCACGGCGAAGTATCTCACTCCTAAGGGGATCGATATACACAAGAAGGGAATCAAGCCGGACATCATCGTGGAGGCGTCCGATAACTTCGACCCCAACGACCCGGCGACCGACATACAGCTTGCCAAGGGTATCCAGGTGATAAAGGTGAAGCTGGGCATCCTGCCCAAGAGCGTGCTGGAGAAGATGCAGCCCAAGACCGCGAAGAAGGAAGAAGTTAGGAGTTAGGAGTCTTGGGATCAGGATTCTAACTCCTAGCTCCTAACTTCTAACTCCTCCAGCTGTTCTACATTAGAAGAGGGAGACAGCCCGTCATATGTAATTGACTGTATAACCACGAAGGAGGCAAGCATGTGCCATCGCTCAAGATTCAGCTTTGTTTTGATATCGATGATACTCTTTGCAATTCTGACAGGTGTCATTATATGTTATGCCGAGATAGCAAAACCCGAGTCCGCCGGTTCTTATGCTCCCAGCGGTAGCAAGACTGCGCCCAAGACGGATCTAACTGCTGCATTGCGCTTATTGCATCCAGGCGATACAAGAGCGCATCTGGAGGCAAACATCCGTACGATTGAAGACGCGATATCAAAATATGGCACAAAGGACCCATGGGCCTGCAAGGCTTTCTATCTACTTGGGCTTTCACGGTACCGCTTGGGAAGACATGAAGAAGCGCTGGCGGACTTCGATAGCTGCCTACAAATTCCAGAGCCTTATGAGGGATTGCATTTTTATGCTCAGAATATGCGAACGCTTACACTAAAGGCATTAGGAAGAAATGAAGAGGCAATCGCTGCTGGAAAGTCCGTGTCAAAGTTTCCTGGAAAGGAACCGTCACGAGACAAGATCATCTCTAACTCAATGTTGCTAGCTGCGGACATGCAGTTGAGCCAGGGGCAAAATGAGGAGGCCGTGAAGACGTACAGGCAGTATCTCAGTATTGCAGCCCAGAAGAAGAGCAAAGACTGGGATACTATGGCACCTGACGTCCTTCGTGGGCTTGCATGCCGGTTAGTAGAATTGGGCAAGACGGAAGAAGCCATCAAAATCTATGACCGATATTTGAAACAATTCCCAAACGACCCTGCGGTGGCATTGATGGCTATGAAAAGATTGAAATTAGTGCGGACTGGGAAGTCAGCAGCTCGTCTTTCGACGAAAGATATGGAGCAGCTTGTGAACTCCTATCCTACAAATACTGGTCCTAGTCTGTACGTATTATATGACCTGGCTGCAGCATATGAACAAAATGGTAGGATCGCTGACGCAGCAGAAGTGCAGCATCGGATTTTGGACTTCAAGCCGACTTCTCCTCGAAGCGAGTATCCAATGCTTCTCGCGGCCGATGCAGGTTTAAAGCTGACTTCAAATCTTAAACGTCTTGGAAAAGAACGCGAGCAAAGAAAGGTACTGGAAGAAATAGTACGACGGTTTCCTGATACAGATTATGGCAAGAAGGGGAAAGAGGCTCTAGAATTGATTAATGGCAAGATAATGCGGAGACGCATGATCTTGTACACGTCGGTTACGATCCCAGTCGCTGCTGTTGGTTTGATCTTCTACTTGGCGGCCATCAGAAGAACTAGACATGCAGGATTGCAGCGGCGTTGAGTGAGAGTCTACGAAAGCACGATAATAGCCGCAATCGACCTCAAAAGGGGCCAAGAACGATATGAGTATTCTTCGCGGAAATAAGCGCACTAAACTTCCGATAGAGGATTTGTCCAAGTGCGTGAAATGGTACCCGACAGATACGAGGGCAGGGCAACACGTACTACGAATTGGCAATGGCATATGTACGTGACGACGACCTGGAAGTTGCCGCAAGATTGCTTAGGAACATAATGGATTTCAAGCCAAAGACAGATGATCAAGAATTGTGCGTGACTTTGGCTGCTCAGGCAGGTTTGGATCTAGCAGCAGCACAAGAACAGCTTGGAAAAGAGGGCGAGCAGAAAAAAGTGCATTAGGATTATGGGCCGCGTTTTCCAGACCTGACGCGAGAAAAGACTGCTGGAAAGATATCTAGAGGTCACAATAATATTGCATTGAAGTGGGTGGTGCAATTCTTCGTATTGGATAGCATTGCTAATAGTTTTTGCTGGTGTATTAGCGCACTCTTGGTTGTGGTTAATCGAAGAAAGCCATGAACGAAAATATCAGAGCTGAAATCATATGTCGTCGTTCATCAAGGATGATTGTTCTCACTGTCCTACAGTTGGTAGCCAGTATCTGCTTGATAGAGATAATCGTATGGTGGGCTTGCAGCAATCCCCAAAATGAAATAGGCTTTGGCCGTCTCAGGTCGCTGACTTGGGGTGTAATATCGCTTCCGGGAGTCACTGAACATCCCAGTCGTCCCCCGAACTGCTGAGCAGGACGTAGGCCGAGTATGGGGTCGGGCCTGTGAACCGCTCGATGCCCAGGACGCCGGTCACCGCTATGTAGTCGCCCTTGTAGAAAGTGACGCCATTATATGTCAGCCTCGCCCTGATTCCCTTGGCTCCAGGCTCGCCCGCGGGTAGCTTGGAGCCGTCATCTATGTAGACATCGCCACTGCTCCCATAATCCGGCCATGTGATGCGACCGAACAGCCGCATTCGCAGGCCGACATTGCACGCGCCGGGGCCGGACAGGGTCGGCTGGTTGTAAGCCTGGCCGCCGACCGCCCGATTGTTCAGGGCCACCGGCGCGGGCAGGTCGGGCAGGTGAACGACGAGAATGCTGGAATGGGCCAGAAGCATCGCCTCCGCATCCGGGAACATCAACGTCCCTTTGATGATCAGCTTGTCTCCGACGATAGGCGCTTGCGAGGGATCGAAAAGCACGGCTATCCCCGCCGAGCGGTCCGCCTCTTGCACGTAGACTTTCACATACGAACGTGATGCGTATATGTACGGATCATCGTTCACGTAGGTCACGATCACATCGTTAAGCTGGACCCCCACGCACTGCACGGCCCTCTTCACCTCGCCAATCTTCATCGGCACGGGCGGTCCGAAGCTGGCGTCGTCCACGGCGTTCACGTGAAGCATCAGGTTGGAACTCTGAGCGATGTCGATAAACAGCGTGACGACTCCGTCCGCCCCGGCCTCCGCCATGACACCGCCGGGCTGCCATTTGTTGTCGTTTGTGGGGGAGACACCGGACCACCACTGGACAGACTCACTGGAGGGGTCGGCGCCGCCGTCGGGATCGATGCCGAGTCTGAACAGAGTCTCACCCGGCTGGCCTTCGCTGGATTGTATGGTCACGAAGCGCGCGCACAGCGCGCAGGTGGCGTACGGGGCGAACCTGACCCTCTGGAACACGCCCCCGCTCTTGAAATAGTCCTGGGCCGCGGCGCCGAGGAAGTACGAACCGTCGAATGCCTGGACCGTAAACCATGACTGCGCCCCCCCCATGGGGAAGGGGCCAAGGATTCCGTCGATTGGATGGTAGACCCAGGTGCCCGACACCGGGCCGGGAATGGGCGTGGTATACTGCTTCCACGGATACAGGCTGGGAGTCTGGCCGCCGTGCGACTCCTCAAAGCTGGCGTTGGTAAATGTGTCTCTGATTGCGGGCAGCGTCTCGAATATGCCATCAACCGAATATTTAGGCGTGCAGAGCGGCGCGCGGCTCCAGACCCGGTAATGGAATTGGGAAGCTTCGTCGAGGCCGGTGACGGTCACCTGGTGGTTGGTGACCGGGTTCGTGTCCTCGACGGTAGTGAAACCGTAGCCGGTGTCGGGGCCGTACTCGACCTGGGAAGTTGTAGGAATATCCGTTTTCCAGGTCACGACCACATCCGGGGCGCCGAAAGTGCTTGCGACCTCGGTGATCTGGATTGGGGTCTTGAATTCGACGTCCCCCGAGACCCAGTCAGTGCACTCGGGGGCGGTGCTGGTGACCTTGGCGTGGTATGTGCTCGAAGGAGAAAGGCCATAAATCACTATGCTGTGGTCGATCTTCGGGTCGGTATCCTCTACAGACTCGCCGTAGCCCTGGGTGAATCCGTAGTCAACGCGGGAAGTGCTCGGGTAGTTGGTGGTCCATTCTATCTTGACCGATGTGTCCGGGTACATCGGATCGCCCTGAATAGTAACCACCGGCTGGGTCCCTGTCATAGTCTGGGTCCAGGTGATGTTATCCCACAGGGTAACCATCACGCTGTCGGTATTGGCAGGCTGATAGCTCTCGATGAAGAGGCTGTATTGTCCGGGGCCTGGAATCACATCGGGGATATCCAAGGAAAGGCTTTCCCAGCCGCTCCCCGTTGACATGATCCAGCCTGAGCCGGACAGCGACACATCATCTCGATTCGTGGTGGCGCCTGGGGCCCAGCCCGCTCGGACGAGGCAGCTCTCGCCATACGGGAAACCGCCGAACTGAGTATAGGACATTGCATCGATGGTAATTCTCGCGCTGCCTTGTGCCCAGGGAAACGTTTGGCATACCCCACCGTTACCGCTCCCGCCCTGCTCGCTCTGTATTCCGCAGCATTTCACGCCGTCGGGTATGCCGGGTTCGGGTATGATCGTGAACGGGCTATTAAGTCCGCCGACAACGGGCCATTGCGCACTGCCGCTCTCGGGGAAAACGGGCACATATGAGTAGGCGAACCAACCCACCGGCCCGTCTTCGAAGCTGGGGTTGACGAGCGGAGACGAGCCGACGACGCCGGCAGACAGCGTCCACAGCGCAAGGCACAGCAGACAAGATAGCAGTAATCCTCTATAGCCCATATGATTCAGAATAGGGAACAGGGAATAGGGTACAGGGAACAGAAGGGAAGGGAGGGGTGGGCGCGTGTCCATTCCCCACTGTTCCCTATTCCCTGTTCCCTATTCCCTAATTTACGTCGTTCTGGCTTCTCGGACGGAGGTTGGGACGTATCTTGATGTTGGAATCGGCGTATGTGCTGGAAATGCCGGTGACAGCCACGAATGTGTTCACATCCGGCGGATTGATGGTGACCCCGGCGGCAAGATTTTCGTAGCTGACCCTGAGTCCGAGAACGGCTGTCCCGCCGACCCCGAGAGTGTTTCCGTCATTGAGGTTGGAGCCGTCGTTGATGTAGAAAAACTTACTGACCGTGTCCCTATACGTAACCGTGCCCCAGGTCCTGATGAGAAGGCCGATATTGTTCAAGCCCTGGCCGCCCTCGACGCCTTTGGTGGGCGTGCCGATGATGTCCCCTCCGCCGACTGATGCGTTCTTCACCGCCAGCGGCTGGATAATCTCCGCCGATACGCTAACCACCGCGACCAGCGCCAGCATCACGGATAGTAATAACGCCAGGTGTTTCATATTCCAACCTCCAACGTCTAACCTCTAAATATGTTATACCTCATGATGGCCGGTTTGGCAAGGAGTTTGCGGGTTTTCGAGTTACGAGTTAGCGAGTTGGGAACCCGTAAC
>JAMCYN010000084.1:0-1937 GCA_023474015.1 Armatimonadota bacterium
GAGAACCGGCAAAAAATGGACGCCATAGTCAAAGTCTTGCTGGAAAAGGAGACTCTGGAACGCGAGGAGTTCGGAACCTTGATGGAGGGCGCCAGCCTGAGCGCCGGCGTCGCCAAGCCGCCGGTTGCTTCCCCAACGCCGGCTGAGCCAAAAGTCGGAGAGAACGTGGGCGAAAAGGTGGAGCGAAAGCCCGAGAAGAAACCCAGGCTGGAGCCGGGAGTCGCCTGAGTGTGGAGTTCGGAGTGAAAGTTGTGTTGGGGCCGGATTTGAAATCCGGCCCCAACAGCGTGTAAGGCCCCAACACATTAACTGTCAACTGCCGACTGTTGACTTGTTGACTATCGACTATCGACTGCCGACTGTCATGCGGCCTTGGCCTCTACTTCCTTCTCCCGTTTGACCCGCTTTTCGACCTTAGACAGTGATTCAATTTCCTTTGAAGTAAGCACCTTGTCTAGGTCCAGTAGTATCACAAGCCGGTTCTCGGTTTTGCCTACCCCTCGCAGATAGTCGGAGTCAACGGATGCTATGATTGGCGATGGAGGCTCTATGGCATCAATCGGCAGCCTCAGGGTCTCGGCTACGGCATCGACTACCATACCTATCATTTGGCCACCGGCTTCCATCACCACTATCCTGGAGGACTTGGTAGTCTCACCCACGGACAGGCCGAAGCGCTTTCTGAGGTCGATGACGGGTATTATGCTTCCTCTGAGATTTATCACTCCCTCGACAAAGCTTGGAGTTCTGGGTATGTTTGTGACTTCCTGCATTCGTATGATAGTGTTAACGGCGCCTATATCCACGCCATAATACTCGCCGTCCAGCTCGAAAACAACCAACTGCTCGGACTGGTCAAAGGCTATATCCTGTTGTTCGGTATTCATAACATTGTCTCCAATTCTCCAGCTAGTCTGGACTCATGGGATGCCCCGCCAACTCTTGTCATCCTGAGCGCAGCGAAGGATCTGCTTTGAACTGAATGCCTCAGCTTTAGCGAGTTGATCAAAAGCAGATTCTTCGCCTCCGGCTCAGAATGACATGGTTGCGGCGTCGGGTGAACACAGAGGCGGCTTAGGCTGCTTTCTTTCGCTGTGAGCTGATTGCCCTGGCGGAGATGTCCTGCAAATTCGAGCCTCTTGATTGATCATCCAGCTTGAACTGAGACACCATATCCTGCAAATCCTGGGCCATTTTGGCCAGCTCTTCGGCTGAAGCCGACAACTCTTCCACCGCGGCATTTTGCTGCTCGGTCGTGGCGGCGACCTCTTCGGCTGCGGCCGCGCTCTCTTCGCTCAGCGCCGCGACTTGCTCGATCTGATGGGTCACCTCACCGCTTGAGGCGGACATCTCCTCCGCCGCCGCCGTCGTTTGTTCGGTAACCGCCGACACGTTTTCGATAGCCTTCACGACCTCGGAGCTGGAACTGCTGACGTGCTGAGTGGCCGCCGACATCTGCTCGATCTGTTTAACTATTCCGGAGACGGCTTCCTGGATCTGGCTCAACGCCTGCCCGGCTTGATTTGCGAGCTCAGTGCCCTCGGCAACTTCCTGGCTGCCCTTGTTCATGGCTTCGACAGCGTGGCTGGTCATCTGCTGGATACTGCCGATCAGTTCGGCAATCTCGCCGGTTGCCTTGGAGCTTCTCTCGGCCAGCTTCCTGACCTCATCGGCTACGACCGCAAATCCCTTGCCATGCTCGCCCGCTCTCGCGGCCTCGATAGCGGCGTTGAGGGCGAGGAGGTTGGTCTGCTCGGCGATATCGTCGATGGTCTCGACTATCGCGCCGATCTGCTGTGAGCTCTCGCCGAGCTGCTTGACCATATCCGCGACCTTGTCCGTGGCGTCCTTGATCTTCGCCATACCCCCAACCGCCTCGGATACCTGTTTGCCGCCGGTGACGGCTACTTCGCTCACCTGCTGGCCGTTGCCCGCCG
>JAMCYN010000084.1:1947-19902 GCA_023474015.1 Armatimonadota bacterium
GCAACCTGCTCGATGGCCGCTGTGATCTGCTGGACCAGCGCGACAGTGCTCTCCACGGTCCTGGCCTGATTCTGAGCGCCTGCGGCGACATCGCCGATTGCCCTGCTTAGCTGCTCCATGGACTCAGCGCTGTTCTGGACGGTCTTCGACTGTTCCTGTGAACCGGCGGCGACCTGATTGACGGTTTCCGCGATCTGCTGTATGCCCTTGGTCACTTCCTCCGACGTGGCCGAAAGTTCCTGCGAGGAGGATGCGACCGCGCCCGAGGTGTCGGCCACACCGCCGACGAGCCTGCGCAGGTTCAGGATCATCTGCTGGAAGCTGCGGGAGAGGTTGCCGACCTCGTCCTTGCAGTCGTTGTCAATATTGACCGTCAGGTCGCCCTCGGCAACTTTCTCCGCCGCGGATGCAATCTCGATGACGGGTGCGCTGATGATCTTGGCGATGAATACGCCTAGACCTATTGCAAGAGCCACGGCAACGATGACGAAGACGATCATCGTCGCGATTGCCTTGTTGGCCATCGATGTGTTGTTATCCGACGTCTTCTTGGCATCAGCGATCTTCATCTCCTGCATTTTGTCGATTGCGTCCTGTTCTGCCTGAGCGGCCGAGAACTGGTTGCGCATATACGACGCGGCCTCGGCATCCTTACCCGCTACGGCAAGCGACAGAATGCGCTCTCGAATTGAATCGTAGCCGGAATCCGCCTTCTGAAACTCCTGGTAGGCTTGCCGCATATCTTTCGAAACGATCCTTTTCTCGAACTCGTGGCCGAATTTCTCCGTATCCGCCGCAAGCTGCAGGGACTTCTCGGCGAACTGTTTGGCCTCCTCAGACGTTGTCGCCAGAATACTGTCTCGCATATTGACACGCGCTCTCTGGTAGGTAGTCGACATTTCGCCCAACTGATTTAGCGGAACCGTCATTTTCTCGTAAAGCATGGTGTCCGCGTTGTCGATCTTCCGGATGTTGGACAAGCCGATCAAGCCGACCGTGCCGGCTATCAGCGCGACCAAAATAAATGAGCTCAGCAGTTTGGTTCTGATCTTCAGGTGGTAAAACCATTTCATGGGTTCTTTCTCCTTTTGCGTGCGACGGTGCGCTCGAAGGCGCTGGGGCTTGGGCAAGCCTCAGTGCAACGTGGTGTCGGCACCGAAGACATAACCCATATACAACAGGATGCCCGCCTCTGCTAGAGTATTCATCGGCTGGCTCCCTTAAGGTATGCGTAATGGTAAACCCTGAAAAGAGACAAAAACGTGCGACATCCCATCCATATGCGAAGGCAAACAGACAACAATACAGTCAGGACAAAGCGATGTTGAGCGGAATACTGAGGAATACTTCGCAGTCGCTGCGCAAATCGAGTATAATCAACTCGGCAGCAGTTTTTCCGGTATTCCGACCGTGGACTGGACCGATGAGGGAGCCGTCGTGTACCACCGTAACTCCGCGGCTTCCCAAACAACTCGCGATTGGTTGGGAGGTTCAAGCAATGGAAAGGAAGCTAGCCATCCTTGTGGTGGATAGCCATCCGATAGTCAGGTGGGCGCTCAAGGAGTTTCTTACAGACCGACCTAACATCGAGCTGGTGATGGAAGCGGATTCCGTGGGACAGGCTGTGAGCGTGATAAACACGCGAAAACCGGACGTGGTGATCACTGAGCTGGTTTTTTCGGACAGCGACGGTCTGGATGCTGTCCAAGAGCTGGTCAAGAACACATCTGCCGGAATAATCGCTTTCAGCGACCACGATGCATGGGATCAGGTGGAACGGTTTCTTGACAGCGGCGGAATGGGATTTGTCTCCAAGCGCTCCGCTCTCACTGAACTCGCGACCGCTATAAAAGCCGTTGCCTGCAAGCAGAAATGGATAGCTCCTTCGGTAAGGTCGGCTGTCCCATCGAGGCGAAAGATAGGTAACGAAGAAGAAGGCGGTCTTACGGATCGGGAGCGAGAGATAGTCGCGCTAATTACCAAAGGGTTTACCAGCAAGCAGATAGCCGACCAACTGTGCCTAAGCATTAAGACAGTGGAGACTCACAGATATCGGGTGTTCAAGAAGCTGAAGATCGGGCATTGCGCACAGCTCGCTGATTATGCGATAAGGCACGGAATCTCCCACGGACCGCGCCACACTCCCTCAGGCAAACCCAACTGACCGCATCCTTCCACAAGCTGCCAGGTTGGTGCCGCACCACGGCAAGAAGCAGAGACTGTTATGACTCCAACGGCTGCCCTTTGGGCACGGCTATACGCTGCTCAGTTACGGGCTCATCCGATTCCAGGAGGCCGTCGCGAAACCTCAACACGCGCCTGGCATGCTGGGCGATGTCGGGTTCGTGGGTGACAATGATCACGGTCTTGCCCTGCTCGTTCAGCTTCTGAAAAATCGACATGATCTCCACGCCCGTGGCGGTGTCGAGGTTGCCGGTAGGCTCGTCGCCGAAAATGATCGGGGGATCGTTGACCAGCGCCCTCGCGATTGCCACTCGCTGCTGTTCGCCTCCCGAGAGTTGCATAGGTGTGTGGTGGAATCGCTTGCCCAGCCCGACCGATTCGAGCGAATGCCGAGCAAGCTTGTGATTCTTGGGCTCCGTGGAATACATCATAGGCAGAATAACGTTCTTGAGCGCGCTCATTCGGGGCAATAGGTTGAAGCTCTGGAAGACGAAGCCGATCTTGCGGTTGCGAACGGCCGCGCGCGCGGAGTCGCTGAGCTTGCCGGCGTTGATGTTGTCGAGCATGTAGATGCCGGAGGTGGGACGGTCCAGGCAGCCGATGATATTCATCAGCGTGGACTTACCCGAACCCGATGGCCCCATTATGGCGACGAACTCCCCCGGGTCCACGCTGAATGACACGCCCCGCAGCGCCGGGACATCCACGCTGCCGATATGATAGGTCTTTTTTAGGTCTCTGACTTCAATTAGTGGCATCATGCATCCATTACCCGGGTGTTTCGGGATTTGAGCGCAGCGGAAATCCCGAAACTTCGGCATACGTCAGGTTCGTTTCGGGATTTCCGGAGCGGAACATCGCTGTGTATCTTCGTATATACGTCCATCTCCGCTCCTCAAATCCCGAAACACCGGGGTACAATCAAGAGTATCTCAGGGCTTCTATGGGGTCCAGAGTCGCGGCGCGCACGGCGGGGTAGAGCCCGAAGACCAGCCCGACCAGCGCCGAAACACCGAATGACATAATCACCGCCTGCATCGAGACGAGCGTGCGCCATCCGGCGTATACCGAGATAGCCTGCGCGCCCCCGACACCCAGACCCACGCCGATGAGCCCTCCAAAGCAAGTAATGACCAGCGCCTCCAGCATGAACTGACGAATAATATCCCAACGCGTCGCGCCTATGCACCTCCGCACGCCGATTTCGCGCGTGCGCTGGGTGACGGTCGCGAGCATGATGTTCATGATACCTATACCGCCCACAAGCAATGATATGCTCGCGATTGCTCCCATTACGATGCTGAATATACGCTGCGTCGCCTGCTGCTGGCGAAGAAGCTCCGCGGGAATGATAATCTCATAATCTCGAATGCCGCGATGGAGGCGGTTCAACACCGACCTGATTACCGACGCCGTCGGCACGGTCGCGACATCGCTTTCCACCTGCACGATCACCTCGCTGATGGGACTATTCGGACGGCTGATCCGGCTTCGAATCTTCTGATACATTATTCGGAGGTTCTGCATCGTCGCGGGGACCGCCTGTTGGCTGTAGAGCTGAAAATCCGTGAACGAGACTGTGATCGGAATGTAGATGTCGGAGTTGAGGTCTCTGAGAGCCGAAAACGCCTTGGCGGAGCCGATCTCCTTGGGCTCCATCAGACCGACCACGCGGAAGATTCGCTTGCCGATCTTGATAGTCTTGCCGATCGGATCATCAAAGCCGAATAGCTCGCGTTTCGTGGCGGCGCCGAGCACGCAAACCGGAAGATGGTCCCGCACATCCTCATTTCGCAGGAATCGACCCCTGTCCACTGCCGAGCGCACAACCAGGTCGTAGCCCTGTGTAGTGCCGACCACTTTGGCAGTCACGGGCTTGTCGCCGCGCTTAACGTCGGCGAAGACCTCTCTTAGCGGTACCACCCTCCGCGCGTAGCCGCATACCTGGGTGATGCTCTCGGCGTCCGAAAACTTCAGCCCAAAGGGTGACCGGTCCTGGGCCTTCTCGGCGAGTTCCCCGGTAATTATCGCGCGCTTGATATGCACGACGTCGATGCCCATTTGCTTGATCTGATCCAGCGCCTCCTGCTTGGCGCCCTCTCCGATGGATACCATCGCGATGACGGCCGCGACGCCGAATATCACGCCCAGCATGGTGAGCATCGAGCGCAGCTTGTGGGAGAACAGTTCCGAAAGCCCGGTTTGGATCGCGTCGAGGATTCCCATTCTATCCCTTTTCCGCGCCCGGCATCGGAGCGGATTTATTTTTCCTGGTCTTCTCCTCTTTGCCGGGAGTTGAAACCCCGGCCTCCTGCTCGTCGAGAGCGCGCGTGGGATCGCGCAGCGCGACTTTGCACCTCTTCTCAAGGCCCTTGTTGATGATGACGAAGTTGTCGTTGTGCTTTCCGACCCGTACCTGGGTGCGCTCGAACGACTTGCCATGTTTCACGAAGACATAGGTCTTGCCTTCACGCTCGATCACGCACTCGATCGGCACGCTCAACGCGTCCTTTACCTCATCGCATATGAACTCGATGTCGGCGGTCATGCCGGGTTTAAGGATCTTCGGGTCCGATTCCTTGACCGCTATGACCACCTCGAAATTCTTCCTGCCGGGCGTCGCGCCCGACTCCCAGGGACTGGGCTCCGTGGCCAGGCTGGCGATGTCTTTCACGACCCCGTGGAAGACCTTGTTGGGTACAGCCTCCAGTTTGACCAGTACCGGCATGTTCAGCCTGACCTTCGGCGCGTCAGCCTCTCCGACATTCACCTTGGCCTGCATGCTGGACAGGTCTGGAAGCTGGATCACACACTGCCTGGGGTTAACCAAATCGCCCTCTTTGAATGCGCGGCGGCCGTCGCCCATCCATTCCTTGGTTATCACGACCATACCGGCGGCCGGGGCGTTGATGATGGCTTTCTTGGTGCGGCCCAAGGCGTCGTCCCAGGTGATCTTCGCCATTTGGGCCCGGAACTGGACGTTCTTCACTTGCGTGCGCTTCTGCGTCTCCCTGCGCTTGCACTCGCTCTCCTTGAGTGTGATATCCATTCCGCTTTTGTCCAAAGCCAGCTTCTTCGAGCTGACATCAAATTCGGCCTGCTCCACTGTCGAACCGGGAACCAGGTTATCCTTCGCCAGACTCGTCTGCTTCTCAAGGTTCTTCTTCGCACGCTCGAGTTCGTTCCGGTCGAACTCATACTGGGCCTTCGCCTTGGCCTTGTCGGTGTCATCGCCTTCTATGAGTATCGCAAGCTCGGACTTGGCCTGGTCCACATCGGCAAGCGCGTTCTGATAGGCGAGCTCTTGGTTTCGGGCGTCCTTAATGAGATCGGTGGTGTCCATCTCGACCAGCTTGTCGCCGGGCTTGACGAATGTGCCTTCGGGGACAATTTGGATGATCTTGCCGTTGATCTCGGAGTTGACCATCACCGAGTTCTCGGCCTGGAGTGTGCCCATCTCGTGGAAGCTGACCACGAATGTGCCCGATGCGACCTTCGCGGTCGGCACAAACACGACCGTTTTCTTGGGAGTGAAGTATTGCTTGTAGAGCGGCATCCCCCAGCGCTGCGTTGCGATTACAAGGAGCACCACCGTGAGGGAACGGGTTCCCCAGAGTTGGATTTGTCGTCTCATTTTCTTCCTATGGTTGTGATGTCTTCGCCCATTGCGTATTTCAGATTGATCCAGGCCAAATAGAGGTCGACCTTCGCCGAAAGAAGGCCTGTTTGCGTTTCGGTCAGTGAACGTTGCGCTTCCAGTAGATTGCGGTTGTCGTCGAGCCCCTCTTTCACCATCCTGTCGGCTATATTGTAGTTCTGCTGGGCGGTCTGGAGGTTGTCGCCGAGGATTTTGACTGAACTCTTCGATGCCTCGAATGATCGGTAGGAATTGCGGACCTCCTGCGCGATCCGTTCCATTTCGTAGACGCGCATCCGGCGCATGACATCCAGATCGCGCGCGGTTGTATCCCGATCCTCCAGGGCGGCACGGCGGTCTATGGGAAGCCGGTATTCTACGCCTGAAACTAACGACCCGAGGTCGTAGAGTGAGCGCGAGATCAGACCCGCGTCGGGGGAGGTCGAGTTGAAGCCCGCCACTATGTCCAGGCTCGGGCGGAGCTTGTCATCGCGCATAGCCAGCTTGCGCGTCTGTTCGGAAAGCTGGGTATTGTAGACCGAAAGCTCCGCGCGATTCGCCAACGCCTTGTCGATGGTCTCGCCGAGAGGCGGAAGCTGCGTATCCACTTCGGGGACGGAGTCTGTAAGTTCCGGTGCCTGTCCGACCCCCGCGCCTATGGCGACCATCAAGTTATCAATGGCCCCGCGCGCCGACTGGCGCTGAGTGTTCAGCCTGTCCTGTGTCTGGGCAACCTGTATCTCCGCACGGGAGGCTTCGATCTTGGTAACCACCTGCCACTTCAGCTTCTTCTCCGCGCCTTCCGCTGCCTTCTGAGCAATTTCGAGAGCCTCCTCCTGGACCTTCACCTGCTCCCGTGCCTGCACGGCCCTGTAGTAAGCCTCGATGACGCCCTGCACGGTCGTCTGGCGCGTGATGTATAGTTGCTTCTCCTGAATCGTCTCGTCGCTGCGCGCGCCCTGGAGGGCATCGGCCTTGGCGGATAGGGCACCCTTGCCCTGCATCAGCGGATGCCGCAGAGACATCCCCACGGCCCCGCGCTCGCTTCCTATTCCGAATGGCGACAGGTTCAGCGTCAACTCAGTGCCGAGTGGGTTCTTGTAGGACAATTCTCCGAACAGACGGCCAGAACGACCGGAATCGCTTGGTGTGTGCTCCAGGTTTGCGATAGTGCCGATCCCGAGACTGGTGGTGATTCCAGCAACGCGCAGCCTCGATTGCGAAGAAACCCGGCCCTCCTCTGCACGCTTCAAGTTGGCGTTAATGTCAATTGCGGAAGAGATCGCGTCGGCGAGGGAAAGCTTTTCGGGAGCCTTTTTTTCCTCAGCGGCCAGGCGTGAACATGCGACAGCCGTCGCCAGGCAGAGCAACAGAAGAAGCGCCGCGCGCATTGTCGCGGGGCGCGAGTGTCTGGATGTGGCTTGGTTCAACGGGTATTGCCCCTTGGTACTTTACACAGTTTGCAGTAGATCAGGTTCATATGTATAGATGCTTGGAAACCGCCAAAAGTTTCATATCGGCGCGAAAAAAAGCTGGTTTTGCTTAAGCGCCTACACTGACTCCTTCTACTCCGACACCGAAATCCCTGCTTCGGCGGCGTTGACAGCCATGGTAGACTGGATATTGGAGACGAACCGAGAAATGCCATATTACCGGCGAAATATCTACGTACTGTCGATAACGATCTTTCTGGCGGCGGTGAGCTGGCAGCAGATAATCCCATTTCTGCCACAGTTTATAGGAGAACTCGGAGCCGGACGGGATATATTCAAGTGGATCGCGATAGTCTTCGCGGCGCAGTCGGTCGCAAGTATGCTAGCCCAGCCGCTCTGGGGCAAGATGGCTGACACCTACGGCCGCAAGCCGATGATCATCAGGGCAGGGTTATTCCTCACCGGAATATACTTCGCCATGAGCTTGTGCACGGTCCCCTGGCACCTGGCGCTGCTGCGATTTCTGAACGGCGCTCTCACCGGCTTCATACCCGGCTCATACGCGCTGGTCGCCACAAACACACCGCAGGAACTCGCGCCGAGGGCGGTCGCCACTGCCCAGAGCGCATCCGCGGCCGGGCTAATCGTGGGGCCCGCGCTTGGAGGGTTCCTGGCAAGTACCTTGGGATATCGGGGCTCGATGCGAGTGTCGGGGGCGGCCGTGCTTATATCGACGCTATTGGTGTGGTGGCTGGTCAAGGAGCCGAACAAGGCCGATGAGATTGAGAAGACCAGCCTTATCCAGGACGTTCGCATTTCGCTCCGGTCGCCCGTTCAGTTATCAATAATCTTCGCGGTGATGATGGCGTGGTTCTTTGGTTACTCGATCAACCCGTATCTCACATTGCACTTAAGCAAGCTGAGCGGGGATCCACCGAAGTGGCTCATCGGGGCCGTATATTCGATTCCGGCGGTGGCGTTCGTATTCTCGGCTCGCTATTGGACCAGGCTCGGCGAATCGTGGGGTTATCACCGGACGATTCTTGCGGGTCTGATAGGTGGGGGCATCGGTGCGGTTTCGCTGGTCTTCGCCAGGAACGTATGGACATTTTCGTGGCTGTATCTACTAACCGGCATCTGGCTCGCCGCGATAATGCCCTCGGCGGGCGCGCTCACTTGCACCCGCGTCGACGAAAGTTTCCGGGGGAGGGCCTACGGAATCCAGAACTCCGCCGGTTGGGCGGGAGCGTTGCTGGCCCCGGTAATGGCCAGCAACATGGCGGCCGCATATGGCATCCGCTCGATTTTCGCTCTTGTGGCGGGGGTGTTTGTGCTAGCCGCGTTCGTGTTTAGGTATCTTGTCGGCAGGTGGAAATCCTTAATGTGAAATTAGTTCGGCGGCGGTGAGGATGCCGACGCCTAGCGCCCCCTGCCTTGGCAGCTTCCTTGAGGCCCGAGCCATTTCCTGCGCGGCCCGATTCATCTCGTCCATCGACGTGTTGAGCTTGGGAATGGTCTGTCCCAAAGGCTGCAGCGAGGTCATCGCCGATGTGATATCCCGGCCCGTCTGGTCAAGGCTGCGTTTCATCTCAGGCAGGACGCTGAACTGCTCATTCATACCCCGCAGCAGCACCATCATCTCGTCAAGCCCCGTGCGGGCCTGATTAATGCCGGCGGCTGTATTGTCGAGGCTTGCGTTGGTCTTTGTCAGAAGGTCCCGCATCTCCACAAGCGCGGGGAACTGGGTCGCCATCTTGTCTATGGATCGCCGGACGCTCGTCATTTCACCGCCGACTCCCTTCAGTGATTCAGTGACTTCCATCAGCTTACTCGTGGTGCCGGTAAGGGCGGCGTCGGTGGCCGTTATGCCTCTATTGGTGATATCGATCTTGGCATTCGTGGCACGAGCCTGGGCGAGGGCGTCCTCGCCGGTCTTGGCGAGCTTGGGCACGTAGCTCATGTAGCGGTCCATGCTCGCCATCTTCCTATTCGTACTCTCGAGGACTTCCAGTCGCTTTGAAAGGCTGTGAATATCGCATGCCATCACGCTAATCTTGCTCAACCCCTTTGTTTGCGCGGAGAGGGCACGCAGCTCTTTCACAAGCCCGCTCATAAGATAGAGGGCGCAGACACCCCCAGCAATCGCGATCAGTGCGGCCACAATCACCAACGTCATTACGACCGGCATCGCGCCATTTCGATTTGTGCAGAGGTTCATATTCAATCGTCTCCTGACTCTCATTAAATGCGTACGCTTGCTCGACTCGTAGATCATACCCAAACCCGGATTATTCATCAAATGTTGCTTCGGACCGCATCCTGAGCCTGTCGAAGGATGCCGAAGCCTACCGTCATCACGAATAATCCGGGCTAAAGCTGCGTCTTACTCATCACGAGGCAAGCATTTATGCCGCCGAAGCCGAAGCTGTTTGAGATCGCCGTACGGACCTCGCGAGAGCGGCCGCATTTGGGCGTATAGTCAAGGTCACATTCGTCGTCGGGGTTGTCCAGGTTCAGCGTGGGAGGTATGTAGGAGCGCTCCATCGCCAGCGCGCAGGCCGCGGCCTCGATGGCGCCGCTGGCGCCGAGGGAGTGCGCGTGATGACCTTTCGTGCCGCTTATCGCCAACTGCAGCGCGTGGTCGCCGAAGACGCTCTTGATGGCCGTCGTCTCGATCCTATCGTTTGACAAAGTCGAGACCCCGTGAGCGTTAATGTAATCGATGTCCTCCGCCCACAAGCCCGCGTCAGACATAGCAAGCAGCATAGCACGGGCGGCCTGAGCGCCATCGGGCGTATGGTGGGCGTCGTTGGTAAGGCCATAGCCCACGATCTCGCAGTAGACGTGCGCGCCCCGGTTCAGGGCATGGTGGAACTCCTCCACCACGAGCACCGCCGCACCCTCCCCAATCACAAAACCGTCCCGCCCGGCGTCGAACGGTCTGCACGCGCGCGCGGGCTCGTCGTTCCTGCATGACATCATCCGGATCCGTGAAAACGCTTCGATACACGCAGGCGATATCGGGGCCTCCGCGCCGCCCGCCAACACGATATCAGTCTGCCCCCATCTGATCGCGACCAGCGCTTCGCCCAACGCGATCGTGCCCGATGCGCAGCCATTGGAGTTCGACGATACGGGACCCGTAATCCCCTGGTCCATCGCTATTCCGCTGCTTCCGGAACAACAAAACACCTCCTCCGCGAAGTCTCTTCCACCAAATGCCGAGCCCATGCAGACGCCTATCCGGTTACGGCTCTCGTTGGCCATGTCCAAACTGGAATCCTGGACCGCGAGTCTGGCGGCCGTCACCGCGAACTGTGCGTGGCGGTTCAGCCGTCGGAGTTGCTTGGAGTCGAGATAGTCGGAGGGGTCGAAGTCACGCACCTCCGCCGCGATCTGAGTGCGAAACGGGGCTGGGTCGAACGCGGATATTCGGCGAACCGCCGACTCGCCCGACCGCAATCCCGTCCAAAACGCTTCCTTGCCTACCCCTATCGGAGTCACCGGGCCGATGCCGGTTATCACAGCTCGCCGCATCTGATCATCCCTTCAGTTGCCCGAAATCCGGTCGCCTACATCTGATGTGTATTCCCGTGAGTGGGGGATGACGAAACGTGGGGAGGGTATTGTTGAGTTTCCAGTGTTTAGCTCAGCTTCCTCAACAAGATTGCTAATATGAGTCCCTGAGCGAATATGCCTTGATCTTTGAAAGTGCGGACGCATCGATGTCGCCCTCGATTCGGACCGACACCTTCCGACCGGCGGGCAGGTCGAAGCAGTTGTCAGAGAATATGATGTCCTGCTTTGGAATGCTCAGCCAGACGAAGCGCGCGGCGGCATCCGAACTGACCTCCAATACGGGGCCGCCGCCATCGTCCTTCGCCACCACGTTGATCTTAGCGGCCGGAAGATCGAGATGCTTGGAGGGAACGAACGGGGTCATTCCGAGGCCGGCGCGCTTGCCGTTGATCAGCAGTTGGTGGACGAGCACGGACCGCCGAATCTCATCGCCTTGCAGTTCCTCGCCAAAGTCCAAATCGGCAATAAGCTTGTCCTGCTCGGGCTCGATGCGCGTGCTCACCCTGCTCCTCCTGATCACGGAGCCGTCGAAGCGCTCCAAAGACCACAGCACATCGATCTTGGCGGCCTTGGTGGTATCGTTGGTGACGTGTATCTCGGCGCGGGTTCCGTCCTCGCGCACCGACAGGCAAATCGGCGAGTAAAACCTCCGCGCCATATATTGCAGGGCCTTCCACCTGCCGAAGTAGTCCACGCTCGACCAACTGCACACCGGCCAGCAGTCGTTGTACTGCCAGTACAGCGTGCCCATGCATCTTCCGCGATTCCGTCTCCAGTGCTCCACGCCATAACGCATCGCTTCGGCCTGCAAAATCTGGCTCAGATAGCACATCATCTCGAAGTTCTTCGGGAAACGGAACGTCTGCGCAAGGTAGTGCAGGATAAGGCCGTTACCGGCGCTGTTCTTCTGATGGCACTCCATCACCCGGCTGGTGACGTTCAGATCGTTCGCCCCCGCGAAACTCTTGCAGGTTTCCAGAGCAGGCAGGGATTCGAACCCGAACTCGCTCATAAAACGATGATACTGAGTACGGTATGAAGTGAACGGCAGCCTGCCGTGCCAAACGTCCCAGTAGTGGCCGTCGCCTCGGTCTTGTCCATTGGGCTCATCGAATGGCTGGCCCGAGGAAGGCGAACTGGGCCAGTAAGCGCGGTCGGGGTCGAGCTTGCCGACAATCGCCGGTATCAGCTCGTGGAAAATCTTTGCGTATTGCTTTCTGCGGAGCGTGTTCTTGTCGCCGTCCCAGCCCCCGGCAATGAACCATTCCATCTCATTGTTACCGCACCACAGCGCAAGGCACGCGCGGTTGCGCAGGCGTATGACTACGTGCTCAATCTCTCGCCGAACGTTTTCCAGAAAAGCCTTATCGGTCGGGTACAAAGAACAGGCAAACATGAAGTCCTGCCAGACGAGTATGCCGTGCTCGTCGCATAGGTCGTAAAACACATCATCCTCATAGATTCCGCCGCCCCATATGCGCAGCATGTTCATATTCGCGCGGGCGGCGCTTGAGATCAGATGACGGTAGCGCTCCTCGGTGATGCGCGCGGGAAACTGGTCGGCGGGAACCCAGTCGGCGCCCTTGCAAAATATCTTAACGCCGTTGACGACGAACGTAAACCCGCGGCCATGGCGGTCCTTCTTCTGTTCGAGTCTTATAGTGCGCAGGCCGATCTTGCGTGACACGCGTTCCAGCTCTTCGCCCTCGTGGGACAGAACCGTCTCGACTCTGTATAGCGGCTGATCTCCGTAGCCGTTGGGCCACCACAGGCTGGGCTCGCCGACGTTTATCGAGAACTTCGCGGCGGAGCCCGAGAGCTTCGCCTGATGCTCCTCCACATGGCCGTCGGGGTGGGTGAGCTTTATCTCAACCGAGCACGGCAGCCGGCGAAAGCGCTCAAGATTTACCTCCACATCAAGGGTCACATGTCCACTTCGGCGATGGCTCTGCCGGATTCTCATATCCTCGATACGCGCGATCTCGTATGAGGTCAAACGGATCGGTCGCCAAATTCCGCTGGTCGGCAGCTTAGGGCCCCAGTCCCAACCC
Organism: Armatimonadota bacterium; assembly: GCA_023474015.1. Next base: position 14,832 of record JAMCYN010000084.1, read on the forward strand.
CACTGGCTGGGCGACTTGCGCGTGTAGCACGCCCCGGGCACTGAGTCGGACGGGCACAACAGCGGATCGCGCTCCATCAGGGGCTTGACATGGTTTACAGGAGACGCGAAACGGATTGCTATCGAGTTGTCGCCGTGGACGAGCTTGCCGGTGACATCGAACCTGTGGGGGATGTACATATTCCCGGTCTCGCCTATCACCTTGCCGTTCAGACTGAGTTTCGCGATGGTGTCCAGGCCGTCGCATTCCAGGAAAATTCTTTCGCCGTCGAGCAGGCGCTCGTCGAGCTTGAACGTGCGCGAGTATTCCCAATCGGATTCGTGGACCCACGCCACCTTAAATTCATTATCGCCGTGGAAGGGGTCTTCGATCTTCTTGGCGCGCATCAAGTCCAAGTGGACGCAGCCGGGCACGCTCGCCTTGAAGCGCTCTTCCGATTCCACATGCATCAGCTCCCACGACCCGTCGAGCGGTTGCGCAAACATCTTTTCCCTCACTCCTCCAGTAGGATTATATCAAGCTCGACTGGGAAATGAAACGATTTTGTCGGAGGAGGGCAGGGCAATCGCACTAAAATGGATTCGGCCCCCGATATGCTGCGGGAACGACTGTCTGCACGGACCTATCGATTCTGCACGGTCGAAAGTTCCCGCAGCCATACGCGCAAGCTGCGGGAATTGTCGCTTGATGAGATTTGGAGGCAAAGATGATACTGCCATTCCGCGCAGCATATCTGGCCTTACCTTAAACTTGGGACGCGCCCGGCCTACTTGCGGGCGTAGTTCTCCTCAAGGTGCTTGATGATGGCCTCGTCGTCGTCCGCGATGACCCTGTTATCCTCTGTAACCAGCGTGGGAATCCCCGCCTGGCCGGACACCTCCATCAGTTCCTTGCGGTCGGCTCTGGCCCTGGGGACGTTCACGTTGATGTATGTAATCCCCAAGTCGGTCATCCTCGAACGGACACGTGCGCAGTAAGGGCACCACTCGGCTTGGTAGAGTTTCAGCATCACGTTTCCTCCAGTCGATGTCTCTTACCCTCGAAATCCGTGTAAGATGCCGTATCGCCTTCCCAAAAACCGAGAGGAACCGGAATCTTCCCGCTGCCGTCTGGCGCGTCGATTACATATGTCGGGCAGGCGAGCCCAGGCAGGGTGCGGCGCAGATCGGTCATTATCGCGCGCTCCCGCTCGGGCTCCACCCTGAAATGCAGCGCGCCTGGAACAGGATCGCATCGGTAGATATAGTAGGGCCTCACTCCGATCTCGAACAGCCCGGCAAAAAGGTCGTAAAGCGTCTCGTAGTCGTCGTTGACATCCTTAAGGAACACGGTTTGCGAGTAGAGGATCGCGCCCGAGGCTATCAGGTCCTTGATGCATCTCACGGTGCGTCTGGTGATCTCGGCTGGATGCTCGAAGTGGATGCCGACATAGACGGGCTTGCTCACGCGTCGGATCGAATCGAGCTTGGGGCCGTTCACCAGCGACGGGTCGCTGACGGGCGCGCGCGTGCCGATCCTGAGTACCTTGATCGAGTCGATATCCGACATCCGATCCAGGACATATTCGAACAGACTATCCTCCACGATGAACGGATCGCCGCCTGAGATAATAACATCGCGGATCTCCGGGTGATCGCTTAGATACTCCGCCCAGGTGTCGACGTGGGATCGCTCTATACGGCCGTGCGCCGGGTCCGATACCAGCCGCCGTCTCGTGCAAAACCGGCAGTACGCCGCGCACTCGGCGGTGAGGAGGCACAGCACCCGGTTGCCGTACTTATTGATCATCCCAGGGACGACCTCGTGCTCCTTCTCGCGCAGCGGGTCGGAGTCGGCCAGCGCCTGGCTCTCGATCTCCTCCTCGCTAATTTCGAACTGTCGCCGGATGCGCTCCTCGCAGACCATCAGGCTCTCTATGTGTTCAGATGTTTTTTGAAGCATAGCGTGTAGACTCAGTTTGGAGTTACGAGTTGTGCGTTGTGGGTTAGATAACGCACAACTCGTAACGCACAACTCGTCAACTCCTTACTCTGCACGGCGTCATCACCGCTGCGGACATGCCGTGTATCAGTTTCTTGTCCTTGGGACATGCCGTGGCAAGCACGCCGCCGAGATTGGCGCGGCCGCCCGATACGAAATAATATGGGCACAGCCTGACCCTCGCCTGAATCTCTCGAGGCTCACCGCACGATTCCGCGAAGTACTTTACCCCGAATAGCGCCGTGTCCTGGAACGGCTGAAGCACATATGGCAGCTTATCGAAGCCGGCAAGCGCTTCCTCCACCGATTTAGCCCACTCGGTCTCGGGCATATCATGGCCGACCTTGACCCCTCGCGCGCCCCACGCGAGCGGCGAAAACCCCGAGGGCTTGATCACGAGCCGACGCTCCTTTTGGGTGGCGTTTTCTATCTCCCGCCAGTCCCTGATCGGCTTGCAGCGCCATCGAAAACCCGCGATCTCGGCGTGCGGAGGGACGGGGCGATTGTCCAGGATCCACGTGGGGGCGAACGTCGACTTGAGCAAGGCATAGCCGTCCTCTCCCAACGAGGCCAGCCAGTGTTCCCGAAGGGCCTCATGATGAAGCAGGGCCAAAAGCAGCTTTTCCTCAAGGTAATGCTTGTACGGCGGCGTCACGACGACCAACTTCTTGCGCGCCGCGTATGCCAACAGCTCGGACTTGGGAATGTTGAGGATGTCGAAAAGTTCGAAGAAACGGTAAACCACATCGACCCTCAGCTTTTCGCCCATGGTCTCTATGAACAGTCCGTCCTCCGCGAAAACGACCTCGCCGGGCCGGACCGTGTGGGCTCGCAGCCCGATCTTTCGAAGCTCACCGGCCAAATAGACCATCTCCGGCAGGTAATCCGCCGACTCCTCCGAAACGACAATCGCGCACACCGGATCGTCGAACCCGGCCGCGTCCCGGAGCATCGCCGCAAATCCGTCGCGCATCCCCCGCCCCGATCCCAGCACCTCGAAACCCGCGCGCGAGTAAGCTTCCGAGAGGCAGTCGAGATGGCCCATCCCACCGGGGACGCTGTCGAGTTCGGTTATCACGAAGCCATCCTCAGTGATCAGGATATCCGGCCGCAGCACGCCCGGCAGCGCGCGGCGCTGGTATTTCATCGACGCGTGCCGAATAAGGTCCTCGCCCTTGCCGATGTCCAGATACGCCTTCGCCCAATCGGGACCCGTGCGGATATAGAGGTCGTTTACCGAATTATAGAACCGAAGAATGGTCTCGCCGAGCTTATGGAGGATACCGACTTGTTCACTGGTCAGAGGGAACGGTTCCGCGCCGACGAAGTGCGTGCGTTCTTCGCCCTCCGCCCCCGGAATCCGCCACAAGCCCGCGGCGTCTATATCATCCACAATACATTTGCGGATTGTAGCGGCACTCACTTTGACAGTTGTTTGATCGCCCAATATCACTACTCCCGCGCCGGGCCGGCTTAGAGTCACAAGCTCTACTTTAGCACATTTCCCCGCTATCACCGCTCGGAAAACGCTGTTAGCAGGCATTATGAAGCAAGTTTATTCCATTTTGCAGCCGAAATCAATGGGTTTCAAGTTCAGGCGTGAAAGGAACAATATGGAAAGCTCCACCGTAATCTAAAGGAAGTGGTTCCACGGGGCTTGCGACAAAAGCAAATCCGTCCGATAATGGTTCTGTCGGGAGGGTCGAGCATTGGATCAATTTGAACTTAGAAGACAGATTGACGAGCTTAAAGAAAAGCTCAATAAGTCTATGCGCAAGGCTGAGGGCCTGAAAAATAAGAGCAAAGTCCTGGAATCGCAGTATCAAGACTCCAGAGAGAGGGAGAAGAATACAAACGACCTCGTGATGGAACTCCTTGAGCGGCAGAGAGAACTCAATGTCATGCTCAACCGCGCCAATATCATGCTCAATCGCGTGCATGAGACGATGGCGCTGACCTCGGTCGAGTTCAATGAGATGGCCAAAGCGCTCCCCGAGCCTAAGAAGGCGGAGTGGTCGGACCGGGTGTCCAGGATCAACGAGCTTTTCAAGAAGACCGGCGCCCACGACGCCGAGGTGCTTGGGCTCGAAAGCAGCAATCCGTCGCTCGACACAGACGAATTGAAACGGGAGTCCGAAGAGGCGTTCGGGAAACACGAGTCCATTTGGGACCGCAAGGAGAAGCGCGAGCCTCCCAAAGTCGAGGCCGAGCTTGTCGAGGAAATGCCGCCACATGCCGCCACGGAGCCCGAGTCCGCCTTCGGCCAGCCGGAGATCACCATCCACGTCTCCTCTGACGAAGCCCAAGAGTTCCCCGACGATGAACTCCCGGGCGCTCCCTCAAAGAAACCCTGGTGGTTCAGAATTTCCTCGGGAAACAAGACCGGCGCCGCGTAGGTAGTGTTAAGTGTTAAGTTCTTAGTTTTGTTGCTTCGTACTGCGGAGCCGAAGGCGGTCCTGAGCCTGACGAAGGATGCCGAAGCCGGCCCCAACGGCGCCGCATCCCTTCCCAATTATTCAATATAAAATACTCAATACAAAATGCCCCCCTACCTGTAAACAGCATATTTCTCCGGGTTCCGCGCGCTTTGCACGAAGAGCACGCTTCCCGGCCCCTGCGTATTGGTCAGGGCGTAGATGTTGCGATCACCCACCTTGACACCGGTCGGCGCCAGGTCCACCTGCCCGCTGTAGGCAAACTGCCCCGTAAACGTCCACATCCGACCGGCATATACGAAGCTTGGGAAAAGCTCGGCAACCTGGCGGAATCGATGCTCTACCTCCGGCAGGCTCCTGACTACATTTCCCATCGGAAACATCCCACTGATCGGTGATGGATGCGCGCCGACCGTCTGGGGCTTCACGGCAACCCTGGGAGTGCTCTTCTTCGGAGCCTCCACCTGGGAAACTTTGTTGGCGTCCGGCGCTGCCGGAGATACGCCTTTCGCCGGGGGACCGGCGATATCTATTGCCGGAGGCTCCGGAATCGACCAGGGACCGCTCCCCATCGGCGCGGGGTACACCTCCACGTCCACCTTGTGCCTCTTGACCCCGTCAGTAGATGATGACCACAAAACGGCCCCGATAATCAG
>JAMCYN010000164.1 GCA_023474015.1 Armatimonadota bacterium
TTACTGTGCGAAGTTCTAGCACGGATACGTGTTTGGCTGGACCAGCCGGAGTCCGCGACAAATCCGGCCAGGGAAAATTTGTCTCTCTTTTCCAGCGTCCGTGGAGGATTACGCCATCTCATACGTGTTTCGGGATTTGAGGAGCGGGCACGAACTGTCGGCTATGAAATGAAGTGCTGCCCCGCTCCGGAAATCCCGAAACTAACCTGACGTATGTGCGAAGTTTCGGGATTTCCGTTCCGCATTCGCTACACTCAAATCCCGAAACACCGGGCAACTGCTATCACCGGGAGGTTCGCCCTCCCTTCTGTTCCCTGTTCCCTAAAACTGCCTGAACGCCGACCTGGGCTGCTGTAGGATATAGCTCCGATCCATCGTTTGCACCCAATCGAGGCCTGTGAACTCCAGCTTCGGAGCGGACCATGCGATCTCACCGAGACCCATAGGGCTGTTCGTGTCGAACGAATACTCGAACACCTCGCCATTGAACGCCCTTGTCCCGGCCAGGTTGCTGCCTGAATAGCTGTTGGTGATCAGCCAGTGCCCGTTCGGAAGCTCCTGGACATTGGTGGCCGCCAATGGAACGCCGGTGAACTGCACGCCGTCCTGGCTGTCGTCTCTGTCGATCATCTCGCGGTAGTCCTTGTCCGAGACCATCGCCACCACCGGCGGGGCCACCCCGCCTACAGGCCCCGCGCTGTAGACTCCGTGGTTGTCGCAGATGAGAAGGAACATACCGGCGGGCTTCAACACCGCCTGGAAGTACCTTGGGTTCGCCAGCGGCTGCACCGTGCCGCCAACCGTCACGCGGTCGCACCCCGCGATAATCTCCCCAGGACCAACATTGGCCGGAGCGGGCGTAGGCTGCGCATAATTCCAGCCGGGAGGGCTGTCGGTGTAATTAATCGGCCTGCGGTAGTTCAGCGACACTATGGCCCCACCCAACCCTTGAGGATTCGGGCTGGTGGGATCGACTCTAAAATTAGATATCGCCGCCCAGATATTGTGGCCGCCCTCCGTCGTGTCGGAATTAGGCACGACCTGAAGGCAGTCGAACACGTATTTCTCGGCCTTGGATTCGGTGTTGCTCACCCAGTTAAGCTCCGGAAGGACGTATGAGCTCGCCGGGTCCGGCATCGTCGCCGGGTTCGCGATCAGCTTGCCACCATTGAACCTGTAGACAAGGTCCACGACGCGGCTGTTCCCCGAATCGGCTATCAGACAGTGAGTGACGAACGTCTTGTCATTTGCGCTGGTCGGCTCAATGTCGGTCCAGAGCAGGGCATCGGTGGGACTGCTGATCTCGGTAGATTGCCCCGGACGCAGCAGGTGCTTCGGGTCGGTGAACTTGTCATAGACCCACATGATCCAGCCGTTGGTCTCCGTGCTGCCCGCCTTGACGGTCACTTGCTGCACACCGACCGCGCCGGACTTATCGATCTTGCACACCTGGTTCGTCCCGGAATTGGTGACCAGAATCTCGCCGGTCCCCGTATACCTGGCCCTGGCCGGCTTGTTGACCGGCACCGAGCGCCGCGCGGGCGCATCATTGTTCGACGCCGGGATGGACATCGGCACGAAGAACGCATCCACAGACCACGTCACCTCGCCCGCGCCATCAACTTCGACCACGCGATTATTGTCGGCCACAAGCGTGGACGGATTCGCGTAAGCATAAAGTCCATCTGGGCCGGGAACCAGCAGGATGCCGTTCGAGCCGGATGCGGACGGGTTCACGTCCTGCCCCAACGTTCCGCCCTGGTCCGATACCTTTTCGCGCCAGAGCACATACTTCGGATTGGGCTTCCACGTCGGGTCGTTCGGGTCCCAAGGATCGATCGGCCCACCCAGGCTCTCCCCGGTTTCGGCGTTGAGGGCATACAGGATGCCTTCGTTGGTCTCAAAGTAGACCGTATCCCCCACCACCACCGGCGATGAACTTATGCCGGAGCACTGAACATTATCGAACGGCGGGACCACGTAGTACCACAGCAGGTTGTTCCATCCGCTCACGTCCACGGAATCGGTCGAGAGAGACGGGATGGTCTCCGGCGGGTTCATCAGCTTGGCAAGCGCCGTGCTCGGCCCCCAGGTGGACCAGTCAACCGGCACTTCCACGTTGTCCAACTGCACCCACACAGGCAGCGATGGCGAAAAAGTGTTGCCCTGGCCGCGCAGCTTAGGCCTATCGAATGTGCTGAAAGTGATCGTACCTCTTTCGCGGTCGATCATATCGTTCGGCACCATCACGGCCTCCACCGTCGGCCCTAGCCCGGTCGATTCACCCAGCAAGTTCGGCTGCCAAACCTTCACCTGAAGCGGGCGGTTTGTGGCGATATCATAAAGTCGCTTGGGAACCCGAATCGGTCTTCCATCCGGTCCGAAGCCGCCATTTTCGGTAATACGTATTACAAAGTCAGGGTTGGCCTTGAAGCACAACAGCGCGCCTCTGGAAAGCGTCGGGTCCGAAGAATCACTGGTAACAACCGCGAATACCTTATCACCCGCCGCCACTGGCGAAGTGTACGGCTCCGGCCTGAACATTGAGATAAACGAATTCCCCACCGGCTTCTGCAGCAGCAGCCCAGGCAGCGGCACGGCTCCCGTCGAGATCCCCTGGAGTGCCGTGGGAGGAACGCCGCTGTGGAGCATGTAGTTCCACCTGGTCTTCTGCGTGGTTCCATCGTTCTGCAGGCCGTAGACGGAGCCGCTGCCGTGCATCGGGCTGTCCTTCATACGAACGCCGGAAACGTATAGCATGCTGTCCGGCCCCATGGCGGGAGTTGCCTCAATCTCGGCCTTCAGATACTTGTCGCGGTCGTTATTAATGTTGGAGTCCGGCTGGAGCGGTGCCCTTATGCGCGGATACTGCACGACCGTCAGCCCGCCGGTGGAGGCATAGTCCAGCGAATAGTCGCCATAGACCATCGCGTCAGCCGGCAGTCCGCCCGGAATCTCCACCAGAATCGAGCCGCGCTTGGGGGTGTTGAAATCCGGAGCGCCGCCCATGAACCCGCGGTTGGGATGGACTACAAGGTTCTGCACCGCCGGGCCTTTGGTCTCGACCCTCACCACCGGCGTGGGCGCCGATGACACATTCGCATCCTGGTAGGCGATCTGGAACTCGGCTACATCCCTATTCTCGCTAATCGCCCTGAACCTCAGCCGGTCGTTCCTCACATACACCGGAACGCCGTAGACATGGTCGTTCACGGACATGCCTGTGACGCCGCCGACCATGGGCGGAGCAGTCGCACACCAGTAGACCATCCCGACCACGGCCCCGCTGCTGCCGGTGGTCACAAACCCGAAGTTCGGACCAGCCTTGAGTGTCGCCGTGCCTCCACCCGAGGCGACGAAGTCCGAGGGCATGACCCACTTGGACGCAATACCAGCCGTGCCGGTGTGAGAACTCAGCCAAATCTCGAGCGCCGGATTGAACGCATACAACCTGCCGTCCCCTGCGGCTGCGTAGACCCAGCCGTTGATGTATATCGGCGGGTTCGGGCTAGAACTAGTAATGGGAGCCGTCGGCCAAGGCGGTACGATCCGGTTTGTCGCGGGCTGTAGAATACCACCGGTGTTGGGAAACGCGTCGAGCATATATACGTTGCCGGTCGACGACATCACGAGCACGGCTTCGACAGTCGCATAAGGGTTCCTGGGGTCCTGCGCCGTCACTATCTCGGGTGACGAGAGTTGGCCTCCATCTCCCCCCGGCGGAGGCCACACCCAGATAATATCCGCCCCGTCGTTGGTCATCCCCGAGGGGCCGCCTTCAAAGCCGTCGTCGGGATTGCCGTTCTGGTCGATGTCTTTCTGCGGAGTCACATCCAACGCATAAAGCTTGTTCCCGCTTGAGTAGAACGCCACGCCCTTATAGATGACCGCGCCGGACTCTCCGGTCGGGGGCGCGGGCTTAAGCGACCACATCTTCAGCAGCTCGGTGCCGCCGACCGTATCTATCGACCTGCCCGAGTGCCGGGGGTCTTTCCTGAGATCGGTCCATGAGGACGCCCATGCCATCACGTTATACGCGAACTTCAGGCTCGGCAGATTGTGCGGGTAC
>JAMCYN010000049.1:0-4922 GCA_023474015.1 Armatimonadota bacterium
AGGCACCAAACCAAATCATGGTCTGATACAGACCAAAAAAGGAGACTTAGGAAATGAAAAGAGCGCTACTTATCACACTCGCAATCATGGTGATTGCGGCCCCCGCGTTTGCTGGAGTATGGGTGCACCCCACTACCCCTATCAAACCGCTGGTGCCCTGCACCTCCGCCGGCGGCCCCGCCATCGTGCCCGGCGTACTGTGCTTGGACCCTGGCTTCGAGCTTGTTGTTGACAAGTTGACCGGCAATCCGATCATCGACCCGATCACCGGCAAGCAGGCTGTCGCAGCCACGTTCCAGAACTATATGAGCGCCAGCAAGATCCCCGGCGTCATTGCCACTTACCAGAGCACCATACTGGAAAAGCACCACCCAGTCCGCAAGGCTGCCTGCAACTTCCAGTGGCCCGCTGATCCGCGTGATCAGATAGGCAAGGACAACATCAACCTCTGCTGGCCGCTCCTCTACGAGACCGACGGCACCAACTTCGTTCTGATCGTGAACTACTCGACCAACAAGCCGGTTGTTCTGAACAACATGAGGGCGAGCAGAATCCACACCGAGGTCTATACGTGGGAAATCGAGTGGAACACCTGGGCTGATCTCGAGGCGAGAATCGCCTACTTCTCCATCCATCCGGCTGGGGTTTGCGAGCTGTTCGCCATCAATCTGCCGGTTGTCCAGAGGATCGCCTGGTTCATCGATGGCGCGCCAGCTATTCCCGGCCCGCCCGCACCGCCAGTAATCAATTCCGTCCTCGGCATCAAGGGCCTGATTACCGCCGGCAAGTACTCTGAAGCCGCTATCAGATTCGGCCAGCTCGAAGCCTTCATCGATGAGATGGGCTGCATCGACCCGTGCGACTACGCCCAGGGTCAGCCGGTCAAGGGCGCCCTTGGCATCAGCAACAATAGCGTTCTGCCTGTCGCCAGCATCCTGCTGAACGACATTTGGGCCGTCGGTAAGGCTACCGGCATCCTCACTGACCTGAACTAGTCGAAGTCAGTGAAAATCCTTGGTGATGTGCGCTTAAAGAGCACTTCACTGCAGTTAGTAGGAATAAGTGCCCCGGCCACGTGCCGGGGCACTTTCTTGTGCGGGACACACAGAAGGAAGCTTGAGTCTCCGCTCAGCTTGTGGTAAAATCCCTAATGGAACTTGGAGGTTTACCACTGTGATCATTACCCAGACCCCCCTCCGGATCAGCTTCGCGGGCGGTGGCACCGATTTCAGGGGATTCTACAAGAAGGAATACGGCGCTGTCGTCTCCACGGCCATCGACAAGTATGTCTACGTGATCGTCAAGGAACGGTTCGACGACCTGATCCGCGTCGGCTACACCCGCACCGAAATGGTGGAGAGAGTCGACGAAATCCAGCACGAACTTGTTCGAGAATCCATGCGCCTGGTCGGCATCAAGAACGGGATCGAAGTATCGACCATGGCGGATATACCATCCGAAGGATCGGGGCTTGGCTCCTCCAGCACAGTCACGGTCGGCCTGCTGAACGCGCTGTATGCCCACAAGGGCGAGGCGGTAACGGCTGAGCAACTCGCGCAAGAAGCGTGCAAGATCGAGATCGAGGTCCTGGGCAAGCCCATCGGCAAGCAGGACCAGTATATCGCCGCATACGGAGGATTGAGGCACTTCAAGTTCTTCGGGAATGAAGATGTCGATTCGACCAATATAGCAATTGATGAAGGGGCCAGGCAGAGGCTGTGCGAGAGCCTGCTGCTGTTCTATACGGGCGTCACGAGGAAATCCTCCAGTGTCCTGACCGAGCAAAAGGGCAATATTGATCGCAAGATGACACTACTCGTCGAGATGAGGGACCAAGCGGACGAGCTGGCTCGGCTTCTGAAGCTGGGCGCCATCGCGTCGCTCGGGCAGACTCTGCGCGAGGGCTGGGAGCGGAAGAAACAGCTCGCCAGCGGAATCTCCAACCCACAGATAGATGAGCTATATGACCTGGCGATGTCCGCTGGGGCTATCGGAGGCAAGGTGACGGGCGCCGGAGGCGGCGGGTTCTTCCTGGTATGCTCACCGCCGGAAAACCGCGCAGCGGTGCGCAAGAAGCTTTCGCATCTCAGGGAACTGCCCGTCAATCTATCGCGGGACGGTTCCAAAGTCATATTCAACGTCAGGAGATAGTATAAATGTCGATGATCAAGGACTACCTGAGTTCACTCACTACGGCGATTGCCGAACTGCCCGAGGATAAGGTCCAGGATGTTATTGACACTCTGAAGGCCGCCCATGCGGAGGGCAGGCAGGTGTTTTTGCTGGGTAACGGCGGGAGCGCCGCCACCGCGAGCCACATAGCGTGCGACTTCCAGAAGGGCCTCAAGGAATGCACCGGCAAGAGGTTCAAGGCAGCCTCGATAACGGATAACGTCTCGATCATGACCGCCTGGGCCAACGACACCGACTACGATAACATCTTCGCCCAGCAGTTGGACAGCCTCCTCGAGCCGGGAGATGTGGTCATTGCGATCAGCGGCAGCGGGAACTCCCCCAACATCATCAAGGCAGTCGAGAGGGCCAACCAGATGGGCGCGATCACCGTCGGCTGGTCGGGCTTCAAGGGTGGCAAGCTGGCTCAGATCGTCCAGAAGCCGATAGTCGTGAACAGCGACAACATGCAGCGCATCGAGGACGTGCATATGATTCTAGGCCACCTCGTGTTCGCGTGCCTGATGAAGCAGTGCGACAAAGCCTGATGAAAGCCATTTTCCTGGACCGTGACGGGGTCATAAATGAGGACCGAGACGAGTACGTCAGGGGCATCCACGAGCTAAAGATATTCCCGTATGTGCCCCGATGCGTACGCACGCTCAATGATGCCGGATTCGAGGTGATAGTCGTCTCCAACCAGCAGGGCGTCGCCAAGGGACTGTACTCCGATAAAGACCTGGCCGAGATTCAGGCGGAGATCGTCAGGCAGGTGAATACCGTCGGCGGGCGCATAACGGCGTTCTATTACTGCATGCACCTGGCGTCCGACGAGTGCGCCTGCCGCAAGCCTCAGCCGGGCCTCCTCACCAGGGCGGCTAAGGAACACGGAATCAGCCTGCGGGATTCGTATATGGTGGGCGACACCGAGCGTGACATTATGGCAGGCAAGCAGGCCGGGTGCAAGACCATCCTCGTGCTCACCGGAATGATCACCGAGCAGGAAGCGAAGCGCATCCCATGCCGGCCCGATTTCGTGGCGGCCGACCTGCGCACGGCGGTGGATTACGTGGTGGAATGTGATGGTCTGATCGCCTGACTACGTTCCCATTCCCTTCGGGTTTTCGCCTTTTCGGGCTTTCGTGGTGAAATTCCCTTCCCTTCTTACCTCTTCATTCTAGTGACGTGATATCAGCCGAATCGTAGACCGAGACGCCGTCGGGTGTGACGACTCCCATAACCCGCACAAATGCGTCCTGGGCAGGCGGGACAGCGGAGCCGAAGCAGCTAACGGTCAGACCGCCGGGCAAAGACCCGTCGGATAAAGTGAATATGTTCGATCCCACGGCGATCACCATGCCCCATACGGCCGCCAGCAGTCCGACATTGTTGACCCCGCTGCCCCACGGCGTGCCCTTCTGACCGCAGGTGGGCGGCCCCATCACATATTGATAATCGCCGCCGCCAACCAACCTGTTCGCAAGGCCGACCGGGTTGGGGGCAATTCCCATAGTCGAAGGCATCACTTCCGCCTCAGTAAGCACGCGGAAATCCCCCTGGCTGTAAAGCCGTCCCGCAACCGTAACATTAGTGCCCGGCTTCACGTGAGGAACCGATGTCCAGGAGCCTACGGCCTTTATCCCCGACACCCTGTTGGAATCCTCGATGAAGCACTCGGGGCCGCTGCCCATCCTGCTTGTCCGCGCGCTTGAAATGCGGACCCACGTGCCGTCCGCCATTAGCTTGGCCGAGGCGATATCGGGCACGTCGGTTACGATCCTGACAGGTTCCGATGCGCCGATCTCTCCAACCATGCCTCGTGAGTTGCGCGCCCGAACCAGGACTCGCACCGTATTCCCATTGCTCAGCGCCAGGCCGGAGCGGGTAATTGAACTGACAGCCCCCAGGCTCTGCCATCCTCCGCCGGGCACAATGCCGCTCTCCTCGGAAGTGGCGCTGACGGCGCAGTCGTAGCCGATGATATCCGAGCCGGGGCAGGTCCAGGCGGCATGTATGGTCGAGGTGCTGCTCTGATATCGGCTATCGACAGTCACCAAAGGCACAGCAGGGGGCTCGACAATACCATTGAGCGCCACGTCATCGAACCATACCTTGCAACTCTGGCCGGCGTTCGCCTCGTCGCGCCATACGTCCAGGAAAATCGTCATCTTGGGACTCGTCGCTGTGATGGAAGGCACGACGATGTCGTGCCAGGAATTAGGCTGGGCAGCGAACGTGGACCAGACAATATTGGATGATGAGTAATCTATGCCACCCGCAAGGTCATAACCGAGACGGCATACAATGTTGTTGGAAGTGTCGCACCGCTCCCACGCGGACAGCGCGTAGCTTCCTCCGGGGAGGACTGTTACGACCTGATAGAAACCGGCGTGCGCGTTATCCACGCTTGGCACGGGCATCGTCAGCCTCTGTGAGAACTTGCCGCTGGTCCTCCAGTACTCCTCTTTCCCCGGGAATGCAAGGTATCCTGAACTGTAGTACCAGTCCCAGTTGAGCCCCGCGGAATCCTCGTCGAAGCCTGCTTCAAACCCGCCGTTAAGGACGGCGTTACTCGTCTGCATGCGAAGAGTGATATCGACACTGCTCACCTGATTCTCACTGACCGTGACCGGAACGCTCTTCTGGGCATACGGAGACTTCGATACAATGATCGTATATGCGCCCGGCTCCGTGCACGGCAGCAAGTAGCTTCCATCCGCCAGGGAGCTTGTCGTGTGAATAGCGCCTGA
>JAMCYN010000049.1:5440-161794 GCA_023474015.1 Armatimonadota bacterium
AATACCAAGAGGCGCGCGAGGCGGTCTGGGTGGACACCGCCCCACTCCGCAGAAGAGCGTAGCCGAGGTTGTTGGGGTCCTCGGGATAACCGTTATCACACGAAGCCGAATAGACTATCGCGGGCTTGGTATCGTCGAGCAATGGACACATATCACTCGCGATAACCCCGGCGGCGAATGTCGGCGCCCCGTGGGTCATCCAAAACACGAACCCGGCCCCGCTCTGCCACTGGGTGCGGACCGTCGTATAGTCGCACGGAATGTGCTCAGGCGGCGGATTCAGGCCGTAGGTGTTGTCGTAGATCCTGTCGGCGATGAGGTTGGCGGGGGTTATGACATCGCGCTTGATCTCCTCTCCAAGCTGATACGAGAGCGTCTGGGGAGGATCGACATCCAGCGGCTTCATCGGCAACATAAACGTCCGGCTCCATGAACCCAGGACTCCCGACTCGTAGTCCATCGTCTTCTGGAGTATGTGGTTAAGATCGGATATACTTCCGTAGTAGGGAATGCGGCCTACGTAGACATCGGGAATACGGTCGATGCCTCCCGTGTCGAAGTCGTCGGGGTCTTCCCCATAAGCTCCATCTCTGTCGATGTCCCAGTCGCCGGTGAGGTCCGAGTAGTAATAATCCGACGGGGCTTCGGGATAGGACAAGCCCTTCCGCGGCCACAGCATCTTCATTGGGACCTCGCCGTCGGAGGGATGCGGCCTGCCGATCAGGAGCACATACTTGATTCCGAGGGTGAGATAGTTGGCCTTGAGCCAGTTGCGAATGTTGTTTGCCGCCGCGTCGCCGGTCCCGCCGCCCCACTCGGCTTCGGTCACTATCCTCGCGGTGAATCCCCGTCCGGCCTGGAATGCGGCGAACTCGGAGAGCACGGAATTCGGGGCTGTGGCGATGGCTGTCGTGGTGATGATCACGTAATCGGCGGCCGAGGCGGGCTGATCACTTAGAATCGAGGGATAAAAGCTCGCGGCCTCAGCAGCATTGCTCACGAAACCCGCCATCTCCGCCGCAACGGGATCGGATATTGCAGCGCCCGCGTCCGCTGGTTTGTCGAAGATAAGGGCTGCCTTGCCGGACGTGACGGCCCGCAATTGTCCACTTATGGGATTATAACAATATGGCCAGAACTCTACCTCGGCGATCCTCCACGTGCGCAAATGACCGACGCAGCGAACGCGCACGTGCTCTTCCGGGTAGAATGCGTTCTTGCGATAGACAAGCTGGTTGCGTCCCGCGCTGATCTGCTTGCCGCGCCCCCAGTCCTCGATACCTTTCGCCGTAGCGGCAGCCGGAACCGGAGAAATATCGAACTCGCCGGGGATAACAGCCGTGGAGTAGCTTCCCGGCAGCACGCACACGCTGGATTCATCAGCATCCGGAGGCAGCGCGACGTAGACCACCTTGCACGGCAGCGCGGGGTTGCCGCTGGAGTTATACGAGCTGAAGCCAGGCTCCGTCAACCGCTCGATGGAGCGCCGAGACTTACCGCCGAACACGGCGGCTGCTCGCTGGGATTCGATTAGACCCGCCCCGAACGATCCTAAATCCACGCTTATGGAATCCGAAAACGCGGGCGCGGACAATGCGTGCAAAACCACTACGGCGGTCACAGCCGCGAACAATCTGAGTGTCAAACGCATAGACAAAAGCCACCTGCCATATAGATGGAGTATATCACATTTTTCGGACGATCCGTAGCCGGATTTACCCAGCGAGCAAGCATACGATACATGAGAACGAAGGGGGTTGCGGATTTTGGATTTGGGATTGCGGATTGAAGGGAGGGCGAGGCTCCCGCCGAGCCGGCTCATCAGGAGGTTCGCCCTCCCGCCGAAACTAGGACCGGACGTAGGCAGCCTGGTTTTGCAGATAGAAATCACCGCCGTGGCAGTCGTTGATGACCACCAGCGGCAGGTCGCGCACTCTGAGCCGGTGGATGGCTTCGCAGCCGAGGTCTTCGTAGGCAATCACTTCGCAGGAGACTATGTGTTTCGCGAGCAGGGCCGCGGCACCGCCGGTCGCGGCGAAGTAGACGGCTTTATGCTTGACTATCGCATCCCTGACGCCCTGGTCGCGCGGACCCTTTCCGATCATGCCTTTAAGACCCAGCGCTAGGAGTTCGGGGGCGTAGGCATCCATGCGTCCGGCGGTCGTGGGTCCGGCGGAGCCGATCACCCGTCCGGGCTTGGTGGGAGTAGGGCCGACATAGTAGATCACTTGGCCCACAAGATCAATGGGCAACGGCTTGCCCTGGCGGATAAGCTCGACCATGCGCGCGTGCGCGGCGTCGCGGGCCGTATAAACGACACCCGACAGAAGTACGCTGTCCCCTGCGTGGAGACGCTCGGCATCTTGATCCGTAAGCGAAGTTGTGATTTGGATTGAGGATGTCATATTGTAAATGACCTGTGCCTTGCAGCGTGGCACTGAAGGGTTATCGCCACCGGGAGGCTCGCGATGTGACACGGGTAGGATTCGACGTGGACGGCAAGGGCGGTCACACGCCCACCGAGGCCCGAGGGTCCCACGCCGGTGTCGTTGACCAATCTCAGCAGGTCACGTTCGAGGGCGGCATCCGTCGGGTTCGCACTCGGCTCCCCTACCCTCCTCAAGATCGCTTTTTTGGATAATAGCGCCGCTTTCTCCAGCGTACCGCCAAGCCCCACGCCGACGATCACCGGCGGGCATGGATTCGGACCTGCGTTGCGGACAGTTTCAACGACGAGTTGCTTCACTCCTTCCACGCCGTCGGCGGGCTTCATTACCCTGGCCACGCTCATATTCTCACTGCCGCCGCCTTTAGGGGCGATAGTGATCTTAATCTGATCACCGGGCACGATATCGACATGTATGACGGCGGGGGTATTGTCGCGGGTGTTGACCCTATCGAGCGGATTCCTGACGATTGACTTCCTCAGATACCCCTCATCGTAACCCCGCCTGACGCCCTCGTTGATGGCTTCATAGAGGTCGCCGTCGACCACATGCGCATCCTGCCCTAGCTCTACGAACACCAGGGTCAGCCCCGTGTCCTGGCAGATCGGGGTTTCCTCGGACTTGGCGATTTCGGCGTTTTCGATAAGCTGGCCGATAACATCGCGCCCCGTAGGTGACTCCTCCGCCTCGACAGCCTTTCGCAACGATTCCAGCACGTCGTCAGGCAGCACATTGCACGCCTCAATGCAGGCGGACTTGACTTTCTCAGTTATCAGCCCCGCCTCGATCTCGCGCATTTAGTCCACGTCTTTCCCGGCGACCCCGTTGGTCGTCAGATTGATATCCGGGAAGCCATCCACGGCGGGGCGAATTCGGCTCGAACTCAGGTAGACCACGTGGCCATCCGCGAACAGGTAGTTCCGCTCGCCTCCCCAGCTCCACCACGTAACCTTCTTGGCCGAGTGTCCGCTCAACCACTCCGAAATCAATGCCTTTTTCGTCGGATACCTGACGTTGTTTAAGCGAACAACTCCAAACCTCGGACTGGGATCGTTGTAAAGCTGCTTCAGGGTCATCGAGTTTATCTGCTCCGGCGTGTGGTAGAATGCAGCCGAGTAGCCATAGGACGTGGCGTCATATATGTCTTTTGGCGTAGGATCACCCGGGCACCACAAGATGGAACTCCATACGTGTGTTGTCTGTTTCGCACCCATAGCGTTGGACTTATCATAGCCGGCACTGTAGCCAACATACCTCTTCATCGGCCACCGCCAGTAGCGGCCCATCCATAGATATTGACCTTCTGGATCATTGGCCGTGCATGGATAGCAGCCATCATAATCGTTGATGTACGCATCGAACGCCTTGGCGATCTGTGAGAGGTTCGACTTGCATGTAGTGCGCTGGGCGTCGTGCTTCGCCGTGATATAGACCGGCGCAAGAACCGCGGCCAGTACGGCGATGATGCCGATAACGACCAGCAGTTCGATGAGGCTGAATCCAGCCCGTGATTTTGTTGTCAATGTAGCTTATCCTCTTCCCTCAGCCTCAAGAACTCGTATGCCAGAATCGCGCTGGGGACTTCCACGCACGTCGCAAGTTTTTCGAACACTCGGGCCAGCGAGCGCTTGTGGATTTCGTCTGATTGCTCTGTGTAGTTGAATTTGTTGACGGCCTCGTTGATGACCCCGAAACACCACCGAATGAATTGGCCTCTTGACTGAGCGAACTGCCTTCCTTGCAACTTCGCATAGCCTCGGGTGACGGCCTCGGCCACCTGCTCCCACTCCAGCTCGACCGCCCGCTCAGCGGCCCGGCGTTCGCTCATCGTGGTGGCGCTGGCGTCTCGGGTGGCCTGGAGCTTTTTGAAGTTCTCGTAGTCCTTGAGGCTTGTCCCCTCGACTATCCTTAGGCGCAGCTTCTGCTTGGTGACCTCGCTTATCGATTGCTCGACTATCGCCAGGTGCCCGCTGCTGCGCAGGTGCCCTGCCATGGGCATGTCGGCATTGGAAAAGCCCAGGACAAAGAAGCCGTCCTCGATGGTAAGCCCCACTCCGAGCTCGACTGCCCTGTAGAGTGTGGGGGCGATAACGCGGTCCTTTACCTTCTCAGCGGCGGTCAGCCACATTTGATGCACTTGTTGTTGGGTGAAATCAGCCATCTTGCGCAGTTCTTCCTATCGCAGTATTCGGGACTATATTACCTACCGAAGTCGCGCTTGTCAACGTGGGACGTTGAGAACCGCCGTGTAGACCGCGCCGGAGGTCAGGTTGGAGACCGGCCAGGCGAAGACTATCAGGCCAAGCGTCAAAATCAGCAGGACCGCGATTGTAGTATTCATCGCGAACGAGCCCCGGATATCCAGCTTGTGCTCGCTGGATGAGAAGAACATCAGGCGGACAACGTTGAGGTAGTAGTAGGCCGATATGACGCTGTTGACCACGCCGACGGTCGCCAGCACTATCAGTTCGGTGTGCCCCGCAAGGCCCGTCATAATCGCCCCACCAAAGATGAACAGCTTGCCCAAGAAACCGGCCGTCGGGGGAACTCCGGCGAGAGAAACCAGGAATACCGTCAGCGCCGAGGCGAAGAACGGAGACCGGCGCATCAATCCGCAATAATCACTTATCGAATCCGACTCCAGCCGCTTCCCAACCGCGACCACGACCGCGAACGCGCCCAAGTTCATCAGCAGATAAGCGGCCATATAAATCAGCACGCCCTGAAGGTCCAGAGGCGCGGATGACGCCCTTACATTCGCGTGGACTGTGGCGTCAGGAGCGATTGTCAGGCCCTTCGCTCCGGCGAAGTAGTGCATCGCCGTAAGCACGCCGACCATCAGATATCCGACCTGTGCGATGCTCGAATAGGCCAGCATACGCTTGATATTGCGCTGCCATATCGCGACCGTGTTGCCGTAGATCATAGTGGCCACGGTAAGCGCCACAAGTATCCAATACCAGCTCAACGTCGCTGGTGACTCCGGCGCGGCGACCACCATCAGGAACCTGACGAACACGGCAAGCCCGGCGGCTTTGCTTACAACCGAAAGGAACGCGGTGATTGGAGTCGGAGCGCCCTCGTAAGTATCAGGCGCCCATGATTGGAACGGCACCAGCGCGAGCTTGAACCCGAAGCCAACCAGCACGAACATTATCCCGACCCATCCCGCGCCGGTCGTGGCCGGTCCCAACTGCCCAGCAGGCCCTTTGGAGAAGAAGCCCGTCGCTATCGCGCTCAGAGACGTGTTGCCGCCAGTCACGCCGAACAAAATCGACATTCCATAGAGCATTATCGCCGAACACGCCGCGCCGTAAAGGAAATACTTCAAGCTCGACTCGGCTGATCGGCGGTCGGTCTTGGCGTACGCCGCGAGTATATAACTGGTCAAGCTCAGGAACTCGATTGCAAGATAGATAGCGATCAAATCCGATGAGGCGGACGCGAGAGTCGCGGCAACCGTCGCGAACATGAGAAGCGCGTAGTACTCAGCCTTGTGCAACTGGTTCTCGCCGAAATGATCGAGCGAAAGAATCATCACCACCAGCGTCCCGGCACACGCTATGAAGCTCAGAATCAGCGAGAACGGGTCCACCGTAAGCTGCGCGTGACCGTTGACTACAAACAGACCGACGGCCT
This sequence comes from Armatimonadota bacterium, assembly GCA_023474015.1. The sequence goes on from JAMCYN010000049.1 coordinate 11,527, forward strand.
CGGCGCTGAACTCGCCCCTATGGATAGCCGTCATCTCGATGCCCAGCAGCCACGCAGCCGCGAACGCGGCGACCGCCGTAAGAGCCGGGGCCAGATACTGCGAGGGCGCGAAGTGATCGAGCCCCTTGCTCGGCCTCTTAGCCGCGACAACGCCCAACAGCAGCACGACTATCGCCGCCGCGCTCAGGAATATAGCCGGTGATATTAATATTAGGTTGCCTATTTGCATAATCTTCTTCTACAGGTCCATTTGCACAATGAAGCCTCGCGTTAATGCAAGAGCTTTACTATTGTATCAGATGCGGCATTGAAGAACGCAAGCACCGGTCCGGGAATGACTCCAAAGAAGAGCATCAGCGCCATCAGCGGGACGAGGCTGACGATCTCGCGGCCGTCGGCGTCGGGCATCTTCTCCCACTTGGGGTTGAGCGGGCCAAGCAGCACTCTCTGGATCATCCAGAGCATGTAGGCCGCAGTCACGACGATACCTATCAACGCAAGGCCGGCTATGAGCGGGCTTGCGGCGTATGTGCCCGTGAGAACCGACAACTCCGCTATGAATCCCGTCATGCCCGGCAGCCCCAGCGAGGCGAAGCTGCAGAACGTAAGCATTCCGGCATAGACCGGCACCCTCGCGCCGAGTCCGCCGAATGCGCCCAAGTCCCTCGTGTGGGCGCGCTCATATACGACGCCTACAAGAAGGAACAACGCGCCCGTAATAAGACCGTGGCTGAACGCCTGCATCTGCGCGCCGTTCAGGGCCATGATCCGGCTGGCCTCCGTCCCGGCTGCGCTCCCGGCAATCGCGCAGCCCAGGGTCACGTAGCCCATGTGGTTAACGGACGAATACGCGATCAGCTTCTTGAGATCGCTCTGAGCCATGGCGACGAACGCACCATAGATAATTGCGACCAGCGAGACAATCGCAATGATATACCAGAACTGAGCGAACTGGGTCGGCATCATCGGCATCAGCACCCGCATAAATCCGTAGCTGCCCATCTTCAGCAGGACTCCGGCCAGGATCACCGAACCGGCGGTCGGAGCCTCGACGTGAGCGTCGGGAAGCCACGTGTGGAACGGGAACATCGGGACCTTGATCGCGAACCCGACGAACAGCCCCCAGAACACCAGTGAGCCTACGAGCGAGATCGCCTTGAACGGGTTCGCCCCCGCGATATCCATCATATTGAACGTATGCCCGCCGGTGAAATACAGCGCCAATATCGCCAGCAGCATGCCCATGCTTCCGATCATCGTATACAGGAAGAACTTGATCGCCGCATACTCTCTGCGCGGGCCTCCCCAGATACCGATGAGGAAGTACATCGGCACGAGCGAGATTTCCCAGAACACGAAGAATAGCACGAAGTCCAGCGAGGTGAATACGCCAAGCATCCCAGTCTCAAGGAGCAGAAACATCCAGAAGTACTCCTTGGGCCGCATTTCTATGATCGTCGAGTAGATTAGGCTGAGCGTCGACAGCAGCGTGGTCAGGAAAATAAGCGGCACGCTCAGACTGTCCGCACCCATCGCGAAGCTCACTCCCAGCGATGGTATCCACGGTACGTCGATCAAAAACTGCGCGCCCTTGGGGAACTGGAACTCGGCCCCGTGCTTGCAGTTGACCCACAGCCATATCGATATCACCAGCGGAATCAGGCTGATGGCTATCGACGTTATCTTTACCGCGCCGGACTTCTCCCTGGGGATGAACATAATTATCGCCGCCCCCAGGAGTGGCAGGAACGTGATTATCGGGAGAATGGGATCCATGCTGCCTCCGAATGATTACCTATCAAGACTATTGCGCTGATGATTACCAACGCGACAACGAGCAAGAACACATACTGCTGGGCGACGCCCGTCTGCAAATGGCGAAGCGTGCGCCCCACCGAGCCGGTGATCCAGCCGGTCAGGTTGACCAGCCCGTCGACGATGTTGCGGTCGAACCAGCCCCAGACGGCGGACACCAGCAGCGAGATATAGCCGACGCCATTGACTATGCAGTAGTCGATCACCCATCTATCGAACATATACATCAGCCACGCCACCAACATCAGCGCGCGGATGATAGTTGCCTGGTAGATTTCGTCGATGTAATACTTGTTTTCAACCAGCTTGGCCAGCCAGGCGAAGGCGGGTTCCAGCTTCTCGACCTTAAGGATCGGCTTATACCAGATGATCGTGGCAAGGGCGATGCCGAAGAGCGCCGCGAACGTGCCCATCAAGAAGATGTTCCAATGGAAACCGGGTGTATACCCAGCGTGGTGGAGCACCCCCTCCAGGACCTCGGCATAATGCTCGCCCAGTACCGGCAGGGTGTTGTGCTCGAAGACATTCAAATGCCCGCCGCCGAACGGCATCCCCACATACCCCGCAACGATCGCCAGGGTCGAGAGTATGATCAGCGGTACGAGCATAACCTTCGGGCTTTCATGCGCGTGTATCTCATGATTGCGCGGCTCGCCGTGGAATGTCATGTAGACCAGTCTGAACATGTAGAACGCCGTCGTGAACGCGCCGAGCAGCGCGGCGTAAAAGACAAATTTGTTAGTATGGAACGCGACTCCCAAAATCTCTTCCTTGCTGAATCCGCCCGCGGTAAACGGCAGCCCGCAGAGGGCGAGGGTCGAGATCAGAAAGGTCCAGTAGGTCACTGGCATCTTCTTCTTGAGGCCACCCATCTCGCGGATGTCCTGCGTACCCGTTCCGTGAATAACGCTGCCCGAGCCGAGGAACAACTGCGCCTTGAAGAACGCGTGCGTCATCAAATGGAAGATCGCCGCGACGTAGCCGAAGACGCCGAGCGACATTATCATATAGCCCAACTGGCTGACGGTCGAGTACGCGAGAATCTTCTTAATATCGTTCTGCGCGATGCCGATGGAGGCCGCGAACAGCGCGGTGAACGCGCCGACGCAGGCGACCGCCATGAGCGCGATGTGGCTCGTGTCCGCCAGATAGACCGGATACATCCTTGCCACCAGATAAACACCGGCGGCGACCATCGTGGCGGCGTGTATCAATGCCGAAACGGGCGTCGGGCCCTCCATCGCGTCAGGAAGCCATACATGCAGCGGGAACTGCGCGGACTTGCCGATCGCTCCGGCAAACAGCAGCAGGCCGGCCATCGCCGCGAGTGGAATTACCCACGGGCCGACGTGCATGGTCGCGCTGAGCTTGTCCAGGTTCTCAAAGATTCCGGCCTCGCCGAACAGGTTAAATGAGTGCGTTCGCGTGAAAAGCAGTATGAACCCGGCCATGAACCCAATGTCGCCTATGCGGTTCACCAAGAACGCCTTCTTGGCCGCGCGCATCGCCGACGGCTTCTCGAACCAGAACCCGATCAGCAAATACGACGTAAGACCGACCAACTCCCAACTCATGAACATCAGCAGAATGTTGTTCGCAATCACGAGCGTCAACATCGCCGCCGAGAAGAGCGAGAGATAGGCGAAGTATCGCGCATAACGCTTGTCGCCATGCATGTAGCCGACGGAGTAGATCATTACCATCGACGCGACCACGGTTACAACCAGCAGCATCACGACGCTCAGCGCATCCACGCTGAAGCCCATGTCGATGAACATACTGCCCGCCGGCATCCATTGCACAACCACGCTGAACAGGCCGTGATTATCATGCGCCCCGCCCATCAGGAACCACTGCGCCGCGATCACAAGCGAGATCGCCAGCGACGCCAGCATCCCGGCGATGGCGACATACGCGCCCTGGCCCGGCAGCTTCCGCCCGAACGCTATGATCAGCACGAACGCAACCACTGGGATCAGCGGCACCAGCCACGTGTAATGCATCATCGCCGCACCGCCGAAGATAATTCTGAATTATGAAATATGAATTTTGAATTGCTCATATGCCCTCAAGGCGCGAACCTAGATTTTGCTCACGTAGCTGAACCCGAACGAAAACTCCGGCTGGCCGTCGGCTACTACGCCCGTATCGATCACGACTCCCGGCAACAGGTCCGGATAGAACCGCAGGCCCATATCGTATATGAACCGTCCGGGCGTCTCGTTGTTGCCCGCTATGCCGGGGCCGGGATATATGCCCCGGAAGTTCATATATGGCGAGTCCCACATGCCCTCGCCGATAAGGCTCATCGTCGAGCTCATCGCAAGCTCAATGCCGAACAGCCCCGAGGTCTTCTGATCGTCCTTTGTCACCCCTACGTGCGCATCGAGGAATCTGCCGGTGGACTCGTCCTCGACCACGCGCTTGCTCGCGAGCAGGAAGAACTTCCGGCCGTTGTTGACTTTCATAAGCGGCTCGATGTCCTGCATATCGTTAAACAAATCGCGCACGGCAAACGCCACCGCCGGGCGGCGCTTCGTCTCGTTCAGGAAACGCCACTTAAGCCCGAACTGGCTGAAGCTCTGATTGCCGACCTGCGGCACGTAGTTGTCGCCGATATCGACCAGATCGCGGACATATCCACCGTAGACCTCGATTGAGTCCGTCACGCCATACGTCAGATTCGCGCGTATCTGGCGGTCCGAAAACCTCGTGCTGCCGATAAACTCGACATGTTTGGACTCATTATAGCCCATACCAAGTTGCCCCGCCGCCATCGTGCGAGCCGTCGGAATCACATATAGACCAGTCAGACCATGCCACGACTGTGTGGGATGCTGCTGAGGTTTCGTCTTAGCGATACACGTCGATGCGGCGAACGCCGCGATTATCAGACACAGAAATACTCTGTTCAAATATCCCTTCCCTCTCCCGGTACAAGCTTTCATTAATCGCGAAAACGCGAAAGAGCGAAAGCGCGATATTCAGATGCTTCGGCTGCATGCAACCGGAGCAACCAAATTCCAAGCCAGGTCTTGTCTTGCTGAAGCCATAATTCTTGTCATTCTGAGGAGGAACGACGAAGAATCTGCTTTGCACTGGGCTTCGTGCCAATAACAAGCTCCAGTTCAAAGCAGATGCTTCGCTGCGCTCAGCATGACATGATTACGACGCCCTCCTATGCTGTCCGCTCTCCACTTTCCGCTTTCCACTCCCTGCCCATCTACATCTTCATCGCGCTGATCTTATCAGCATCTATATGCTGCTCGTTGCGATAGATGTTGATGACTATCGCAAGGCCGACCGCGGCTTCGGCGGCGGCGAGCGTGATCACGAATATCGCGAAGACCTGCCCGGCTATCGTCGGCATGCGCAGATAAGACCCGAACCCGATCAGGTTGATGTTAGCTGCGTTGAGCATAAGCTCGATTGATAGCAGCATACCGATCGCGCTGCGGCGCACCATCATTCCGAACAGTCCGAGGCAGAAAAGCATCGCGCCGACGGTCAGATACCACGTAACCGGAATGCCATAACCCAGGCTATGCTCCATCGGCGACATCCTCCTTCGCGATCACAACCGCGCCCACCAGCACCGCCAGCAGCACCACCGATGCCAATTCAAACGGGAACACATAGGGCTGCAGCAGGGCCGTCGCGACCGCCGAGACGCCTGTGTTCACACTTGCCGGGCCGGACTCGACGATCTGCTTGACCCACAGCGAGTTCACCACCGTTATGAACAGGAAAACGAACATCAGCCCCGCAGCGCCCGCGGACAGGATCGGGTTATAGATGGCCTGCGAAAAGCCGATCTTCATCACCCGGTTGGATAGGAATATGGCCAGAATTATCATCGTGGTGATCGCGCCGACATAGATCATCACCTGCACAGCCGCAAGAAACGGGGCGTTCATCAACGTGTAAAGCCCCGCAATTCCGAACAGCGTCAGCCCCAAGAACAGCGCCGCGCGCAGGATATTGGGCACAAGCACTACAAGCGCCGCGCCCCCAACCGTAATCCCCGCAAGGATCACAAACGCAATCTGGTACCCGGTTATGTCTTGTCCAAAGATGTGTAGCATATCGTTATTGAGTCGCGATTCAAGAAGCAGGCTGCTCGGCTTGCTCCTCTTTCTTCTCGGGTTCGCTCTCTTCCTTCTCAGGCTCCGGCGGGAACTCGCCGCCGAGTCTCATGAGATCTTCGAGGTTATAGACCATGCCCTCTCTGGTGTAGCACGCAAGCTCGTAAGCCCTGCCGGGGACCAAACACTTGGTCGGGCAGACCTCCGTGCACAGCCCGCACCACATGCAGCGGGACAAGTCTATGGTGAACACGGCGGGCTTGCGGTCCTTGGGATCGGTCTTGTCGACCTCGACCGTGATTATCTGCTCGGGGCACATCTTCGCGCACATCCCGCAGCCGATGCACCGAGAACGACCCGTCTTCGGGTCCACCGGCAGCACCGGCAGTCCCCGATAGTTCTCGGGCAGGGTCGGCCTCTGCTCTGGGTAAAGCTCGGTGACCGAGGGCCGGAGGATGCTCCAATGGGTCATGGTGACCTTCAGGCCCTTAAATATGCTGACGAAACTATTAACGATGTCCTTGCAGATGGTTGATTTCACTTAGGCATCCGAAAAACGACGTATAGGCCCGTGAGGAGCATATTGACCAGCCCAACGGGTATGAGAGCTTTCCACGCGAGGTTCATAAGCTGATCGACCCTCACGCGCGGCAGGGTCGAGCGGACCCACATTATAAAGAGCACCAGCACCCAGCACTTCGCCAGGAACCAGAACAGCGATACGGCCGACAGCGCGACACCGATAAGCTGACCTCCGAGAACGTGCAGCGGAGGCTGATAACCGCCGAGGAAAACCGTGGTTATGATCGCGGCCAGGGTGAATGACGCAGCAAACTCCGCCAGGAAGAACAGTGCGAACTTCATTCCCGAGTATTCGGTGTTGAACCCCGCGACGAGTTCCGACTCCGCTTCCATAATATCAAACGGCGTGACGTTAATCTCCGCCAGGCCGGCAATCAACAATATCAAAAATGCGATAGGCAGCATCGGGAAGCCTTGGAAGATGTTCCAGTTCCAGAAGTTCCCCGCCTGCCCCTGCACGATGGCGTTGAGATCCATGGACCCCGAAATCAGAACGGGGACGACCAGCGCGAGTATGATCGGCACTTCGTACGCGATCAACTGCGACGCGCCTCTGAACGCGCCCAGCAGCGACCACTTATTGTTCGAGGCCCACCCCGCGACCACAATCCCGATCACGCCGATGCTCGATATCGCTCCGATATACATTATCCCCACGTTCAGGCTGCGGGCCGTAAGCCCCTCCCCAAACGGGATGACCACGTATACCAAGTACGCCGGGATGAACACAAGCGCCGGGGCAATCGTAAACAGCCACCTGTCCACTCCACAGGGAATCACATCCTCCTTTTGGAATAGCTTGAGGGCGTCGGCTGCTGTCTGGAGTACTCCCCAGGGTCCGGTGCGGTTCGGGCCGAGGCGCGACTGAATCCGCGCAATGACCCATCGGAGTTTGAGAACCATGTAGAGAACGGCTACCAGCATGAAAACCAGCACTACCGCCGCGATAATCACTATCTTGCCGATCTCTATTGCGAGTTGGATTAGGAGATGATTCATAAATACGTCCGCGAGGGATGCCCCTCACCGCGTCAATTATACGGGTCTTAAGGTATCGTGTCAAGAAGGCGGGGTTATGTCACAAGCATTTCTTTTCGCATGCATGCGACGGCGCGTTTAGCCTGTCTAATTACCGGGTATGCATGAGCCGAACGTGGCGTCCCGGGAACGCGGTTTCCGCAAACCCGTGTGCTCGATAAGGGGGAAACGCTATTGCACGAAGAACATTTCACGCTGCTGACAATGCGACCCGGCAGCCCGCCGAGGTTTTCCGGGCCTCTGGCAAGAGTGCTTGCGCCGCGTTTGCGTGACAACAAACTGGCGAAGATTGTCGGCTCCTTCTCGAAACTGGCGGGATCGGACGTTGTAGAACTTCTGGGTATGAATACCCAGGTTTGCATGGACGGCGCGTTCGCGGCCAGGGCCACCGGTCCGATGAGCATTCTTCCCACGGCCAGGCAGGCCATTGACGGCGTGGAAAGAGCGATCAAGAGCCGGGGCAAGCCCATAGCCAGAAACGGCAACACCCTCATTTACACGTCTTACCAGCCCCCGGTGCCGACCAAGGCCTCAATGAAACTCCTGGGCAGCAGACTCGCCCTCGAACTCGACGGCCACCCGCAGCCGACAGTATGCACCCTACAAGTGACGAATAAATGCCAGGCGAACTGCATGCATTGCAGCGCCGCCCGCTACAAGAAGAAGTGGGACACGGAGCTTTCGACCGCCGAATGGAAACGTGCAATACGAAGCGCGGAGCGGATGGGGGTTGTGTCAATCGTCTTCACGGGCGGCGAGCCGCTTCTGAGGCCCGACATCTTCGAGCTTATCGACTGGGTCGACAAGGACGAAGCGATCGCCCTGATGTTCTGCAACGGTCTTCTCCTAGACGATGAGAACGTGAAGAAGCTCGCGAGGGCTGGGCTTTGGTGCGTACACGTCTCCATCGACTCCCCGGATTCGGCCTCGCATGACGAAATGCGGCGCGTGCCGGGTTGCTATGACAAGGCAATCGAGGGCATCAAGCGCGCAAGGGATGCGGGCATGATGGTGGGAATCTCGACCTACGCCACCCCCGAGCGCCTGCGAAACGGTCAGGTGGTCGAGCTTATCGAGCTTGCGAAGGAGATCAGGGCAGACGAAGTCACGATCTTCGATGTCGTGCCGACCGGCCGCCTCCTCCACCACGACCGTCAGTATCTCCTCACCGACGAGGACAAGTCCGAGCTCTGCCGCATAGAGGACGAGTATAACAAGGACCACGGCCTGCCGCAGGTGATCACCCAGGCGCACGTGAACGGCCCCACCGGCGTCGGCTGCTATGCGGGCTGGTGCCAATTTTACATGACAGCATACGGCGAGGTGATGCCCTGCGACTTCACGCCACTCACCTTCGGCAACGTCCGCGACGAGGACCTGGAGTTCATCTGGCGCGATATGACCCGCCACGAGGCCTATTGCACGCACAAGGATAGCTGCCGGATGCAGGACCCGGAGTTTAGATGCAAGTGGATAGATCGGATCCCGGCGGCAGGGCCGTTCCCCTACCCAGTCTCAAACTTCGGTCAGGAGATCACGCTAAGGGACTGGGAAGAGGACGAGGCGGGAGAGTATACGTCGTTGGGGATTAAGGGGTAGTTGTTGGCTTGATGGCGTGATGGCCAGATGGTCCGATAGGCTGATCGCAGTGAACTACGGACCATTGCACCATCACGCCATCCGACTATCCAACCATCCAACCTATCCTACAAACCTATACTTCACCAGCGCCCACACGCACTCCAACCCGTCCTTCCACGTAATCTTCTTACCCTGCGCGTAAGTGCGGGCCTCGTACCAGATGGGGACTTCGGCGTAGCGGGCGCGGCGCTTGAGGAGGCGGGCGGTGACCTCGGGGCAGAACTCGAACCGGCGGCAGTGGAGGTCGAGGCCCTTGATCACATCAGCCTTGAACGCCTTGTAGCAGGTGGCTTCGTCGGTCACTTTCACGCCGTAGAGAACGGTTGCAATAAGCGCGAAGAGCTTGTTCGCCAGATAATTCGCCAGGCGCATCTTCGGCTTGCCATGAGCAAAGCGCGTGCCGTAGACCATGTCAGCCTTGTCTTCGAGAATGGGCCGGATCAGCGCGGGGAAGTCCGCGGGATCGTATTCGAGATCGGCATCCTGGATCACGACAATATCCCCAGTTGCCATCGCAAGCGCGGCGCGTATCGACAACCCCTTACCGATGTTGCGCTCGTTTTCGATCAGGATAAGATCGGGCTGAGCGCGCAGATACTCGCGGGTGCCGTCGGTGGAGTAGTCGTCGACGACTATGATCTGCTTTTCGGTACCCTCCTCGCGGACGCGCCGCAGTACCTCCTCGATGGTGTCGATTTCGTTATAGACTGGTATGATTATGCTGAGCTTCATCTAACCTCATATACGCCGACAGCGCCGGAACCGTCAACCGGGAAGATTCGCGCGAACCGGCCATCGTCGATAGCCCGATAGACAGTCTCCGTGCCCTTGCCGCGCGGGGGATAGAAGTGGAAGTTGATCATCACGTGCGTGACGCGCTTCGACTTCAGGTAGCCGATCATATCCCCCACCGAATCGTACTTGCGCGAGAACTCGACGTTGTGGCCGTAATCGCCCCAGGCGTAGTCGCGGTGAAGATAGAACCCGCGCGTGTCGCCAAAGAACAGGACCCTGGCTCTCAGCGGCAGGTGATCGTTCATGAACTGCTGCGCGGGGTAGATATCGAGCGTGCGCGTAAGATACTCATCCCGAGTCTCTCGCCCAAACACGACCGGCGCGGCGCTTTGAACGGCGGGCCAGAGAGTGAGCACACCGAAGAGCGCCGTGGCGACGAACACCGCCATCAGCGCGACACGGGCGAGTCTGAATCGCTCGTCCTGATACGCAATCGCGGCAATCAACACGGCCAGTATCGCGAACGCGGGCACGAGATACCGGCTCTGATGGCTCAGCATAAACCACTCGACCACCAACGCGACAAAGAACCCCAGCAGCCCGATCAGCTTGCGTGACCGATACCGCGCGGCGAACAGTAGCGGCACGGCGAGCAAAAAGATCGGGCCGATAAAGAGGCCGGGCCTGTCATAAAACTTACCAAGATGCCGCAGGGCGCACTCAAACGTGAGATTAAACGGCAAGAGCAGAAACGCGCCGGCATCGTGCCCCATTCCAAAAAGTGACTGCTGAGTCGCATAATGACTCGCTAGTGCAGTGCTCCAGTTCCGTCCCCCAAAGATCGAGTAGAAGAACGGGTAGACAGGATTGCCCGTGTATATGATCGACTTGATATACCACGGCGAACACACCAGCAGCGCGACTCCCACAAACATCAGCCCCTGCTTCCATTCCAGCTTTTTCTCTGATGCCCATCTATCTATCAATAGCCATGCGAGCAGGAGGGGTATGATCCCCAGTCCGGTCATCTTAGTAGATGCCGCAAACCCCGCCGCCACACCGCACCCGATCAGGCTTTTGTGTTCAGGTTTGTCTAAGTAATTAAGCAAAAGATGGACAGATGCAACTGTATACAGCGCCGTCGCAAGGTCCACGTACGCCGTCGTTGCCAACCAGAGCACTATCGGCATCCCCGCGAACGCAATCGCCGCCATCGGCGCGGCCTTGGCATTGAAGTGCTTGCGTGTGAGAACTATCGTACTAAGAACGAGCAGCGCCCCCACCCAATAGTTCATCAACTTGGCCGCAACAGGATCGTTCATCGCCAACCCAGGCACGTAGAGCATCTCCATCAGGAACGGGAAGTTCGAATGTGACGCAAAGTCAATCCGATATATGCCGCCATGCTTCAAATATAGCTCGGGAATTGCGAAGTGGTATGCGAGGGTATCATAGTCGCTCATCGACGGCGGGACAAGGGCGGGGACAAGGACAGCTAGTGCGAGGATGACGAACAGAACCGCTGCCGGCACACTGGCGGGGCGCAACGTAAATCCCGACCCCCGCGCCGTCCGAAAGACTCTCGCCACAAAGGGCCACACGAATCCTAGGAACGGCGCGAGAACCCATACCTGCTGGGGCCGAATCCATCCCGCACTCAGCATCCCAAACACGAGATGACTCAGCACTCCCAGCCCTAGGGCGCAGTCGATAACTAGCCCATCGAGCCGCGGCTTGTCTTGAGCTCGCCATAAGCGGCTCAGGGTGCAGCCCAGACCAGCGCCGACGCACAATACCAATAATGAGAGAAACAGCGACACAAGGCTGCTCATCAGAATCCACCTATCTGACCCTTATCCTACGCTTTCGCCAGGGGGATGAGTTCGTTCTTAATGCCCGTGACTCGCCCCGAATCGAACTCGATATCCACCTTGCCCACGAAGTGGACATAGAAACCGTGGTGAATAATACACGTCTCCCCCACCCGCTCCTCGGTTATCACGTGCGTATGGCCACCCAGGATAAGGTCGATTCCCGGCACTTCCGACGCAAGTTCACGGTCCGCCTTAATCCCGATATGTGTCAGGGCGATCAGAATATCGCACTCGGGGCGCAGCTTCGGCACGACCTCGGCGGCGGCTAAAATCGGCTGGTCAAAGTAGTAATCGGAGATTTTTTTCATGAGCATCCGCTCGGTGACGCATGGCGTTGTCAGGCCGAAAACGGCAATTCTAACGCCGTCGCGGTTGAAAGACGTAGATGCGCGGCGCGCATGGTCCGGGATTGCAAATCCCGGACCAACGGCATGAGCGCTCCGACCACCCTTCGCAGGCCTGATATTCGCGCTCAGCACTGGAAACCGTGCTCTTGAAGTCTTGGAGTTGACGCCTATCCCAAGAAAATGAAACTCGCGGTTGCCCATGCACAGGGCATCGTACGGGACGGAGTTCATCAAGTCGAGGATCGGCTCGCCGCCTGGCCGCCAATAGATGTTGCCTGCCCATATCGCATCACCGGAGTCGAACATCAGGCTGCCGGGGTTGGCGAACTTGAGATCGCGCAGGCTTTCGGCCCCTGCTGGGTTCAGCTTGTTGTGCATATCTGAGGTGTGGAAGATGGTCACGCGCGCCATCAGGCGATGGCCTCCGGCCCTCTCTTGCTCGCCGCGTCTTTCTCAAGCTCGGAAAGGAAGCTCCTCACTGCGTCCTCCCACTGCCCGCCTGCCTTCAGTATGATCTCGATCGCCTCCCGAACCGCCCCCTGACCGCCAGACTTTCGCGTAACCATATCCGCCCGCGCCTTCACATACTCGGTGGCATTCCTCACCGCGAACGAGAATCCCGCAACCTCGAACGCCGGAAGGTCATTTAAGTCATCACCGATGTAAGCGATCTGGTCCATACTCAGCTCATGCCGCGCGGCAATCTCACGAAGAGAGTCGGGTTTATACCACGACCCCTGGTATATGTCCACTATGCCCAACTGCCTCGCGCGTTCGTCGACGGCTGAAGAGGTGTTCCCTGTTACCCACGCGATACCGAGGCCGTAGCTCATCGCCAGCCTGATCCCCAGGCCGTCGTGCACATTGAATGTCTTGATCTGCTCACCGTCGATAAACGTCATCGAGCCGTCGGTGAGCGTGCCGTCAACGTCCATCACGAGCATCTTGACCTTGGCAAGTCGCCTCTTCATCAGACTATACCCGCCGCCACGAGGTCTTTGAGCATCAGCATCCCCACGGGCTTGCCATCCACCAGCACCGGCATCTCGCCTATCTGCTTCGGCGGGGCTTCCATCATCCTCAGGCCCTCTGTCGCGAGCCTATCGGGAGATATGCTTCTGGGGCCGCTTACCATTACTTCCCGTGCCTTCTTCTTAAGGGCTGAATCGTCGACCAGCAGCGCGCGGCGAACATCGCCGTCAGTGATGATTCCAGCAAGATTGCCATCGCCATCCACCACCAGCGCCGCGCCCGCGCCCGCCTTGGTTATCGAGAACATAACATCCCGCAGGGGCATATCGAACTCGACAATCGCCACCGCGGTTCCGGTGCGCATGACATCGCCCACTCTCAACAGCAACTTGCGGCCCAATGCCCCTCCCGGATGGAACAGCGCGTAGTCCTCGCGAGTGAATTTGCGGGCCTCCATAACGGCAAGCGCGAGCGCATCCCCGAAGGCAAGCTGCACGGCAGTGCTCGTGGTCGGCGCAAGCCCCAGAGGACACGCCTCGCATTCCACCGAGCAGTCCAGGAGCACCGAAGCATAAGTCCCCAGCGTGGACTCCGTCCGCCCCACAAAGGCTATCATCTTGGAGCCTATGCGGGCGATTGCGGGAAGAATATTGACTATCTCCTCCGACTCGCCGCTGTTGGACAGCGCCAGAACCACGTCCTGAGCCGTAACCATCCCCAGGTCCCCATGGATCCCTTCGGCGGGATGCAGGAAAAGCGACGCCGTTCCTGTGCTCGAAAATGTGCCCGCAAGCTTGCGACCTATCGCGCCGGACTTGCCCATCCCGGTCACCACGAGCCTGCCCTTGCAGTTCAATATCAGCTCCACCGCCTCGGCAAACGATCCATCCAACCGCTCGCACAGCTTCAGAATCGCCTCCCCCTCACTCCGCAGAGTGGTCGCCGCGCGGTCGATTGCTCTCTGTCTGTCTTCATTGGTAAAATCTTGTGGGCTCATACAACCTCCGCCGCAATTATAACACAGACGAGTGCGGAATGGGGAGTTCGGAGTGCGGAGTGAAGTGACCCTTCCCCATTCCGCACTCCGAACTCAACACTCCGCACTATTCCCTGACATTTTGACTTTTCGACTTTTTGATCCCCAAACCACAAGGGTATAGAGATTATGTAGAGCGTACCAATAACCCCTGGGGAGTGAGTCAAAATGGCTGTTGCCGACAAACTGAAAGCCCTGCAGATCAAGGCAAACCTGATCGCCGACGAGCGCGTCGGACTGATGGAAATCGAAGTGGAAGTCCAGGACGGAATAGCCACCCTGACAGGCGACGTGTCCAGCGAGGAGGAGAAACGGGTCGCCGAAGAACTCGCCTATGAGAGCGAGGGAGTTTACGAGGTCGTCAACGACATTCGCGTGGTGGCGCTGACGATGGAAGAAATGCTCATCTGCGACGTTGGGGACCCGCATCTGGGCTACGGAATCATCGAGGGGAACGTTGCCGATACGCCCTTTGCGATCTCTGGTGCGTATGCTCCCCCCGGCCCCGGTGTCCCCACCAGCGAGCAGTTCCCAGGCGAGTATACGGATGAACAGATTGATCGGGAGATTGCCGACAGGCTCGCCTCACAGGACGAGGTGGATGTGTCCGGAGTCCGGTTATGCTCAGCCAACCACATCGTCTTCATGAAAGGCGTGGTCAAGACCGCGGATGACCTGAACAGGCTCCGGGACATGGTCATGAACATTCGCGGCGTCACGGGCGTCAGCAGCGAGGTCACAGTGAGAGAAGGCAATACGGGCACACCGTTATGAGAGTCTCCGAAACCTCTTAACTAATTCAACGCTGGTTCCCAGGCCGCCTGTGTGGAATTTGACTTCGTCCATCAGCAGGCGCATAAACATGATCCCGCGCCCCGTTTCGTTCAGGTTATCCAGCCCGGGCGCCACGAGGGCATTCGGGTTGAAACCGCAGCCCTTGTCGATGACGAGTATCCTGATCGAATCGCGACGCCGCTCGGCGCGCACTCCCACCTTACAACAGGTCGGGCTGACGCCGTGCCTGAGGGCGTTCGCGCCCGCCTCACCAACGGCAAGCCTGATATCTTCTATGTCATCGTGGCTGAACGGCATTGTCCCGGCGAATAGCGCCACTCGCGAGCGTATGTCATAGAGCATCTCGGGAGAGCTCGGCACCTCGAACTCCAGTACGTCGCGACGGGCTCGAATGTCGGGCTTCAGTGAGGAGGCAGACTCGCAGTACACGCCGGATGCCTTCTCAGTCTCACCGTCAAATTGCTCGGCGTCCATTGTCCGGCTTCCTTTCTCTGCCCAGTAATTGTTAGACGGTTTTAGCTCTTGTTTTGTTCTAAAAAAGAACAGGCCGAACAATTGTGTGCTTCTCAGTTCGACCATAGCTGCGCGACACGTCAGCCGACGTCTGGTAGTTCAACTCATGATCAATCTTCGCGCGATATCCACCCACCTGCTTCCACAACCCGGTATGATTACCTGTTCTTTGCGAATTCACTTGACTAATGTCGACTCAGGAGGTATTGTGACTAGTGCTAGCAGGCTGCCACTTAGAGGGCCCTACAGACGTCCGCCAGAGACGTCGACCACCACAACGCTCACTTCAAAAGGAGGAAATGATGAAAACAGCATTGGTACTCGCGTGTCTATGCGGATTCGTCCTGGCCACATCCGCATTCTCCGCACCGTTCAATGGGGTCGGCGACAACCAGACCGACCTCTACGGCAACTACTACACCATCACCGGGGGCAAGTTCCCTACCGGCACCACTCCTAACGGCGACAATGCGTCCGGCGGGACGTTCAGGTTCATCCTGGACGACTCAGCGTGGGGAAGCTACAGCCTGGACACCTGGCACAAGGACGACTGGTTCACCTCGAACGCGGGCCTTGCGCTCACTCTGCAGAATGGCGCCTCGACCGTTTATGACAACAATGGGATCGAGGACGGCACCTACGGTGACTATTACGACGCCAACGGTTCGCACGGCTTGCAGGGCCTCTACCGCGGCTTTTCCATGTCCAACAATTGGGACTGGATATACGCCGGCTACTTCAAGCTGACCGAAGCGACCACGTTCGACAAGATGATCGGCTACTTCGATGATAACGGCGGCTCGACTGATGCTTATCCGTTCCTTCCCGGCTCGCCCAACATCAAGTATCGCATGAACATCTGGTCCAATGTCACCAACGATCTCTTGCCCACCAATACCGGCAGCTTCGACGGCGACGTGTTCTGCTCGGACAACGTGGCCGGCGCATTCTCCTGGAGTTTCACAGGCGTGAACCGCATCATGCCTGACAACAGCACCGACCCGATCGACCGGCTTGTGCTGAGCCTCCAGGCCCCAGTCACGCTCCAGCCGGGAGAGTACTGGTTCAGCCATGACGCCAGCATAGTTCCGGAGCCTGGCAGCATCGTCGCCCTGCTCAGCGGACTCATCGGACTCGGAGTCGTCAGACGACGCAAGTAGTCAACGGCGCTCTCGTGCCGAAACGAGAAGTGGGGCAGAGCGCCAGGCTCTGCCCCTTTTTCTTCTCTCTCGGACCAACTCCGCTGAGGTTTTAGCTCAGCCTTGCGGGGGTAAACACTAAATTGGGGTGAGCACGATGACAGTAAGCGTTAAGAAGGCAATAGTCGGGCTGGCGATATCGGTGGTGGCGTTCGGGTTCCTCCTACCCCTGGCGTTCTGGCTCTTGGCGACGGCAATTGACAGAGCGTTCGGCTGGAACCCTATACTCTCTAAGCCGATTTCGCAGATACTCACGGCGGCATCGGCCCTGATCGGGATGTTCTGGATTTCCTGGTCATACTCGTACCTGGTCTTCGTGGGCAGGGGCCTGCCGCAGGAAGCGTTCGGGATTGCGCTGCACCCCACCGAGGTTCTGGTCACCACGGGCCCCTATGCCTACACCCGCCACCCGATGGTCATAGGGATCCTGTTCGTGCTGCTTGCAGTGACGTTCTTGGAGCAGTCCATAGCGGGACTAATACTGCTACCGGTAGTGGCGGTGCTGATCCTGGCATACGAACTGGAATTCGAGGAGAGGGGTCTGGCCAGGCGCTTTGGAGCGGATTATGAGGAATACAGACGCAATGTCCCCATGCTGATCCCGCGCCTGGAGCCATACGTTCATGAACCGGCGGCTGCCGGGTGATCAAGACTCGCCTTTCCATAGTTCGGGGCACGGGTCGAGTCCGGCGGAATCGTAGACTATGCACCTGATGCGTTCAAGCTTGCAGTCGGGGGCACGGTTACACGCCACCGGCATCAGCTTCGCTTCGGCGTGCACAAGGTCGGGCATCATGGCAGTGGCCTGTATCACTTCCAGGCGCACCATCACGTTGCGGATTCCGCAGAACTCGTAGGTTTCCTTCTTCTCGAACTTCTCGGTCATACCTGTCTCGCAAATGGCAGAGGCGCACACCCAGCATAGCACAACGCCGCCAAAACAGCCACATGCATACTCAACAGGAAGGGAATTAGACACGAAAGGGGAAGGGAATTGTAGATTGCAGATTATAGATTCCCTTCTGTTACCTTATCCGGAGGTTTGCGGTACATTGCCCTTAACCCGTCGGCAGTTTTTGAGAGGAATTGGGGTAGGAATCGGTGGGCTTACAATAACAGGCCAGAGCTATGAGCACCTGGTCCCGTTCATTCAGCAGCCTGACGATATGGCGCCCGGGGTCTCGTCCTGGTACGCCACAAGCTGCCGGGAGTGCCCGGCGGGCTGCGGCATGGTGCTGAGAAATCGCGAGTCCCGCGTCGTCAAGTGTGAGGGAAACCCTCAGCATCCCATAAATCGCGGAACTCTGTGCTCTCGCGGGCAGGCTGCGCTTCACGGACTGTATGACCCCGACCGCATCAAGAACCCGCTGCGCCGAGACGGCTCCGGCGCTCTCAAAGACGCTAACTGGGACGACGCCCTGGATGCTGTCGCCGCCGCGCTCAAGCAAGGCGGCAGGCTGGCAGTGATCTCCGATTTGCAGACCGGCTCTCTGGACACGATGATGCGTGCCTGGGTCACGGCCCTTGGCTCCGACCGTATGCTCATATACGAGCCGATCAACTACGAATCGGTAAAGGCCGCATCGGGCGGGGTCGTGCCTAAGTTCAACATCGCCGGATGCGATTATCTGATCTCGTTCGCCGCTGATTTCCTCGAAACGTGGATATCCCCCGTGGAATACGCAAGGGAGTTCACGGCTATGCGTCAGGTCAGGAACGGCATCCGGGCACGGTTCGTCTACGTCGGCCCGAGGGTCTCGATGACCGCCGCTAACGCCGATGTGAGGCTCATCGTCCCTCCGGGAGCCGAAGTGGAGATTGCATCGGCGATAATGACCGGAGCCACGGACAATGTCGCCCATAAGTATAACCTCGACCCTCGCGACATCAGCCGAATCGCTAGCGAGTTCGCCAGCGCGGCAGTTCCGCTTGCTCTGCCGGGGGGCGATGCGGGGACGGCCCGAGCCGCGATGACATTGAATACGACCAAGGGCGCGGACCTGATCGACCGAACGAAGCCGCACGCCGTGACTCATATCGCAAGTCGAGCGGAGGTCGATTCACTGGTTCGAGATATGGAGCACGGTGGCATAGACACGCTGCTCATATTCGGAGCGAACCCGATCTACTCGATGCCGAAGTCCGCGCGGTTCGCCGATGCGCTCAAGCGCGTCAAGACCGTGATCAGCCTGTCGAGCTTTATCGACGAAACGACCGCCCGCGCGCACTGGGTCCTGCCGTCGAACACGCCGCTTGAGTCCTGGGGCGATTATTTGCCCTACCCCGATGTCGCAAATTTGATGCAGCCGACCATGGGCACTCTCTTCGACACCCGCCAGACCGGTGACATATTGATCGAGCTTGCCCGACGCGCGGGATTGGACCCAACGACCGTATTCAAGGCGGACACGTATTATGAATACCTGCGCGCGCGCTGGGGCGCGCCGCTGCCTCCAGAGAGCGACCCCGATACAAGCTCGCCCCACTGGGAGAGCCTGATGCAGGTCGGAGGCCGTTGGCCGGGCGCATCGGGGAATGCCACGCCGCCGACCGGGTATGAGACCGCGTCGGAGTCCGGTTCCGTCCCGGTGACGCTCACTCCCGCACCCGCGCCCGTCACAGCCGCGCCATCGGCAGCCGGGCCGTTCGCCATCGCTCCGGTCAGCGCGCCGAAGCCGGGGGATGTTCGCCTCTGGGCGTATCCGCACATCTACATGTATGACGGTCGCGGAGCCAATCGGCGTTGGCTTCAGGAAATGCCGGAGCCGGTGACCAACTGCCTGTGGGGAACCTGGGCAGAGATGCACCCATCGACAGCATCCAAGCTCGGCGTGGACACGGACGATCTTGTCGAGATCGATTACCAAGGCGCAAAGGTGACCCTGCCGGCATATGTCTGGGATGGGGTCGCGCGGGATACTATCGCGGTCCCAATCGGCGAAGGCCATACGGAGTACGGCCGTTATGCGAGTGGCACGGGCGTGAACGTGCTTCCGCTGCTTGGGGTCGAAAACCCGATGGTGAAAGTCGCTGCATCAGGTGGAAGCAAATGGATTACGCGCATTAAAGGGTCGGCGGACCAGCACGGCCGGGAGATTGTCCAAACCGCCATCCTCGGGGAACCTGTGGAGCGTGATAAGATCACCATGCCGCTGCCGTCCGGGTATGGGCGCAACGACATCTACCCACCTCACGATCACCCCCTGCACCGCTGGGCGATGGTTGTCGATATGGACAAGTGCATCGGCTGCCATGCGTGCGTCACCGCGTGCTATGCAGAAAGCAATTTGGCTGTCGTGGGGCCGGAGGGTATCTACCGCAGGCGCGAGATGCCGTGGATTAGAATAGACCGCTACATCGACTGGCGGCTCTCCTCCGCGCCGATTCTCTTTCAGCCGATGCTCTGCCAGCACTGCGACGCGGCCCCGTGCGAGCCCGTCTGCCCCGTCTTCGCCGCCGCTCACAGCGACGAGGGGATAAACATGCAGGCGTATAATCGCTGCGTGGGAACTCGTTACTGCTCCCACAACTGCCCCTACAAGGTGCGGCGGTTTAACTGGTTCGACTACGACTGGCCAGAGCCGATGAACTATCAACTCAACCCTGACGTGACCGTGCGAAGCCGCGGCGTTATGGAGAAGTGCACATTCTGTATCCAGCGGATACGCCAGGCGGAGATAGTGGCAAAGAGGGATAACAGGCCCGTGCAAGATGGCGAGATCACCCCCGCCTGCGCCGGAACATGCCCCACGGGAGTATTCACATTCGGCGATCTCAAGGACCCGAACTCGCGCGTATCGAAGCTGATCGACACCGATCCTCGGGCCTATCAGGCGCTGCGCGAACTGAACACCAAGCCCGCGGTGATATATCTGAAGACGATTGTAGAGAAGGTCTAGGGCATTGAGCACTAAGCAAATGCAGGAAATCGACGATCAGGTGCTGGCCTCGCTGGGGCGGCCGTCGCTCGGATATGTGGCGGTGCTAGGCTTGTGCGGCTTCCTTGTGATCGCCGGGGTTATGGCGTATACGGCGCAGTACTTCGTGGGAATGGGCGTCACGGGGCTGTCGATCCCCATCGCGTGGGGCGTATACATTACCAACTTCGTGTGGTGGATCGGTATCGCGCACGCCGGGACCCTGATCTCGGCGATCCTATTCTTATTCAGAACAAGCTGGCGCAATCGAATAAACCGCGCCGCCGAGGCGATGACAATATTCGCCATCATGACGGCAGGTCTTTTTCCTTTGATCCACCTTGGGCGGGTGTGGGTTTTTCAGTGGATCCTGCCCTACCCCAATTGGCGGGACCTCTGGCCGAACTTCAAGTCGCCACTGGTGTGGGATGTAATCGCGGTCAGCACCTATTTCACCGTGAGCACGCTGTTTTTCTACCTTGGTCTGATTCCCGATTTGGCGAGCGCGAGAGACAAGACGCCGCCGGGCTGGCGTCAAAGTATGTATAAGATTATGGCTTTAGGCTGGACAGGTCGCTATGAGCAGTGGCGGCACTACGCGCGGACGTATCTTGTCCTTGCGTGCCTGGTCACGCCGCTGGTCATATCAGTGCACAGCGTTGTATCATGGGACTTCGCCATGGCGGTTGTTCGAGGCTGGCACACCACCATATTCGCGCCCTACTTCGTCGCCGGAGCAATCCACTCGGGGCTAGCGATGGTCCTGATATTGCTTATACCATTGCGTAGGACGCTTCGCCTCGAAATGCTTTTCAGCCGCTACGCTCTGGAACAGATCACGCTCCTGATGATTCTTACCGGCTCGATCATGGGCTACTCCTATGGGGTCGAGGCGTTCATGAGCTGGTACAGCGCCGACAAGTTCGACAGGCAGCTCGCTATCTTCCGCGCGTTCGGCTCGCCGGAGTATAGCTGGCTGTTCTGGCTGATGATTGTTTTCAACGTGCTCGTCCCGATGACGTTCTTCGTCAAGAGGTGGCGGACGAACCTGACCTATGTAATCATCGCCGCGATACTGGTGAACCTGGGAATGTGGATCGAGCGATTCGTGATCATCGTGCCGTCGCTCGGGCATGACTTCCTGCCGTCCTCCTGGGCCGTATACGCGCCGCGTCTGGTGGAGATCGCGGTCACGGGGTTCTCGCTCGGGTTCTTCCTGGCGCTGTTCCTGCTGTTCGTCAAGTTCTTCCCGTCCGTGCCGATGACCGAGGCCAAGGACGACGTGCTCGCAAGACAGGAGGCCGCTCGATGAACGGGCAGGTCGGCGTACGGGCGCGATTTGATGACTATGAGGCTTTCAAGAAAGCGCTCAGGACCCTTAAGGACTCCGGGATGCGCCACTATGACGCCTACGGCCCGACAAATCTTAAAGAAATCGAGGATCTGATGCCAGCCAAGGGCAGCGGAGTGAGAGTATGGGCAACAGCTGGAGCGTTCACCGGGCTGGTAACGTTCTGGTTGATGTGCACGATGACGGCTGTCATCTTTGGCCTGATCGTCGGGGGAAAGCCGCCGATATCGAACCTGCCCTATATTATCCCGGCGTACGAGGGCACTATACTACTCGGGTCGATAGCGGCGTTCATAGTGGGCCTGTACTACGCTCGGCTGCGGCCCCAGGAACTGCCGGTGGGCTACGACCCGAGGTTCAGCCGGGACAGCTACGGCGTGGTCATACGCTGCGAACCCGGCGAACGAGGCCGTGTGGCCGAACAAATGAGAGACGCGGGAGCGGTGGAGGTCGATGAACTCGATTAACTACCCGGAACAGAATACGCCCCGGTTCACCATGCCGATCCGGTTGTGGGTGATCTGCGTAACGCTGATAGCAATCGGCGGGGCGGGGCTTGCCATCGCCTTTATTGCCACTCCAAAGCAGGCATGGCTGTGGCTGTTGATCGGCTTCGTGAGCTTCACGGGCATCGCGAACGGCATGCTCGCCTGGGCGGCGGCGTTTAGGGTGGCCAAGGCCCGATGGACGCCCGCGATCAATCGACTGGGCCACGCAGCCCTAGCGTTCGCGCCGGTCTCAGCGGTTGCTCTGATCGTTCTGCTCGCGGGAGTCGGCAGCTATGCGCCGTGGGTCCGCACGCCGGTGCCTGAAAAGGAAGCCTGGCTCAACGTGCCGTTCTTCATCATGCGTGAGTTGGCCCTGCTTGGAGGTTACTGGATTCTGAGCTTAGTTATGGTAAGATGGTCTCTCAAATGCGACGCAAAGGCAATGCGCGGGGAAGAGATAACGGACAGGGAGCAGTTTCGGCTGAGCGCAATTGCGGTGGCGGTTGTAATGGGGTATGCCGTCACCTCCACGGTGGTCGCCTGGGACTTCATAATGTCGCTCTCACCGGAATGGTTCAGCACGATGTTCGGGACCTACTACTTCTGCGCCAATGCCTATGTGAGCCTGGCCGTCATTGCCCTGCTGATGGCTTTCCTGCGCGGGCCGTTGGGCATAGAAGATTTCACCAGGCCCCAGCAGTTCAAGGACATCGGGAATCTTATGCTTGCGTTCGCGCTGTTCGACATGGGCCTGTTCTTCGCCCAGTATCTGACAATCTGGTATGAAAATCTGCCGGAGGAGGTCGGGTTCCTGATCCTTCGTTACCACACAGGCCCCTGGCCGTGGCCCGGCTGGGTCGCGCTTATAATTCAATTCGGCCTGCCGTTTATTGTGCTGCAGAGCAGGAAAGTGAAGCAGACCGCGAGGCTGATATCCATCATTGCCGTGCCGATCATCCTGGGTTATCTGCTTGAGAGGTATGTGCTGATCGTGCCGTCGATCTTCCCGGCAAAGCTGATAATCGCCCCCGTCGGGGCGCTGAGCTTGCTCGCGTTTCTCGGCGCGTTCGTATTAACGGTGGTTCTCTTCCTGGCAAAGTATCAGCCGGTCTGCGCCGCGCAACTGGCTCTCGGCCAGGCCGAAGTTCCGTTGGAGGAATCCCTATGACCCTCCGGCGAATACTCCGATCAATAACGGGCCTGTATACTCGCCGCTCGCCGTCGTTTAGAGGCGGGATGAGACTGCTGGGATGGGTAGCCGTCCCGACCATCATCGCCGCCGCCATCCTGACCGATCTTTATCCCGGCGAGAAGCAGCCGATACCGTTCAGCCACTACATTCACGCGACAACCAAGCAGATCAACTGCTTCTTCTGCCATCCGAACGCCGCGACGTCGTCCAATGCGGGGATGCCGTCCGTGGAGAAGTGCCTGCTGTGCCACAACGTCATAGCGACAAACTTCCAGCCGATACGCAAGATCACGGATTACTACATCCGGGGCGAATCCATCCCATGGGTGCGGGTCTACAGGCTGCCGGACTTCGTCCAGTTCAGCCATCAGCCGCACATCGCGCGGGGCTTCGATTGCAGCGAGTGCCATGGCAACGTGAAGGGCATGGACAGGATATATGAGCCGAAGATTATCAATATGCGTTTCTGCGTCGATTGCCATCGGAAACACAAGGCATCGACGAGCTGCTTTTCCTGCCATTACTAGGAGAGTAAATGCCGGAACCGTTTTACAGACAAGAGAATAGCGCGGCGCGGACGTGGCTGGTGAGCGGGGCCGTGTGGATGGTGGTGGGGACCATTGCGGGGCTCGGCAGCGCCATACATTTGGTCGCGCCGGATTTCTTCGCCAATATTTCGTGGCTGGAGTTCGGGCGCGTGCGGGCGGTCCACGTCAACACCGTGCTCTTCGGATTCGTTGTGACGATGCTGATCGGGTCGGCGCTTCATATCCTCCCCCGAGTGCTCAGCACGAAGCTGTACAGCGAGCCGATGGGGAATCTCGCATCGCTCTTCATGAATGCGGCTGTTCTGGTCGGGGCCGTTTCGCTGTTCGCGGGCTACAGCCAGGGCCGGGAATACGCCGAGTATATCTTCCCGGTGGACGTGCTGGTCGTGATCGCGTTCCTGCTTCTCAGCGTGAATATCGTCGCCACGATCACACGCCGCAATGAGCCATTGCTGTACGTCTCGGCGTGGTACTTCGTGGGGGCGGTAATATGGACATCGATAATGTACTTCATAGGCAACTCGATGTGGCATCCGAGGACCGGCTCCGAGGCGGGGATCGTCGACGCGATCTTCCTGTGGTTCTACGGGCACAACGTGTTCGGCCTGCTCGTGACGCCGCTCGCGGTCGGCATCGGCTACTACATGGTCCCGCGCATCGCCAGGGCTCCGCTCTATAGCCAGTTGCTGGGAATCATAGGGTTCTGGTCGCTGCTTGCGTTCTACACGCACATTGGCGGCCATCATCTACTGCAAGCGCCGATCCCGACATGGCTCAAGACCGTATCGATCATCGACAGCTTCGCGATGATGCTGCCGGTGGCGGTCGTGCTGATCAACTGGTGGTACACATCTAGGGGCCGGTTCGGCTGGTTCCTGACCTCGGCGGCGGCGAAGCTGCTGCTGCTGGGGAGCATCTGGTATGCGATAGTGTGCATCCAGGGGCCGCTGCAATCGCTCGCGTGGGTCCAGCGAGTGACGCACTTCAACAACTGGGTCATCGGACACTCGCACATCGCCGTGCTCGGGTTCACCGGCTTCATCGCGCTGGCCGGTATGTATTATATTCTGCCCTACGTCACCGGGCGCAGGCTCTACAGCGAAAGGCTCGCTAATTCGCAATACTGGCTGCTGCTCGTGGGGCTGATCGGCTTCTTCATTGTGCTGACCTCCGCCGGGCTGATACAAGGCCAGGACTGGAACAACGGCGAGACCGTCTATAGGACCACCCCACTGCTGAAACCATATATGGTCCTGCGGCTCGGCTTCGGGCTGTTCATCATACTCGGGGCGATGATCGGACTATACAATGTGATCATGACGCTTCTGCGTGGAAAGCCGGTGGACGAATGAGAGCCGCCGACTCCATCATCATAATAGGCAGCGTGCTGGTGATATTCGCGGCGACGTTCGCCGTGGCTCTGTGGCCGGCTTATACCATCGATCATGCGCCGTCGAGCGAGTGGCGGCCATTGACGGCTATCGAAGAGCGCGGTCGCCTGCGTTACATCGCAAACGGCTGCACCTACTGCCATTCGCAATATGTCAGGCCGCAGGATTGGGGCATCGGAGCCGAGCGGATCGCCGAGGCTGGGGACTACCACGAGCAGCGGCCGCATCTGTTGGGTTCCGAGCGTACCGGTCCCGATCTATCTCAAGCGGGTGGCGAGCACCCGGACGATTGGCATCTCGCGCACTTCATCAACCCGAGGCTCACCAGCCCGAGGTCGCTGATGCCTCGGTTCGGCTTTGAAACCCGAAGTGACATCAATGCGCTGATTGCCTACGTTCAGAGCCTGGGCGGCAAGGACGCCGACGCCCGCATGGCCGCGCAGAAGCGTTGGCACGCGGAGGCAATCGCGGCATTCAACAAAGGCCCGGACGAAAACATCCGCTGGCTGCACTCCCGAGTGCCCAAGACTTGGCGGGCGATGCCCACGGAAAGCCCCGTCACGCACGCCTCGGTAATGCGCGGCGAAAAGGTCTATCAGGACTACTGCGTCGGCTGCCACGGTCCGGTGGGTGACGGCAACGGCCCCGCCGCTCCGTACCTGATGCCCAAGCCGGTAAACTTCACCACGCTCAAGCGGCATCTCACCGACGGCAAATACATCGGCGGCATCCTCTACTACCAGATCATGAACGGCATCACCGGGACTGCCATGCCTTACTTTAAGAAACATCTGGAGTCGGCCAAGATATGGGATGTCGGCAACTACATCGAGTACAGCTTCATAAACCATACCGACGACCAATACCCCAGCGAGGGCATCCCGGCGGCATACGAAGGCAAGGAGGCGGCGCGGTGACGTTTGTGGAGGTGTGGGTCGGGTATGCGATTGTGGGGACGGCGGCGTTCTCGGCAGCGTTCATTTGGGCCGTGCGCACGCGCCAGTTCACCGACTTCGACCGCGCGCGCCACATAGCCCTGGACGCGGCCAGCTCGATTGAGCCTACCGAAGACGCCGGGAGTCCCCCAAGCCGTGTTGATCGCTACGGACTCGTCGCCCTTGCCGTGATAACGTTGGGCGTTATCGTCTCGGCGATCTGGGTCGGGCTGAGGAATATATAATGGAACTGGTTAACCAGGAGCTCACAAATATCATCGCGATTGTGGCTATGGTGGCGGGGATTCTGCTGGCGGTGTGGTGGCTCGTCGGCCTGTATTCCGTGCACACACGCAAGCAGGAGCATGAACTGCCGGAAGTGGACCTGCCCGCCGACCTGCACGAGACAATTTCGGGGGTTCCGGCATTCCTTTGGATATTCATACTGCTCACGGGGGTCACGCTCGTTGCCTACGTGGTTTCCGTGTGGTTGTCTGGAGTAAGCTATTGAATACTGATGATACTAGTGACGCAAGACCGGCCCCGGGCGAAAGCGAGAAGATCATTCAGCCCGTGCCATGGGTAGGCGGTTGGATAGCGCCCACGATGGTCGTGCTCTTCACCATATTCTGGGCGCTTACGATCTACTGGCTCGTGGGCTGGAGAACGCGTGACTGGCAGTACGGGACCGTGCCTTACGTGCCGGCGGAATCCACTTTCACGACTCAGCAGCACGGGTCGGGCAAGGTTCCGAAACAAGTTGAGCTGCCTGTGAGGCCGACAGGAGGACGAAATGCAGCGATTGGGGAATAGGGAACAGGGAACAGGGAACAGGAGGGACATGCTCCCGCTGCTCGCCCTGCTGTGTGTGCTCGCCTGCTCCGGCTGTGGGCCCCATATGAAATCTCAGCAGAATATCAAGCCCTATGAGCGCGTTATGCCTATACAGCCTCCGGGGACAGTTCCCGCACACGGACGACTTGCAACGTTGACGGCCCAGCAGTCAAAGCTGGCGGCGAATCCGCTCGCAGCCAACGCGACCAATCTGCGCAACGGTAAAATTTACTACGACTACTACTGCCTGATGTGCCACGGCGTCAAAGGCGACGGGAACGGTCCCGTGGGCCAGGGCTACATTCCGAAACCCACCGATCTCTCATCGAGAAAACTGGCCGGCATCAGCGACGGTGAACTCTACCGCCGTATGCTCCACGGCGTCGGCCACGATCCGGTGCTCGACCAGACCGTCCAGCCCGCGCACCGCTGGCCTCTGGAGCTTTACTTACGCACCTTTAGCCAACGGAAGTGATGGCTCACGGTTCGAGGCCTGCGGCTTCTCTTCTGGCCCGCCGCAAGTCCAGCAAGAAGAGCTTCATGACGAACCCCACGCCCAGCGGTATCAATAGATTCCCGGAGAACCAGCCCGCTATTCCGCTGGAGACTAAAACAACAGCCGTTGCCGGAGTCATAAACGATTCCGCGGCCAGGAACGCATGCCGTATACCCACGTATGCCAGAAGAACGCCAAAAAGCGCCGCCGGCATCTGTGAAAGCATAGCCGTGGCCGAACTGCCTTTCAAGACCCCAATAACAAAAAGAACAGACCCGATGATCGCGCAAGCGGCGCCGGTCCTGGCTCCAAGCCGATAGTGCGCGGTCATTCCGCCCGCGCCGTGACAGACCGGCATTCCTCCGAAAACGGCTGAAGCCATATTCGCGATACCCATGGAGATTGCCAACCTGGCCGGTGTCACGCGTCCGCTCTTTGAGCCGAAATACTTTACCGCGCAGTCGCTGGTAGCCAGCATGGCGTTGCCGATGGTAAGCGGCAGTTGGGGAATGACTAACAGCACAAGGGCGCTGCGGAAATCGAACATTGACGGAAGAAACCCGGCAGCGATCGCGTGCCCAGCGGCGTGGCCCGCCCCTGGAGCGACCGCGCCAATGGTCGCGGGATAACTGAGCACGAGCTTTACGCCCGTACGGATCATCATGATTCCCAGGTTGAGCTGAAGCACATGAATCAGGAGCCTCGGGAAAACATGGCTCAGCCGGTTTGAGACCCTGGTAAGACCAAGGATCAGCAAAATGGCGGCCATCCAATAGGCGGACGCGCGGATTTGGCCGGTGGAGGCTCCCGTGGTAATGGCGATCATCGCCAGCGCTTTCATCGGCTGCACGGGCACGGGCAGACGATAATACGCTCCCACTGCAATATACGTGACCCCCACGAGCACGAGCGTCGGCCCCGCTCCAATTCCGTTGCATGCGATAAGCCCGAGCATTAGAGGCAAGAGCGTGCCGAGATCGGCAAGCGAACCTGTCACCTCGCGGAACGCCAGAGATAGCTTCTTATTCATAACGATATCACACCAACGCTGTAACCCTGTCATGCTGAGTGAAGCGAAGCATCTGCTTTGAACTGAATGCAGGACGATCACGAAGGGTTCAAAGCAGATTCTTCGCCTACGGCTCAGAATGACAAGGATTATAGCTTCGCACAGAGGCCAAACATTGTTTCATAGGTACGGGCTGCTCCCGCGATTCAGTCAACAGCGACCTCCACGCGAGCCGCCGCCACCTTGTACTCGGGAGTCTTGGTGATCTCATCCAGTGCATCTATCGTCAGGACATTAGCCGAGGATTCAGAGAAATGGAATGGCATCCATATCCGACCGCGCTTCACCTTCTTTGTCGCGATGGCCCGAGCGACAATGGTTCCCCGTCGAGTGTTCACGCGCAGCATCTGTCCGTCAGTCCCGCCCAGCTTCTCCAGGTCCGCCGGATGTATCTCCACAAAATTATCCGGCGACTTTCGCGCGCTCGCGGCGGACCGACGCGTCATAGTGCCAACGTTATAGTGATACAGCGTGCGGCCGGTAGTCAGTATCAGCGGGTATTCGGCATCGGTGACCTCTGCCGGAGGAGTATGCGGCACCGGGGTAAACTTGCCCAGCCCGCGCGTGAAGCGGCCATTGTGAAGGAACTTCGTGCCGGGGTGATCCGGTGTGGGACAAGGGAACTGAAGGCCGACCTTGTCTATCCTCTCGTAGTTGATCCCGGCAAACGGCGGAGAGAGCCGCGCGATCTCATCCCATATCTCCTTCGGGGACGCATATTCCATCGGATACCCCAAACGCTTCGATATCTCGGTTATTATCCGCCAGTCTTCTCGCGCCTCGCCGGGCGCATCGACCGCTTTGCGAACGCGCTGCACTCTGCGCTCGGTATTGGTGAAGGTCCCGTCCTTCTCCGCGAAACACGACGCGGGCAGAACGACGTCCGCCATCTTCGCCGTATCGCTCAGGAAAATCTCCTGCACGACCAGAAAATCCAGGTTTTCGAGGCACTGTCGAACGTGATGGGTGTGCGGCTCCGACATCATCGGGTCCTCGCCAAGGATATAGAGCGCCTTCAAGTGGCCCTCGAATGCGCCTTCCAGCATGTCCGGGATCATCATCCCCTTAGATTGAGGCAATTTAACTCCCCAAGCCTCTTCAAACTTCAATCTGTTCGCCTCGACCGCGACCTTCTGGTAGCCCGGATATGTATCCGGCAGCGCCCCCATATCACACGATCCTTGGACGTTGTTCTGCCCGCGAAGCGGGTTGACGCCCGTGCTCTCTCTACCGATCTGTCCCGTGAGCATGGCCAAATCGGCAAGACCGAGAACGTTGCGCGTCCCACAAGTGTGCTCGGTTATACCCAGGGTGTAGATAATCGCGCCCCGCTCGGCGGTAGCGTATGCCCTCGCGGCGGTGCGGATATCTTCCGCCGAGACTTCGCAGACCTCAGCCGCTCGCTCCGGCGGCCACTCTTCCGCAACCTTACGGAACTCCTCATACCCTTCCGTTCTCGACTTGATGAACTCCTCATCCGCCAAGCCTTCGTGAATGATCGTATACGCCATCGCGTTGATCAATGCGAGGTCGGTGCCGGGCTTGATGGGGATATGCAGTGATGCTAGACTCGTGAGCCATATTTCGCGAGGATCGACCACGATCAGGTTCGCGCCGTTCGCCACGGCCTCCTTGATCTTCAAGCCGATGATGGGATGGGCCTCGGTAGGATTGGCGCCGATCATGAATATGACGGTGGCGTGAGGAATCTCACCTATCGAGTTGGTCATCGCGCCGCTTCCAAACGCCTCGGCCAGCCCCGCAACCGTGGGAGCGTGGCACGTGCGGGCGCACTGATCGACATTATTCGTGCCGATAACAGCGCGCGCCAGTTTCTGCATGAGAAAGTTCTCTTCGTTCGTGCACCGGCTCGAGCTCATAAGCGCGATGGAATCCGGGCCGCTCTCCGCCTTGATTTGGGTCAGCCGCTTCGCCACATAATCGAGCGCCTCATCCCAGGACGCCTCGACGAGTTCGCCGTCGCGCCGCACTAGCGGCTTGGTCAGACGGTCGGCATTGTGAATGAACTCGTAACCGAATCGCCCTTTCACGCAAAGCCACGGGCCGTTGACGGGGTTGTCGTTCTTCGTGGTCACGCCAACGACGCGGCCATTCCACACATTCAGATCGAACTGACACCCCACCCCGCAGTAGGTGCACGTCGTGCGAACCTTCTGCGTTCCGGGCAGAAACGACATACGCCCCGCTGAAATGGCTCCGGTGGGGCAAACTTCGGCACAATTGCCGCACCACTCACACTCCGAATCCTCCCGCGACACTCCCGGAGGCAGGCTGATCTCGGTGTCGAAACCACGTCCGAAGAAGTCAATGGCCCCGGCCGCCTGAACGCCATGGCAGACGGCCACGCACCGTCCACACAGTATACACTTGCTTTCATCATGGACCAGCGCCGAGGTGTCGCGATCCGGCTCGACAACGGTAGTTGTGACCGCCATCCGCCGCTCTCGCAAGCCCATGTCGTATGCGTACGTTTCCAGGACGCACAGACCCGAATGCCCGCAGGTATAACACTCGTGCGGGTGATCCGATAGGAGAAGCTCGATCACCATTCGCCGCATCTCTTGAAGACTCTCGGACTGCGTGCGGACAGCCATACCCTGCGCCGCCGGGTGCGAGCAACTCGCGACCGGCCCGCGAGCGCCCTCCACCTCCACGACACACAACCGGCACGAACTGCTCGGCAGCAGGTCCAGCTCGGGGTCGTAACACAGGTGAGGAATGTCTATTCCGACGCTCCGGGCAGCCTGGAAGATCGTCGCGCCCTTGTGGACCGTCGCCGCAACACCATCTATTGTAAGCGTGATTTGGTCGTTATTCATCGTTTATTCCTCAAGGTCACAGCGCAGGCAGCGCCGGGCTTCCCTGCAGGCCACTTCCGCCGTATAATCGTGCACCACTTCCTCAAACGTCCGTATGCGCTCCTCGGGCGGAAGAGTGCGGATGGCTTGCCTGGGCGCGGCTGCGTCCTCTTCAGTCGGCTTCTCAGACGGGGCAAAACCCCTGTCCGGCGGCAACTCGCCCTTGCCTCCGAGATAGATATCTATCGCGCGAGCCGCTCTCTGCCCGGCGGCAACGGCCTCGATTATGGTCGATGAGCCGGTGACGGCGTCCCCCCCGGCGAACACATCGCCATTGCCGGAGCGATGGGTCACAGGATTCACGAAGACACGGCCGTATGATACCACCAACTGGCCGTCTGACGCCGCGAAGTCCAACTCAGGCGACTGCCCGATGGCGACGATCACATGGTCCGCCTCGACCACTGTTTCCGAGCCCGGCTTCGGCATCGGTCTGCGGCGGCCGCTTTCATCGGCGGGCCCAAGTTCCATCTCGACGCACCGGACTGCTTGGACACGCCCATCACCCTCGATCTTCTCCGGAGCGACCAAATACCGAATGTCCACGCCCTCGTCGAGCGCATCCTCGATCTCGGCTGGTATGGCGGGCATCTCCTCGCGCGTGCGGCGGTAGAGAACGGTCACCGAATCCGCGCCGAGCCGGATGGCGGTGCGCGCGGCGTCGATAGCCGCGTTTCCGCCCCCGATGACGACAACTTTGCCCGTGATCTCATCGATCTCGCCAAGGCTAACTTTGCGCAAGAATGCAAGCGAATCTTGGACGCCAGGCAAGTCCTCCCCGTGAGCTTTCATCAGGACCGGACCGTGCGCGCCGACGCCGACGAAGACCGCGTCATAACCGGCGTCGCGAAGTTCCTGAAGCGACTCCACCCGATGCCCGGTCTCCATCTCCACGCCCGCGCTGCGGATGTAGTCTATGTCGCGGTTCAGCACCTTACGCGGGAGTCTGTATTCGGGAATCCCGACCGCCAGCAGCCCGCCGAGAACATCCAGCGCCTCGAATACCTTCACCTCACGCCCCATCAGCGCGAGGAAATACGCGGCGCTCAGGCCCGCGGGCCCGGAACCGATGACCGCGACCTTGCCTTCGCGCGGGCCGACCCACTTCGGCGGTTCGCTGCCATGTTTCGCGTACTGAGTCACAAACCGCTTCAGGTGCCGCACCGCCACAGGCTCATCCACGTCACCCCGACGGCAGAACATCTCGCACGGGTGATCGCACGCCCGCCCACAGACCGACGCGAGCGGGTTTCGCCTGCGTATGATATCCAGCGCCTCATCGAAACGCCCCGCCGCGATCAGGCCGACATATTCTGGGATATTCACGTGCGCCGGGCATGCGCTGGAGCAGGTAGTCGTAATCAGCTTCTCGCACGAGTGAGCCGGGCAGCGCTTCTCGACGATGTGGGCCTCGTATTCGTCGCGGAAGTAGCGAATAGTTGAAAGCACGGGGTTCGGAGCCGTCTGGCCGAGGCCGCAGAGCGAGGTCTGCTTGATCATCTCGCCGAGCTTCTCGAGCCTGTCGATGTCCTCAAGCTCCCCTTCACCCTCGGTGATGCGCGTGAGGATCTCGAGCATGCGCTTGGTCCCGACTCGACATGGCACGCACTTCCCGCAGGACTCCTTCTGCACGAAGTCGGTGAAGAACCGGGCGATATCGACCATGCAGGTTCCCTCATCCATAACGATGAGGCCGCCCGAGCCCATGATCGCGCCGACGTCTTTAACGGAATCATAGTCGATCTTAAGATCGAGATACCGCGCGGGAACGCAGCCTCCCGACGGCCCCCCCATCTGAGCCGCCTTGAACTTGCGGCCCCTGGGGATGCCTCCGCCGATATCATATATAATTTCGCGCAGTGTGGCGCCCATCGGGACTTCCACGAGGCCGGTGTTGTTCACCTTGCCCGCGAGCGCGAAAATCTTAGTGCCCTTGCTGCCCTCGGTTCCGATTGCCGAATATGCCTCGGCCCCTATCTCGATAATGCGCGGCACGTTCGCCCAGGTCTCGACGTTATTGATATTCGTCGGTTTCTCGGCATATCCGGCATTGGCGGGGAATGGCGGGCGCGGGCGCGGCATTCCCCGCTTGCCCTCTAACGAAGCGATAAGCGAAGTCTCCTCACCGCACACGAACGCCCCGGCGCCCTTTCGTATCTCGATATCGAAGTCGAACCCGGAGCCGAGGATGTTCTTGCCCAGCAGCCCGGCGGCTCGCGCCTCCCGCAAGGCTATCTCCGTATGCTCAATGGCAATCGGGTATTCAGCCCTGGCGTATATGAAGCCCTTATTCGAGCCGATGGCATACGCGCCGATGATCATTCCCTCGATAACGAGGTGTGGGTCGCCTTCCAGGACGGCACGGTCCATGAACGCGCCAGGGTCGCCCTCGTCCGCATTGCACACGATATACTTCGGACTTCCCGCCGCCGCGCGCGTAAGCTGCCACTTGCGGCCCGTGGGAAATCCCGCCCCACCCCGTCCGCGCAAGCCGGAGTTGATAACTTCTTCCACCACGCCTTCAGGGGACATCTCTGTTAACGCCCTGGCGCACGCGGCATATCCCCCCTGCGCGATGCAGTCCTCGAGGCTCGTGGGGTCGATCACGCCGCAGTTCTTCAGAATCAGGCGAGTCTGATGGGAGAAAAACGGAATCCCGGCCCTTTGAGTGGCTGAATTGCCGTTGGAGGACCAGCACAGCCTGTCGAGCACCTGGCCGTTCGCCACCGTGGTCTCGACAATTTCTTGCGCATCTTCCGGGGCAACCCCCTGATAGAACGTGCCCGATGGCTCGACAACGGCGGTGACGGCTCCGGCGCAGAGACCATGGCAGCCGACTCTCGCCACGCGGGCTTTTCCGTCCAGCCCCCGCGAGGCTATCTCGTGCTCCAGGGCATCGCAGACTTCCAGCGCACCCTGCGCCCGGCAGCCGGTGGAGCAGACCCTGAGGGTAATCTCCCGCCCCGACGCGGCCGCAAGCTCTTCACGCGCGCGAGCTAATTCGTTGGGGGATGTTATTTGTCCGAGCATTCTTGCGCTCCGTAGGTTCGAAGTATGGTTTCGACGCGCTTGGGTGTAAGCTTGCCGAAGTACTGCCCATCGATCATCATCGCGGGCGCGAGAAAGCAAGCGCCTAGGCAGGCAACGGCCTCAAGGTAGAAGTTCATGTCGGGGGTGGTTTCGCCCTCTTTGACGCCCAGCAGCTTCTCAACAGTGTGGATCACCCTTTGCGAGCCCTTCACGTGGCACGCGGTGCCCCTGCAGCAGCGAACCGTGTGCTTACCGCGAGGCTCGGTGTAGAACTGGGCGTAGAAGCTGACAACGCCGTAGACGCGGCTCAGTCGCTGCTTGGTGCGCAGGCTGATCTCGTCCAAGGCGCATGGTGGCAGGTAACCGAATCGGTCCTGCACCTGCTGAAGCACGCCGATAAGGTTGGATTCTGGCGAAACTTGCAGCTCGTCGAGCAGGGCGTTGACCTCATCCGCGGCGGGAGCGTTGGCCGCCGTATCGTGATTTGACATCATTTGCGCCATACGGCCTGTACCTCCGACCGGCATATCGCCGGTCACGCACATTTCGGCCCCGATGCCAGCTCGCATAGGGCCTACAATTGATCATAACACAATCTTAAGCCGAGGCACAATAGTTTTAACCGCCAACACTCAATTAGTTAAGCAATGGCTGAGGTGAAGGCTAGTGCTCTTGTAACAGGGACTCGTATGTTCGCACCAGCCCGGTTGCTTCGGTTGCGAAGCGGCCGAAGCAACAGGCTGTCTGCAAATACGACAACTCTCGGTTACATTAAAACTAGGAGGTTGGGGACTGGGGAAGGGAGGTTGTGGGTTATGAGTTGGGTTGTGAGTTAGCCAACACGTAACCCACAACCCGTAACTTTCCAACTAATAAACTACTGGAACAGCGCCGACGCCTTCTCGACCGTCTTGAGGATGCCCCACACAAGCGGGACGCCTACCAGCAACCAGCCGATGCTGACCTGTATCCAGCTTGCCCTATTGGGCTTGACTGTTTTCACGGCAATCTCTTGCGCTTTGCTTTCATCTTTCTTCTTGCGAGCTAGCTGCCACTCTTCTTCCAGCTCATCCTCGCTCATGAAGTGACGCTTATCCACCGGACGCACCAGCAGGTTGCTTATGAACCCAAGGAACAGCAGGCCCGCGAGGATATAGAGGGTGACGTTATAGGCCGACTCGCTCGGAACTCCGCGATCTATCTGAAACTGACGAATGCGGGTGACCAGCACGGGACCAAGAATGCCCGCCGTGGACCATGCCGTCAGCAGGCGCCCATGGATTGCCCCGACGTATTGCGTTCCGAACAAATCGGCCAGGTAGGCGGGAATGGTGGCAAAGCCGCCGCCATACATGGTGAGGATAACGCAGAACAGCCCCACGAACGCGGTGACGTTCTTGTTGACCGCCGCGAATGCCGCCGCGACGTAGAGCACCACCCCGACAACGAAAAAGATATAGTAGGTTCGCTTGCGCCCAATATGGTCGGAAAGTGATGCCCAGAAAATGCGGCCACCGATGTTAAACAGACTCAAGAGCCCGGCGAACCCCGCGCCGATACTCGCGACTTTGGCCTTATCCGCCTCGGAAAGCGCCGCCAGCACAGCCTTGATGCCGATCAGCTTGCCTCCAAAGACCTCCTGCAGCATCGGAGACGCCACCGCGAGGACGCCGATACCGGCGCTCACATTAAGGCAGAGCACAGCCCACAGCATCCAGAACTGCGGCGCTTTGTGCGCGTTATTGACGTGCACGTGGCCCCTGGTGATGAAGGCGCTGCTGTTGTCCTGGGCGGGCTCCGTCCAGCCGTGCGGCTTCCAGCCTAGCGCGGGAATGCGGTAGGCGAACGCGCCGCAGAGCATTGCCACGAGGTATATGCAGCCCATCGTTACGAACGTTTCCCACACGCCGACGGAGGTCGCGGAAGCGTAGTGCTTCATGAGTTTGTCGGCAAGAGGCGATCCGATCATCGCTCCACCGCCGAACCCCATAATAGCCATTCCGGTCGCCATTCCGCGCTTGTCGGGGAACCATTTAATCAAGGTCGAAACGGGGCTGATATAGCCCAAACCGAGGCCGCAGCCGCCGATCACGCCCGATCCGAGCCACAGCAAAATAATCTGATGATAATACACGCCGAGCGCCGAGATAAAGAATCCGCCACCCCAGCAAAACGCGGCCACTACACCGGCCTTGCGCGGCCCGTTGCGCTCGAGCCAACTGCCGAACAGCGCGGCTGAGGAACCGAGCAAGACGAAGAATAGCGTGAAGGTGATACTTAGGCTTTCCAGTTTCCAGTCGTTCGGAGCCGGGGCTGTGATACCTAGGGCCTGACTCAGAGGCAGCCAGAATACGCTGAAACCGTATGCCATCCCGATTGACAGATGAATTGCAAGCGCGGCCGGCGGCACCAGCCAGCGGTTATATCCGGGCTTGGCAATCGTACATTCTTTGTCAAGATACCGCAATCTTAAGCCTCCTGTCTCATAAATTTAATGATAAGCTGTTATGCCTTTGAGAATCCTCAATTCACGCTGGCAACCACTTGAACCAAGTATAGCACACGGACATTTTGCAATTCAATGCAGTACTGGACCTTCAGAGTGTTTAGATGCGGTTACACAATAATCATAAGCCTGTCTTAAGATTGCGAACCATGCTTGGTCACATTCTGCCATGCCGACCGGTTTCTGTGCGAAGCTATAAGTCTTGTCATTCTGAGCCGGAGGTGAAGAATCTGCTTTGCGCTGAGAGTATGTGTTGCACAGAATGATTCAAAGCAGATGCTTCGTCGTGCCTCCTCAGCATGACAGGCTTGTACGTTCGTGCGAAACCGGCTCGGCATCCGGGCACTACCCGATTAGATAAACTTCTCTGAAGGTAATCGTCCAGCATGTGCTACAATAGTAGTTAAGGAACTGATTCCGCTATGCTTAAGGTAAACTCCGTAATGGCAGGCTTCGGCGCGGCGATATTGGCCGGGGGCAAGGCGACACGCCTCGGGGGTATAGAAAAGGCGCTTATCGAGATCGAGCCGGGCGTAACCATGCTCGAAAAGATCGCGCGCCAGATTGAATTGTGCGGCCCGGAGGAAATCATCGTTCTTGCCAACGACCCGGAGCCTTACGGGAAGTTCGGCTGCCCGGTTATCCACGATCTGACGCCGGGTATCGGCCCTTTGGCAGGCATCGAGGCTGGTTTGAGTTACTACCGTGGGCGGCACGACACCGTATTATTCGTGCCGTGCGATGTGCCTCGAATCACCGCCGTGGAGCTGTCGGCCCTGGTCCAAGCGTTCAGAGAATGCGGGAAACCGGTTGTCTACGCTGAGACGGGGGATTTTTTTGCACACCCGTTATGCTCAGTTGTGCATATCGGCGCACTGGAGACTGTGAGCGAAGTCATGACACGCGGCGTGCGCAAGGTCAAAGACGTCTGGCTCGAATTGGGGGCGGTGCCGGTCCATTTCGACGACCCCGCGCCGTTCGTTAATGTGAATACACCGGAGGATGTGGCGAGGTGGCGATGCTGTGGACAATCTGCGGCGCGGGACGGGGAGTAGGCAAGACGCGCCTCGGGCTTGCCCTTGCAAAGCTGCTTCCCGACGCGACATACGCCAAGCTCGGATGCGCACCCGCCAAACCGGGCAAGCCGAAGAACTACTTTCGCGAGGAGGCCGATCTGGAGGCTTTCTTTCAGGCCGCACGGCATAGATATCAGCACATCATTGCCGAAGCGAACTCTTGGGCGCTTGAGGGCAAGGGGGATATGATCATTTTCATCGACGGAGTTCCCAGCCGTACCAGCACGCGGGCTGATGTCGATCTGCTGCGCTCGAATGCCCACATCCGTGTGGACTCGTCCTCAAGTGCCGACGAATGGAGCCTGATCTTGAGAGACAAGCTGGGCGATGAAAAGTTATCGGCGGGCGTTTGCGGCTTACTCGCCGATCAGAAGCAATTCGCATCGACGCCGAGGCTGAGCGTGCGGACAAAGGTCTGGTTCGTCGCGGGCGGTGAGCGTGTCTTTGGCACGGGCCTTGCCGACTTGCTCGACAATATCGACCTCCTCGGCAGCCTAACGGAGTCGGCGCGGACCTTGAAGATCAGCTACCGGCACGCCTGGGACCTTATCAAGACCGCCGAAAAGCACCTGGGCGCACAATTGATTATCCCGAGGGCAGGAGGCGCGGGAGGGGGCAAATCCGTTCTCTCAGCCGAAGGCCGATGGCTGCTGGATGTGTTCAAACGAGTCAACGAAGAGGTCGCCGCCTATGCGGACAACCGTTTCGCCGCGCATTATTTCAGTGAGGACCAGAATGGATAAGTTCGCCGACACTATCCCACTCGACGAGGCTCTTCGCCTCCTGGACGCAGCCATGTCCGGCATACGTGTGGGCCGCGAGACGCTGCCGGTTCGTGAAGCGCGCGGCAGGACGGTCCTGGCGGACCAGCACTCGGTCCTGGACCTGCCGGCCTTCGACAAGTCCGCGATGGACGGCTTCGCTGTTCTCGCGGGTGATGATCGCGATGAGTATCGGCTGCTGGAAACCATCCCCGCCGGGCACGTTGGGACAATGCCATTGACTCCTGGGATGGCGGTCAAGGTGATGACCGGCGCGGCTGTGCCCGAAGGAACCGGCAAGGTCATAATGGTCGAGCATGCCCAGGAGAATGGCGACACGGTGCGTATCCTCAAGCACGATGGCAAGTCGAACATCAGCAGGAAGGGTGAGGATGTCCGGGTCGGCGATGTCGTGATTCGGGCCGGGACGGTGCTCGGGTCGCTCGAAATCGCGAACCTTATCTCATGTGGGATCATGGAGGTCGAGGCCGCGAAGCCGGTGCGAGTGGCCGTGATAGCGACCGGCGACGAGATCGTGGACTCCCCCGCCCTGCTTGGGCCGGGCAAGATCATGAACTCCGACGGCCCTATGCTTTCCGGGCTTGCGGCGGACTTTGGACTCGAATTAATGAGCGAAAGGAAATTATCCGACAACAAGCTCAGCACCGAGGCTGCGATCAGGCAGGCTATGGACGAGGCCGATATCGTGATCCTCTCCGGCGGGGTATCCGTGGGCGAGTTCGATTATGTGCTCGACGCGCTGGCCGATATTGGGTTGACGGTCCACTTCTCGCGGGTCGCAGTCAAACCCGGCAAGCCGACCGTTTTCGCGACGACAGGCGGCAAAGCCGTCTTCGGACTGCCGGGGAACCCTGTTTCGGTGTTTCTGATGTTCCACCTGTTCGTGCTCAGGGCCGCAGCGCTGATGAGCGGAGCCGTCCCCGACAAGCGGGAGTTCCGCCTGCGGCTCGCGTGCGACATGAAGAAAGGCAAGGCGGACCGACTGCTGTATGTCCCCGCGAGACTGACCAATAATGGCACGCTGGAGCCAGTTCCATTTCACGGCTCGGCTCACCTCGCGGCCCTGACGTGCGCCGACGGGTTCGTTATCGTCTCACCGGAACAGGACCTTCGCACCGGCGATGAGGTGCGCTTTATGCCGATAGATAGGAGTTGCGGGGTTTGCGGGTTTGCGAGTTTGCGGGTTGGGTAAGGATCTCCCTTCAACTCGTAACCCGCTAACCCGTAACCCGAAACAAATTCAATGGTAGACCGATTCGGACGGCCAATCACATACATGCGGGTATCGGTCACGGACCGCTGCAACCTGCGGTGCGCCTACTGTATGCCACCGGAGGGAGTCGCGCTGCTGCGGCACGAGGACATCCTCGCGTTCGAGGAGATTGTCGAAGTCGCGCGGACGGCGGTGAGTATGGGCGTAACCAAGCTGCGACTTACCGGAGGTGAGCCGCTGACCAGGCGGGACATCGTGGACCTCGTCCGCATGCTCGCCGGGATCGAAGGCGTCGAGGACCTGTCGATGAGCACGAACGGCGTTTTTCTGGCCGAGAATGCCGACGCGCTGGCGAAAGCTGGGCTTCATCGAGTGAACGTGAG
Source organism: Armatimonadota bacterium (assembly GCA_023474015.1). The sequence continues at coordinate 52,249 of JAMCYN010000049.1, forward strand.
CCTGGACTCACTCGACCCGAAGCGATATGGCGAGATAACCCACGGCGGGGATGTGTCCCGAGTACTGGATGGAATCAGCGCCGCGAAATCCGCCGGGCTGAATCCGATCAAGCTGAACTGCGTCGTGAACGGCGCATCGTCGGAGCCGGACGCACGGGCCGTGGCCCAGTTCGCCACGAAGCATGATCTGGAAGTGCGGTTCATCAGCCGGATGGATTTCCCGAGCGGGACATTCTCGGTGGTAGACGGAGGCTCGGGAGGCGACTGCGCCCGGTGCAGCCGTCTGAGACTATCCAGCGACGGCTTCATCAGGCCGTGTCTGTTCTCGAAACTCGGTTTCAGCGTGCGCGAACTCGGCCCCAGGCAGGCGATTGAGCAGGCGGTCACTCACAAGCCCGAGTCGGGCAAGCCGTGCGAGGGAAATGTAATGAGCCGGATTGGGGGATGATATGAGCGAACTCTCTCACGTGGATGAGCAGGGCCGGGCAAGGATGGTGGATGTGGGAGACAAAGCGCTGATGAAACGTCTGGCGCGCGCCTCCGGGTCGATCACGCTGTCCGAGACCACGGTCGGACTCATTCGCGAGAACCAGATCAAGAAAGGCGACGTACTGACGGTCGCGCAAATCGCCGGAATCCAGGCGGCCAAGAAGACCGCCGAGCTTATCCCTCTTTGCCACCCCTTGCCGCTGGACAGGATCGATGTCCAGATGGAGTTGACTGGCGATGGCGTTACAGCCACAAGCGAAGTGGCGTGCGTCGGCAGAACCGGTGTTGAAATGGAGGCGCTGACCGCCGTCAGCGTTGCGCTGCTCACTATCTACGATATGTGCAAGGCGGTCGATAAGAACATGCGCATCGGCGATATTCGATTGATCGAGAAGGTAAAGCAGGATGTCTGATCGCATCGAAGTGGTATCGGTCAATATATCCGCCGAGAAAGGCACGATCAAACACCCCGTGCCGGAGATCGTAATAGATTGCCGGGGAGTGGTCGGCGACGCCCATGCGGGCGCATGGCACCGGCAGGTCAGCCTGCTGAGCCAGGAGAGCATCGACCAATTCGTCCAGGATACCGGGCACGCGGTCGGCCCCGGCGAATTCGCCGAGAACATAACGCTTCATGGAATCGACCTTGGATCCGTCAGTGTGCTGGACCGATTTCAAATCGGCGAAGTCGAAATCGAAGTCAGCCAGATAGGCAAGACCTGCCACGGCGAAAACTGCGCCATCTTTCGTGAAGTCGGGCAGTGCGTGATGCCCCGCGCGGGCATATTCTGCCGCGTGCTCTCCGGAGGCATAATCCGACCGGGCGACAGCGTCGAGTTCAGCCCGAAGACGCTCTCTTTCAAGATAATCACACTTAGCGACCGGGCCTATCGAGGCGATTACTCCGACCGCAGCGGCCCCAGGGTCCGGGAACTTCTAGAAGAGTTTTTTGCAGGCAGGCGGTGGCGGCCTAAGTTCGAGCAGATAATCCTGCCCGACGATCCGGACATGCTCCGCGCCGCCCTACTCGATGTGCGCGAAAGCGATGTTGACTTCGTCTTCACCACCGGAGGAACGGGCATCGGCCCGCGTGACACCACCCCCGAGGTCATCACCGAGGTCTGCGACAAGATCATTCCAGGCATTATGGACCACATCCGGCTGAAGTTCGGCGCCGACAAGCCCAATGCGCTGCTCAGCCGAAGCGTCGCCGGTGTGGCTGGGACGACTCTCATCTACGCGCTGCCCGGCAGCGTGCATGCGGTCGAAGAGTATGTGGGCGAGATCGTAAAGACGATGGAACACGCCTTGCTGATGGTCCATGGGCTGGATGCGCACTGATCAAACCCCGGGAAGAGGAGAATTTCATCACGAAAGCACGAAAGGACGAAAACACGAAAGAGACCGAAATAGTTGAAGCTGTTCGCCTGAGCACCAACGGCCACGGCCTCGTGCACGAGCAACCGGGCGTCGTGATCGAGCGAGCCGTCACGATCACCATCGACGGCGTCGGCAGCTACACTCTGATGGCCACCCCTTGTGACACGATGGCGCTGGCGGTCGGGTTCGCGCTGTCAGAAGGAATCATATCGAGCACGCGCGACATCAACCTCCTGCGCTGCTGCGATGATGACCCCTCGGCCATAAGAATGCAGCTTGCGCGCGTGCCGGAGGGCCTGACCGAGCGAAACATGATCGTTGCCAGCTCCTGCGGGATGTGCGGCAGCGCGAATGTCGAGGAGACTATCGCGGGCCTGCCGAAAGTCGGAGACTCGCTGCGCGTGCCAGTGACGCTCCTGCTACAGGCCCTTGCCGAAATGAAGTCTCGGCAGGTGATCTTCGAGCGCACCGGCGGCACGCACGCGGCGGCGCTCTTCTCGGGCGATGGAGCTATACTGGCCTTCGCCGAGGACATCGGGCGGCACAACGCCCTGGACAAAGTCATCGGCAGATGCTGCCTGGAGGAGAATCCGACGGCGGGTTGCGGCGCGGCGCTCTCGGGCCGGGTGAGCTTCGAAATGATCGTAAAGGCCGCCAGAGCCGGGATCGAGCTGGTGGCGGCGGTTTCCGCGCCGTCTTCGCTTGCCATCGATGCGGCTGAGCGATGCGGGATAACATTGTGCGCTTTCGTGCGAGGGGACCGGGCGACGGTCTATACGCATGGGCCCAGAGTGACGCACACTTGAGAGGGGGAAACACGGTACACTTCTTCTGAACTCAATCTCATTCACACGCCGTTGCATAGTATAGTCCGGCAGCCGCTTTCACCCAATCCAGCGTGTATTTTGGCACGATTCTTGCACCAGAGTTACTAGTACTGGCGCACTGGTCGCGAGCCAAAGGCGGTGGTGAAAATGAAGGCGACATCATACCTTGCAGCCCTTGCAGTGATGGTAGTGGCTGGAAATGTAGATCTAAACGCAGCAGTCAAACAGTCGGCTGGACATACGGCAAAACGCGGCGCTCCTGCAACCCGAACTATCTTGCAGCCTGCGGGGCTGTCGCAGCCGGCAAGCATCGGCGAGACGCCGTACGGCCGTACGGGGCCGGGCTCGTTTGTGCCGCGCAAGGCGGACAGCATTCAGGCACTCGTGGATCAGCTCAAGGCAAACAAGGTAGTGGCATCGCGCTACGCACGGCACTTCAGCACGACCCCCGAGGCACTCTCACAATACTTTCTCAATAATCTCAAGCTGGTGCGATTGGAGAAGCCGCAAAAGGTGACGACCTACTTCGTGTCCAAGGGCGGAAGAATCCTCTCTCGCACATGTATGCTCCCGAAGGGAACTCGCGTGTTCGCGACCTCGGATGGCCGGGCAATCCTGGAATGGCGCTGCGGAAATCCACTCACACACAAGCTGCCAAGCGGCGCACCACTCAAGCTCACCGAAAAGAAAATACCCGAGGTGAAAGTTGCACCGTTTGAGCAGGAGATAGGCGTGCTTCCGGCCGTTCTGACGCCCGGGGTCATGGCGATGGCAGCCCCGCCGGTAACGATGACTCCGATTATCGAGCCGATGCTTGAAACGACTGCCGCGCCGCCGGTGGCGTTCCCGCCGATCTTGACGGCGCTCGCTCCGCTGCTGCTGGGAGCCGTCTCCGTTCAACACAGTCAGCCGACTCCACCCGTACCCGAGCCTTCGGCGCTATTGTCGCTGGGCATGGGTTTATCGAGCGCGCTGATTCTATATCGGACTAAGAGAAGGATCTCCTAAGTAGAGTTACACCTTGTCCTGTTGAACTCGATTCAGCATCTGCTACACGCCGACAAGGCATGATCTACTCTACAGCCGCATGTCGAAAAGCCGCACGCCCGCTGACACGGAGAACCCCTTGAAATCGAACCCTGCTATCCGGCTGAAGTAGTCGTATCTGGCTTCCACATAGAATTGGCGAGCGAACACAACGCCAAAAGCCGCGTTCGCATTCAGCCCAAGCTTGCTCTCCCGCAAGCCGATGGCGTCATTAGTCACCCTGCCATAGTACGGACCGGCCCGAAGCGTCACGTAAGGCTGGGCCTTGGAACTGTTGTTCAAGGCGCGCTCAAATCCCAGTGTCAGCGGATAAAGATGGGCGCTCGGTCCGCCCGACAGCCTGTAGGAGCCAATCTCAGGATTGAAAATCCACTCATCGGGTTTCGTGTTATCGAATGCCTTCAGGCTTATTCGACTCCAGGAGTCGCCGAACGTGTTGCTCGTCGCCGATGACTGCGGATAAAAAGCTCCGATGCTCAACGCAATCGAAGTCTTCCGCTTCTCGGCAATGGCCGCCCCGCACACGACGGACAGCAGAATCACGAACACTACAGAATACTTCACCACACGCATGTCTCTTCTCCAATATTGGCTCGATTCCATGGCTTCCCGCCTTCGCACTATTCATCATTCTTATCCGGCAGGCGTTCCAAATTCTGCCTGGCATCGGCGTAGTTGGGGTCCAAATCCAGCGCCTTCTGATACTGCGCTTTTGCCTCACCGACAAGTCCCTTCTTCTCCATGGCTACTCCGAGATTGTTGTAGGCCATCGCCAAGTTGGGATTCGACTTGATCACACATCTATACTGCTCAATAGCCTCATCGAACTTGTTCTCTTCAAAAAGCACCCCTGCCCACCCAAGCCGCGCCTGCGTATTCTCAGGATCGATATTGACAGCGGCCTGATACTGCTGACCAGCATTCGGCAAGTCCTTGAGATCTCGATACAGGTCGCCCAAGTTCAGCGCGGCGGCGGCGTCCTTCGGGTCAAGACGCACGACTTCGCTCCAGCACTTAACTGCCTTGGTCTGATAGTCTTGCTTGGCGGCCGCGCCTGTTGCCGAGTCTTTCAGAGAGGTATAGATAGCGGCGAGTCCCCTGAGCGCTTTGGTGTCGCTTGAGTCTTGACGCGCGACCACCTCCAGCTTCTCGGCGGCCTCCGACAGTCGCCCAGTAGCGTAAAGCGCCCACCCAAGGTCAGCCGTAATCCGCGCATCGCCGGGCTTTAGTTGAAGCGCGGCGGCATACGAATCGGCTGCCTGCTGGTATTTCGCCTGCCGTGCGTACAGCCCGCCAATGTTGAATTGAGGCGCCGACTCCGTGGGCCGAAGCGTCGCGGCCTCTTTGTAGTGAGCGATTGCCTGGTCTTGCTGACCGTCCGCCGCCAGAATTTCTCCGAGCGCCATGTGAACACAATACGAGTCCTTGCTCACGGTCAAGGCCTTCTCCAGGACCGTCTTCGCCTCCTGCAGACTCCCGTTTTGCTTGCACGCCATGCCGAAGTTCTGGAGCAGCGCGGGGTCATCCGGGTTGATTTCGATAGCTGATTTGTAAACCGCTACTGCCTCACCGAACTTGCCTTGCTGCTGAAGCGACAGGGCGAGGTTGCTGAGTATCTTGGCGTCTTTGGGCTTTGCCGCATCGGCTTCACGCAACCGTTTTTCAGCCCGATACGCATGCCCCAGCTTGAGATCAGCGCTCCCGAGGTTGTAGAGCAGGTCCGGCGGAGGTGGGCCAAGCTTGACAGCCGTTTCATATGCGGAGATGGCCTGCGCGGTCTTGCCGGTGAAAAAATAACACGTGCCGAGGTTGTTCCAGACAGCCATGTCCTTGGGAGAAAGCAGTGAGGCTCTTTCAAGATAGGGAATTGCCTCCGGGTAGTTGTCTTGCTTGAGGAGTATGAAACCCAGCCAGATTGGCGCGGCGGCATCCTTGGGATTAGATTCGGCGGCACGTTTGAGCGTGGCAATCGCGGCCGAGACGTCGCCTTTCTTGTATTGCTCGACACCTTTCCTGACGCTCTGGCTCGTGGCGGATAATGACGCGCTCGAACAAGAAACGAGCACACACAGGACAAAGAGGCTGTTGCTCAAGAATCGTATGTTCATGGGATATCTCCTGTGACCTTCAGTGGACAATCCACGCTGAGTCCCCACCCCACTCGTCGCTTCGCAACTGAACGGAATTATAGCCGTACAATGGCTCAATGTCAACACGGGTAGAGTCAACGACCCACTCCGCAGTCCGCGCGCCTCTTGTTGCCCGAGATCCGTCGACCTACCCCTTCGGCTTCACCCTCTTCGCCCGGTGCGTCTTGTGTATCGCATCGCCCACCACGCCGATCAATATGACATAACCCAGCACCGCGAACTCCCAAGCCGAGGCGATGCAGCACGCTATGACGACCGCCGTAAGTAGCGTAACAATACGCTTCACAGCCGGTAATCTTCCCTGGGGCTTGCGGATTAGAATCTACATGAGGATTCATCGGAGCCGAGGCCAGCTCCTGCATAGCGTCAAACACGAAAACGGGACGCCTGGAAGTCCTTCCCAAGCGTCCCCGACATCCTGTCCCTTGCGTCGCCTCCTGCCGGAGCGACTCAGCAGGGACCCCAACCTCGCCCAACTGAATCTTCCGAAGCCGGGGCATCCCTGCCCCGGCACGCGCGACCTCCCTGTCGCTCAACCGCGTCCTGCGAAACCTAACCGCACTTGCTGAACCCGCAGAACCTGCACACCACGCAGCCGGACTCGTGCTCCACCGCCGAACCGCAGTCCGGGCAGGCGCCTTGCAGGGTGTCGAGCTTGTCCTTGGGCTTTGATATCTCGTCGGTGGCGATGCCGGTCTCGCGCTCTTTCAGATAGTGCTCTATCGCAATGCCGATGGCGTCCGCGCAAGACATCACCACCCCGCCGTTGCCCCAGGCAGGTGAGTGACACCGAATGCCCCTGATGTGCTTCTGAATCGAGCCGGGGTCCACCCCCGCGCGCAAAGATAGCGAGATCAGCCGACCAATCGCCTCCAACTGGCTGGGCGCGCAGCCTCCGGCCTTGCCCATGGCCGCGAACACCTCGCACAGGCCGTTTTCGTCCTCGTTTATCGTGATATACATATTGCCGCAGCCGGTGTTGATGCGCTCGGTGACGCCGCGCGTACGGGCCGGTCTCGGCCTTGGCCCGCGTACTCCGGCCTGGCTGCCTTCGGAGATGGCTTTCTTGTCCTTGCCGGATACGTTCAGCACCTGAGAGTCGCGGCTGCCGTAGCGATAGATGGTGCAGCCCTTGCAGCCCTCTTTGTATGCAAGCTCATAGACCTGCTTCACGTCGTCCGGCGTGGCGCTCTCGGGGAAGTTTACCGTCTTGGAAACCGCGTTATCCGTGAACCTCTGGAACGCGGCCTGCATGCGCACGTGCCACACGGGCGGTATGTCGAGCGCCGTCGCGAACACCCGCTGCACGTCCTCCGGCACCTCATCAATCCCCCGCACGCTGCCGTGCTCGGCGATCTTGCGCATCAGCTCGTCGCTGTAGAACTCCCTGTCCCGCGCGATCTTCTCGAAGTACGGATTGACCTCCATAAGCTCGGTCCCGTCCATCACGCGCTTCACATAACTGATCGCGAACAGCGGCTCGATGCCGCTTGAGCACGACGCGATAATGCTGAGCGTGCCGGTCGGCGCGATGGTGGTGACTGTGGCGTTGCGAATCTCCATGCTGTCGGTGCGGTCATACACGCTGCCCTTGAAGTTCGAGAACACGCCGCGCTCCGCCGCAAGCTCACAACTGACCTTCTTCCCCTCGTTGGAGATGAAGCTCATCACCTGCTCGGCGATGGATATGCCATCCTCTGAGTCATAAGGCACGCCCAACAGGATCAGCATGTCCGCGAAGCCCATCACCCCGAGGCCGATCTTGCGATTGCCCCTGGTGGTCTCGCCGATCTGCTCCATCGGGTAGCGGTTGACGTCTATCACGTCGTCCAGGAATCTCACCGAGAGCTGCACCGCTCGCCGCAGTCTATCGTAGTCGATCTCAGCACGGCCATCGACCACGGAAACCATATGAGCGAGGTTGATGGAGCCGAGGTTGCATGACTCATAAGGCAGCAGCGGCTGCTCTCCGCAGTTATGCACCACTAATCCATTGGCTACGAACGAGTGCGTAACGGGTTCGGTAATGTCGTAAACCGTCTCCTCGCCCTCGGGGTCCAGCGACAAGAAGCGCGCGGTGAATGTCTGCTTGTAAGGGCCTCTTGTGTATCCTTCGAGCGCCGCAAGAAGCTTAGCCTGCTTCGCCGCCGTCAAGAAACCAATCTCCTTGGCATATACAGCCAGCGCACTCTTGGACACAATCAGCTCGTCGTATCCTTTGCACAGATACATCGCGGTTCCGCCACAGGCGTCCGGCATCTCACGCAGCCCTTCGGGCCTACGGCTTCGGTAGAGAGTGGTCGGTATTCCAAAATTCAGCAGCATCCGCTGGACATCCAGCAGCAGTTCACGATTGATCGATGTGAGCCTCGCACTAACGCCTTTCTCTCGGGTACCCGATACGTGCCCGTCCGCCGTGAACATTGCCCGGAGGAAGCCGCGCTGCATTTCTTCCGAACCGGTCAAGACCGCCTCGGGGACTCTGTGCTTGTCGCCGGGCAACAGTCCGTGCTCGGCCGCGACCCTCCAGAAGCGCTGAGACTTGATGCGATACTCGTCACGGCCCTCGACTTCGTACCCGCGCAGGCTGTAGTGACGGTCGAGTCTTTGCATACCCTCGACTTCACTGGCCATCATCTCCGCGAAGACAGGTGCAAGCTCGCGCTTTTCATCGCCAAAGAACGACAATACGGCTTCCGTGGCCTTCATCGTCCCGTCACCCACAAGCCAGCCAAGAAGCGTGCCAAGCCGCTCCGAGCCGCCCGATCCGAACCCGCCTTTGCGGTTGAGAATGTGGATACGATCAGCACCCCCGAGATCGCCCGCGCTCACCCATCCGCGATCAGTCTTGACCTTGTGATCAGCAGTAAGGCGGACCTCATAACCCTCCTGCGTGCGCAGGCGGAAGACCTGCTTTGTGCCCGTCCGAACGACCTTCGCCGCCCTTTCGAACGAGGAGCGAGATGAGCGGCCATCCAGAGTGAGCATCGGCAGAGTTTGGTCCTTATGCAGTTCCTCGATCCGCCTCATGCCAGAATCGGTGTAAACAAGCGTGTCACCCGTAACGCACGGATTTGTGCTCTCGATCTCGCCGAGATGCGGCGTGGGGTTGTCGCGGTTCACCCGGTCGATGAAGATGATCCCCGGCTCGCCGTTCCTCCAAGCCATATTTACGATCAGATCGAAAACCTTTGCCGCGCTGAGCGTCTTGCAGACCGCTCCGGTCCGCGGGCTGATCAGCTCGTAGTCCTCACCCTTGACGACGGCCTCCATGAACTTCTCCGTCAGCAGCACACTGATGTTGAAGTTCGTCAGCTTGGTCGTGTCCTGTTTGCACGTGATAAAATCGAGGATATCCGGATGGTCCACCCGCAGGCAGCCCATATTGGCCCCGCGCCTGGTCCCACCCTGCTTGATCGCTTCGGTGGCCGCGTTGAAGACCTCCATGAATGAGATCGGGCCGCTGGAGACGCCGTTCGTGGACTTGACGCAGTCGTTCGCGGGCCGCAGCCGTGAGAACGAGAACCCGGTCCCGCCGCCGCTCTTATGAATGAGCGCGGTGTCCTTGACGGTCTCGAATATGCTCTCCATCGAGTCCTCGATAGGCAGCACAAAACACGCCGAAAGCTGGCCAAGCTCCCTGCCGGCGTTCATAAGCGTCGGACTGTTCGGCAAAAAGTCCAAGCTGCTCATCAGCTCATAAAACTCCCCCGCCAAGCCCTTGACGTGCTTATTCGACTTGCCGTAGCTGATCTCAGCCTCGGCTATGGCGTTAGCAACCCGCCGAAACAGCCCTTCGGCATCCTCGGCGGGATTTCCATTTTCGTCTTTACGCAGATATCGCTTTTCGAGCACCGTCCGCGCATTCTTAGTCAGCATCTGCCTGCCCTCCCTAGCAAACCATTGCAAATTTTGAATGTTGAATTGTGAATTTTGAATTGGGGAAGGGACCGCTCCCTTCAATTCATAATTCAAAATTCAGAATTCATAATTGCTTAGTTTCTTTTCTCTGCCGCCGTCGCCCTCCCAGGCCGTCGACTATATCCCTGAACTGCCCCACGTCCTCGAACTGCCTGTAGACCGACGCGAACCTCACGTATGCGACCTGATCCACCTTGCGCAGCGCGTCGGCTACCATCTCGCCGATCTCCTCCGATTCGATCTCCCGCACACCCGAGTCGAATACGGAGCGCTCAATGTCGTCGGCCATGGATTCCAGCACTTCCATGCCTATCGGTCTCTTTTCACAGGCGACCGTCATGCCCTTCAACACCTTATTGCGGTCGAAAGGCTCCCGGCGCTGGTCACGTTTGACCACCATTACCCGAAGCTCCTCGATCTGCTCGAACGTCGTAAATCGCCTGGCGCAGGAAAGACATTCGCGCCTTCGCCTTATCGCCTCGCCCGCCCTAATAGTGCGCGAACTGAGGACCTTATCGTCGTGATAACCGCAAAAAGGGCATTTCATCAGCGTTTCTCTAACCCGCTACATATAGCGGTAACAGGAATCTTAGCACACTATATATACCCTGTCAATGAGACGGCCAGTATTTTTATTGGGTAAAAAATCACCACCCCGGCCGCCCCACCCGCCTGCTTAGGATATACCCAAAAACCTGAACAACAGAGTGCCCGCTTGTCATTATTTGCCCAAGATTTCACCATATTTCTGCAATCTCTATATAGACAGCTCATCCTCAGTATGGTATGAATTTAGGGGCGGTTCAGCCGGAGGGGGTATACCCTGTCCAAAATCCGCCCAGGCAGCTTATACATATAGTGGTCGCTCACGATATTCCTTGCCCGGCAGAGTACCGCCGTAAGCCCTGAGTAGGTCCTGAGCTTGTCCGAAGGGCCGTATTTACCCTGAGCCTGTCGAAGGGTCGAAGGGCGGCTGCGAATGTACAGGTCCTGATGCAAGATTATCCGGCCCTTCGATACGCCCACCAGGCTTTCTTAAGAATAGGTAACTCCTGCTGGGCTACTCAGGGCCTACGGTGTACTGTATAGCAGGCGAAATATAACGTGAGCTACCAGCAATACATGCTATTCGAGGTCCGTTATAGTGCAGAGGCGTGGGAACCTCAGCGTCGAAGACGTTGGGAGAAACATAGACATTGATAATGGCCGCATACTCGTGCGGCTGTTATTTCGTGACGGCGGCTATGCCCAGGAGTTTGCGGCCGTCGACCGCTCGGGCGACTTTCATCTTCTGCTCTCATCCCTGCACAAGAATATGCTTACCTCCAGCGAGCACCGCTCCTGCTCCTCGCCGATGATCGCCGGCGACCGCCCACACCTGTTCGGCATCTGCCGGGAGTCGCTGCGAATGGTCTACTCCCAAGCGGCGATTATCGAGCACAACGAACAGCGGGTGATCGTGGAACTGAGCGGAGCCGTCCAAGACCACTCCCTCAAGTGCCGGATCGCGCTCGAAGACGGAGCAGATTGGGTGCATGTCGCGGTCGATGACGAGATTGGGCGCGGCGATTCCGAGCCTCTTGTCGAATACTTGATGAGCTCGTTCGCGTTCGTGCCGGAGGTTCAATCGATTCTCGACAGCCGCAAGATGGACTACACGTGGGCCCCGATAATGAGACCCGGCGGCGACCACCTGATCGGCGACCGCGCATTTCACTCTCCGGCCCTCGTTGTCCAGCACGCGAACAAGGCGGCCGCGCTGATTCCCGACATTGCATCGCTCACAGATTGCAGAGACATGCCCGCCGCTCTGGACCTGGATATGAATAACGGCCTCCTTTCCGCGCCGCTGATCTCTTATGGGTTCTGCGGATATGAGCCCACACGTGACGGGCGCTACTGCCGCCACGATATGACAATGGCAAAGCGCCTGGCGTCCCCCCGTCTGAGCTATGCGTTCTACCTCATGCTTGATGCCGATTGCAGGCGGAAGTCGGCGCATCGCGCGGTCGCCACGTTCCTATGGAAGACCTACGGCGGGCCGGGGCCGCATATCCACGTTGGGCCGGAGACGCAAACCGCGACCTATCCCCTCCCGGCATTATCGGAGGATGAGTTTTATGACGCGGCGGAGCGCTCGTGGCAGCTATCTCGACCCTTCGACAGGCTCAGGATGGATATGGTGCAACTGTGCAGGAGCCATGCCGACCTGCTCGTCAACACACGGCTGCGGACCGGCGCGCTGCAAGGGTGGTTCAAACAGGACGGCTCCCCCATCCCGTCAGAGCATCCCAACATACGGATGGCCGCCTCGGTCCTGTTCCTGGCGAGGCTCGGCAGGGCGATCTCCCGGATCGGATACATACGCGCGGCGGAGCGAGGGGCCAAGTTCATCCTTGACGAGCTGGTTCCGAAGTACTCCTACCAGGACCGCACGCTCGCGGGGGCGCCCGATTTCGATGCGACCAACTACGTCGATGAGCACACCGGCATGCGCCCGCAAAGCGGCTGGGGCATGCTCTGGACAGCGCTAATGTGCCTGGAACTCTACGAATCGACCGGCGCGAAAGTCTATCTCGAACACGGACTATACGCGATAGACCAGCTCTGCCTGCTGCAATGCGTGTGGGATAACCCCTTCGCCGATCAGCCCTCGGCCTCGGGCATGTGCGTGAAGGGAAATGTCGGCTGGGAACCTGACCCTGAACTGACCGCCGAGTTCGCGCACGCCGCCATGCGCTACGGGTCGATCACGGGGGATAAGGAATACTTCGAGCGAGGCTCAGCCGCGTTCAAGGCCGCGATTCTCTCGCCGGTCCCCCACCCGCACACCCAGGCCCGTATCGCCGCCTGCGTGGATGCGATCAAGCGCGAGTTCGGCTCAGCCTTTGTCCACGTTGGCAAGAAGTGGGGCGTGCCGGTCACGAGTGGGGACATCGATAAGCTGGAGTTCGGGCACGGGGACATAATACTGGACATCAGGCCCAACGGCGGCGGAGTGGACCGCGTGGTCTTCGGCGGCATGAGGGGCAAAGCCTACAAGATACACACCGGCGGTACCGCCCTCGCCTGCACCAGCGAGAAGATGCAGGAGGGAGTGTTGTTAATGAAGAATGAAGAATGAAGAATGCAGAATAACCTATGATTGAGAGGTCCCTTCATTCTGCATTCTGCATTCTTCATTCATCATTGTCCTTAGCTCACTGCCTGCGCGGGTTCGGGTGATTGGGCGGGTACGGCTTTGGCGTAATTGTAGCGGTCGCCCAGGTCTGCGAGTTGCCGGAGGTGTTTGACCTCCTCCTCAACATCAATCCCTTCGATATTGCGGTTGTCCAGGGCCTGGATGATCCTCTCGGCAATCCGGATCGCCCCCAACACCAATATCTCGTTATCATATTCAACGTAGACGTGAAACCGCCCCTTCGGGTCGACTCTCCAGTTCCACTGCGTCTCGCCCTTGAGCGTGCCCGACTTCCGCGCCTGCCCCTGCAGTTCGATGATCAGATGCTCGAACAGATGCGGAATCTCGGTGGACTGGCATTCGCGGCGAAACGAGTAGCCGTTGTCGTTCTCGCAGCGGTGGCGTGCGAGATGCGGGAACAACTTGAAGAGAAGCCTCGGTATGTGCGGCGCGTGCTGAGTGGAATAGCAGTTAGGGTCGGGCATTTCGACCACGAGCTTGACACGGTTGCTGTCATAGAAGAGGATCTCAACCACTTTCAACTTCAAACACCTCAAGTCGGAACGTGGCGACCGGCCGTGACGCCCGGTGGTGGGACCATACCACCACCCGGCGAACTCGCGGGAACAAGTCGTGATTTTATTCTATCACCGCTACACGGGCATGTAAAGCGGGCAACCAGAAATTGTCGTCGTTATTTATATTTTAGCAACAAGCTCTACTGCTAATACCCCGGAATGAAGTAGGGTCTGGGGTTCACCGCATAGTACCCCCTGAGAAACCTCAACATATCCGGGCTTACCCATCCGGGCGGCGGGATCATAGGGCCGAAGCTCAGTATCGAAGAGTCACCCCCCGCTATCCTCACCGGCGGCCACCCGTATACGAACCTCAGATTCCCGGCTTGATATATCTGCGGGATGCCGTAGGGATAGCCGTACCCCAGATCGCCGGGGCTGCCGTAGTAGACCGGAGCCGGAGCCTGGTTCACATTCACCTGAGTCGTAGGACCCGGCTGGATAGGCGCCAAACCCTGCACGGGCGGCGGCACGTATTGACCGGTTCCGGGCTGAGCCGGAGGAGTCTGCACGCTCGGAGCAGGCTCGGGCGGGCTGCTCGCGGGCTTGGGCTTCCCCGGACCTATGATGTAGGACCCATCCTGAACGGTGTATGACAGGTCCGCCGCATCTACCATCGCCCTCAGAGCCTGCTCAAACGTCACGCCGGACAGCTTCAGTTCCACGATCTGGCCCGTCACTCCGGGCTGGATATAATACTTCAGCCCCCTTCCCTCGAACAGGGCGTCGATGCCTTCCTTGATCGAGACGTTCTTCAGAGACAGGTTCACGGGCGCCTCCTTAGCGGGCGTACCGTCCTCCGCCCACGCGACGGCGGATATATACGATGCCGCGAAAACGGCGACTATCACCAGCACAATCACTCTATCAGACCTCATACCACTTGCCCCCTTCTCTTAGGCCCAGGCCAGGGGCCGCACATTGTCCAGTGTTAGTATACCCCATCTAACACATAGGGAATTGCAGATTGATGATTGCAGATTGCAGAATGACGGGACCCTGCAATGCTTGGCCAATCTGCATTCTGCAATTCCCCTTCCTACTTCACTCCCCGCTCCATGCTCCCGTCGAGGCGCAGGCGCAGCTTTATCGGAGGCGATCCCCGCCCAAAGACGTGTCGCGCACACTCCAACACCACAAAACTCTCCTTCGCATCGGCGGGAGGCGCGTGGTAGGTGTAGTTGGGGTCATCACCGGTCAATGGGCCGACCGGGCACTGAAGAACGCCAGGGTCCTTCAGATAATCCTTCTTGAGGCTCTCCAGGTCAGGCGGGTACTTATTGTTGACATCATGGTAGCGCCGTAGGGCGTCCCCGACCTTGACCATGTTTTCCGTGCACCTCACCAGGTTACGCACGTTGGGGTTTCGGAAAAGCCAAATCATCAATCCGATGAAGGCGAGACACAGCACCGCGGCAATGATCGCGCAACCTTTCAATGGTCTGCTGCACCCTGAGCGCGGCGTGGCGTTGTTTTCGTTCAGTCCCACTTAGCAAGAGCTCCTGCGTTCACTTGCGATAATATAGCTCATTTGCGGCCGGGCGTCAACCGTGGTTGTCGAATGCGGGTGGGTTTGGTATAATCCACTCGTAACCAAGGAGACAGTCCATGAAAATTCTTGAAACCGACCGCGACCCGGCGGATGAGATACTGGCTGCACTGCGTCCCGAGACTATCGGCCCGAGCGCGAGCCTGCGGGAGACGGTTAGCGGCATTATATCGGATGTTAAAACTCGGGGAGATCAGGCGCTGCTGGAGTTGGGCAGGAAGTTCGATTCACCCAACCTGCAGAGCCTCAGGGCTGCCGACGAGGATTTCAAGGAAGCCTACGACACCATCAAGCCCGAGCTTCTCCAGGCGATCCGCACCGCCAAGGCAAACATCGAGGAGTTCCACCGCAAGCAGATACAAAAGTCCTGGATCGATATGCATGAGGACTTCGTCTACGGGCAGGTGGTGCGGCCCATCGAAAAGGTCGGCTTCTACGCACCCGGCGGACTGGCCCCCTACCCCAGCACCGTGCTCATGACGGCCATTCCGGGGATGGTCGCGGGAGTGAGCAAAATGGTGATGTGCGCGCCCGCCCAGGCCGACGGCAAGATACACGGGCCTATGCTCGTGGCGGCGCGTGAGTGCGGCGTGAACGACGTCTTCAAGGTCGGCGGGGCGCAGGCCGTGGCCGCGATGGCCTACGGGACTGCCACTGTTCCGAGTGTGGACAAGATAGTCGGGCCGGGCAACGCTTACGTTACCGAGGCCAAGCGGCAGGTGTTCGGAATTGTCGGCATCGACCAACTGGCGGGTCCGAGCGAGATACTCGTGATCGCGGATGAAACAGCTAACCCGGCGTATGTAGCGGCCGACCTCCTTTCGCAAGCGGAGCACGCCGAAGACTCCCGGTGCGCACTGGTCACCAACAGCCGCCGGATGGCGGACGCTGTCCTGAAAGAGGTCAGAGCGCGGACTGAGTCGGCGCTTCGGAAGGACCTCATTAGAAACTCACTGGATACATACGGAGCCATTGTGATCGCGCGCGACCTTGACGAATGCGCCGAGCTGGCGAATGCATTCGCTCCCGAGCATCTTGAAATCGCGACCGCGGACCCATGGGAAGTCCTTAGAAAGATCAAGAACGCGGGCACGGTCATGCTCGGCCACTACACACCGGTCCCCCTGTGCGACTACGCCGCCGGGCCTAACCACACCCTGCCAACGTCGGGCACGTCGCGGTTCAGTTCGGCGCTAAGCGTGGACGACTTCATCAAGAAATCGGGGCTGCTCTCGTACACCGAGAGCGCCCTGAAGCGCATCGCTCCCACGGTAACCGAGATCGCAGCCTGCGAGGGCTTCGAGGCACACGCGAATACGATCACAATTAGGCTTGAGAACGAGGGGCGGTAGAAGGAAAGGAATTTCACCACGAAAGCCCGAAAGGGCGAAAACCCGAAATGGGAATACGTAGCAGGTAATTAAGTGCAGAGGCGGTACACCGTAGGCCCTGAGTAGCCCTGTAGGAGTTAGCTACTATTGAGAAGGCTGGGCGGGCGTATCGAAGGGCCGGGTAGTTCTGTACCAAGGCATGTACCTTCGTAGCCGCCCTTCGATACGGCCTTTCGGCCTACTCAGGGCTTACGGAGGTACTAGCACTTCCCCTTTCGCGTTCGGGCTTTCGCGATGAGAAATCCCTTCTGCTACCCAACAGGAGGCTGTAATGGCGGATAGAAAAGCAAGTATCGACAGAAAGACCTCGGAGACACAGATCAGCGTCTCCATCGACCTGGACGGCGCCGGGGCTGCCGAGATCGAGACGGGAATCGGATTCTTCGATCATATGCTGACGCATCTCGCCAAGCACAGCCTGTGCGACCTGCGGGTGAGCTGCAAGGGCGATCTGCAGGTGGACGCGCATCACACAGTGGAAGATATCGGAATAGCGCTGGGCAAGGCTATCGCGAAGGCGGTCGGTGACAAGGCCGGGATTACGCGCTACGGCTCATCGGTCGTTCCCATGGACGAGGCGCTGGTGATGACCGCGCTCGACGTGAGCGGGAGGGGCTGCCTCAAATACGGCCTGACCGTAAAAAAAGAGATGATCGGCACGTTCGACTCGGAGCTGACGCCCGAGTTCTTCAAGGCCCTCGTCACCAACGCCGGCATCACGGCCCATATCAGGCAACTCGACGGCGCAAACTCCCATCACATAGTGGAGGCCGCGTTCAAATCGTTCGCCCGCGCCCTACGGCAGGCGCTGTCAATAGATAAGAGAGTCCAGGGCGTGCCGTCGACGAAGGGAACGCTGTAGTATTAGTTAACAGTTGTCAGTTAACGGTTACCAGTTGAAGGGAGTCCCTTCCCCAACTGACAACTGAAAACTGCCAACTGATAACTTGCCTTTTCAGGGAAACAGATGACAGGTCTCGATTTCACCAAGAATCAGAAGCTGGCGTTAGTCGCTATTGTCGGCCTGGCGATAATCGGGCTGTCGGTGGCGCACGTGCGCAACTCGGCGGGCCGCTCCGACGCGGATGTGATCGTGGACGAACCGTCGAATGGCGGCAGCGTCCGTGTGACCGCCAACGATTCCGATCCCCTACCCGGCGCAACACGTGATGTGGGCGTTGTAGTCGTACACGTCACGGGCTGCGTCAACGCTCCCAATGTCTACACCCTCCCCGAAGGCAAGCGGGTGATCGATGCCGTCAATGCCGCCGGTGGCGCGAAGGCTGATGCCGACCTGCAACTGATCAACCTCGCGGCCAGGCTCGAAGATGGGGCAAAGATATTCGTGCCGTCGAAGCAGGTGATGATTTCGCCGGTAGGAATGAAATCAGGCTCAGCGTCGTTCGGAGTCACTGCCCCCGCGAAATCCGACTCGTCAAGCAGGTCGGCGAGTGACAAGTTCAGAAACCCCGGAGAGGGGGTCGTCCAGCTCAACAGCGCATCGGCGGAGGAACTCCAGCGCCTGCCGGGAGTGGGCCCATCCACAGCTCAGAAGATAATCGACTACCGCAACCAGATAGGCAGACTCACCCGGCCCGAGCAGTTGCTCGATGTCAAGGGAATTGGCCCGAAGAAGTTCGAGAAAATGCGGCCGTTCGTCGCACTGTAGTCCCTACCCCATCGGAGGCATCTGGTTCCTCGGCTGATCCACGGGCCTCTCGGTAATGGCCCAAAGCACGAGCACCCCAATTATCGTCCTGGCGAGGCCGCTCACCCATACTACGATAATCTGAAACCCATGGGCGCGATTGGTGATCAGGGCATTCACCAAATCCTGCGCGAGACCGGTGGCGGCCAGCATGACTATCCCACCAGCCATCGACAAGAGGCCGATCACCGCCACGAACAGCCTTAGGCCAATGAGCCGCTCCGCGACCGCGACGAGCAGCAGACCTCCGTAGAGGAGCGCGATGACCCCGAAGACTGTCGACCAGGGCGACTCCAACATATTCGGCACGATTTCAGCCCACCAGGAGGGCGCGACGAGCTGCGACACCCCTACGGCGACTACCAGTGCGGTCAGGATAATGATGATCCTGCGTATGATCAAATCCGGTACCTCCTTACGGGAAGCTATACGGACAGAGAGTCCCAGATGTTATCGTCGGAGAGCCGTGCGGCCAGATTGACGCCGTAGAACTCCTCAACCGGCTTCAGGACCTCGGGGTTACGATTCCAGACCTGCCTGGCGGTCCCCCTCACTATTTCGACACCGGCGCGCGACATCCTGCCGAGCGGCCTCCTGCACCTTCCGGAGGGTATGCCGAGACCGGCCATCAGCGTCTTGATCGCGAGCGGGTTGCGATATTTGTCCTCGACCATGGCTTTCTCGCCCGAGGGCAGCGTGCGCTCGTTCTTGACTTTCACCGTTACGATCCCGAGCAACGGCGCAATCGCCTCCTGGACCTTGGCCGCGCCGTCGATGTCCCCCTTAGCCACAAGGCTGACCATCTTCGCCAGCGGGCCGGGGATCACGTTGGAGGCGACCGAGATTACCCCGTTCGCGCGGATGCGGGGATCGGTCAGCATCTTGAACGTGATGTCGTCGTCGCCACTGATTATTGAGAAATCGTCGCCCGCGAGGTTTCGGGTCCGCGCCATACGTTCGAGATCGCCCGTGGCCTCCTTGACGGCGCTGATGTTCTTGTGTCGAGCAAAGAGTATCGCGATGTCCTCGACGGCCAGCGCCGTGCCGCTCCGGCCAGGGATCACGTATGGGACAATAGTCGTGTTCGGGAACTCCTCCGCGACGACGGCGTAATACTCGTCGCGAAGCTCCTGGGAGGAGGGGCCGTTGTAGTAGCAATCGACCATCAACACGGCTCCCGCGCCCGCGTTGACGGCATGACGCGCGCTCTCGATGGCCTCGGAGGTAGAGTTGCTCCCGGTCCCGGCCAGCACACCGCATCTGCCCTTGCACTGGGCGAGCACCTTATCGATGACGTCGTTATGCTCGTCCCAATCGAGCGTCGGGGACTCGCCGGTCGTTCCAACCGGCACCACACCCGTTATACCCTGCGCGATCTGGAACTCGACATTTTTCTTCAGCCCGTCCCAGTCAATGCTCAGATCGGGATTATACGGGGTCGCGATAGCTGTCCAGGCGCCGTCAATTCTCATAATAAGGTTCCTCCTCGGCTGCTCGTTCCATCTACTCTATTTTAGAGGGCGCAAGAGGATTTGGCAACGCCCGCGATTAGCGCGGCTCCGAGCGCGCCCACAACCTGGGGTTCTTCGGGGACGAAAATGGGACTGTCGAGGCGTTCTTCAATGGCCGCCACCACGCCGGAGTTCTTCGCCACACCTCCGGACATCACGAACGGCCCGCCCGCGCGCAGCCTGGCGACCATACCGTATATTCGCTCGGCAATCGACCGGTGCAGACCCCTGATGATGTCTTCCTTGGGTATGCCCTTAGCCACGAGCGCGACCACCTCCGATTCCGCGAATACCGTGCATGTGCTTGAAATCCGCAAATCTTGAGTGGCAAGTCCTGATAGCTCACCCAAGGACGTCAGATCAGTGTCCAGTGAGCGGGCCATCACTTCAAGGAAACGGCCCGTACCGGCGGCGCACTTATCGTTCATCGCGAAGTCCTCCACCCTGCCGTCCTGGGCAAGGCGAATAACTTTGCTGTCCTGGCCGCCGATGTCGATCACGGTCGCGCCCTCCGGGAAGAGCCTGCGCGCGCCGACGGCATGGCAGGTAATCTCAGTCACGGCTCTGTCGGCAAACTCGATGCTTCCTCGACCGTAACCCGTGGCGACGATATTGGAGATCTCGCCCCTGTCCAGTCCTGCGAGTTCGAGCGCCGAGTCGTACGCCGACACCGCCGCGATTTCACTACTGGATAGCGTCGGCACGATTGCGTATGAGAGGATATTGTCGCCGCGCAGGATCACGGCGTCGGTCGAAAGGGACCCGATGTCGATCCCCGCGGTGATAGTGGTATCGCTCATAGACACATTGTACAACAAAGCGCGGCATAAGAAAAACAGGGACGATCCCCAAACGGGACCGTCCCTGTTTTTTACTTACTAAAGGGCCGGAAGCGTTGCCCCGGAATCACCACAGGCCATCGCGGTCGTGAGACTCGCACCCAAGACCGTCCACGATGACCGGAGATGACTTCACCCGGCGCTGCCGGCAAAAACCATATCCCGCCGATTACCCCCCTTTCCAGACACCGGCAGGCAAGACGGGCTAACCCGTCGAAACCATCATGCATGCCAGACTTTCGGCAGCCCGGCCGGCTCGCCCCAACCCGGACCCCGCAATCCACGTCACGGCGATTGCAGGTTACTATCTCCGGCGACTAACGAGCCCCGTAGGCTTTGCGTCACCCGATCACTCGGGCTTTGCCTTTGTCGGTGTCTACCTATGTTCCACGTTTCGGCAGCCAGGCGACCCTGCGACCGTCGTATGCCCAAGATTCAATCTTCGAAGAAGCGAAGGACCAATAATGAGGACTCAATATTGGGCACCCGACGGCCGTTTAGGCCCATAGCTTTGCGCCCCCCGGTTTCCCGAGGTTTGCCTTTATCGTACGCTTCTAAACTGAGCGCTGGATATATTGAGTTGTGTATTCACTTTTCTCTATTCAATTGGCGCTACATAGAGATTATGCCGTTTACGCTGAGCCGTGCGCGCTAGAGGAATTACCGGTATTTCACGACAGGTGTTTAGCAGCTAAGGGAGGCTGCCAATAATACAAATAGTAACATCCACCTTAAGCTCTGTGTTAAGCCCTTGACAAGTGGCTTAAGCTGGGGTATAACATAGATACACACATCAATAACCTCAGTCCATTCACGGGATGACGCCCATGGATTCTCAGATTAGGATCGAGAGGAGAACATAGGTCCCATAACCCCAAGTGCGACGGTTGCGAGCCGCTCCGCGCGGCCTAACCGGCTCGCCATAAGTGTCGAACAAGGCAAAGATAAATCAGTTGCCAAGTTGTCCTCAACTTCTCTAACGACACGACATCCCATCACTGCGTAGAGGAACCTAAAGAATAGAGTTGCGGATCACGCATTGGCGCAAGCGGCCGTGTGCCGGGCCATGCCGCGTTCCGTGCATGCTCGGCCTGTTGGCGTTCGGCTTGACCGGACACGATGGCCCGTGGGGACGGGAGCCCCGCAAAGCAAGAAAAATCAAGGAGGTGGAGCAAGACAGAAAACCGTCTATGCCGTTCAAGGAGGCCTTGGGACTTCCCGAAGCCCGCGGCCACCGCGACCCACCGCGGCAAGTCTGCCGCACGTTACATTGAAGTAAAGTAGGAGTAAAACTATGCGCGTGATTTCAACCTTACAACTCAAATCTCTGCTGCTGCTTGCGGCAGCACTGACTATGATGCTCGCGTCTACGGTGGCGAACTGCCAAGCATGGGATGCCGTGCAGTATTTCCAATACAACATCGAGAGCGTATCCGTGCAAGCGGATGCCGCCGGCAAGCCGGTCGTCGTTGTGGATTTCTCAGTGACAAACCCAGTGACAGGTACCGCGTGGAACGTGAAGACGGACTACCCGTTCACCCAGTCCCCCTCGCTGAGCAGGCTGGCTATCGACATCGGCTGGAACGCGGTCGAGTATCAGAACACCGGAGCCTCGGGTGAAAGCCTGGCGCCGCTGCTGTTCGGGACGGGGCTCGGCGCCGCGCTTCCGATTTCGATCAACGCGATAAAAGCCTCGACCTCTCTCGGCGGCAACCTGTTCCGGGCCATTTCCAGTCTTCCCTCTCAAGCACAGGGGACCGGTGTCGCGGCGATAGAGGGGCACCCAGCCTGGCCCATCGATGTGAACGGGGTTCAGACCTACGTCCCCGTGCCGGTGAAGAGCGCATACAAGTACTTCGCCCTCACCGAAACGAGCGTGACTCCCCGCCGGGAGATCGTGGACATCAACAAGTGCAAGAGATGTCACGACGGCGGCATTCATGGTGACCAAGCCATTCCTCGGCTCAGCTTGCACGGGGCGAATAGAAACGAAGAACTTCACCTGTGCGTGGTCTGCCACAACCCGAACCAGACGGATATCCCGTACCGGACCTCCGGCGCGGAAGTGTCGGTGGACTTCAAGAGAATGATCCATAGTATTCATGGCGCGGAGAAGCGCACGACCCCATTTGTCGTTATTGGGCGCAACGGCTCGGTCAACGACTTCAGCACGATCAAGTTCCCCGGCGTGGTGAGTAACTGCCTCAACTGCCACACGGAAAACAACGGCAAGGGTACATACGAGCTTCCACTGGATAAACAGGTGCTGGGCAGCACCATCGTTACAGGGAGCGTGCCTGGGGTTTCGATTGACGTGAATCCCGCCAACGACCTGAAGATCAGCCCGACGGCGGCGGTCTGCTCGTCCTGCCACGATAGCCGTGACGCTATCTCTCACATGACCTCCAGAAGAGCTGGCGGCTCGTTCGGAGTACTCCAGTCCGCGATCGACAGCGGGCAGTTGGCAGAGCGGTGCGTTAACTGCCACGGGCCGGGTCGTGATAAGGACATCCGGAAAGCCCACGAGATAGGCGGCTCCGGCAAAGAGGAACATGATGACTAAGCCCGTGCGTGCAGTCACAAGGGGCTGCTACGCATGATCCGAGGTGTGGGCTAATGCCCACGTTCCTCCATTTCCAGTAAGGTAACTACCATGGCTGACCTCCTTTTTCAGTTCTCCTCGGGGGGTCAGCCAAAACGACATGGGCTGTGCCCTACGGCGTCTTGCTTGGAAGCGATACCATCCCCCTCAGCCTCATCGCGTTCCGCACCGCGAACCCGTACTGGTCATTGTTGAAATAGACATACAAATCCCCGCGCTCCAACATCGGCTCGATGCGGCGGGCCCACTCTGCGAGATGGTCGTCGGAGTAATCCCCCTGGGTCGCCTCGCCGCCATGGTGCAGGCGGATGTATGTGAAGTCGGCGGTGGTGCGGAGGTGCAGGGGCAGGCCGGGAGCGTCCATTATGCAGTAGGCGACGTGGTATTGCTCAAGGAGGGACCAGACGGAGTCATTCTGCCACGAATCGTCACGAAACTCGAAGGCGTGGCGCACATCTCGCGGAAGAATTTTGAGGAAGCTTTCCAGCCGCACGAGGTCCATGTGCCAATACGGAGGGAGTTGGTAGAGGATGGGCCCGCGTTTGTCGCCGAGGCCGTCGGAGTGAGAGAGGACGTTTCCGAGCGGCTCCTCGGCGTCCTTGAGCTTCTTCATGTGGGTCAGGTAGCGGCTCGCTTTGACGGCGAACGTAAACCCCGGCGGAACCTCATCCCTCCATCGCTCGAATGCCTCACGCTCAGGGAGCCGGTAAAAAGAGTAGTTGATCTCGACGGTATCGAACTGCCCGGAGTAGTAACGCAGCCAGCCCGACGGCGGCAGCTCGACGGGGTAGAAGCGCGAGCGCCAATCCTTGTAGTTCCAGCCGCTTGTCCCGCAGTAGAGGCGAGGCATCTCGAGTTCTCCGATCACGAGAGAGCAAAATGGGAGTTACGGGTTTGCGGGTTTGCGAGTTGCGGGTTGGGAAATGATCTACCTTCAACTCGTAACCCGCTAACCCGGAACCCACAACTTCCCTTCTGTTCCCTATATTGCCTGCTTGATGGCTCCGACGGCATCCTGGGCCTTGTGCGCGACTCCGCTCGCCACGCCGGTGATCTTATTACGCGCCGAACTCGCGGCGTCGGAGACCATTCGTCTAGTAGTAACTCCGCGCTCCGGCGCGAGCAGCAGCCCAACCGCCGACCCGACAGCGACGCCGACCAGCATACCAAAGAAAAACTGTTTAGTCATAGCGTGTCGCCTCCTACACAAGCATAATACCGCAATGAGGGGGAGTATCTAACCATCCCGGACTATGTATCGAACGTGTGTCGTAACGCTTTCCCTGACCCAGATGTAGCCTTCCTCCATCCGGCAGCGTTCGCGGGCCTCGTAATTCTCCGGCAGCTCCTCTTCCTGGGATTTCAACCAGTCGACATAGGGGTCGCGCTCCTCGCCGTCACGCCAGATCACGTTGCCCCAGCCGTAGGTCTTGCGGGCACGGCGCTCGGGAGTTTCGGGATTGAGATCGCGCTCCTCGACGACCGGGACGGCAAACCCCGCCACAGGCAGCGCGACTATGAAGCCGTCGGGGGCGTTGATGTCTATCTGAAACGCATTTTTCGTGCGCCGCCACTCGACTTCAAGGAAACCAGGGTGCGTGCTGAACCCACCCTTCGCCCATTCCAGCCCACCGGTCCTGGGTTGGATGATAACGACCGGTGATTGCGGCGTCGACGGCTTTACGCCAAGGACCTCGGCGGCGAGGAACCACGTCGGCGCGCCCGACGCGGCACAACATCGGCTGGACGGACACGCGGTCCCGGCATCGTATGTGTCCCACCACGTCGTTGCCCCATGGCTCAGCATCCCGCCCCAGATAGACCGTATCATCTCCAGTGCCTCGGATGCCATCCCGAGCCTCGACATCGCCTGCAGCGCATACAGGCTCCAGCCCAGGTCGGCTCCGGTGATAAGCTCATGGCGGGAGGCGACCAGTTCCCTGACCCTATCGCATTGGCCCGCATTGGCGAGTCCGAACGCGACCGCCAGCGCCGTGGCGCGCATGTTAATCAACTCTGAACACTCGCCGGATTGGTATTTGCCCGCCGAATCCGACCAGAACGTGCTGTTATACACATGAAAGACAGCCTCAGCGCGCGAGTGCCAGAGAACGGAGTCATTGTGGTTCGAGAGCGCGGCCGCGAGCTTGGAGGCATCTCGCAGCGCCTGATAATAGAACGCGCCGCAGATCGGACACGCCGACCCCCTGCATCGCGGCAGGCCATCGTCGCCCTCTCGCGCGCGAAGATGCTCTTCAATTGCGACACGCATCGACTCATACAGCTCCTCCACGACGTATCTGTCCCCGGTGTAGAGATAATAATCGTGAAGCATAATTGCCCACAGCAGCGCGTCGTCGGGGCAGGCCCTATCGCCGAGTCCTGGCGCAAGCTCCCTAAGCGCCTTCGCCGCGAGGTCGGTGTCAGAGAATGCATAATAGTTCAGCAGCGCCTGGGTTCGGGCCTGCCAGGCGTGCTGGCTTGGGTCGGTGAGCGGTGAAGCCTCGTATGTATCCTGCATTGACAGGCCGAGGGTGTAAATGCCGGTTCGGAAAACTTTATTTAGCACGTCATCGGAGCACTCGAACGACCATCCCTGAGCCACCGGGTACCCGACCTCCCCCAGCGACACGCCTTCGACGTGAACGGGCCGGTCCAGGCCGATGAAGGTCAGCCGCGCGTGTCTGAAAACTCGCCGACCGAACGATTGCCACTCCTGCCTGCCGCCGTGCAGGATCACTCTGTCCGCCTGCGAAACGCTCGCATCGCCCAATTCCTCACTATAAGAAATATCGATGACGCCGTTTCCGCCGTCGCGCACTCTTATCGTGGGAAAGCCTATCACTTCGCGCCCAAAGTCGAGCGTCACGGTGGAATCCGCGCCTGCGGGGACAGTGCCCGCGCCTTGCCCAGGAAAGACCTCTCGCATGCGCAGTGGCAGAATCGGCCTGCGGACTAGTCCCGCGCCAGCCTCCCCGATCACCTCGGGCTCATCCCAACCCGAATCATCGAACCCTACCACGTTCCAGCCGACCGGCTTCCCGCGCGAATCATATATCTCCTGAAAGCCAAGCGATGGAGAGATGCGCTCTGAGTTGAAATCATAGTCCTCGGCGGGCTTTACCTTCCAAGTTTCATTCGAGGCAATGATCAGCTTTTCTTCGCCGCTTCCGACCTCCATCTGGAACAGAAATCCGCCCGGAGCCATGGGCCGGATAACGGTGTCCACGCCCGGGTTGTGGCACAGCGCCCCGATGACGTTGCGCCCCGGTCGCATGTATCGCTTAAGCTCGTATTGATCGTAATATTGCACGGTCCCACACAAGCCGGGACCGCGACCCACATAGCGACCGTTTACGTAGAGCTTATATTCGCAGCGACAGGTGACGTATGCAGTCGCCTCGGGGGCGTTATCGAGGTCGAGCTCTTTACGAACGTACAGGTAGAAGTTCGGAGTATCCTTGTGCGACTTCACCCAGATCCATCTCGCTTCCCAGTTCATAGGCGATGATGGCCATTCCGTCTTCAATCTTTACCGCCAAACGAGCCGTAATGTACCCGCCCCTCGGGCAGCGACGGCTTGTGCGGACCGGGATGGCGCGCGGCGTTGCCCAAAGGAGTGATACCGAGGACGCCGAAATGCTCCGGCAGGTTCAGCGTATTCCTGACAATCGCCTCGGCATCCTTGTCCTCGACCTTGATCCCTCGAATGCCTATCCAGCACGTGCCCAGGCCCATCTCGGAGGCCTGGATGAGCATATTCTCCATGAAAGCCGACGCGTCCTCGACCCAGAAATGGTCAAACCCGCTCCGGTCGACACAGACAACTATCGCAACCGGCACGCGGGAAAGTATCCGCGTCCACTCGTGTATCGACGCAAGCGTGTCGAGCGCCGCCTGGTCCTTGACCACCACCGCGTGCCACGGCGCCGCCCCGTGCGCCGACGGAGCACAGAAGCCCGCATTCAATACCTCGGCAATATCCTCATCACTCACCGGATCGGGCTTGTAGAACCTCACACTCCGGCGGTTTCTGATAGCGTTAAGCATACGTAACCCCTTCTTAATCCCCTTCCCCGACAGTCTCACTCAACGCCTCGAGCACGTGCTGCACGTGTGTCCCGCGCCAGTAGATTTTGTCACAGTGCGCGCAGTAGCCGAACTCTTCATGCGTCTCATACACATACGGCGGCACGCGGCCCTCGACCTCGATCTTCGGGATCGGCGCGATTTCGCCATTGCAGACCGTGCACCTGGTAAAGAGCGAGTTCTCGGACACGCGCAGTTTCAACTCCTTGAACACCTGCCGGACCTGCCCGCCGGTCGATCCCCAATCCACAAACACGCACCGCGCTCGCACCATGCGCCTCTCGCACAGCCTCAGATCGCGCGTCAGAAGCGTCCGATCTTCCCGCACGGCGATGCGTACCAGGTCCTCATCGTTGGCGTCGGAGATGTATATCGTGTCGTGACCGAGCATCCTCAGCCACTTCGCCAGTTTTCCAAGCATGCAATCCGCGATGAACTTCATACTCGATCTCAAGGGCAACTGATGTTATTACGTTGGACACGGGTGCCGCGGATTCCTTCGGAGCGCAGCCGAAGCGTCATAACTCAAAATCGGCTATTATGAATGTATGATCCGAGGGTTTTTCGAGCTGCCTGGGGAGTGTGTCAATCCGGCAGTCCGTGCATAGCTCGGCAAGGGGCGCGGTCGCGCAGATGTGATCCAGACGCCAGCCGAGCCTGCGCTTGAAAGCGTTCGGTACACGATAGTCCCAGAATGTGTAGAGGCCGGCCTTGCACGGATGATGCTTGCGCAGCAGATCGACGAACCCCCAGCCCATAGCATAATCCAGCGCCTTGTGCTCATCGGGATGATAGCAGACGTTCCCGAAGAGACCCTCGGGGTCATATACATCTATCGGCTCGCGCGCGACATTGAGATCACCAGCCCAAACGATAGGGGCGTCAGGCGTGAACTCACGCTCGAAGTAGTCGCGCATCGCCGCGAACCATTGCAGCTTGTAGGCGAATCGCGGAGTGCCGACGGCGGTCCCCTGGGGCGCGTAGGTGTTGACGATCGTCACCCCCGCCACGTCTGCCCTGATGACCCTGGTTTCCACGTCGAAATCCGGATTGCCTATGCCGATACGCACGTCCAAAAGCTCGTACCTGGAAATGATCGCAACGCCATTATATGACTTCTGGCCCGCGAACGCGCAGTGGTAACCCGCGGCCACGATCGGCCCGATGGGGAAATCGTCGTCTGTGGCCTTGGTTTCCTGCACGCACAGCACATCGCACTCGTTCTGAAGCATCCAGTCCAGGATGACCTCGAGTCGGCTGCGGATCGAGTTCGCGTTAAAGCTGGCAATGCGGAGCTTGGGTGACATGGCTTCCTCCAGTTAATTGAAGTCTATAATGCCCGCCGCCGAATGTCAAATGCGTGTGCCGCCCCTCCAGCCCCGCCCCCACTCCGACCGATACTAACAATGTGATAAAGTATGCTGACGAGGTTGGATGGATATGGGAATGACCATGAGGCCGGGTGAGACATCTGGGCTGCAAACAAGCTACGTGTCGGGCAGGTTCGCAAGGGACGACGCCTATGTCGTGAGTCAAGTCGGCGGGGTAAGCCCGTTCGGCAACATGCTCTGCACCCTGGGTTCGGATTATTTCGTGGAGCTTCTTCCAGATGGCTCCGGGCGAAGCTGGCTAAATGGCCGCCCGATCACATCACCCAACGGCACCGGCAAGGCGTGGTACATCAAGGACTGCGACACCGGCGGGGTTTGGTCCGCGTTCCATGGGCCGGTCTGCTGGAAATCCGATGAGTACGAGGTCGGCTTCTCACCGGGGGTCGCGACGGGCTACTGCCTACACAACAAGATCGCCTCCACCGTGACCATCGCCTCGGCCCCCGATGCCTCATGCGAGATTTGGCACGTAAAACTGCAGAATATGTCCGCCAACGACCGCACGCTCAGCTTTACCACCTATGTCAGGCCCCGATCCGGCTCGGCTCTGGAGTGCAAGTATCTAAAGAACGATCGGGCGCTCGTGATGCGCAGGCCGCTCGATGCGCTCGAGTCCGACCGCACAGGCAAGCTGGCCGACGATCTCGTCTACTTCCATGCCGGCACGCTATTCCCGGCCCGCTATGAGATCGAGAAATCTAGCTTTATTGGTGAGGGGCGGACTCTGCGTAATCCGCAGTACTTCGAAGAGGAACCCCGCGATGATCTTGGCAGTATTGCCGATAGCCCGATTGCATCGTTCACTGTCGAGGTCGAGCTGCCCATCGAGGGCGAGGCCGAGTTCGGGTTCTGCTTCGGCGCCGCGCACTGCGTTGATGACGCCGTCGATATGGCGCGCAAGTTTTCCACGCTGGACTCAATCAGCCAGGCAATATCCGCCTCGCGCAGCGCGTGGAAAGAGCTTACATCGACCCTCAAGGTCGAGACCCATGACCCCGCATTCGACGCGCTCGTCAACACCTGGCTGCCATACGAATCAGCGGCGGAGTGGGTTCGGGAGCACGCGGGCAATCCGCACCTCGACCCCTACAAGGCAGCCGATGCCCTGAGATGCCTGATGCCGATATCGTCGATGGCGCCGGACCTCTACCGCGACAACCTGTTGAACTTCGCCTCCAGACTCTCCGTTCTGGGGACATACTGCCCGAACGGCGAATCACAGGTCACCATGCCGCCTGCCGAACTCCTCTGGCTGGTGGTCTGCACGGCAAAGTATGTGGCCGAGAGCGGCGATGGCTCGGTCCTGCCGCACACCGTCCCTCTTCAGGACGGTCCCTGTTTGACCCTCCAGGAGCACTGTGAGAGGGCACTGCGGACGTGTCTGTATGACGGTCAGTCAATAGAGCAAGAGCGCGACCAGAGGCTATTGGAGCGTGCGCTGAAACTGTGGTCTTATGTGTCGGAGGACTCCGATGAGTTTGACGGACAGCTCGCCGATGCCATTGCTCGCCAACTCCCAGACATGCCCGAATACCCCGAGCAACGCAGTCTGCCCCGACTGGTGAAGTATTTCCAGTCCATCTCGCCGTCACTCGCCCACAAAGACATCTCCGCGAACATGGAAGTGTACCTAAGCCCAAACGGCAAACCCCGAGCCGAAGCGAGCACGGCCTACTATGTCTACTCGGTCCTCGTGGAGCAGACCCTTGGCCTCACCGCCACCACCGACGGCCTGATACTCAAACCCAACCTGCCCGAATCATGGAACGAGTGCAGAGTCACGACCCAATTCAGAGGCGACACCTACCACATCCACTTTAAGCGTTCCTCCAAGCCCACCAAGAATGGCCTTTCCATCGTTGTTGACGGCGAACCCGTCCTGGGCGAGATGCTACCGTTTGTCGGGGATGGGGGAGAGCACGACGTCGAGGTCACGGTCGCCTGAATCGCAGAAGCCCCTTTCGGAGTGCGCCGTGATCCGGCGCTTTGGCGTGACGTCAGGCGCTCAGAGCTTCGGCTGGCGAAATGGGAATGATGCCCTGGTAGCGGGTGAAGTCGCTCGTGTTGAGAGTCAGGATATGGGTAACGCCGTGCGCAAGCATCAACGCGGCTATGCGAGCGTCGTGGGCTTGCCTTCCAAGAACCGAGCAGCCGACGGCGAGCTTGCGCCATCGCCCTGCGATGTCCGGCGGTTCGGGCAGGCACGTAAACAGCGCCTCGATCTGGTCCAGGCGCACTTCGGCCTCCGCAGCGCTAAGGCCGAATCCGTTGGCTTCGAGAGGCCGAGTCGCAGCAGCCCAGAATTCTATCAGAACCTGAGCACACACGCAGACGTCGGTTGTCGCCGACGTGAGCTTATCAACCGCAGAGACAACCTCAGTATTGAGCGGGTCTGCAAGCTCGAAGAACCGCAGGAGTATGTTTGTGTCTATAAGGTATTTCATAGCCCGCGAGGTGGCCAGTACATGCTTTCGCGCGAAAGAGCGAAGTCTGGAACGTCCAGCCCTGAAATGCGCAGGCTCAGCAGCCGCTGCCACGCCGCCTCTCGTTCGGGCGAACGGCCCGGCCTTACCTCCGCGACGCGAAGCTCCGCCTCTATCGATTCGTTGATCGGTAGATCGACCGGCTCCTCGGGCACGAGAGTCTTTCCATCAAAATGCACTCGAATGACAACGGACATATCGCCTACCTCCGTACATATTATACCATGCGGCGGCTCCACACCTACACCTTCGCCCCCTCCAGATAAGCGTCCACCGGCAGGCACTCCGGCCTGTCGCCGCGCTGTTTGGAGCGCAGGGCCTGGAGCAGCGCCTTGGCGGTATCGAGCGAGGTGAGACACGGAATCGACCGCTGGACGCTCGCCTTGCGGATCACGGAAGCTTCCTGCTCGATCTTCTTGTCCTTGGAGGCGGTGTTGATCAACAGATCGACCTTATGCCCCGCGATTAGCTGCATCATATTGAGCGAATCGGGATCGTTGATCTTGCCAACCTCGGTGGTGGCCACGCCCTTTGATGCCAGGTAGCGGGCGGTGCCTTCGGTGGCGTAGACCTCGTAGCCCAACTCGACAAACTCTCGGATGATCGGCGCGGCCTCTTCCTTGTCCTGGTCGGCGATGGTGGCGATCATCTTGCCCGCGACGGGCGCGTCCAGATTACACGCGACCATTGCCTTGTATAGGGCGCGGGAGAAGTCACGGTCGATGCCCATTATCTCACCGGTCGATTTCATCTCCGGCCCCAATGAGACATCCACCTCGGTGAGCTTGGAGAAACTGAAGACCGGGGCCTTGACGGCCAGGCTCGGCTGCTGCCTGTAGAGGCCGGATTTGTAGCCCTGATCCTTGAGGCTCTTGCCCAGGACCACATTCGTCGCCACTTGAATCATAGGCACGCCGGTGATTTTCGAGAGATACGGCACAGTGCGGCTGGCGCGCGGGTTCACCTCTATCACCTGGACCTCGTCGTCATCGAGCACAAACTGAATGTTCATCAGCCCCCGCACCTCCAGCGCCATCGCGAGCTTAATCGAGTGCGAGATGATTTGGTCGATAATGTCTTGTGAAAGCGTCTGCGGCGGGCACACGGCCATGCTGTCGCCGGAGTGCACCCCTGCCCGCTCGATGTGTTCCATAATACCGGGGATCAGGCAGTCGACGCCGTCCGCGATCACATCGACCTCGACCTCTTTGCCCATCACATACTTATCCACTAAGATTGGCGCATCCGGGTCGGGGCTGATATCGACCGCGTGCTTCATGTATTGCTTCAATTCGTTCTCAGTGTAGACGATCTCCATCGCCTGGCCGCCGAGCACGTAGCTCGGGCGCACCAGCACGGGATAACCGATCTCTTTGGCGACCCCAACGGCAGCATCGACTCCGAATATAGCTCGTCCGGCAGGCTTGGGAATGTCTAGTTCGCGAAGGATGCGCTCGAACTTGTCCCTGTCCTCGGCGATATCAATCGACTTGAAATCGCTGCCGAAGATCGGAACGCCTATCGCGTTCAGCGGCTTGGCAAGGTTGATCGCCGTCTGGCCGCCGAATTGCAGGATTACCCCGTCCGGCTGTTCGTATTCGACGATATTGAG
Organism: Armatimonadota bacterium; assembly: GCA_023474015.1. The sequence goes on from JAMCYN010000049.1 coordinate 84,997, forward strand.
CACGTCCTCGACCGTCAGCGGCTCGAAATAGAGCCGGTCGGAGGTGTCGAAGTCGGTGGAGACGGTCTCGGGATTGTTGTTCACGATGATCGACTCATACCCCGCCTCGCGCAGCGCCCAGGCCGAGTGCACGCTGCAATAGTCGAACTCGACCCCCTGCCCGATTCGTATAGGGCCTGAGCCGATGACAATAGCTTTTTTTAGTGGAGAGTGGAGAGTGGAGAGTGGAGAGCCCGGAAGGGAGTTTGAGGGCTGGAGAGTTGGAGGGTTGGAGAGAGCATGCCCCTCAAACCCTCTAACACTCACACCCTCAAACATTCCCTTCGCTACGCTCTCAAGGCATCCGGTTTCGTCTTCGACTTCATGGCACGAGTAGAAATACGGCGTCTCGGCCTCGAACTCGGCGGCGCAGGTATCGACCATCTTGTAGGTCGGCAGCATCTTGAGCTTCTTCTGGAGCCACCGAAGCTGGCTCTCGTTCGCGCCGGTAAGCTGACTGATGATCTTATCCGGGAACCGCATCGACTTCGCGCGCTTGAGCAAGTCGAGCGCGCCCGGTTCCGAGGCGACGCGGCCCGAGGTCAGCGCCTTGATCTCAGCGGCCCTGCCCGCAAGCTCCCGTTCCATATTGACGATGTTCTGGAGCTTGTGCAGGAACCATGGATCGACGTTGGAAAGCTCGGCGATTCGCTCGATGGTCCAGTTTCGCCTCAACGCCTCGGCGATCACGAACAGCCTCTCATCGGTCGCGACCCTCACTTTCTCTTCGATATCGGCGTCGGTAAGCTCGTCGGCGTTTTTGAGCCGCAGCCAGTGCAAGCCAATCTCAAGCGACCGCACCGCCTTCATAATCGCGGCCTCGAAAGTCCTATCAATGCTCATCACCTCACCGGTCGCCTTCATCTGCGTGCCGATGGTGCGGTCGGCCTGATAGAATTTGTCGAACGGCCAGCGCGGAATCTTCGCCACTATATAGTCGATGGTCGGCTCGAACGCGGCCTTGGTCTTGCCGGTGACGGCGTTGGAAATCTCGTCAAGATGAAGCCCGACGGCGATCTTCGCCGCGACGCGCGCGATGGGGTAGCCGGTCGCCTTGGACGCGAGCGCCGACGACCTGCTCACTCTCGGGTTGACCTCGATCACATAGTATTCAAAGCTCTTGGGATTCAGCGCGAGCTGGACGTTGCACCCGCCCTCGATCTTCAGCGCGCGAATGATCTTCAGCGACGCCGACCGCAGCATCTGGTATTCCTTGTCGGTGAGCGTCTGCATCGGCGCAACGACTATCGAGTCGCCGGTGTGCACGCCCATCGGGTCGAAGTTCTCCATCGAACAGATCGTGATGCAGGTATCATTGGAGTCCCGCATCACTTCGTATTCGACTTCCTTCCAGCCCAGCAGGCAGCGCTCGATCATCACCTGGCTCTTAAGCGATAGCTTGAGGCCCCGCGAGCCGATTTCGAGCAATTCCTCGGGTGTAAAGGCAACCCCGCCGCCGGTGCCGCCGAGGGTGTATGCCGGTCGAACGATCAGCGGCCAGGGCGGGTTGGAGTCGATGATCTCCTGAAGCTGCTCCCGCCTCTCCACGATCCAGCTTTCGGGCACGGGCTCGCCAATATTCTGCATGAGCGATCTGAAGAGAAGCCTGTCCTCGGCATCCTGAATGGCCGCAAGCGGCGTGCCGAGCATCTCGACGTTATACTGGGTGAGCACGCCCGCGCTCGCAAGCTCCACCGCGAGGTTCAGCCCAGTCTGACCGCCGAGCGTGGGCAGCAAGCCGTCCGGCCTCTCGCGCTCGATTACGCGAGTGGCGAACTCGACGTTGATCGGCTCGATATAGACCTTGTCCGCGACTTCCACATCGGTCATAATGGTAGCCGGGTTGGAGTTGATCAGCACGACGGAGATGCCCTCCTCGCGCAGCGCCTTGCACGCCTGCGTTCCGGCGTAGTCGAACTCCGCCGCCTGACCGATTATTATCGGCCCGCTCCCCACTACCATTACTTTCTTCAGATCGTTGCGTTTCGGCATTTGTACTCCAGTTGTCAGTTATCAGTTGTCAGTTAACCGTCGGCAGTCTTTGAATGCGAGGTTATATCCAATATCTTCGCATGCGTTCAATTTGGCCATCCACATCGAATTCGACTTCGTTCTCCAGCACTCCCCCGTTCGCCTCTATGATCTTCCTCGAACCGATGTTATCTGAGTCGCAGATAAGCAGAACCGTTCCCAACCCCAGGCCTTTTGCCTTTTCCAAACCCAGTCGCAAGACCAAGCTGCCATATCCTCTTAACCGTTTCGAAGGTCTTATGGCGTAACCAATGTGGCCGCCGATTTTGAGCAGATGATCGTTCAACTCATGGCGAATTGAAAAGACCCCGACAAACTGGGCATCGTCGACAAGCCACAGGCGTGTTTCCGGAACAAGGTCAGGTCGTTGGGTTGTCCTGTCCGCCATTCTCAACACGTGCTGCACGTAACTTGCGAAATCTGCCTCCAGCCTGTCATATCGCCAGTCAGCTTTCTCAAGCTCACGCATGGCAACAAAGCTACCTTCGCTCTCGAACTCCCTTACCGCTTCCAGAAAGCTATCTCGATAGTCCACGGACGGCTCCGCAAGAAAGACGATATTGTCAATGTCGCCCATCACATCGCCTCCATAACGTTCCCCACGAACTCCTTGAACAAGTATCCCTCGTCCAGCGGCCCTGCCGAGGCCTCGGGATGGTATTGAATCGAGAATATCGGCAGGTGCTTGTGGCGGAGACCTTCGACGGTTCCGTCGTTTAAGTTTATCCGTGTAACTTGTGCATCGTTAGACAGCTTGTCAGGATCGACGGCGTAACCATGGTTCTGCGCGGTGATACTTACCTTGCCATTGATGATGTTTTTGACGGGATGATTCGCGCCCCTGTGGCCGAACTTGAGCTTGATAATAGCCGCCCCCATCGCCATCCCGAACATCTGGTGGCCGAGGCAAATTCCCAGGATCGGCTTCTTTCCGATCATCGCGCGCATGGTCGCGACCGTGTCCTTAAGCTGCCTCGGGTCGCCGGGACCAGGTGAGAAGACTACGCCGTCCGGGTTCACCCGCATCACATCATCCGCTGAGGCGTTGCACGGGAGCACCGTCACCCTGCAGCCCTCCTTCGCCAGACATCGGGCGATATTGCGCTTGATTCCAAGGTCGATAAGCGCAACGTGACAGGTCGGCTCGGGGCATTCGTCGAGAGTGCTGCACTCATCGCCTGTCCACTCATAGGTTTCTTTGGTCGAGACGCGCTCGACGAAGTTCAGATCGCCATAGTTCGGGGCGCTTTCAAGCGTGTTCTTGAGTTCGGAAATAGTAAGCTCGGTGGACATCGCGCCCATCATAACGCCGCGCACCCGAAGATGCCGCGTGAGGGCTCGGGTATCGACTCCCTGCATCGAAACGATACCACTTTGTTTAAGATAATCGCCTAAACCTAGACTCGACCGCCAGTTGCTCGGCTCGTCGCACAGCTCCCGGACGATGAACCCCTCCACCTGAATCTTCCCGGACTCGACATCCTGGTCGTTGACGCCGTAGTTGCCGATCAAAGGATAAGTGAGTGTCAGAAGCTGCCCGGCAAACGACGGGTCGGTCAGCATCTCCTGGTAACCCGTCATAGCAGTCGCGAACACGGCCTCGCCGATGGTCGTCCCGTTCGCCCCAATCGACTCCCCCTCGAATCTGGTTCCGTCTTCAAGTAGAAAGATCGCTTTCAAGTAATCTGCTCCCTGTTTCTTGAATCGCGAATGACGCGAAGAGGCGCGAATTGCACGAAAGGGGAAGGATTTTCGCGTCCTTCTCTGACTTTCGCGCACTTCGCGATTCAAGGCACTCTACGCGAACTGATGCTCCATTATGAACTCCGCCACTTTCTCACGCATCGCTGCGTCCACCTTCCCCGCCGCCACCAGCGCATCGAGCACTTCCGACAGCTTCCCGAGCGAGTGCAGCTTGTAGCCGGCCTTGGCAAGTATCCTGTCCCCACCCTGCTCGCGGTCGAGAATGATAAGTACGTCCGTCACGACCAGCCCGGCCTCATCAAGCGGCGCGATTGCCTCGATCTTGCTCGCGCCGTCGGTGACGATGTCATCGATCACCAGGACCTTGTCACCCGCCTTATACTCGCCCTCGATGAGCTTCTTCGTGCCGTAGTCCTTGACTTCCTTACGCGGGTAGATCATCGGGATATCCCCGGCAATGCTCGCGGCGACCCCCAGCGGCAGCCCCGCGTAGGGAATCCCGGCGATGCGGTCGCAGCCGATCTCCTTCGCCCTATCCGCCAGCGCCTTGCCTATCTCAGCCAACAGGCCGGGCTTCGAGATCAGGCCGCGGAAGTCGCAATAGACTGGCGATATAATGCCGCTTTTCAGCTTGAACTCGCCGAACTTGATGCATCCGGCGTCGAAGATTCTCTCATACAAAGCGATCATTCAGTTATCCTCATAACAGGCTCCGCGTCCGAAGGCAGCAACCACAGTGTGACCTCACCAATCGTGGTAGACCCCTCGTCGTACTGTCCACTTGAGATTGGCGAGTTCTCACCCGCCTCCGGAAACCGGAACAAATGCTCGTGATCTGTTGGCACTTTGCAGTTAGACAACAGTGCGAGAAGCCGGTCCCGCCCGTCCTCGTCGAAGTGGATTTCCAGACTCCGAACCTCGCTGTCTACTTCAAATGTAAGAATCATTTCGTGCTTTCGCCCCTTCGCGTCTTCGCGATTAAACAGCCGCCTCCGTCACGGACTTCACCAGCGCCTCGACCCCATGCTTGACCTCACCGCCCACAATCGTCGCCACGACCTTCCCCGTCAGATCAACCCCATCGAACGGTGTGTTGCGGGCCATTGACTTGAACTCGTCGGCTCGAACCGTGATCTTTGCTTCAGGGTCGATGATCGTGATGTCGGCGGGCGCGCCATCGGCGAGAGTGCCTGCTCCGATTCCAAGCACGTGAGCGGCCTGGTCGGTCAGTTTCGATACCGCCTCGCTCAATGATAATATGCCCGGCTTAACCAGGTTCGTTATCACAAGGGGCAGCGCCGTCTCCAACCCCACCATCCCAAACAGCGCGTCCTGAAGCTCGACCTCTTTCTCCTCGCGAGCGTGCGGGGCGTGGTCTGTGGCGATTACATCAATCGTGCCGTCTTCTAAGCCCTGCTTAATCGCATCGATGTCCGATTGCGTCCGAAGGGGAGGGTTCACCTTGGCGTTGGAATCGTAGTTGACTAGCGCCTCATCGGTGAGCGAGAAATACTGCGGGCACGTCTCGGCGGTCACGCGAATCCCCCGAGATTTGGCCCATCTGATCGCGTCAACACCCCCGGATGTCGTCACATGTTGAACGTGAAGCCTGCACCTCGCGAGATCGGCGAGCAAGATGTTGCGCCAGATTATAATCTCCTCGGCCTGCCTCGGCCACGGGCGCACGCCCAGCATCGTGCACGTGATCCCCTCGTTCATCACGCCGCCGCGAGTCATCGACTTCTCTTCGCAGTGCGCGACCACCGGCACGTCGATCATCCGGCAATATTCCATTATTCGGCGCATCAGGTCCGCGCTCTGCACGGGGTAGGCGTCGTCCGAGATCGCTACCGCTCCCGCGTCAACCATATCGGCAATCTCAGCCATCTCGGCGCCGTCGTTGCCCTTGGTCGCGGCCCCACAGGTGAGCACGCGTACGTCCGCGCTCCGGCTCTTGTTCAAAACATACTCGACCACAGCCCTATTATCAATCGCGGGCTTTGTGTTCGGCATCCCGACTATGGTCGTGAATCCGCCGGCGGCCGCGGCGCGCGCGCCGGTCTCGATAGTCTCCTTATGCTCCTGACCCGGCTCGCGCAGGTGAACATGGATATCGATCAGCCCCGGCGTCACCACCAGCCCCGAAACGTCGTATACGGTGTCCAAGTTCTCGTCCGAAACTTGCCCAATCCTGGACACTCGACCGTTCTCAACGAGGACATCCGCAACCTTGTCAATCCCCTGCGATGGGTCAACTACCCGACCGTTCTTAAGCAGAAGCCGCATTAGCGCCACCTCCCAACAGCAGATAGAGCAAAGCCATACGGATCGCCACCCCGTTCGTGACCTGGTCCGTTATCACCGCGAACTCGCCGTCCGCCACCTCCGGGGTGATCTCCACGCCCCGGTTCATCGGCCCAGGGTGCATCACCAGCACATCCGGCTTCGCCTTGCGCAGCCGTTCCTTGTCGATCCCGAACGTCCGCGAATACTCCCGCAGGCTCGGCAGGAATCCGGCGTTCATCCGCTCTAGCTGGACGCGAAGCACGTTCACCACATCCACATCTTCAATAGCCTGGTCGACATCATCGAACACCCTCACCGGCAGCTTCTCGACTTCAGAGGGGAGCAGGGTGCTCGGCCCGCACAGCCTCACCTCCGCGCCCATCTTGCTCAGCCCCCACAGGTTCGACCGCGCCACGCGGCTGTGCATAATGTCGCCGACGATCAGCACCTTAAGCCCCTCGAAGCGGCCTTTGTTCTCCTGAATGGTGAACATATCCAACAGGCCCTGGGTCGGGTGCTCGTGCATGCCGTCGCCCGCGTTGATCACATGGGAGGCGACCGTCTTAGCCGCGAAGTGCGCCGCGCCGCCCGCGCCGTGCCGGATCACAAAGAGATCGACCCCCATCGCCTCCAGCGTCAGCAGGGTATCCTTATAGGATTCGCCCTTGTTAATGCTCGATCCGGCGACCGATATGCTCGTCGTATCCGCGCTCATGATCTTCGCCGCGAGTTCGAAGCTGGTCCGCGTGCGGGTGCTGTTCTCGTAGAAAAGCGTGCAGATCGACTTCCCCCGCAGTATCGGCACCTTCTTAACCGGCCTCGACAGTATCTCTTTATTCGAGGTCGCGGTCTCCAGGATCAGCCTCATCTCCTCGGGCGTCATATCCTGCAAACCCAGTATGTCCTTACGTTGAAGCTGCATATCAAGCTCCTCTTAAGCGCGAAATTGGTTTGCGGTTGCGGGTTTACGGGTTTCGGGTTGGGAAGGGACTCCCTTCAACTCGTAACCCGCTAACTCGCAACTCATAACTTACTTCGCGATCATAATGGCGTCCTCGCCCTTCGTCTCCTGCCAGTGCACCTCGACACTCTCCTTGGCCGCGGTAGGCAGGTTCTTGCCAACGTAGTCGGCGCGTATCGGCACTTCGCGATGGCCCCGGTCCACCAGCACCGCAAGCTGGATCACCGACGGCCTGCCGAGGTCCATAATCGCATCGAGCGCCGCGCGGGTCGTGCGGCCGGTGAACAGGACCTCGTCCACCAGGATGACGCATTTGTCGCTCACGTCGAAAGGAATCTCGCTCGCGCTGATCGTCCGGGCGGAGCGGGTGGCGTAGTCGTCTCGGTAGAGGGCCACGTTCAGGCTCCCCACCGGCGTCTCGACCCCCTCGATCTGCGAGATCAGCGCCGCCAGCCGCTGCGCCATCGGAACCCCCCTGCTCTGGACCCCGATAATAACGAGATTCTCCGCTCCCTTGTTGCGTTCGATGATCTCGTGGGCAATTCGCGTCAGGGCCCGCCGGATCTCGTTCGCATCCATGACCTTGATAACTTCGTTTGCCACGCCCTCACCTCTTACGACAAAAAGCCTTCCTGCCCGTAATCCGGCATGAAGGCTTCCACTTACAATAATCCCACTAACGTCTACCTTACCAGCCTCACCGGACTAGAATTAAAGGCTAACTGATTTCCGTAATTATAGTCCCCCGTTCGAGCATTGTCAACGGAAATTTTGCAGAGGGAGCGAAGGGAATCTAATCACGAAAACACGAAAGGGGAAGGGAGGGATTTGAAATCCCCAGATTGCCCTTCCGTCCCGGATTGCAAATCCGGATGAACAAGGCGCATTGAGCCGAATTAGCAGTCCGGTCCCTCCCTTCTATTCCCTATTCTCTGCTCCCTCTTTCGCTTTTTCGCTCCTTCGCGCATTCGCGATGAAAAAACACTTCCCTTCTGCTATACTTTACCTTGATGAACACCACACAAGTCTACCGCCGACCCGGCCGCGCCGATCGGGAATGCAAATACTGGTGGTTCGACGCCTGGGACCGGCTGGTCAACCGCGCGCTCGGCCTTGTGGGCACGCCCATCGTCGAACTCAGCCCCGGCGAGATCGCGATGGATTTGCATATCCACACTCTCTTCTCGCATTGCAGCATATCCCAGCCCGAAATGCTGATATGCAGAGCCGTCAAGCTCGGGCTTGGAGCCATCTGCATTATGGACCACAACGACATCCGCGGTGCGCTCGACGCCATAGCCTGCGCGAATGATCTCAAACGGCGCAGACTCATCCCCAAGAGCTTTATCGTAATACCCGGCACGGAAATCAATAGCTCCGTCGGGCACATCGGAGCATTGTTCGTGACAGAGGACCTGCCGACGTCCCTCACCCCCGAGGAAACAGTGAGAGCCATCCACGAGGCCGGAGGGCTGGCGGTGGCGGTGCACCCGTATCATTCCACCGGCATCTGTGACGCGGTCTTCGAAGCGCCGTTCGACGCGGTCGAAGTCGAGTGCGCGTCCATATTCGATCCTGATCTGGTGGCGAAAAATCTCGCGCTCGCCGACGACCCGCGCCTGGCAAGCATGGCCAAGCTAGGGGCAAGCGACGCGCATTATGTCAACGCAGTCGGCACGTGCTATACAGTCTTGAAAGTTGCCGAGCCTACTCCGGACGCCCTGAAGCAGGCGATAATCGCAAATCAGGCGACCCCCAAGTCCTCGGCCCCATGCCGCAGACTCAGAAAGCTCCTGGGAGGAATACCCAAGCTGAAGTAGTGAAATGTAGTGGTCGCCCGCAGTATACATTGGACCAGTAACCCCGTAAGCCCTGAGTAGGCCCCAAGACCGTATCGAAGGGCGGTTGCGAAGGCACAGGCTTTGGTTGAGAACTACCCAGCCCTTCGATACGCCCAACAGACCTTCTATCTCATAGCTAACTCCTACTGGGCTACTCAGGGCCTACGGTGTACTGTACCATCACACCTACAGCTACCCAGAGCCTACGGCCCATTCCATTCCAAACTCCCTCTCTGCCTCAAGAACTCGAGCGTCTGCTCAAGCGACGGTATTCCCGTCCTGCCGCCTCGTCTGGTGCATTTGATCGCCGCGGCGGCCGCCGCGAACTCGCCGCATTTGGCCGTATCCCAACCGCGAGCAACACCATAGGCAAACGCCCCGTGGAACACATCCCCCGCGCCGGTCGTGTCGACCACATCCACATCAAAGGCCCGGCCCCTTCCCCGCCCCGAGGCGTTGGAGTAGACCCAGCCCTCAGCGCCAAGGGTAATGACCGCCGTGCCCGGCCCGAGCTTGTGGACCTCGTCCAGCGCCCTGTCAAGGTCATTTTCGCAGCCAATGCTCACAGCGAAATGCCGAGGCAGGATCATGATGTCGATGTAGCTGACCAGTTCCGGGCTTCTGTGCGGCAGCACATCCGATACCACAGGCACGCCGTGCTCCCGCGCGCACCTCGCGGCGGATATCGCAAGCTTCGGGTAGCAGTGATCGACCAGCAGCGCCCCGCATCTCTCGATCGCGGAGAAGTCCCCCGGCTCTCCGTTCCACTCAAGGCCGGGATCGCGATAGTGGAATATGGTCCGCTCGCCGGAAAATTCATCGACGTGGACTAGGCTGATCGGGCTTTTGACCCCCTTAAGGCGCGCGATATGGGATGTAGCGACTCCCTCCGTCCCCAACTCGGAGATCAACCGGTCGCCGACCTGATCGTCACCCAGAATGCTGAACAGGCTGCACTTGGCTCCCAGACGCGCACATGCGACGATTGCTGTCGCCGCCAGCCCACCGCCTTGAACGTAATAGTCGCTCGCGTGCGCGCTGCCGCCGTATGGCGTCTGGGGTGCTACCATGATGTGATCGAGGCAGCATATTCCGGCTCCCGCGACACGGGGTTTGATATTCATCATATATTATGTCACCTGCTCCAATCGTTCCCTTGCTGCCGGCGGATCGCCTCGTCGAACTCCTCCAGTTCCCACCGCCTCGCGGCCTCGATCTTCTGCTTTCGCCTGGCCAAAAAAGCAAGAATCGCAAGGACCGCCATAAGCGCGGAGACCGTCGCCAGTACCACGCGAACTATTCGATAGGCCAGGTACTCCCTGGTCGCCGAGGCGTACCACTCGCCGGCGAACACGTCCCCTGCCCTACCGGTGGCTTTCTTCATCGCCTCGTCAAACGAACCGGTGCGCGCCAGTTCACGCATCAGGACTTTCGGCGCCGACTTGCCGTGCTTGCGCACCAGATACTTCACCGCCAAAGCCGACTCGGCATAAGCCAAGTCGGTGCGGTCCTCCGGAAAATTGTCTTCCAGGAGTGCCAATCTGATCAGCGAGCCTTCGGCGGCGGCGTTTGCAACGGTCGTGCCGTCCGCGCGGGTGAAATCGTCCGACTCGTACTTAGCCAAACCCTCGTTGAGCCACAACGGCAGCGCGTTTACTTTCGGCCCGAGCATCCGGAAAATCACCGCGTGGGTTATCTCGTGCGCGAGAGCGGTCTCAGGCAATACGAGCGTGCCGCTTGCATCGATCGAGATCGCCTGGTTTCCGCTCATGGCTATCCCGACCGTGAACTTGCTCCCTTGGAGCTTCTGCCCCCTAAGAAACTCATAGTGGCTTCGGTAGACGTTTAACTGAAACGGCCTGCCAGGCTCGGGTCGATAGCCAAGGTCCTTGGAAACTCTTATCATCTCATTCCGCGCGGCATCGGCGATGAGCCTGGCAAGGTATGGGTCGTCGGCATCGAAGCGAATGGTGAAGTAGGTGGTGCGCAGGGTCCCGCTGAGGCCGTCAGACAGGTCTGAAGGCATAGCGCGGGTCGAAAGCAGCGTCAGCGCGCACAGCAGGGCAACCAGCACCGCCCTACTCGCGCTCAGGCGGATCACTTGTGACCTTAACAAGGAGCAAAGAAATATCATCGTTCGGCTGCCTGGCATAGTCCATGACACTGTCGACCACCTTGTCAGCAATCTCATCGGCGGTCAAATGGGTATTATTCATCACGAGCATCTTCAATCGTTCCAACCCGAACTGCTGACCGACGCCCGCTTCAATGATCCCGTCGGAGCCAAAGAAGACTATGTCGTCTTTCTTGAGTTTGAACTTCCTCTCCCCATATTCGGAGTCCTCCGATATCCCCATCAAGGGACCCGTAAGCGGCACGTCCTCGCAGAGCCCATCGTGACACAAAAACACCGGCGCATGCCCGGCGTTGACCATTGATAGCTCACAGGTAGCTGGCTTCAGCCACGCGTAGACCATGCTCACCAGAATCTCGTGTGGAGTCTCTTGGGTGAGCACGGTGTTGGTCCGGGCGATTACCTCCGCCGCCGATTCCGAGCCTTTGTAGTAACCTCCAGATATGAACTTCACCGCGGCCACCAGCGTCGCGGCCGCGATGCCGTGGCCGGTAATATCGGCGAGTTTCAAGGTAACTATGCCGTCTTTCTTATGATGCTTGATGCTCCAGTAGTCCCCGCCGATCTCGGTCGCGGGCTTAAGCCTGCCCGCGAAATCGAACCCGTCAATGGAAGGAATCACTTTCGGCAGCAGAGCGCTCTGTATCTGTTTGGCGATCTTGAGTTCGTTCGAGATGCCTTCCGCGTGCCTGTGACGGATAGTCTTCCTGAGCCGGTCGGAGTACGCTTCGCATATGGCGCTGGAGATGAGATTGGTGAACCGCACCATCGCCCTGATCGGGTCCGGCCCCTTCCCGCCAGAGAACTCGATCACCGCATCCAGCAGGCTGTCGCGGTAATTTCTGAACACGTGATCCACCGGCATATCCGAAAGCACGGTTTCGGCGAGTTCGTAAGCGGTCTTGTAGATATCGTCGCCTGCCCGGTCGATATCGTCTATGGATTCGCCATATGTGACCAGCAGCTCCCACACGAGTTCGGAGACTTCATCAGTCGGCCGCACGCCTTGCATAAAGACCCTGTTCAGCCAAGCCTTGTGGGCCATCTTCTGGCGGTAAATCACGGTTTCGAAATCTTCACGCAGTGCCATAATCGTCCTCGCGCAGTCGAGCGCCTACCGATATGTTACCATTCTCGGGCAGGCTATTCAACCTGGCGTGCGATCATTCCCCAATTACCAGTTGACAAACGGGCATTCGCATGTCATACTTCCTTAAGCTGGGCTATACATAGTCTTAAGTTACAAGGAAGGGAAGAGGAAGATGAAAACGAATATTTGTCGCTTGGTCATCGTCGCGTTGCTGCTTGCCTGCATGGCGTCGGGCGCGCAGGCAATCGACCGCTGGGACTCCTGGCAGGGACAACCCCTGTGGGACCGCTACGGCCCCGGCACAACAACTCAAGCGTGGGAATTCCCCCACGACCTGTACAACCCCGCGATCTCGAACAATCCCTACGGGAATCCCACGCTGAATGCGCAGGGCGGCATACCAGGCACGGTCATTTGGCCGGGCGGTACGGGCATTACGACCTGGTACTTCCCCAATGGTGGAGAAATAATTATCGATTGCCCGAATACGCCGATAGAGAATCCTTTGAAGCGGATATTCATTCAGATCACGTCGGATAAGAGCCCGGCTGCGATACCTACGGCGACCGCGGCGGGCAGCACAGGCGGCCTTGCCGGTCCGATAGGAATCATCGGTGAGGGCGGCAACTGGTATACCTATCAGTACTTGATCGAACTCCGCCCCAACCCGAGATCGGAGCAGATAAGCATACCGATCCTCTTTGAAACCAACGTCGAAGAGGTTTGGGTCAACACGATATGCGTACCGGAGCCGGGTTCGATGGCAGCGATGGGAACCGGTCTGATCGGCCTTATCGGTCTGCGCCGCAAGAGAAAGTAGTATCTGGAGACGGCTAACCTTGTTATTCCAGCCTGACGACCAGTATCACCTGGTCGTCAGGCTGCCGCGTGGTACCGAAGCCGCGGACTGTCTCTATTACATGAGTCATTAGTTCGTGCGACAGGCTGACGGCTGCCGAGGCGACAGTTTCCACGAGACGTTCATAGCCGAAGCGCTCGCCGTTGTTGGGCACATCGGTAACCCCATCGGTATAGCTGAAAAGCAAGTCTTCGTTGGTTAACTCGACCGTGTGAGACGAGTAGCTCTGGCTGTCGATGACGCCGATCACTGGGCCAGTGGGAAGCAACTCCCGGACGCGGTGATCCTCGGGGTGGAGTATAAGCGTGGGCTCGTGCCCCGCGTTTACGTATGCCATCTTGCCCGAGGTCAAATCGATCAGCCCATAGAACAGGGTAACGAACGTAAACTCCTCCAAATAGACCGACAGGGCCTGGTTAAGCGCCGAAATCACGAACCCGGGATCGGCGCTCTGAAGCACGAACCCGCGCAGCATATACTTTGCCTCCGCCGTGTGCATGGCGGCCTCCATACCCTTGCCCGATACATCGGCCACCACGACTCCGACCGTTCCATTGTGGAAGTCGATTATGTCAAAAAAGTCCCCGCCGACCTCCACCTCTCCCAGCGCGGGATAGTAGCATGTGGCTATCTCCAGACCCTTCACCTGCGCGCTGACGGGTATCAGGCTGCGCTGAAGAGTTTCGGCTATTCGCGCCTGGCGCCTGTAGAGCGCCGCATTAGTGAGCGCCGCGGACGCATGTGATGCTACCTCCGTCATAAACCAGAGGTCTTCCTCATCGAATATCGGGGCTGCCTTGTGGCGTCCAGCCACAACAATCCCAAACAGCTTACCTTCCGCCAATGTTGGGGCCGCAAGGAGGGAACCAATCCCAGTTTGATGAGCGAATTCTCGCACCTGAGACGATTCGTCGGCTGCCGCGTCGGGGACGATCACGGGTCTGATCTCTCTTATCAAGACGGTGTTTTCCGCTGTGGGCGCAATCTCCTTCAGGGCCTGGTCCACTATCGAGCTCAAAGCTTCGTCCTTGGAGTGAATCGTGGAATGGTGCATTCGCCCGGACTGCGGATCTATGGTCAACACCGTGCACGCACACTCCAGCACATCGGCGGTCATCTTCGTGGTCGAATCGAGAATCCGCCCGATGTCCAAAGACGAAGCGAATGCCTGGCTGATCGCCGTCAACGCCGACATTCGCGCCGCGTGCCTGGTGTCGCGTAGTTGCGCCTCCACCTGGTTGGTCACGTCCAGCGCCACCCCGTCAAAGTAGAGCAGGTTTCCGTTCTCATCGCAGGAGGGGCTTATGTGTGTCTGGAGCCACATGGTCTGGCCTGTTTTGCTTATGACCCTTACCACTCCACTTCCCGGCTCTCCGGTGGCTGCAGCCTGAAAATACATGTTCCGCATCTTCTCCACATCATCCGGGTGCACGATTTCCGCCCACAACTCCGGGTTTTCCAGCGCCTCTGCCGCCCTTAATTCCGCTATCCTCTCTGCTCGGCCGGTTATCATGATCGGTCTTGTTTCCTTGTCAAGTCTGAAGATCATCGCATCAGCGTTCTCCACCAGCGTGCGATACTTCTCTTCGCTTTCCCGCAGCGCCTCCCCGATCAACTTGCGCGCCGTTATGTCCGTGTGAGTAATCACCGCTCCGCCGAATGGATGTTGCAGAGGCGCGGCGCGCATGATGTACCAACCCGGCGCGGTAAGGGATGGACATGGATACTCCATCTCAATCTGATCGATACTCCCGTCCAATAAACCCAATAGACCATTGAGCGCTTCGACCGCTCCCTCGGAGTAGGGACCCCGCGCCCGCCGGCACACGTCCAGGTAGTTCACTCCGACTCCCGTATGTTCGAGGGATGGGTCACCATTCTCACGTGCGAAGCGTTCCCACGCCTGGTTGACGGCTATAATGTCGCCATTGCGGTCGATGACGGCGATATGCGCGGAAAGTGACTGCTGGACCGCTCTCAACAGTTCCTCGCTTCGCCTGAGTGCCTCTTCGGCCTTCCTGCGTTCGGTAATATCACGGTCGCTCGCGCGCCACCCCAGCAGTTCGCCTCCGGACCCATATACGGGGCGACAGACGTGACCGATCCAGCGCAACTCCCCGTCGCGACGAACAATTCGGTAATCGAGCAGCGCCACCTCAGGGTGTTTCGCCAGGCGCTCGACATGTTCAGCAAACATCGCTCGGTCATCTGGGTGAATGATTTTCCAAAACAGAGCGGAATCGTCATAGAAGGCTTCGGGAGGATACCCCGTGATACATTCGCAGGATGGAGACACATAGACGAGCTGATCATGCGGGTCCAACCAGTACTCCAAGTCGTAGGTGAAATCGGCTATTGTCCGAAACCGCCACTCCGACTCGCGCAAAGCCTCTTCGGCGCGCCTGTACTCGGTGATATCCGTGAGTATCGCGTAGACCGCCACCGGATTGCCGTCCGCATCCTTGATAACCTTAGTAGCCTTTCTCACATATATATGGCTCGAATCCCTCCGAAGAAGCTTCAACTCCGCGGACCAAGGACCCGAGAGCATCTTCGGATGGATTTCTCTCACGAAGAAATCCCAGTCCTCGGGGAGCACAAGGTCGGCGTAGCGAGTGCGCATGACCTCTTGAATTGATTCATAGCCGAACAGACGAGCATAGGCCGAGTTGCAATACGTCAGCTTGCCTTCCAGGTCGCGTATACCGACGGCGGTCGGGATCTCCTCCAGCAGCAGCCCGTACTCCACGACGGGCCGCGCCGCCGGCCTCTCCGCGCCCGCGTCGGAAATAAGCCCAACCATGCGGCTCACGTCGCCGTCGGGACCTTTTCCGGCCATAGCCGTCTCGCGAACCCACCTCATCTGGCCGTCCCCGCGAAATATGCGATAGACCTCCGCCATAGGCTCCCCGCTCAGCAGGCGGTCGAAGGCTGCCAGCACGCGGTCGCGGTCCGAGGGGTGAACGATGTTGAATCGTAATTTGGGGTCGGATTCCAGTGCGTCGACGTCGTATCCGAGCAGATCAGACACACCCTGCCCGAAGCTTGTGCTGACAATTCTTGACGCTTGAACCTGCGCGATATATAGCTCCGAGTTGGTTTCGGCCATTAGACGCCGATGATCACACCCCTCGCGCCCGGTCGCCTGTCCGTGGTTATTGCTCGCGTCCTTCACGTGTGCACCACCGCGTATCGGGCGGCATGGCCCGTGTGTAAGCCTGTCTTCTGGCATTCTGACCCTATTGTTTACCCACATGACCTATGCGTTTCACCATACCCTGAACAAACCTCGTATCGACAAAAGGGAAGGATTGAGCGGACCACACGCCAATAAGTAATATGAGAGATTGAGGTATAACCTATAAACTCCGGGAGGAACGAATGTACGCAGCAATCATCGCGGGCGGTTCGGGAACGAGACTCTGGCCGAGCTCGCGACAGCATAAGCCCAAGCAATTCCACAGCCTCTACAGCGAGAACACTCTTCTGCAGGAGACCGTCCAACGCCTGGAGCCGCTGGTCAAGCGTGAGAATATATATATCATCGCGAACCGCTCGCACGAGAAGATCGTTAGGGAACAGCTTGAGTGGCTCCCCGAAAGCAATTTTATTGGCGAGCCGATAGGTAAGAACACCGCCCCCGCAGTGGGGGTCATCGCGACGATCATAAACCGCAAGGACCCGAACGCGGTGATACTCGTGACGCCCGCCGACCACATCATCAGCAAGGAGAAGCAGTTCCGTCGGTTGCTGGAGGTCGGGGAGAAGATCGCCGATGACGGCCCGAACATAGTGACCATCGGCATCAAGCCAACCTGCGCGGCGACGGGCTACGGTTACATCCAGTTGGCCGAAACGCACCGCACGGTCGATGACATCGAGGTGCACAAGGCTATCAGCTTCAAGGAAAAGCCCGATCCCCAGACCGCCGAGGAGTATGTAGCCTCCTGGCACTACGTCTGGAACAGCGGCATGTTCATCTGGAGCGCCAAGACCATAATGAGCCTCTTCAAAGAATGCGCCCCCGATATTCACAAGCTCATGATCCGCTACGAAAACGCAATCGACACACCCAATGAGTCCAAAGTCTTCGAGGAAGTCTACGACGCCTTCCCCAGCATCTCCGTGGACTACGCCATCCTCGAGCACGCCCGGAACATCTTCGTCATCCCAGGCTCCATCGGCTGGAACGACCTCGGAAGCTGGGCCTCGCTCCACGAAATCATGGAAAAAGACGAGGATGGCAACGCAGTAATCGGCAACCACGTCGGCGTCGACACCCACAACTGCCTGATCCACTCCAAAGAGCGCCTGGTCGCCACCATCGGGCTGGACAACATGGTCATAGTCGATGCCGGCGACGTAGTGCTGGTGCTGCCGGCGGGAAGGTCCCAAGACATTAAGGCGCTGCTGGACGAACTCAAGAAGGAGGGGCGGGGGAAGTATCTGTGATTTTGGATTTTCGATTTGCTGTTGGTCGGGGGTATTCCTGCCCCCGACCGCTAATGCACATCCACATCATGATGGCACAAATCCACCACCAGCGCCGCAGCGAGTATCAGCACGGGGTCCTCGCCGTTCGCAACATCCACCCCATACGTGTTCGCCCATGAAAACCAGTCCTTCGATACCTTTGCCGCGTGGTGGCCGTGTCGTTGAAATGAATACTCGTGGTCGAGGAGATTACCCTCGGCCAGAAGTTCAGCCGGGGTGTCGGGGGCAGGACGAAACTCGCAGTGCTTGAAGCTGAATGAATCCTGGCTGACGATCGCGAACAGGTCTCCCCCAAGGTACAGCTCGTAATCGTGATGGTGTTCGGAAACCTTGCGCTTGATCACGGCGAGTTCCCTGCCGGTCATCTCCTTGAATACGAGCTCGCTTCCGGTGGCCAGGGTCCGCCCATCCAGCTTATAGACATCGTGGCCGTACCCATCCCTTATGGTCTGGCTTCCTGCCCACGAGGGCGGTCTGTGATTGACTATGTAGCGCATGTCTTCCTCTCCTCACACCTTCTCATGCGGGCTTAAGCCCGGGGAACTCGCGTCCGGGGTTCAAACCCCGACGAGCAGGTCCCTTCCCTTCTAACCTCTAACTTCTAACTTCTAGTCCGTCCTATCCCCTCTATCGTCCCCACCGGCAGCCGGACAGTGAACTTCGTGCCCGCGCCTTTTCGGCTCTCGACATCGACCGTCCCCCGGTGGGCCTCGACAATGCTCTTAACTATTGGGAGTCCCAGCCCGGTGCCGTCCCGAGTGAACTCCCGGGCGTTCTCGGAACGATAGAACTCGCTGAAAACTTTCTCCAGGTCCGCCTCGTCTATACCTATTCCCGAATCGCGGACCTCGATTTTCACGGTGTGGCCCGACACGGATATATCGACTTCCACCGTGCCACCCTCGTATGAATACTTGACCGCGTTCCCGACCAGGTTCGTCAGCAACTCCTCCATGCCTTTATGGTCGGCGTGCACAGAGGGCACATCATCCGCGATGCGTGTCGTTATCGTCACGCGGCGGGCTTCCGCTACGGCCCCCAGCGCTCCCACAACCCCATTGAGCGCCGAACGGAGGTCCACATCGGCCCACTCCGAGACGAGACGAGCCTCCCGCGCCGCCGCGAGCGTGAGAAGGTCCATCAGCAGCGATAGCCCTCCCTGCACCCGCCGGCGGGCCTGGCCGATGGTATCGTGAGCCTGCTCGGTGATATCGCCCTGCAGCCCATCAGCCACCGCACGCAAGAGCTGGTCGACAGCCGCAAGTGGAGATCGCAGTTCGTGTGCGACCTTGCGCATATACGCGGACTTGGCCCGGTCGGCCTCGGCCAGCTTGTCATAACTTATCTGCAGTTCGTCAGCGTGACGGTTGACCTCCCGAGAGAGCGCAGTGACCTGGTCCTCACGCCGCCTCAGGCGATTCGCGATAGAAGTGGCCAAATATACGGTAACATATAGGCAAGTAGCCATCACCCACGTCGCGGCAAAGACGGCCATGCCGCTCGCATGGAGCCGGCCTATCTGGAGTCCGCTCGGCGATTCATAGTGCGCGAGCAGGCCGCTATACTCACCAAACGCGACCAGGAAAAATATCGCCAGAGCCACCGTTGCCTGGGCGAAAGCCGCCCTTCGGGACAGTAGAACGCTCGCGATGACCATATGGAACACGAAGTAGAAGCCGAACGGGTTCTCGATTCCGCCCGAGTAGTGGATCAGCGCCCCCAGGACCGCCAGGTCACAAAGTATCTGGACATTGGCCTGAATCGCCGACGTGCGCTCCAAGTGCCGTCCTTGTACGTGGTTCGCGCGATACCAGTGCAGGTAGAAGATAAAGTTGTAAAGCGGAATTGTGAGCGCGGTAAGGAGCAGGCATCTCCACGGGAGCGCCGACTCGAAGGCGGCCCGCGCGATCAGTATCGTTACGATTACACCGACGAACGCGAGCCAGCGCAGGCTGATGAGCCAGCGGATGCGCTCGATAAGCTCGACCTGCGAAAGACTCAGGTTTTCGTCCACGGAATCGTTCTCAAGTGACGCCACGACGCCGACATCTCGTGCGCGCGCCGTTTCCATCTCGGCGGCCCTATCCGGCGCTCTTGCCGGCCAGCAGAGTTTCTATCTTCGCGGCCAGCAGGTCAGGGTCCACCGGCTTGTCGAAGAACGCCTGAGCGGGGAGATAGTCGCCGGTCTCATCCGCGTCGCCCTCGTGGAACCGCATCCGGGTGGTCTCGTGGATCGAGGTCAGCATAATCACGGGAACTTCCCGCAGCTTCGTGTCAGGGTGCTGCCTGAGCCTCAACAGCCATTGGAAACCTTCCGTGCTGTTCGGCATCATTACATCCAGGACAACCACGTCCGGCTCCTCCTCTTCGAGCCGTCGCAGACCCTCCCCGGGGCTCTGCGCCGTGACCACTCGGAAGCCGCGAGCCTCCAGGAACAAACGCGTGGCGCCGAGCATGTCAGGGTCATCATCGACAACAAGCACTTTCGCATTGCTTCCCATCTCAGTTGTCACATCCTCTCTGGCTAGTCGAGGTGTATAAGGACATTCTGTGAATTGCTTCACAGAGCCTTTGAACACGTCATTCTATCCCAGGAACTGGTATATGTCAACCAGCTTACGGAGATTTATGACTACCGCTACTTGCCGGGAGCGGGCGCCGGGGCCGGCTTGTTGGGCGAGGCGCTCTCTTTCGCCTGCTGGGCAGCCTTGAGGACGGTGGCGCACGGCAGCACGGCGTAAAGCGTGTCTCCAAAACCCATAGGCCCGGACATGTCGTCGTCTCCCCCACCCTCGCCTCGGGAGGTGCGCATTATCACGATGCCGACCGGCTTCCCATCGAGGGTAAATGCCGGGCATCCGAGCTCGATGGCATTACTCACGATGTAGAACGTGCGAGGCTTGGTGACCACGGCCTGCACCCTGGCAAAGTCCGCCGCCAGCGCCCGACTGCCCGCCTGACCGAGCCGCGAGACGGTAACCACCTGGTCAAGCATCTGAGGGGTACCGGCGTTCTGCAAATCGACGTAAGCGAGAGGCGTCTCGGGAACCTTCTTGGGCTTTAAGAATGCCAGATCGAGGTCCTTGTCGCGCAGCACGACATCGGCGGCGATCTCTGTCCCGTCGCTGAGCCGGATCTTCGCGTCGACGACATCTATGGTCATACTGAACCCGCCTTCCCGCTCCATCCCCGAGCCGAACGGCGGCTCGATCTGCGAGAGAGAGGTCACGGTCAGCCCGGAGGCGTCGATCACTGTGGCGGTGGCGTTCATCTTGTTCTCGTGCTTTTGGGTCTCGCCCTGATACGACATCTTCGATTCGAGGACCAACTGCACGGTTACCGCGGCGTCTTTGTTGGCTTCCGCGATTTTCCGACCGTCCTCCGGCACGTCCGCAAGGCAGGCCGTGCAAAGCGACAGCGCGATCAGTAAAGCGGCTATTGTAAGCTTCATTGTCGTGATCCGGTTCCTTTCAAAGCGTGGGCCAGTCCGGTTCAACTTCCACGAAAAGCGTGTGTATTCCTCTCCTGAGCTTGAAGACCACATGCTTCGGCTTCGCGCGGGCGATGCGCGACATGGTCTGCTTGAGGCTGTCGAGTCCGCTTACCGAGGCGCCGTCGATCTGCGTGATGACATCGCCCGAGCGCATATTCGCCAGGGCGCACCAGCTTCCCTCGACCACCGACTCCACGTACACCCCGCTCGCGTCCTTCTCCACCGGCCCCTCCGTTCGGTCGGAGAATGCAATATCGCGCGCGGTGAACTCAAAGTTCTCATCCTCGTACTTTGGATAGTCCCTCGCGGGCCTCGGGCAGGCGTCGAGAATCACCTTGACATCCATCGACTTGCCGTCGCGAATGACACCCAGGACAACTTCCGCGCCGATGTCATACTGCCGAATCTGACTCGGCAGGACTTCCTCGTCCCCAAGCTGGTCAGCGGGCACGGCCTCACCGTCCAGCTTCACTATCAGGTCGCCGACCTTCAGCCTGGCCTTTTCGGCGCTCGTGCCGGGGTGGACCTGGGTAATGCGAACGCCGGTCTTGCCGGGGACACCCAGCGCCTGGGCAAGATCACTGGTAAGCACCTGGAGATCGATTGGAAGCCAGGCTTTTGTCGCCTCAGTCCCGGCCCGTGAGATCTCCTTCCTGCCGATCTTAACGACAGTGGCGTAGTCCTTTTCGTTCCGGCGATAGTTGACCATAATCGGAACAGGATCGGTATGGCCCTCGGTGACATTCTTTGTGATCGCGCGGAGCGCGGCGACGTCCTTGACTAGCTTTCCACCGGCGCTCACTATCACATCACCTTCACGCAGCGACGGCTTCGCCGACCCGGCCGGGCCGCTCGGCAGGACACCGGTCACCATCGCCCCATCCTGCGAAGGAAGCTGCATTTCTTTTTGCATAAGATAGGTAATGTTCGACGTGCAGATTCCCCAGCTCTTGATCTCGTGCTGCTTATCCTCTGCCTTTTGGCGTTCGGCTGTGACCGCCTTGAGGCTTATGTTCTTACCGCCGCGATTCACCCTCGCGCTGACTGTCTTGCCGACAGGCATCACGGCCACGAACTGATTGAAGATCGGCACCTCTTCCTTGAAGTGGGCGGATACCCCGCGGCCGCCTAACTCCTGGAGTATATCGCCCGACTTGAACCCGGCCTTTTGCGCGGGCGAGCCGTCGAGAACGCCGCTGACCAGAATACCGCTCTTCAGGCGGCACGATTTGAGAAGCGGCTGAACCTCCAGCCCGAGCCAGCTTCTGACCACCTTGCCGCGCTTGATGAGCTGGTTCGCCACGTCCCTGGCGAGATTGCTCGGTATAGCGCCCGACAAGCCGTAGCTGATCTCGTTTATACCGACGATCTCGCCGGCGGGGCTTACCAGCGGGCCGCCGGAGTTGCCCGGACGTATCAGCGCGTCGTGGCCGATCCAGCGGACTATCGAGCCGACATCTTCTCCGGCGAGCCTAAACTCATCACTGGACATATAGGAGGGCATCATCATCTCTTTGTTGCTGACGATACCCGTGGTGACCGATTGGGACAGGGCGAGGGGACAGCCCATGGCAAACACGCGATCCCCAACTCGCAGCTTCGAGGAATCGCCAAACTTCGCGCACGGAAACGGCTTGCCGTCGGGGGACGCGAGCTTAATTACCGCGATATCCGCCAACGGGTCCGTGCCGACCAGCTTTGCCTCGACCTCCCTCTTGTCCGCGAGGGTGCACACGATGCGCTCGGCGTCGGCGGCGACGTGATGGTTCGTGACCGCGTAGCCCTTCGGCGAGATAATCACGCCGCTTCCCGCCGACTCGGCCTTAAGCTCACGCCCCTGGCGGAAATCGGCTGAGACCATGTGGATCATAATCAATGCCGGCCTGACCGCATCCACCGCGGCGTTGGTCTGGCGGGTAACATCGTCAGACGCGGCCCGCGCGGCGATCACATTCGCGGCAAGCAGCAAGATGGCCGCAAGGAAGCACGTGCGCGGGATCGAGGTTAGAAGCCTGTCGTACATATTGCCTCCGTAGGAATGGGCGTGTGAGTGCCACATTAGTAATTCGCTGTTGAGTCGGATTACTCCTTTGGCGATGCGTGCCGACAGCCGGGGTTTCAGGGAATGTGGAGAAGAGCGGAGGAATGTGGTGGGCGGTATTGGATTTGAACCAATGGCCTCTTCGGTGTCAACGAAGCGATCTCCCCCTGATCTAACCGCCCAGGTTTACCGTAGGTTATTATACAGGGATCGCCTCCGAATGTAAAGAGTTCGGCGGCCATATCCGCGCACGTTTCCGGAGGGATTGCCCACGGGTATCATCTTAATGATGAGGAGGAACCCAAAATGGAAGAGAAAATCGGACGTGTTACGCATTATTACGATCACCTCGGAGTGGCGGCAATAGAGATTCAAAACGGGTGTCTGCACAAGGGCGAACGAATTCACATCATCGGCCACACCACCGACCTCGAAGAAGTAGTAAACTCGATCGAGATTGAGCACAAGCAGGTGGACGAGGCCTGCGAGGGGCAAAACGTCGGGATCAAGGTCGATGACAAAGTCCGCGAGCACGACGACGTATACAAGGCATACATCTAACGATTTTGGATTGCGGATTTCGGATTGCCCAAAATCCGCAATTCCTTGACCCCCCTTCACAGAGACCCATATAATGGAGTTGTGAAACCCATACTTGACACGGCCGACGCCGTGCGATTATCGATTGCGATAGTTAACTGGAACACCACCGGCCTGCTCTCCGTGCTGTTGGCATCCATCAGACGAAACGCCCCAGCGTTCGGTTACGAGGTCATCGTCGTCGATAACGCGTCAGGCGATCTCGACGAGGCCCTCTTCCTGGTCGAGTTCCCGGACGTGCAATTAATCCGCAACGATGAGAACTTAGGCTATGCCAGAGGCAACAATCAGGCGTTCGCGGCGGCCAGGGGCGATTATATACTCCTGCTGAACCCAGACACCGAGGTAACCGAGGGGGCGATCGGGACGCTGGTCGGCTTCATGGAATCCCACCCCGACGCCGCGGCGGCTGGAGCGAAGCTGGTGCGGCCGGACGGCGGCATCGACCGCTCCGTGCGCGGCTTCCCCTATCCAGGTCCCATAGCATGGGAATATATAGGTGTGTCAAAGATTTTCCCCAAAAGCAGGATATTTGGGGCATATCGCATGACGTATTTCAACTACGACGAAACCGCCGAGGTGGACCAACCGATGGGCTCGTGCCTCATAATAAGTGGCCGGGCGCTTACCGAGGTCGGTGTGTTCGATGAGCAGTTCCCCGTATTCTTCAACGAGGTGGATTGGCTCTATCGCGCGAAGAAGATGGGGTACAGAGTCTACTTCACGCCGGATGCCGTGATGATCCATCACGGAGCGTCCAGCACGAGACAAGTAGACAGGCGAAAGATGTCGCGTGAGTCGCACGAGTCGCTTATCAAGTTCTACAGGAAGCACTTCAGAAGGCGCGTGTTCGCACCCGTATATTACTTCACCCTGGCTTGCACCCACGCTAGTAAGGCGCTGAGAGGCTGAAAAACATGGTCGATGTGACCTTAAGCATTGTCAACTGGAACACCCGTGACGAGCTGCTCGACTGCCTGAAGTCGGTTTTTGAGCAGGACGGGTCGGTGAACTGCGAGGTAATCGTGGTCGACAACGCCTCGACCGACTGCAGCACAGGCGTTGTCGAGTCCGAGTATCCCCAGGCCCATCTGATCAGGAACGACCAGAACCTCGGCTTCGGCGCGGCACATAACCAGTCGATTAAGGAATCGAGTGGCCGATACGTGATGCTCGTAAACCCCGACTGCCGAATGCTCGAGCCGAACGTCCTTCGGAAGATGGTCGATTATATGGATGCGCACGTCGATGTCGGCATTCTGGGGCCGAAAGTGCTCAATCCCGACGGCAGCCTGCAGTACTCGGCGCGGCATTTCCCCACGATGGTCGCGGCGGTATTCCGCCACACGATCTTCGGCAAGCTCTTTCCAAACAATCGCTTTGTCCGTGAGTATCTGATGACCAACTGGGCGCATGATGCGGCGACCGACGTTGACTGGCTCTCGGGCTCCGCGCTGATGGTCCGGCGGGAGACATTCGAGCAGATCGGCCTGCTGGACGAGCGGTTCTTCATGTATTGCGAGGACATCGACTGGTGCCGACGCGCCCACGAGGGCGGCTGGCGGGTGGTATACTTCCCGATGGCGTCAGTCTCGCACAGGATCGGCGCGGCGAGTGACAAGAACCCCATCCCCATGATCAAGCAGCACCATAGAAGCATGCTCCGTTACTTCCTCAAGTACGACTCCCGCAGCCCCCGAATCCTGCTCTATCCGGTCGTAATGGTGGGGCTGTGGCTGAGGTCGTGGTCGCTGGTAAGAAGGGCAAGGCCGTGACATTAGGTAATGCGGCGCGGACGGAGGATATATGCCTGAGAAATCCGTTATCATAATCGGCGCATACGAAGGCTGGCTGCCGACTCCCGAGGTGATTAGCCTCGATTGAACGCAAGCTGCCCGGCCTCTCAAACTTCTACATGGCGGGCCAGTGGGTCATGCCCGGAGGCGGCGTGCCCCCCTGCCTCTACTCAGGCCGCCACGCGGTCCAACTGATGTGCCACGCCGACAAGAAGCGGTTCGTGACATCGGAGCAGGAAATTCAAGGTCCCTTCGCCAACCCGAAATTCCTAGGCTGCTGGTCGGAACGTGGCTGGGTGAGGGGTGTGGACATCTTCAAGAAGCTGGCCGAACTCCTCAGCCGGCACGGGCCTGCCTATGAAGTAGCCCTGGACCTCGTCACACTTGAGTGATCTCAAGAACTCGAGTTGCTCCAGGGTTTCCACCCCTTCGGCTATTACCTTAAGCTTCAAGCTGTGGGCCATGGCGACCACGGCCCCCGCGATGGCCGCGTCGTCGTGATTGGTGGTGATATCGCGCACGAATGACTGGTCAATCTTGACCGCGTCAATGGGGAACCTCTTGAGATAGCTGAGCGATGAGTAGCCCGTGCCGAAATCATCGACTGATATCCTGACGCCCATTTCCTTGAGTTTGCCAAGCACGTCGACGGCGAGATCTGGGTTCTGCATCAAGGCGCTCTCGGTGAGCTCCAATTCGAGGTACTGAGGGTCCAGGCCGGTCTCGGATAAGGCGCTTCCGACGGTGGCCGCCAGGTCCTCCTGATGGAAGTGCTTCGCGGATATATTGACCGCGATGGTAATCGGGGGATAGCCGGCGTCCTGCCATGCCTTGTTCTGTCCGCAGGCGGCCTTTATAATCCATTTGCTGATCGGGACGATGAGACCTGTCTCCTCGGCTAACGGGATGAATTTGCCAGGAGGTACAAGCCCATATTCGGGATGTCGCCAACGTACCAGAGCCTCACTGCCGCGCGTCTCGCCTGTTCGTATATCCACCTGCGGCTGGAAGTGCAGCAGGAACTCCTCACGTTTCGCCGCCCTTCGAAGATTATTCTCCAACGTCATTCGCTCCACGTCGGCGGCGTTGAACGCTTCCGTATAGAGCTGGCACATGTTTCGGCCCTTTTCCTTGGCCCGATACATTGCGGTGTCGGCATTCTTGACCAGGGTCTCGACGTCCGTGCCGTCGGCCGGGTATATGCTGATACCGATGCTGGTCGTCACATAGAGTTCGTGTTCATCGAACACGAACGGCGAAGCGACCGCGCGCAGGACCCTCCGCGCAACTTCCCCCGCGGCCTCGGGATCGACAACGTCGGCAAGGATAATCGTGAACTCATCACCGCCCATTCGCGCGATCGTATCAGCCTCTCGCACGCACGCCTGAAGCCGTTCGGCCATGCCCTGCAGGAGGAGGTCGCCGATATTGTGGCCGAGCGTGTCGTTGATCAACTTGAACCGGTCGACATCGAGGAACATAACCGCGATCATTGACTGTCCGCGCTGGGCCTGGGCCAGCCGCTGGGTCAGCCTGTCGCTGAAAAGCAGCCTGTTCGGCAGTCCCGTGAGTGGGTCGTGATAGGCCAGGTAGTCGAGTTGCTCTTCGTATGCTTTTTTGAGGGTGATGTTGCGCTTGACCGCGACGAAGTGCTCGATCACGTCACTATCGTTCTTGATCGGAGTGATCGTCATGTCCTCCACATAGATGCTGCCGTCTTTGCGACGGTTGGTTATCTCGCCGCTCCAGGGTTTGCCGTTGAGGATGGTCAGCCACAGATTGTTGTAGTATTCGGCGTCGTGCTTACCGGACTTCATTATGCGCGGGGTCTTCCCGATAACCTCGTTTATGCTGAAGCCGGTTTCCTTCTCGAAAGCGGGATTGACGAACTCGACGACGCCATGGACGTTGGTAATTACAATCTGGTCGCTCGCCGCGTTCATCGCGGAGGTCTGGATCTTGATGGCCTCCTCGGCGCGCTTGCGTTCGGTGGTATCGACAAACAGGGCAGCAAACTGTCCCCTTGCCGGGCTGAACGCGAACACCTCAAAGTCCCTGCCGAGTTCCTCCACACGATTTTCAAAGCGGGTCGGCTTTCCAGTCAGGGCAACTTCGCCGTAGCACCCGATCCAGGAGGACTCTATGTTCGGCAGGACCTCAAGCACCGTCTTCCCAACCACCTGGTCCGCCATCAGGCCCGTGTTTTGCTCGAACGCCTGGTTTACCTCGAGGTATCGCCAATCGCATGGCTTGCCCTTCTCATCGCAAATAATCTCGCACAGGGCGAACCCTTCACTCATACTGCTGAACAGTGTGCGGTAGCGCTCTTCGCTTGCCTCCAGTGCCCCCTGCGCTTGCTTTCGTTCGGTTATGTCGCGCACAACCCCCGTTGCAAACCATTCATCACCGATCTTGAATGCGGAGATCGACAATTCCACCGGAAACTCCCGGCCATCCTTGTGCAGGGCCGCGAGTTCCAAGGTCTTGCCGACCGCATCCCCTTCCCCGGTTGTTCTGAATCGCTTGAATGCTTCCTTGAAGGCTAGGACATATTTTGGGGGAGCAACGATGCTGTGCAAATTGCGGCCTATGACTTCGTCGTCCAAGTAGCCGAACATTCTCTCGGCCGCCGGGTTCCAATACGAGACGCGGCCGTTGTTATCAATGATAATCAGCGCGTCGGCGACGGTGCTCATAATGGCTCGGAACTTGGCCTCGCTGTCGCGCAGCGCATCCTCGGCTCGCATTCGCTGGGTGACGTCCCGGAACACCAGCACGACACCGATCATATTCCCATCGACGTCCCATACGGGAGCACAACTGTCCGCGATGCTTCTCCGCGAGCCGTCCTTCGAGATCAGAGCGGTATGGTGAGCCAGTTCCACCGGGTCTCCGGTCTTGAGCGCCTGCTCCACGGGATTCGGGGCCTCTTCCCCCGTGATCTCGTGGATTATCTTGAACACCTCATTAAGCGGCCTGCCTATCGACTCCACCTCGGTCCATCCCGTAAGCTTCTCCGCCACGCCGTTCACGAGGGTGACGCTGCCGTTGGTGTCGGTGGCAATTACGCCGTCGCCGATAGAGCGCAGGGTGACTGCCAGGCGCTCTTTTTCAACTGCCAGCATCCGTTCGGCGTGTCTGCTGTCGGTCACGTCGGTCAATATTCCGGCGAACCCGGCGATGCCGCCCTTTCGGTCGGTGATCGGGTTCAAAACCACATAATAGGTAATCGAGCGGCCGTCGGGGCGGACATAGTCAGCCTCGAACGAACATCGTTTGCCTTCCATCACAAGCGCGACCGCGTTTCCGGCGATGGCCCGTACGGGCTTCGTCCAAAGGTCCACAAATCGCTTGCCAGCCATTTCGGCTTCCGGGAAACCCAGCCCGCCGAGCCCGGCCTGGTTTGCGTTCGTAAGGCGCCCTTCCCGGTCGGCAAATACCACCACGCTCGGACAGCCGTCGACAAAGCTGCGATAGCGGCCTTCGGACGCGGCGATGTTGGCCGTGGCATCCTTGGCGGTCCACAGCAGTCGAAAGCAGACCCCGGCCAGCATGATAAACCCCAGGCCGTAGAAGAAGTATATGTAATCCAGTTGAATTTCAGAAATGCCGGTCAACTTCGGTAACCGCACCCTTTGGTCAATACCAATACTAACGTAATGATAGGCTGCCTTGGGGCGGGAAATTAGGGGTAAATGCCTATCAAGTGGCTCTTGACGTGCTGTAAGCCCGTTATATATACTTGCAGTTGGGCGGGGATCGGAGTATCTGTGGATGGAGTAACCTATTTGAAAGCAATCGGCATTTGTGGAAGTCCCAGAAGCGAGGGCAACACGGAGATTCTCATCAAGCGCTGCCTGGGTCGGATGGAACAGGCAGGCATCGAAACGCAATTCATTCCTCTGCGCGACAAGGAAATCAAGCCCTGCATCGCATGCGGCGTTTGCGGCGAGCGGCAGGATGGAACCTGCGTCCAGAAGGACGACGACTTCCAGGGCGTCCTCGACGCGATCAGGGAATCCGATGTGATAGTGGTCGGCTCGCCGGTGTATTTCGGCTCAGCCACCGCCCAGATTACCGCGCTACTGGACCGTGCAGGATACGTATCTCGTGTCAACGGCAACTTTCTCTCGCGCAAGATCGGCGGGCCGATCGTGGTGGCGCGCCGTGCGGGGCAGAACTTCACGTTCGCGCAGCTTCTCTTCTGGTTCATGATTAACGATATGATCGTCCCCGGCTCGACCTATTGGAACATCGCCTTCGGACGCACACCCGGCGAGGTCGAGAACGACACCGAGGGCCTGGTGACCGTGGATCGGTTCGCCGACAACCTAGCGTGGCTGGCCGGGAAGCTGAAATAGCGGGGGATTTTGGAAGTTAACACAATACTTGCCATAGCGGGGAGTGGGGCCGCCGCCGGAGTTATCGGCTATTCGATGCTCGTGGAGCAGTTCAATATACAGGTTCGGGAGCTCGATCTCTCGTTTCCGAACCTGCCGCCCGGGTTCGACGGCTACTCGATCCTCCATCTATCGGACCTCCACCTCACCAAGCTCGGCCTGCTGGAGAAGCGGACGATGGAGATCATCGGCAGCCATGAGTTCGACGCCTGCCTGATTACCGGGGATGTGACCAAGGAGCCGAGGGCGTCGGATATCTTCAGGCGGGTCTGCTCGACCGTCCGACTGCGTGACGGCATTTATACGGTGCTCGGCAATTCCGAGCGCAAGCCCTGGCTCGACACCTCGATGCTGGTCCAGGCGCTGTCGTTCGAGGGTAACAACATCCTGATCAACTCGTCAACTTCGATCTGGCGAGGGGATCAGAAGATCACGCTCGTAGGCGTAGATGATGCTTATTCACGGTATGCGGACGTCGAGGCCGCGTTCCAGGGCGTGGACTCCAGCGACTACATTATATACATGACGCACTGTCCGTCGACCACTCCTCAAGGGATCGACCACGGCGCCGATCTTATTCTCGCCGGCCATACTCACGGCGGCCAGGTGCGCTTTCCGGGGGTCAGGAAATTCTGGACACACATGCGCGCCAATAAGCGCCTCAACGACGGCCTCTACACCCCTGACGACCTCAAGCGCATCCTGCGAAGAGACACCGGCCACAGCGTGCTGTTCGTGAGCAGGGGCGTGGGAACGAGCCGTATTCACATACGGCTGCTGTGCCCGCCGGAGATCGCGTTTATTACATTGCACCGGGCCGAACGTCCCGCTTAACTCATGCCGCCTTCCAGCCGATAATCCATCAGAGACCCTCCATTCTGTCATAATCCGCAATTCCTGCTGTGTTTGGGAATCATGGCGCCCTGGCCGAACGTATTAGAGTTTGTTACGGGTTGGGTAGCGGCCCACCTGGTTCACTTTGTGTTGACATGCCTCGGTGTGTCATGTACAATGAAGCTCAAAATGCCGGATGAGGTTGTGTTTATGTTAAACACAGTTCCGCAAGCCGCATCCGAGTCACGGAAAGTGGGCCGATGAGCGCACCTAACCTCCAGGTGATATGGCATAAGTATAAGGGTGTCGGTGACACCCGAGCGAGGGATACGCTGATTCAACACTATGCGTACCTCGTCAAGATAACAGCGGGCAGAGTTGTTACCAGTCTGCCGCCGAATGTTGAGCGGGACGACTTGATCAGCGCAGGGATTATCGGGCTGATCAAGGCTATCGACCAGTTCGATACCAAGCGCGAGGTGAAGTTCGAGACCTACGCCATCGCGCTGATACGCGGTGCGATCCTTGAAATGCTCAGAGAGGAAGACTGGGTCCCGCGCTCGGTCCGGGAGAGGGTGAAGGCTCTCGAGCGGACCTATCTGGACCTGGAAAGCCGGCTCGGCAGGCCGGCCACCGAGGAAGAGGTGGCCGAGGCTATGGGGATGGAGATAGACGCCTTCCACGTGCTGCTCGCCGATACGGGCCGCGCATCGCTGCTGAGCCTGGATGACGTGGTGCTCTCCAGCGAGGGCAACGAGAAGATTCACCTGGCGGACGTGGTGAGCGACGATTCGGCGGATACCTCGGGCGATGTCGAATCAGGCGCCATGCGGGTATCGCTGGGCGAGGGCATCGACCGCCTCCCGGATCGCGAAAAGTTGGTGATCGCACTTTATTACTACGAGGGTCTGACGTTCAAGGAAATCGGCAAGATCCTCGAAGTGTCGGAGTCGAGAGTCTATCAGCTTCACACTCAGGCGGTCCTACGGCTGCGCGGTTATCTCCAGCGCGACATGGCGCTGTTTCACTAATAAGTTTGCGGGTTACGGGTTACGGGTTACGGGTTATGGGTTATGGATTTCCAACACGCAACTCGAAAACTCGTAACTGTTCTTTCCGAACTTCATACATCGAGAGGAGCGCAATTAATGCACAGAATGAGGATTAGCCTTGTTGCCTTGTTGGCGTTGGCGGTATTGGTCTCGACTCTTGCCGGCTGCGGCAGGAAAGGGCTCGTCAGGGTCAACGGCGAGAAAGTGATGAAAGAGGAGTTCTATTCGAGGCTGGAGATGGTCCCGGTGCAGACTCCGAGGGGCGTGCAGCCTGCCGGCCAGTACGTGATGGAGCAGATCATCGGTGAGATGCTCGTCCAGCAGCTTGCGAAGAAAGAGGGCGTCGCCACCACCGAAGCGCAGGTCAACAAGAAGATCGAGGCCGCGCGGAAGCAGAGCGAGGGGAACCTGGCCAAGGCTTTGCAACGGCAGGGACTCACGATGGAGGACTTCAAGAAGAAGGTCGCCTCCGAACAGGCGCTTATCAACATCATCACCAAGGGCGTGAATATCTCAGATGCCGAGGTGAAGAAGGCCTATGATCAGGCGCTGGCAGCGAAGAACTCCCCGCTCAAGCGCCCTGAGCAGGTGATGATCAGCGCGATAATTACCGCGAAGAAGGACAAGGTGGACAAGGCCTACAAACTGCTCAGCGACGGCACCGCCTTTGGGACTGTGGCCATGAAAATGTCCGAGGCACCCGGCGCGAAGGAAACCCAGGGCAAGCTGAACTGGCTCGCGAAGGAAAACTCGCAGATACCCAAGCCGATCCGCGATACCGCGTTCAGCCTTCCGACAGGCTCTTTCAGCAAGCCGTTCCAGGCCGCCGGCGGCTGGGTGATCTTGAGAACTGACCAGAAGCGCCCGCCGAAGACGACATCGTTTGACGAAGTCAAGGACATGATCAAGGAGCAGTTGGCTCTCAGACAGGGCTCCATGAACGGCAAGTTCCGCGATCAGCTCCGCGACTTCACCAAGAAAGCTGACATCACGATCAACTACGATCGCTACAAGAACCTGCCCAGCGTTATCAAGAAGCAGGCCGCGGAGGTAGTTACGCCTCCCGAAGCGGGCAACCCGGCGACAGCCAAGCCCATATCGACAACTAATCCGTAACACGGCCTGCACATAGCTACTTATAGCAATTCAACGGCCCCCGCCACAAGTGATGGCGGGGGCCGTCATACTACTCCTAGTAACTTGCTCTCTAGAAGCGGTGTCGAGTGAACTGTACCCGATTTGACGGACACCTCTGAGTTCGCGGATACTATTGACGAGATGTTAGCCCTCTCCCCCAGGGGCGAGGGAACCTGTAGCCCAGGTTACGGTGCGTGCTGCGGAAACTCAGTTTCGTGATCATAGAAAACTTGGTAGATGTAGCGGCTCCCGGGGCACAGCCAAACACCGACCATGTTCTGGTTGTTAGGAATGGGTTTGTCGTATTGAAGGCTTCGTGCAGAGACTAGACACCGCACTATTTTTGGGCACTATTGGATTTCGCCTTGATGTAGTTCAGCCTTCCCCCCGCAAGCACCACCTCTCGCTCACGCTCGGAAAGATCGTGGGTGAGCTTGACCTTGATGCCGGAAGTCTTATCGGTTAGATCGAACTCGGTTTCGCCTCGTTTGAGGATATCGGCCATGTTCGCGATCTCGATGTCGTCAAGCTGGCTGATGCGGTCGTAGTCGGCTGCATCGGCAAGTTTTAGCGGCAGGATGCCGAAGTTGATGAGGTTCTGGCGGTGGATTCGGGCGAAGGACTTCGCGATTACGGCCTTGACCCCCAGATACATCGGCGCAAGGGCCGCGTGCTCCCGTGAGGAGCCTTGCCCGTAGTTCTCTCCGCCGAGTATGAATCCTCCTCCAAGCTCCTTCGCCCGCCTCGGAAACTCCGGATCGACCGCCGTGAACACATATTCCGAAATCGCCGGGATGTTCGACCGCAGCGGCAGCACTTTCGCGCCGGCTGGCATTATGTGGTCGGTCGTTATGTTGTCCCCCACCTTGAGCAGCACCTTTCCCGCCAGAGACTCCGGAAGAGGCGTGTTTTCGGGCAGGGGCCTTATGTTGGGGCCGCGCACGATCTCGACCGTTTCGGGCTTCTCGCTCGGGGCGATAATCATTCGGTCGTCGACCAGATACTTCTCGGGAGACTCGAATGCTATGGGCGCGCCGAGCTTGCGGGGGTCGGTAATTACGCCGGTAATTGCCGCCGCCACGGCGACCTCGGGGCCTGCCAGATAAACCTGGGCGCTCTTCGTCCCGCTGCGTCCCTCGAAATTGCGATTGAACGTGCGAATGGAGACGGCGCCGGTCTTGGGCGCCTGGCCCATCCCGATGCACGGCCCGCAGGCCGACTCTAGGATTCGCGCCCCCGCCGAGATAAGATCGGAGAGCGCGCCGTTGCGAGCGATCATCTCAAAGACCTGCCTTGAGCCGGGGGAGATCACCAGGCTCACCGACGGATGCACTGTCTTGCCCTTGAGCGCACCAGCGACGACCATCAGGTCACGCAGTGAGGAGTTGGTGCAGCTTCCTATGGCTACCTGATCAACCTTCGTACCCTCGACTTCGCTGACTCGGACGACATTATCGGGCATGTGCGGCTGGGCGATCATGGGTTCAAGTTTGTCTAAGTTTATCTCGATAACTTCGTCATATTCAGCATCGGGATCGGCCTTTAGTTCACGCCATTCGTTCTCCCTGTCCTCCGAAGCCATGAATTGCCGGGTGACCTCGTCGCAGGGGAAAATGGACGTGGTCGCGCCGAGTTCCGCGCCCATGTTGGTAATCGTGGCGCGGTCGGTCGCCGATAGGCTTGCGACACCATCGCCGCCGTACTCGACTATTTTACCCACCCCGCCCTTCACGCCGAGGATGCGCAGGACTTCGAGAATGATGTCCTTAGCTGACACCCACGGTTGCAGCTTGCCGGTCAACTTGACAAGGCAAATCCTCGGCATTGGCATGTAAAATGGCTGGCCCGCCATCGCGGCGGCAACGTCAAGGCCGCCCGCGCCCATCGCAAGCGTGCCCAGGCCACCCGCCGTGGGAGTGTGGCTGTCGGAGCCGAGGAGCGTATCGCCCGGTATGTCGAATCGTTCGAGCTGCACCTGGTGGCAGATGCCGTTGCCAGGACGTGAGAAAAATATCCCGTGCTTGGCGGCGACGCTCTGCAGATACGCGTGGTCATCGGCGTTCTCGAATCCGGATTGCATCGTGTTATGATCGACGTAGCTCACGGACCGCTTCGTCTTCACCTTCGGAACCCCAAGCGCCTCGAACTGCAAATAGGCCATCGTGCCGGTCGCGTCCTGCGTGAGGGTATGATCGATCCGAATCGCGATCTCCGCGCCGGGGTCCATCTGCCCCTCGACAAGATGGTCTCCGATTATCTTCTTTGCGATGTTCAGTCCCATTCCATGCTTCCCTCTCAATTGATCTTCCACAGGGTATTATACCAAGACCTGCGAGCCTTAGACAATTCGCGGAAGGAATCGGGCAGCTCTAAGCAGTAGTATAAATAGGAACAAAATGCGCGACTCAGAATGTGCCGGTGTCGTGGAAAGGTTGTGAAACTCTCTCATGGCGACAAAAATGGTTATGCCTCTTCTCGGTCAGACAATGGAAGAGGGAACGATTATCAAGTGGTTCAAGAAGGAAGGGGATGCCGTCAAGGCGGGCGAGCCTCTTCTTGAAGTTATGACCGATAAGGTCAATATGGAGGTCGAGGCCCCCGAGGGCGGAACCTTGCGAAAGATACTTGCCCAGCCCGACGATATAGTGCCGGTCAAGGACCCGATCTGCATTATCGGAGCGGCGGACGAAAACATTGACGCCCTGCTGGGAGAAGCAGCTCCTGTTGGGGAGCGCGAGGCTCCCGCCGAGCCAGCTCACCCGGAGGTTCGCCCTCCCGTAGCTGCCGCTCCCGCGGCCCAGCAGACAGTCGTTTCCGCGGCTGCGCCCGAAGGGCGGATATTTGCCTCTCCGGCGGCAAAGCGTGTGGCGCGTGAGCGCGGCATCGACATCGCGGTGCTGGCGGGTAGAGGAAGCGGGCCCAACGGCAGGATTGTCGAAAAGGACGTCCTCGACTTCGCCGCCGCCGGACCCAAAGCGACTCCTCTTGCGGGCCGTATGGCAGCCGATATGGGCGTGGCCGTCGCCGGAGTCGCGGGGACTGGAGTCGGCGGGAAGGTCACAAGCGAGGATATCACTCGCGCGGCGGCTCCCGCTCCATCCGTGCCTGCCGCCCCTCTTGCCATCGGCGCGACAATTCCATATCAAGGGATGCGTAAGGCGGTCGGCGAAAACGTGGCCCGCAGCTTGCAGACCTCTCCGCACGTCACTCTGGTCACTGAAGTCGATATGACCGAGTGCATCGCGCTCCGGAGCCAGATACTCGAGGACATCGAGAAGAACTACGGCGTGCGGATTTCCTACACTGACATCATCGCCAAGGCCGTCGCAAGGGCCATACTCGATAAGCCGATTGTCAACTCATCGCTCCAGGGCGATCAGATAGTGATCCACGACCGCGTCAATATCGGCATTGCCACGGCAATCGAGGGCGGGCTGGTGGTGCCGGTTGTGAAGGATGTCCCGTCCAAGACCATCCCGCAGATTTCAAAAGAGATCAAGGAACTCTCCGCAAGGGCCAGAGCCGGTCAGGGCGGAGGCGAGGACTTCAAGGGCGGAACGTTCACCATCTCCAACCTCGGCATCTACGGAATCCAGAGCTTCAACCCGATCATCACCCCCGGCCAGAGCGCGATTCTGGGCGTGTGCGCGATCGTGCAAAAGCCTGTTGTTATCGACGAGGATATCGAGATCCGTTCAATGATGAACCTATGCCTGTCGTTCGACCACAGGGTGATGGACGGCGCCCCGGCTGCCGAATACCTCGCTCGATTGAAGGAGATTCTCGAGTCGCCTTACCTGATCTTCATGTAGGTCGTATCTACGCGCAAAGGGAAGGAGCAGACCAGGCTGCCCCTTCCCTTCTCACCTCTAACTTCCAACCTCTAACCTCTAAATCACGCCGCCATATCAGCGCTGGGCATTACATCGCCCCATGCGAGCAGATCGCCGCACTGTCTCAGCCGGTTACGGACGCCGTCCACGATGAGATTGATGTCTTGCGTTGTAAGACCCGCGGCGTCGGCCACATCCTTGGTGCTGATGTCCACAGGGACACCGACTATGTAGTTCCGGCCAAGACGCTTCGAAAGGAGATTGGCCGCCAGCACGGCCCTGGCGAGGTCTTCATGCTCGCATGCGTCTTCCGGCATATGGTGGTACGCAATCCCCGCCACCAGCTTCTCGGGGAAGTCCCACTGCTCCGCCAGATCCTTGCCGATCTTGCAGTGGGTGGTGCTGAGGATATTGTTTTCGGCGCGCAGCATCTCGAAGTTGTAATCCCGACACGCCTCCACGACCTGCACAAACCTCTGCGGAAGCGCTCGGGCCAAGATAAGTTTACCCACGTCGTGCAGCAGACCGGCCACGAAAGCCGACTCAGCGCCGTCGCCGCACCTGCCCTGCGTTCGTGAATAGATGGCTTCCGCCGCCACGGCGCAGGTAACTGAATGAGTCCACATATCGGGCCAACTGAATCCCATAAACATGCGCTTGGGGAACAGTGCGTGGACAACCGACGCGGAAGCGGCCAGGTTGCGGATCGAAGCGAAGCCGAGGGTCACCACGGCCTCGGTCACGGTTTCGGCCTTCAACTTTCTGCCGAAGTAGGCGGAGTTGGCGAGCCTGAGGACCTTGGTGGCCAACGACTGGTCAAGCATGACCATTCTCGCGAGTTGCTCCGCGGTTGCATCGGGCGTGTTGGTGATCTGGATGATCCGAGCCAGCGTTGCCGGCATACTTGGTAAATCTATCTTTCCTGAAGAACGGCCAAACATTCAAGCCTCCATTGACTATCTAGGGGAACCGCACAAGCGCGCTGCCGTCGTCGCCTAATCTCTTGTTCCGCGAATTGATGAGAAGTGTCAATAGGGATTTACTCCTATGGCCGCGCCGGGGCGCGTTGCGCAATACCCACTCTTGCTGTCATCCTGAACTTGATTTAGTATCTGCTACCTGCGAGGGCGATGCTGAATCGAGTTCAGCATGACAGGTAATGTCGCGTTGCAAGGCGCGTGGAAAAGTGGTATCCTCTCAGTTAGTAGACTGATGATCACACACGAAGAAAACTCCGTAGGGATAGTAGAAACCCAATATTTCACATTCGCGGAGCCTCCGCACGAACTCCAGTTGGAGTGCGGAAGGACGCTCGGGCCGATAGTGCTCGCCTACGAGACATACGGCGAGATGAATGCCGATAAGAGCAACTGCATCCTGGTCTGCCACGCCTTATCGGGCGACGCACACGCCGCCGGCAGAAACCGTCCTGACGATCCCAAGCCCGGCTGGTGGGACAACATGATCGGCCCAGGCAAGGCATTCGACACGACCAAGTACTTCGTGATCTGCTCGAACATAATCGGCGGGTGCAAGGGCACCACCGGCCCCGGCTCCATAAACCCCGCGACCGGCAAGCCTTTTGCTCTGGATTTCCCTATGGTGACGATACGTGATATGGTCGAGGCCCAGAAGGCGCTCGTGGACCACCTGGGAATCGAGCAGCTTCTGTGCGTCGCGGGGGGAAGCACGGGCGGGATGCAGGTATTGCAATGGGCGGTGTCCTACCCGGAGATGGTGAAGCTCGCGATGCCCATCTGCACCACGGCCCGACTCTCGGCCCAGGCGATTGGGTTCAACGCGGTCGGCCGGCACGCTATCATGGCGGACCCCAACTGGAAGCACGGCGACTACTACGGCAAGTCGATCCCCAGCCGCGGTCTTGGTATCGCACGGATGATTGCGCACATCACATATCTGTCGGATCAGTCCATGCATGACAAGTTCGGGCGCGATCTGCAGGATAAGTGCGAGCCGGACTACGACTTCGTGACCGAGTTCCAGGTGGAAAGCTACCTCAACCACCAGGGGGACTCGTTTGTCAAGCGTTTCGACGCCAACTCATATCTTTACATTACCAAAGCGATGGACTACTTCGATCTCACCCGCCCCACCGGCGAGCTGAGAAAGACGCTCTCGGTGGTCAAGTCCGCGTTCCTGGTGATCTCGGTGTCGTCGGACTGGCTGTTCCCGTCGTATATGTCCAAGGAGATCGTCTCCGCGCTGCGGCGCAATAACGCGGACGTCAGCTACGCGGAGATTCAGTCCGGCTACGGCCACGACGCGTTCCTGTTGGAAGTGGACACGATGACCCGGCTGATAGTCAGCTTCCTCGAATACGCCAACCCGAAAGGCGGCGAAGCCGATGACTTCTGATGCGATGCGGCCCGAGTTCCAGTGGATAGTCGATATGGTGGAGCCCGGCAGCCGGGTGCTCGACCTCGGCTGCGGTGAGGGTCATCTACTCAAGGCGCTACAGACCGAAAAGCGTGCGCGGGTGCAGGGTATCGAACTCTCCGACACGGCGGTCCAGGAGTGCGTGGCGAAGGGGTTGTTCGTATATCATGGCGACCTCGACGAGGGACTCGCCGACTTCAACGACCAGTGCGTGGACTACGTCATCCTGACCAGCACCATCCAGGTCCTCCATCGGCCCGATTTCCTGATCATCGAAGCCGCCCGCGTAGGCAAGCACGCCATAATCTCGATCCCGAACTTCGGCTACTGGCGGGTCCGGATGCAGCTTACGCTCAGGGGCGAGATGCCAAGGACCAAGCGGCTGCCATTCGAATGGTACAACTCTCCCAACATCCACCTCACTACCCTGCATGACTTCAGGCGCTTCTGCCGCGAGCACGGCCTCCTGGTCGAGCGCGAGACCGACCTCGTAATAGGCGAGCACGGCTGCCGCAGGGTCCCAATGCTGCCCAACTTCTTCGCGGATTACGGGATATTTATGCTGAGTAGGATAATGAACTCAGGAGACACGGATGGCTGAAAGTAGATCTCACAGGAAACAAGTTCAGGCGGCGCTCAAGGACAAGCAGCTTCAGACGGCGTTGAACCGCGCCGTCGATGCATACAGCAAAGCCCGCGCCAATGTTATGAAGGACTTCGACCTGGTCGGCGCGCAGGATAAAGTTCGGGCGATCAAGGAGCAATCCGTCGCCAACCTCGACGAGCTCTTCGCGAAGTTCAAGGAAGAGGCGGAGAAGGTCAGCGCGGTCGTTCACGAGGCGAAAGACGGCGATGAGGTCGCGGAGATCGTGCTGGGGCTGGCGCGGGAGCGGGGCGTTAAGTCGATAGTCAAGTCCAAGTCGATGCTCACGGAAGAGATCGAGCTGAACCCCCGACTCAAGAAGGCCGGCCTGGACGTGGTAGAGACCGACCTGGGCGAGTGGATCATTCAACTATCCGGCGAAAAGCCTTCTCACTTCACCCAGCCCGCCGTTCACAAAACCCGCCAGCAGGTCGCCGAACTGTTCTCCAAGGAGACAGGCGAGAAAATCGAGGCCGACATCCCCACGCTGGTCGAGGTTGCCCGAAAGCGGCTGCGGCAGGCATTTATCGACGCCGACATGGGCATTACGGGGGCGAATATTGCCATAGCCGAGACGGGCGGGATCGTGCTGGTCACGAATGAGGGGAATGGTCGGCTGGTGAGTACGCTGCCTCCGATCCACGTGGCAATTGTCGGCTATGAGAAGCTGGTCCCGACGATGGAGGACGCGACCGCCATCCTCCAGGTGCTCTCCAAGAGCGGCACCGGGCAGAAGCAGACGGCGTATGTGTCGTTCATCACCGGCCCCAGCCGCACTACCGACATAGAAAAAGTCCTCACCCTCGGCGTTCACGGACCGAAGGAAGTTCATATTATATTTGTCGACTCCGGGCGCAAGGCGATGGCCGCGGATGAGCAATGCAGGGAGGGTCTGTATTGCATCAAGTGCGGCGCGTGCCTGAATATGTGTCCGGCCTATCGCTCGGTCGGCGGCCACGCGTATGGCAATGCGTATATGGGCGGCATCGGCGCGGTTGTCACGGCGTTCCATCATAATCTGGACGCCACCGAGGACACCCTGGGCATGTGCACCGGCTGCGGGTATTGCACGACCGTCTGCCCCTCGAAGATCGACACTCCGGGAATTATCCTTGAACTCAGGAAGCGGCTGGTGGAAAAGCACGGGATCCCCCTGGCGGGGAAGGTCTCGCTGGCGGCGCTCAGAAACCCGAGATTCTTCCAGAGGATGATTAGGGCCGCGCGCGCGTTCCAAAAGCCGTTCGTCGGCGGCAATGGGCTTGTAAAGGACTTCCCGATGTCGATGCTCGTCGGGAACTCGAAGAAGTACCCGGGAATCGCCCCATCTTTTCTTCGCGAAAGGCTGCCCGAGAGCTCTTCGCAAGCTGGCGCAATGACTGTCAGCCTGTTCGCCGGGTGCATGATCGATTTTGTCTATCCCGAGATCGGGGAGGCCATGTGGAAGGTCATCACGCAGAGCGGCGGGCGCGCGATCTTCCCGCAGGGTCAATCCTGCTGCGGCGCTCCGGCGCTCTATATGGGGGACCATCATACCGCCTGCAGGCTCGCCATGGACAATATCGCCGCGATGGAGGAGGGCTCGCCGGATTACATAGTCACCGGCTGCCCCACCTGCGCGGTTGTGCTCAAGGAGCATTTCATGAAGCTCCTGGAGGGCAGTGAGTGGGCCGACAGAGCCGCTGCGCAGGCGTCGAAAGTGATGGACTTCTCACAGTTCGCGTCCGACGTGCTCGATATCAAGTTCGAACGCCGGGCCGACGGCACGGTCACATATCACGACCCATGCCACCAGGTGCGCGGTTTGAAAACATCGGGCTGCGCGCGGAAGCTGATCGCCGAATCCGGCGCGGAACTGGTGGAGATGTATGAGTCCGACCAATGCTGCGGGTTTGCTGGAAGTTACTCGATCAAGCAGGAAGGCATCTCCGGCGCGATCCTTGACCGAAAGCTCAAACACATCAACGAAACCGGCGCGGGCAAGGTGCTCACCGACTGCCCCGGCTGCATAATGCAGATTCGCGGCGGGCTGCTGAAGCGCGGGAGCGAGACGCAGGTGAGACATACGGCGGAGCTGTTGGCGGAGTTGCTGGGAGACCCTGAATGAAGCCCCGCAGGAGGAGTTTTGGATAAGCACGCTTTAGGCGGAAGACCGGTTTGGCCAGCAGTTCCTGACTGTCCCGCAGATCTCTTTGTTGGCACCGCCGAATACTACGCCAAATACCGGCTGCCGTATCCGCAAGAGCTTATTGACGACTTGCGGATGCGGGCTGAGATCACGGGAAATGGTCGCCTGCTCGATCTGGGCTGCGGTACCGGTGAAGTGGCACTCGCTATGCATACATTCTTCAGCGAGGTATGGGCTGTTGACCAGGAGCCTGAGATGATTGAAGTCGGGCGGCGTAAAGCTGAGCAGTGTGGAGCCGCGAATGTGGTCTGGATGATCGGTCGCGCCGAAGATGTTGAAGTCCCGCCCAACTCGTTTGAGATGATTACCATGGGGTCATCGTTCCATAGGTTTGATCGGCGACTAATAGCCGAGCGAGCTTGGCAGTGGCTTCCGTCGGGACATTGTATGGTGGCGATGGGCAATAATGTTGCTTGGAATGGTAAAAGGGAGTGGCAACGTATCACTGCAGGCATCATTTCCAGATGGCTCGATAACCCTGAGGACGGTTCAGAACCTGTGCGCCATATCTGGCATGAAGAAGTATTGGAAGATGTTGGATTTCAGGTTGAAGTCCATCGTTTCCCGACTCCATACGTCTGGACTATTGACGCGTTCATAGGGTTTGTCTATTCCACGTCGCGAGCCTCTAAGAGAGCTTTGGGAGACAGGTGCGATGAGTTCGAAGCGGACATGAGAAATGCCCTGCTTGGCTATGATCCGAGTGGCCTGTATCCGGAGACAGTTGATTTCTACTACGTCTTAGCTAGACGGCCGAAAGCATAGGGTAATCGTACAACATGGCCTATACTGACCTTCAATATTTCATATCGCGCCTCGAATCCCAGCGCCAGCTCGTGCGCGTCAAGCATCCTGTAAGCGCGAACTTGGAGATTACGGAGATCGCCGACCGCGTGGTGAAGTCCGGCGGGCCTGCGCTCATCTTCGCGAACGTGGATGGCAAGGGTGTCCCCGTGCTGATCAATCACTATGGCAGCATGCGGCGCATGGCCATGGCGCTGGGCGTTGAGCGGCTGGAAGAGATCGGCGAGCAGATCGAGTCGCTGATTATGTCCGAAGCGCCGGGGAGCTTCCTTGAGAAGCTGATGATGCTGCCGAAGCTCGCAAAGCTGGCTTCGGCGTTTCCCAAGACCGTCAAGAGCGCGCCGTGCCAGGAAGTAGTTAAGACCGGCATTGACGCCACGCTTGATTTCCTGCCCATTCTGACCTGCTGGCCGGGGGACGGGGGGCCGTTCATCACGCTTCCGATGGTCTTCACGAAGGACCCCGAAACCGGCAAGCGCAACGTCGGCATGTATCGCATGCACGTCTATGATTCGCGCACTACCGGCATGCACTGGCACGTTCATAAAGTCGGCGCGCGGCATTATGCTGAGTATGAGAGGCGCAATCAGCGCATGGAGGTGGCGGTTGCCCTTGGCGGCGATCCCGCGATCACTTATGCAGCCACCGCGCCGCTGCCGGAGGACTTCGACGAGATGATCTTCGCCGGATTCCTACGCAAAGCTCCCGTGGATATGGTGCAGTGCAAGACGGTCGATCTGCAAGTCCCGGCGGCTTCGGAGATCGTGCTGGAGGGCTACGTCGACCCCAAGGAGCGCCGCGTCGAGGGGCCGTTCGGCGATCACACCGGCTACTACTCGCCCGCGGAGGAGTATCCCGTGTTCCACTTGACCTGCGTGACACATCGCAAGAACCCCATCTACCCGGCGACCATAGTCGGCAAGCCCCCGATGGAAGACTGCTATATGGGCAAGGCGACCGAGCGCATATTCCTACCGCTCGTCAAGTCGCAGTTGCCCGAGTTAGTTGACATGAACCTGCCGGTCGAGGGGATATTTCACAATATGGCCTTCGTCTCAATCAGGAAACGCTACCCGATGCAGGCGCGGAAGGTCGTGCACGCGCTGTGGGGACTGGGGCAGATGATGTTCACCAAGATCATCGCGGTCTTTGATGAGGATGTGGACGTTCAGAACACGAGCGAGGTCCTGTGGCGGCTGGGCGCGAACATCGACCCCCGCCGCGATGTTTTCTTTTCCGAAGGCCCGGTCGACGCGCTCGACCATGCCGCACCGCAGGGTTTGTTTGGGTCGAAGATGGGTATCGACGCCACGAAGAAGATTGAGGGCGAGGGCCACTTCCGCGAGTGGCCCGATGATATCGTGATGAGCCCCGAGGTCACGGCGAAAATCGACAAGATTTGGGAGGAGCTGGGAATTGGGTAGACCGAAACGCATAATGGTTGCACTCTCCGGCGCGAGTGGGGCCGTATACGCCCGCAGGCTCGTGCACGTGTTGTCGTCGATCTATGAAACGATCTACCTCACTGCATCCGACAACGCCCTGGGCATACTCCGGGACGAACTCGGCCTGGAGAGCCTGGCGGCGATCATACCCGAGGGCAGAACTGATCGATTTCAGGTGCTGGATTCCAATAATCTCTCCGCGCCTCCGGCAAGCGGGTCGCACGATTACGACGGCATGGTCGTGATCCCGTGCTCGATGGGCGTCGTCGGGCGAATCGCCTCGGGGGTCTCGAACGATCTCACAACGCGCGCTGCCGATGTTTGTCTAAAAGAACGCCGTAAACTTATACTGGTCGCCCGAGAGACGCCGTTGAGCCTGATTCATCTGCGAAATCTGACTTCACTCGCCGAGGCCGGCGCGACGATTTTGCCGGCGGCCCCCGCGTTCTACGGCAAGCCGAAATCAATTGAAGAACTGGTGGACTTCGTGGTTGATCGCGTACTGCGCACGCTCGGCGTGGACATTCGCCTGATCGAAGGATGGGGCGAGTGAAGGGAGATTTTGGATTTGGGATTGCGGATTGCGGATTGAAGGGAACCTCTCCGATTCGCAGGTTGCTAGTCATCTTGGAGATGATCAAGTTCGAGCACACGATTTTCGCGATGCCATTTGCGATGTCGGCCATGCTTGTGGCGGCGAATGGGCTGCCATCATGGCGGGTGATTGGGTGGATTGTCGTTGCAATGGTCGGGGCGCGA
The DNA here is from genome assembly GCA_023474015.1 of Armatimonadota bacterium. Next base: position 129,855 of record JAMCYN010000049.1, read on the forward strand.
AGCGCGGCGATGGCGTTTAATCGGATTGCCGATGCACGTATCGACGCGCTGAACCCCAGAACCGCGTCCCGCGCGCTTCCCAGGAGGCTTATCTCGTACTCGGCGGCGTGGGTATTCACGCTGCTTTCGTCGGGGCTGCTCGTGCTTGCCGCGTACGAGCTTAACCCGCTTGCGTGGATGTTGTCACCTGTCGCGCTGGCCGCCGTGCTGGGGTATTCGTATATGAAGCGGTTCACGAGCCTTTCGCACCTGTGGTTGGGGCTGTGTTTGGGGATCGCGCCGGTGGGGGCGTGGATAGCGGTCACGGGCTGGATCGGTTTTCCATCGATAGCGCTGAGCGCGGCGGTGATGCTGTGGACGGCCGGGTTCGACATCATATACTCGCTCCAGGATGTCGAGTTCGACCGCAAAATGGGACTTTTCTCGCTGCCTTCGCGCATTGGGCCAGCGGCGGCGCTGGCCGTATCGAGGCTGTTTCACGTCGCAATGATCGGCCTGCTGGTCTGGTTCGGGCTGCTGACGGGCCGGGGCACAATATACTATGCCGGGGCCGGGTTCATCGGATTGTTCTTGATCTACGAGCAGAGCCTGGTTTCGACTAAGGATATCAGCCGGGTCAACGCGGCATTTTTCACTATGAACGGCTGCGTGAGCCTGGCGTTTCTAGTGTTTGTCGCTGTGGATGTATTCTTATGATCGACCATATAATTGACTCAAGCGATGTAGGCAAGGTTCTGCGCCGCGCTCTTAACGGAGAGCGGCTTGACCTTGATGACGGCATCCGGCTGTGCGAATCCAACGACGTGCACACCATCGGCGCCGCCGCGAACGAGATTCGCAAGAAAATCAACGGCGACCGGACGTACTACGTCGTCAACCGTCACATCAACTACACCGACATCTGCAAGAACCGGTGCACATTCTGCGCTTACTCCCGGAGCGAGGGCGATGACTGCGCGTACGCCATGAGCGTCGATGAGATTGTTGCCCGCGCGCGGCAGTATTACGATGAGATCAAGTTCACCGAGCTGCACATAGTCGGCGGACTGCACCCCAGCCTGCCGTTGGACTACTACACCGGAATGCTCAGCGCGATTCGGGACGAATTTCCTGGGATGCACGTTCAGGCGTTCACGGCCGTGGAGATCGCGCATATCGCCGATATCGCAGACTTGACCGTGCGCGATACTCTGAAAGTCCTTAAGGACGCTGGCTTGGGTTCGATGCCCGGCGGTGGCGCGGAGGTGTTCGGCGAGCGGGTCCGAAGTGTTATCTGCCCGGAGAAGATGCCGGGTAAGGACTGGCTCGACGTGATGCGCCAGGCGCACGAACTCGGAATCAAGAGCAACGCGACCATGCTCTACGGGCACGTGGAAACTGCGCGCGAGCGCATCGAGCACATGATTGCCTTGCGCGAGCTGCAGGACGAGACCGGCGGATTCATGACATTCATTCCTCTGAAGTTCCACCCGGCCAACACGCGTCTTGCGCACCTGGCGTCGAAGCCGAGCGCGATCGAGGACCTGAAGCTCTATTCGATCAGCAGGTTGATGCTCGACAACATCCCGCATGTTAAAGTTTTTTGGATAATGTTAGGCATGAAGCTCGCGCAGGTGGCCTTGAGCTACGGCGCGGACGATTTAGACGGCACTGTCATAGAGGAAAAGATCACCCATCGCGCGGGAGCCACGACTCCCCAGGGCCTTACTGTCGCTGATCTCATTCGGCTTATCGAGGAGACGGGGACGGTCCCGGTCGAGCGCGACACGATTTATAACGAGGTTACTAGAGATGAAGCTGGGCTGCCTGCCCTACCTTAACGTCAAACCGCTGGTCTACACGCTTGAGCAAGGCGGACTCCCGCACGGGTGGGAACTGGTCTACGCCCCACCCTCGCGGCTTGCGGAAATGCTCGCCCGTGGGGATATCGCGGCGGCGCCCGTGTCGAGCTTCGCGACGTTTGTGAACCCCGAGCTTGCCATCTGCCCCGGCATCTGCATAGCCGCCGACGGGCCGGTGAAGAGCGTGCTGCTGCTGTCTAAGAAAAGCCTGCCAAACATAGACACAATTGCACTCGATACCAGCAGCCTGTCGGGTGCGAATATGCTGCGAATCATACTCAAGGAGTCGTATGGCTTGGAGCCTAACTATTTCAGTTTGTCCTCGGATTCGGTCGCTTCCATGCTCGATCGATGCGACGCGGCCATGGTGATCGGCGACCCGGCTATGACGTGTCCCAAGGACGGCCTTGTGGTGCTGGATATCGCTGAGGAGTGGCGGAAGCTCACGGGCCTGCCGGCGGTATTTGCTGTCTGGGCCGGTAAGGGGATCACCCCGGAGTTGGTGGACATGCTGCACGAAGCCAAGCGGCAGGGCACTTCTCAGATAGCAGAGATCGCGCGCGAGCAGGCCGCCAGGCTGAATCTGCCTTATGAGCTTTGCGAGGAGTATCTGTCGCGCGTGATGGTGTATGACTTGGGTGATCGTGAGGCCGAGGGCCTTGCAGTGTTCAAACAGAAGGCCGAGACCCACGGGCTGATCGCAAGACGTGTGGAGGTGTCGGCTCGATGAGCATACTCGATGGCATCGTGGAAGGGCGCCGTATCAGCCAGGAAGAAGCGCTTTCCCTCTTTGAGCAATCGCTGCCGGAGCTGGCCTGGGCCGCGCACCGCGTCTGCGAGTCAAAACACCCGGGCGGGGTGCGGACCTACGTGATCGACCGGAACATTAACTACACCAACATCTGCACTTCGGGATGCAAGTTCTGCGCATTCTACAGATCGCCGGGCCACCCGGAGGGCTACGTGCTCACGAATGAGCAGATCATGGAGAAGATCCGCGAAGCCGCCGAGTTAGGCGCGACTCAGATACTCATGCAGGGCGGCCTGCATCCCGATCTTCGCATCGACTATTTCGAGACAGTCTTTCGCGAGATCAAACGTGACTTCGACATGCAGGTCCATTCACTCTCGGCGCCAGAGATAGTACATATCGCAAAGACCTCAGGGCTGACGATAGAGGACACCCTACGGCGGCTGAAGGATGCGGGGCTGGATTCACTTCCAGGCGGGGGAGCTGAAATACTGTCGGATGGTGTCCGTAGCCGTCTCAGCCCCGGGAAGTGCTCGGCGGAGGACTGGTTGGCGGTCGTGCGGGCCGCCGCGAGCCTGGGAATGCGCGCGACATCCACCATGGTCTTCGGCATGGGCGAATCGCTTGCCGACCGCGCGGCGCACCTGACCCGAATCAGGACTTTGCAGGACGAGACCGGCGTATTCACGGCGTTTATCCCATGGACATTCCAGCCGGGGAACACGGACCTTGGAGGGGAGGCTGCGGGCGCGCACGACTACCTGCGCACTCTTGCTATCTCCCGCCTTTATCTCGATAATATTGACAACATCCAGGCCTCGTGGGTGACCCAGGGCGGCGAGATCGCGCAGCTTGCCCTGCGCTCGGGCGCGAACGATATCGGGAGTACAATGATCGAAGAAAATGTGGTCGCCGCGACCGGGGTGGCGCATCGGATGACCGAACCGGACCTGATTCGCCTAATCCATGACGCCGGATTCGATGCGGCCCAGCGGACGACGTTTTATGACATCAGAAGGCTGCATCCAAAAATCTGAGGGAAGGGAATTTCATCACAAAAACGCGAAAGGGCGAAAGCACGAAAGGGGAAGGGAGGGATTTGGAAATCCCCGGATTGGCTCTTTCCGGCCCGGATTCGGAAATCCGGACGAACGTACGCGGTCCCTTCTGTTCCCTGTTCCCTACTCCCTGTTCCCTCGTCGTCGGCGCAGCTTCAGAAGCAGCCCGCCGAGGCCGGTGGAGAGGGCCACTATCGAGCCCGGCTCGGGGACCACGGAGGGGTCCGATATCACTGTCGTCAGGCTCGGCGGCCTGAGGTCGTCCATTGTCTTATAAACGACCATGTAGCTCGGCTTCGGCGGTTCGGGATTGGTAACGAACGTCGACTGAACCGGCGCGGTTTCAGTCTGGGTCGTATAAACCGGGGTCGGCTCGGCCGGCTGCATTGTTTCTTGTGCCTGCTCGGCGATAGCGGCCGTGGATTCGTCCGCGACCTCGACCGGAGGCGCGGCAGTTTCCGTGCCGACGTTTATCGTCTCGACCGGAGCGCCTTCAATGGCCTCGGTCCATTCCGCGAAAGCAGGAACTGCCAGTATCGCTATCAAAGTGATGTATGTCAGCAAACAGAAAGTGCGCATATTCAACTATCCTCCCGACATGAAACGTTGGTGCATAATTCATGCCAAAAAGCAGTCTGAACGATAAACTCGCGGTAATCGGAGGCAGCCAGGGCTTCAGGACCGTGGAGAAGCTCGGCAAGGCCGGGGCAATTGATCCGGTCCCAACCCCATTCGGTCCCTCCGCGCCGATTCACACGCTGGAAGTCGGCGGCAATGAAGTGTATTTTCTTTCAAGGCACGGCGAGTCGGGCTATCGCCTCACCGCGCCTTTCGTAAACTACCGCGCCAATATCTGGGCGCTCAAGGAACTTGGCGTCGCGCGCATTGTCGCATGGTCCGGGCCGGGAGCCATCGATCCGGGCATACCGATTGGTGATATACTGGTTCCCGATGATATCATCGACGAGACCAGGGGCCGCGCATGCACGTTTTATGAGAACCTCGGCATAGGCTTTATCCGCCAGAATCCCGTGTTCTGCCCCGATCTGTCGGCATCCCTGCGCACGGCCATCGAATCCAGGCAGGGTCACTGCAGGGTCGGCGACGTCTACGTCTGCACTCAAGGCCCACGGCTGGAGACCCGGGCCGAGATTCGCAAGTTCGCGTCATACGGAGCAACTCTGGTCGGCATGACGCTGGTACCGGAAGCGTTCCTCGCGAAGGAACTGGAGATGTGCTACTGCCCCGTGTGCTATATTACTAATTACGCTGAGGGTGTGGTCGAACGTTCCTACCGGCCCGGCGAATTATTTGAAGGCCTCCTGTCATCCGATGAAATGGCTAAGGTGGACTCAGCCGTCCAAGCGCTGCCGGAGATCGCGATCGAGGCATTACTGAAGGCAGGCACGGATCGTGAGTGTAAGTGCGGCCTGTCGATGGAACGATATAGAAAGCGGGGGGATATAGGGGACGATTGGAGGACGTGGATACGCGAGGTGAGAAGTAAGAGGTAAGCATACTGGTCTCTCACGCTGTACCTTGTCTGGGATAGTATTTCCTTAAGCCCTGAGCGTGGGTTGATTGCACCGTAAGCCCTGAGTAGGCCGAAAGGCCGTATCGAAGGGCGGCTGCGATGACACAGACTTTGGTGCAGACTTACCCGGCCCTTCGATACGCCCACCATAGCTTCTCAAGAATAGACAACTCATACTGGGCTACTCAGGGCCTACGGTGTGCTGTACCAACACCTGAAGGGCTACTTAGAGCCTGTGGGGTACTGCATAGCAGGCAACCGTCGAACTGTCAACCAAGAACTGAGAACTGAAAACTATACATGAACATACTGATCACAAATGACGATGGTATCCACGCCGATGGGTTGCTGGCCCTCAAGTCGGCGTTTGATGAGATAGGCAAGGTGTATGTAGTTGCGCCGGACAGGCCGCGGAGCGCATGCGGGCACTCGATCACGCTGCACAAACCGCTCAGGGCCGACCGGGTAAAGCTGCGTGACGGAAGCGTCGCCTACTCCACCAACGGCACGCCCTCGGACTGCGTCAGCCTCGCACTGCTTGGAGTAGTGGAGACGCCGGTGGACCTCGTGGTCTCCGGCATCAATCGAGGCCCGAACCTGGGTTGGGACCTCACTTATTCGGGCACTGTCTCCGCCGCTATGGAAGGTGCGATAATGGGCGTGCAGTCGATGGCGATATCGGTTGCGACACACAGCAGCGAAGTGGACTACACCACCACCGCCGCGTTGGCCGTTCAGCTCGGACTCATCCTTCAAAGCCACAGGCTCCCCGAAAGCACGCTCCTCAATGTGAACGTGCCGAATCTGCCCGCGTCCGAGATCAAGGGCATCGCCGTCACGAAGCAGGGCAAGAGGCGCTATTTGGGCAATCTCGAAAAGCGCTCCGACCCCACCGGCAGGGACTACTACTGGCTCGGCGGCGACCAGCCCGTCGATTCGCTGGATGAGGGCACCGATGTCAAGGCCATCGCGGACGATTGGGTGTCGATCACACCAGTCCACCTCGACCTCACCGACTACAGCGCCATCGCCGATGTGCGGGCGTGGGGAGTAGAACAGCTACGGCTATGATGCGCATAATCCACAGCACACTTTGAGCGGAAACCAGGGAAGGTGTATTGCAGAGTGCAGAATGAAGGGACCTATCAATCACGGGTCAATCTGCATTCTGCATTCTGCAATCTGCATTTCATAGGAGGTGCGATAGTGAGACGACGGGACCCGATAATTGGCATGTCTTCGAGCCTTCTCGGGGCCGCCGTGTATGGCGCGGTGGTCGCGCTGGCGGTGGCCTATGTGCTGGCCTACTTCGCGACAGTGGCGGGCATTGGTGATGTCACCGCCCCTGCCCAACCCCTCGAGACGGGTACGGCTGTACTGGCACGAACGGGCCTGAATCTCTATGCGATGCAGCACGTCCCGCTCGTCGGGTCCGGACGGGTCGTCAGTCCGGTCCTTGGCGCACAGCATGTTTCGGCCGCGATCACGCTGCCCCTCACGGTTTGGGTGATCATACCGATACTGGCTCTGATAATCGGCGGCTACGCGGCAGGCAAGGCACGGCCCGCCGCGAGCAAGTGGGGAGTCATGGCAACTGGAATTCTGTGTGGGATCGTCTATGCTCTGATTCTCGCCGCGGCATCGATCATTTTCAAATCAAGTGTGGACTCTTCAGCGATCCCTGCTGTCGAAGGGACCGAGTTCAACCCATACCCGATTCCATTCCATCCATCGGCGTATGGCACGCTTGTATTCGCCGGTGTGCTGGGGGTGATATCCGCCTGCCTTGGGTCGCTGCTCGCAGTCAAATGGAGCCCCCGAGATCACACGCCCGGCAGATGGTGGGCGTGCGGCAAGGCCATGATATTCGTGGCGTTGGTGATTCAACTCCTGATGGCCGCGACGGCGGTGGGCTGGGTGCTGTCACGCAATGGCCGGGAGCAGGCAGTGGCTGCCGACGACGCACGGATAGTGTTCCTGTCGCCGACATTCGCGGGGTTAGGCTACGCCGCACTTCACGGGACGACGCTGAAAGCACTCATCAAGCCTCCGGTTTATCCGTCAGTCTCGTTCAATCTGTACAGCGGTTCCGCGCGCGCCGACAGGCCGGGAGAAACGCACAAGATCAGCCGCAACTACCTGTACATCGCGGGCGCAATCATCGCCCTCGCCGCGCTGGTGTCGGGGTGGCTCGCGGTGAGGTGGGGTTCGAGGGACGGTTCCATTCCGACGGCCTTGCGTATGGCGATTATCCATACGGCCTACTTGGGGCTGATAATGTTGATGTGCGGCGTGGGATGGAGCTTCGTCGTGCGCGGCGCGGGCGTGACAGCCACTACAAGCGTATCCGCCGGGGCGCGGTTCGACACGCCGGTGGCTTTCACGGCGCTCGGCGTCTTATTCTTCTCCCTCGTGGGAGCCTATCTTGCAAATCTGAAGTACGTCCGGCGGGGCGGTTTTCCAACGGCATTATGATTATCAAGAATACGACCACTTTCAGCATCTCGACCGCGCTAAAAGAGGCGGTCGTCGACTACCCGACCGACGGTCTTACAGTCGAGATCAAGTACTGCCCGACGGGTTCAAGGCGCTATGTATCGGGCACATACTATCGCCGCACCACCAATTTCGAAAACGGCAAGCTGATACGCCTGCGGATCAGCCGCGTGAACCGCTACCCGGTCGAGGTGCATTTCAAGACATCGGACTACTATGAGAAGAAGAACTCCCGGGGCGAGGTGATGGTCTACCAAACACTCAGAAAGATAAACTTCCATACTCCGGAGGACCTGATACTCGGAATATTCCTCCACGAGTTCTCGCACTATCTCGACCATATCGAGGGCCGCAACGGCCGATACAAGCAGACCAAGGCGGACAAGTTCGCGGTGGGTATCCTGGAAAAGTTGGAAGTGATTCCCAGAGGATAAGATATGCGGCGCAGGATTCCAGGCAAATCACTGTTTGCAAGCAAGGCTCATTTCTTAAAAGCCGGGCCGCACGAACTCGGCAAGCGCGCCGGTGCAAAGCGCAGACGCAAGGCCAACCGCCTTCAGGAACGTCGGGCGGAGCGCGGCGAGACGGATTGATCTCCCGTATGTCGGGGACTCCTAGTTGGAGAAAACGAACTCGGTGGAGTCGGTGACCATTACCGGACCCTCGGGGACCGTGGAATCGACCCGGTAGACCGTCAACTGGTCGCCCAGGTTCACAACACGGCCTCTGGCCCTCAGGCGAGCGGCGCAGCGATGAAACTGGAATATGCTTTCATCGCATCCCTTCAGAAACACAACTTTCGCGTCCGGGTTTTCTAGCATGATGACACTCCGACCTCAGCAGGTTCGGGCTCTGCGAGCCCGGCCCCTCGACTACGCTCAGGACAGGCTTCGGCCCCTTCGGAACCGAAGCAACGCAGTGTTGAATGTCTACCCGTCGAGCATAGATTCCTAAACTCCAGCCTGCCACTTCGCGAAATCCTTCGCCGAGTACGTGATTATGAGGTCAGCCCCCGCGCGCCTGATTGACGTAAGCACCTCGGTCACGGCCCGGCGCTCATCCAAATAACCCTTCTCGACCGCGGCCTTGAGCATGGAATACTCCCCGGAGACGTTATAGGCGGCGATAGGGACATCGAAAGATGCCCGGGCATCGCTTATGATGTCCAGATACGCGAGCGCCGGCTTCACCATTATAATATCCGCGCCCTCATCCATATCCAGCGACATCTCCTTCATAGCCTCGCGCCTGTTGGGTGGGTCCATCTGGTAGCTCGACCTGTCACCGAAGCTCGGCGCGCAACCGGCGGCGTCCCTGAACGGGCCATAGAACGCCGACGCGAACTTGGCCGAGTAGGACATGATCGGGGTGTCGACCAAGCCTCTCTCATCCAGGGCCTCGCGGATCGCCAGGACTCTGCCATCCATCATATCGGACGGCGCAACGATATCCGCGCCCGCCTCGGCATGAGAAACCGCCGTGCGAGCGAGAAGCTCCAGCGTTTCATCATTCAGTATCTCTCCACCCTTGATCAACCCGCAGTGGCCGTGCGATGTGTATTCGCACAGGCATACGTCGGTGATGACCACCAGCTCCGGGACCGCCTTCTTGAGCGCCCTCACCGCGCGCTGCACGATGCCATCGTCCGCGTAGGCCTCGGAGCCGCGCTCGTCCTTGTTGGAAGGAATGCCGAACACCAGCACTGCGGGGATATCAAGTTCCTTGACTTCCTCGGCCTCCTTGCAAAGGACGTCGGTCGAGAACTGGTAAACCCCCGGCATCGCCGGAATCTCCATCTTGACGTCGATCCCCGGCGCCACGAAAAGGGGATAAATCAACTGATCGACGGAAACGCTTATCTCGCGCACCATTCGCCGAAGCGTATCAGATCGGCGCAGCCGCCGCATTCGATTGAGAGGAAATGGCATGTATGACCTCCTGTTTACTCCATACATTATATTACACTGTCGGGACGTGTCTGTCGAACGTGGGCGTGCGAGAGATGAAAAGAATCCAGAATATTTTTGCCAATTTGTTTGCATGTTCCGCGGAATCAGGCTATAATGTATGCTGTATAATTGTATGACGCGGCGTACAGGCGTCCAGATCAGTGGCGTGGGTGCTTTACCTTCCCTCGATCCGATTGGCTCCGTTTGTGGCTGTTGAACAGCGCCGCGTTCGTGAATCACGTGGGATGAACCCAGAAAGAAGGAAAGCAATTGGCCACGAAATCACTTTACGTAGGGAATCTCCCCTACAGCACCAGCGAGGACGATCTTCGCGCCATGTTCGAGCCCTACGGCCCGATCGAGGAAATCCGGGTAATTCAGAACAAGGGTTTTGGATTCGTGGATGTCCCCGAAGAGAATCTTGAGGCGGCCATAGAAGCCACTAACGGTAAGGAAGTTGGCGGTCGCACAATAACTGTGAACGAAGCAAAACCGCGCGAAGATCGCGGAGGCCGAGGCGGCGGTGGTGGCCGCGGTGGGTTCGGCGGAGGCCGAGGCGGCGGCGGTGGCCGCGGCGGATTCGGCGGAGGCCGACGAAGTGGCTGGTAGACAGCGAAATTAATGAAGAATGCAGATTGCAGAATGCAGAATGACCTGTGATTGAGAGGTCGCTTCATTCTGCATTCTGCATTCATCAATCTGCATTATCCCTTCCCCTTCCGCTCCTTCGCGATTAAGAAATCCCTCTCAGCGCGTCGTGGAGGAGCGAGTTGCCGTCACATCGATAGCAATGGTTCTCGTCACCGCGAGGCACTCCGCTTTTGTGCACGATCTCCGCAGCCTCAAGGATGGTATCCACATACCATCCAGCGCATGGCGCGCGATGACCCTCGAGCTTGGAGCCGGGGTTTGGACTCCAGACAAAAGGCACGACATTCGCTCCGATATCCGACAGCGCCCGGACCCCCTCTATAAAGCTGCTCCGAGGCTCCAATCCCATCACGAGCACACCGTAAACGTTGCCCGCGCCGAAGATACCGACGGCCTTTTTGATCGCGTCGAAGAAATCCGCATGGGGAACGCTCTTTGCCTTGCCCGGACAGATCGCCTGGTAAAACGTCTCGTCCCAAATCTCCATACTGTAGCCAATCGCGCCGATCCCTGTATCTTTGTATCGCCGAATATCATCTCCGTTGATCGTCGCCGACGGCAGGACAGTGCCGGGGACCGTCGCTATGCCAAGAGCGGAACCGATGGCCTCGACTATGCTCGCCACCAGCGCCACTTCCTTTTCGTGACTGAAACATCCTCCCGTAAGCAGAATATGCTTGCACATCCCCTCGGCGAAAGCGGCGGCGGCGGCCTCGCCTATATCGTGAATCTCTTTTCTGGTGAGGACCGATTCGTAAGTCTTCTTGGTGGAAACCAGGTTGCAGAACGCGCACTGCTCTCCCTTGGCGAAGTGGCTGCAATAGTTCTGATAACAAATAAAGAAGCAGTCCTCCCCACCGACCTGCGCGATCTGCCGCATGACCGCGCCGCTGCCGGTAAGTTGATCATAATACCTCGGCCTGGGAATCAGGCTCACGCGGTCCAGCATTTCGTCGCCCTCGATAACGTGGAGGCCATCCTCGCCGAGCGCTATTTTGTAAGGTGAAGACGGATTATATCGAAACTGTGTTACCGTGCCGTCGGAGAGCACGAAATCGTCTGGCAGCTCGGTCCCTTTGTGGTTGACAAAGTCCCAGCCGAACAAGCCGTGATTCTGCTCCTTGAAGCTCACGCCCACCCCGTCGAGGGCTCCGGGCGCGAAATCGATGCCATCGACGAGCAGGTTCGCCTTTAGCTTCATCAAGTTCAGATCAGTCATTTTGTCCTCCATACTCCAGGCGCGCGCCAAGCGGCAGGCCAAGTTCACGTTTCTCCGTCTTCAGCACGACCAGCGTCTCGGCGTGGTCCACTCCCGGAATTTCGAGCAGCGTGTCGATGACGAAGTCCCTGTAAGACGAAATGTCCGGAGAAAGAATCTTCAACAGGTAATCCGAGCCGCCCGTGATGTTGTAGCATTCCATCACCCACGGGATTTCTCTAATTCTCTTGACAAAGCTCTCCGCCGCCTCTCGGCTGTGTGGGGACAAGGAAACGAAGGTGAATGTAGCCACACCCAACCCAAGCTGCTGCTCATCCAGAACCGCCACTGAATGCTTGATGATGCCCCTGTCCTGCAGGCGCTTCACCCGAGCCAGGCACGCCGACGGCGATAACCCGACCTTGGTCGCCAACTGGGCGTTTGGGATCGTCACGTCCCTTTGCAATAGCTTGAGAATATTGTGGTCTATATCGTCAAGTAGAAACTGATTGTCCAACGCTCAGTCTCCAGCAGTTTATTCCGTCCACTTCTTACTTTACCATATACCATGCTGCTCTGTCAACTCTTCGCAGAACACCATGCGCCAGCTTCTCTGGGGCAGGTTTACGATATTCCCCCACCCTCACTCTCCATATCCGGTCAAGGAAAACCAATTAATTGATAGGTCGCCCGATTAGTCTTGCCAAGACCTGACACCAAGGCGCGCCTTGCTTTTTAGGATTGACCCGTAGACAAAACCGTTGTAAGATATGCCTGAGTTGGCGTTTGCTTGCCACCTCAGGGTATGGAGTTATCGATAGAGGAGATTAGAGTATTATCCGGGAGGGACTAACAATGACTATTTTGCGTAGAGCTTTGATCGTCGCGGCGCTGATGATATTCGCTTTGAGCGCCTCGAGCTTCGCTGCCGGCAGCAAGCCCAGGCTGATATTGTCGCCTATCGCGGACCAGGCGGTCCCCGAGGGCGGCAAGATAAAGGCGGAGGGCGTTACAGAGGCGCTTCGCACAGCTTTGAAGGACGCCCTTTTCAAGACCGGAAAGTTCGTGCTGATCGCGGATTCGGACCTGCAAAAGGACCTCGACTCGGAACGCTACAACCAGTATCTGAGCGGCGATTTCGACCCCACTCAGGCCGCGGCGATTGGGCGAAAAGTCGGCGCGCAGGTGCTTGTGAAGTGCAGCGTGGTCACCAATCAGATGTCGGCGAAGGTCAAGGACTTCATTCTTTACAAAGAAACCGAGTTCACTATGCAGCTTTCTGTCGCAGTCGAAATCTGCGATATCGAAAAGACGGTCATCTGCTTCATGCACACCGCCGGCACGGAACAGAAAACGAAGAGCAAGGAACTCAGCCTGGACGACGGCAGCGGCTCACAAAAGCCGATTTCACTCAGTAACGCCAGCGATGTCCGGGTCAAGGCAGTCAACGAAATCGTGAAAGAACTGGCCGCCAAGATCGGCTCTAACGCCGCCAGAGAGAAGGGCAAAGGCTCTGTCGTTTCGGTGAAGGGCGGCGGCAAGACCGACGATGCGATAGTGGTTGACATCGGTTCATCCACAGGCGCGGACGTGGACTGCGAACTGGCGATCCTGGGAGTTGACGAAGACGGATTCGAGGAAGTAATCGGCAAGGCAAGAGTGACAAACACTCAAGACGAGAAATGCAAGGCCGTGATCCTCGAAGCCAAGAGAGCCGTCGCGGCTGGGGACGTGGTCCAGTTGAAAGCCGCCTCGGTCGGATCGTCCGGCTTCCAGGGCGGCGGAGATGAGATGAGCACCGAAGTGATCGCCGTCGGAGAGGGCACAAGCCGTGACGCGGCCACTAACGACGCGCTTGTCCAGGCGATCCAGCAGGCCGCCGGTGTCTATATAATGTCCGAGGAAGAGGGCCGGAACTATGAGTCGGTCAAGAACGAAGTCTTCTCCCAGACCAAAGGCTTCATCGCCAAATACGATGTGATCGATGACAGCAGCGACGGCGGCGTGGCGCAGGTCAAGGTCAAGGCCCTGGTCAGCAACAAGCCCGTCTATAATGCCCTGCTCGCCCGGAAGATCATCTCGCGGCAAAGGGTGATGGTCTGTGTGCCCGAGCAGCATTTGAAGCTCGTTGTGCCGGACCCGGCGGGTGAGACTGAGATAATCAAGCGGCTCATTCAAAACAACTTCCTCGTCGTCGACGAAAAGATGAGCAAACAAATCCGCGAGGACGAACAGGCGCGCGAGGCGCTCAAGGGTGATGTCAAGGGCGTCCTCAAGCTTCTGGGCGGCACCCCCGACGCGGAGATTCTGGTCTACGGCGAGGCGTTCAGCGAAGGCGCCCAGCGGATCAATACGGCTTCCGGGCCGAAGTGGACATGCGGCGCACGGGTCGAGGTGCGGGCTGTCGAGACCGACACCGGCACGATCCTCCACGCCGACGGCGCCCAGGCAACCTCCAGCGACGCCACCGAGGCGCTCGCCGGAAAGCGCGCGCTCAAGACCGCCGCGGAGCTACTATGCGGTGGCAAGGACGGCGTGAAGGGTTTTGTGGACACGCTTCTGGAGAAGGTTCTCGACACGGACCACTACGTGCAGTGCGTGGTGTCGGGCATCGATTCGGAGGGCGACCTAAAGACCGTCGAGGAGAGCCTCAGGGACGCGATCGGCAATAGACCGCTCCACAGGTATTCCTATCGTGACGGCGTCGCGCGGATCAACCTCGAAACCACAAGGACCGCACAGGACCTCACCGGCGTCATCTCCGATATGAAGATGAAAGGCAGGCTGAAGCTGGTGGGGAACACGGTCAACAAGATCGAGCTTGAGTATTCCAGGTCGTAAGAGGAGTGGGTGGCTCTGGGAGAAAGGGCATAGGGCATAGAAGGGAATACGGCCATGCTCCGGACCTACCAAGTACGTTCGTCCAGGGTATTGCCAACCAGCACAAGGTGGGGGAATGGCGCTTATCCTGAGACCGAGCCGTTGACTTCGGCCCCTATGCTCGCGCCATATCCTGAGATAACTTAATCGTGGGATGCACCTCGCACGGATTGACACTCGGCCCCTTCCTGTGCTAGGATGGGTCAGATTTCATGCTCTAGTTTCAGGGGGTCATCTTCATTTGGACAGCACTAATCCCACTCCACAAAACGCAGCCTCAAGACTCGGGAAGATGGCCCTGCCCGACATCAACTCAGCCGCCGCTCTATTCGCCAATATGACCATTCCGGGAGTCGCGGATGCATCTAATCTCGTTCATCCCGGCATAAAGGAACAGCTTAACCGATCCTCCGAGTTCGACGCGGACATCTGCATCATCGGCTCGGGGCCGGGCGGGTATGTCGCCGCAATTCGCGCGGCACAGCTCGGTGCGCGAGTGGTGATCGTGGAGAAGGGCTCCATCGGCGGGACCTGTCTCAATATCGGATGCATACCCACCAAGGTCCTGCTCTCCAGCGTGGCCGTGCTGGACCACATCAAGCACAGCGCCACATTCGGCGTCAAGGTCGAAAAGTTCGAGCTGGATATCCAGACGATGCAGGATCGCAAGGGCAAGATCGTCAAGCAGCTCACCTCGGGCGTCGAGGGGCTGTTGCGCAAGAACAAGGTCAAGCTGGTCCGAGGGTTCGGGAGGCTCACCGGCGCGCACGAGGTCACGGTCGATACCGAAAAGGGCACCGAGGCGATAAAGGCCGACAAGATCATCATCGCCACCGGCTCCGTGCCCGCCAAGCTCCCCCTGCCCGGCTTCGAGATCGGCGAGAACGTCTGGACCAGCAACGAAGCGCTGGAGTTCAAAAAAGTCCCGAAGAAGATTCTCATAATCGGCGCGGGAGCGATCGGGCTAGAGTTCGGGTATACGTTCGCCCGAATGGGCGCCGAGGTGCTAATCGTCGAAATGATGCCGCAGATTCTCCCAGCCGCTGACACCGAAACCGCCAATCTGCTGCAGAAGTCGCTTGAGGCCGCCGGGATCAAGATTATGACCAACGCCAGCGTCACCCGCGCGGAGGACATCAAAGGCGGAAAGAAAGCCTACGTCAAGTCCGGCGACAAGGAAACCGCGATGGAATTCGACAAGATCCTGGTCGCGGTCGGCAGGCGCACGGTAATTGACGGTATCGGCCTGGACGAAGTCGGCGTCAAGCACGAGAAGCACAAGATCACCGTGAACGAACATATGCAGACCAACGTTCCCAGCATCTATGCCATAGGCGATGTGATAGGCGAGCCTATGCTGGCTCACGTCGGCTGGACCGAGGGGATAGTCGCGGTCGAGCACGGGCTGGGAATGGGCGGCCAAATGAGCTACAAGGCGTTTCCGGCATGCGTCTACACCACCCCCGAGTGCGCGTCGGTCGGCCTCACCGAAGAGCAGGCCCGCGAGCGCTACAAGGACATTCGAGTCGGCAAGTTCGGCTTCGGCCACAACGGCAAGGCCATGGGCATCGGCGAGACCGAGGGCTTCGTCAAATTTATCTCCGAGCCGCGCTACGGCGAGATACTGGGCGTTCACATAGTCGGCCCCCACGCGACCGACCTCATCGCCGAGGCCGTCCTCGCGATGCGAAACGAGCTCACCATCGACGAAGTAGTCGCCGCCATCCACCCCCACCCCACCCTGAGCGAAGTCGTTCAGGAAGCCGCTTATGACACCCAGGGAAGGGCGATACATAAGTAGGGGGTAGGGAACAGGGAATAGGGAACAGAAGGGAACGGGCTACTCGATGGGTATAAGGCCCGCGTTCCTCTTCAGCCAATCATCGAACGTCTGCAATTTGGGGTTCAGCTCGCGCGCGAGATTTATGTCGCGGACGCCACAGAAGTAGTCGTTGAAGTCGCGCTTGAACTGGAACATGTTCCCCAAATCTTCCGCGCCGGGGAAGCCGAGGCCGCGATAGACCTCCGGAGGGACGGCGTTGTAGCGCACTTCCTCGCCGAGGGCCTTGCTGAGCTTGGCCGCCATCTGACCGCCGGTGAGATGCTCCCCCGCGATACCGATGGTCTTGCCGATAAACTCGCCGCCCCGTTTGAAAATGCCATAGGCGCACTTGCCGATGTCCTCGGCGGCTATGCCGGGCAGCTTCTTATCGTCCATCGGGAACGTAATAGCCAGCTTGCCGTCCGGGCCGCGCTTGGGGCCCGAGCCGAAGTAGATGAAATTGTCCCAGTAGAACGAGGTCAGCAGCAGCGTCACCGGCAGGCCAAGGTCGGTGAAGATATGGTCGGCCTCGCCCTTGGCGTCGAAGTGCGGGACCTTATACTTGCCCATGAGGGTGGGCATTCGGTTGTCTTCCAGCGGGACCCACTTGCGGGTGTCCTCGAGCGTGGACCAGATAACGTGCCGCACGCCCGCAGCCTTGGCCGCCCGAGCCATGTTAGCCGCCTCCGCAAGCTCCTTTTCGGGCGAGAAATGCGCCCAGAAGAACGTGACACAATACGCCCCGTATGCGCCCTCGAACGCCCTCCGGAGGCTCGACTCGTCGTCAACATCAGCCGAAACGACCGCGCCCAGCTTCGCCAACTCCCGCGCCTTCTCCGAACTGGCGTCCCTCGTAATCGCGCGTACGGCAAAACCTCCGCTCGGGTCGTTCAATATCGCACGGACCAGTCCCCCGCCCTGCGCGCCCGTCGCGCCCACAACCGCAATGATCTTCTTGTCAGCCATGATCGTCCTCCTTAGAGCCACAACCATCTTACCAACAACAGGCCCAACTAAAAACCTGGCCGCTTGGGTGTTCGTGATACCCTCGCGATCTCGTGCCTGAGAACGATTACCGCCGCCACATTCACGGCGAGTCCAGCCAAATGAAGCAAGGTGACAGGTAACATATACCTGAAGTAGAAGTCCTCCCACTGTGTCATGCCGTTGGCCGAGCCGGGCAGGAGAATCGTCGGAACGGCCAGAGGCAGATTGCACAGGGCGATCACCCAAAGCGCCGCCATCAGCACAGGAGCGCGTTTTCGGAGTTCGCTGAAGAAGCACGTCCAGCAGACCAGCCCGACCGGCAGCAGAATCGCCCACATCCTGATCGTGTCATAGGCTGTCAGGCTGGAGAATATCGCCCCCGCCGTCAGTAGCGCAAACGCCAGGCTGACTATTCGACGGAACTCCTTCCCGCACAGCGCCACCCCGGCAAGCATCGGAATCCACAGCACGCCCCAGGCGAGGTAGGTCTGGATGAAGTATGACGCCGATGGAGGATAGAACGCCGGGTGCAGCGGCCCACCGTCTATCCGCCTCGTCACAATATACGCCGTGAGAACGATTGTCAATGCGAGCGTTGCCCCACTCCACCTCTTCGTGGCAAAATACAACGGCGCCAGAGCAAGGGTCGCCTCACGAGCGAGCACCCCGACCACCGATGCGAGTAGAAATGGCGCAAACCTACGATCCAGTGCAAAGTACAGCATAAACGACAGGCACATCAGCCCGAAGGCGTCGGTGAGGTGCGGGCTGGAGTAGTTGTATATGTGCCCGGTCGCCGCGAACAGGCTCGACATCCCCACGATGCAGTCGAACGTGCTGAACCTCATTCGCCGCAACGTCAGAATGCCGGCAAAATACGCCGCCCCGAGGGACAGATACGTCACCAACCGTAGCGCCTTATCCGCCGGCATCGGCAGCAGCGACGCCAGCCACGGCACGAGTATCCGCTGGCTGTATGGCCGGTCAGCGTGCTCGCCCTCGACCATCGCCAGATACTGCCGGGCGTCCGGGCTCATTTTGAACCACGGGGCAATCGGGTGGAGGCTGCTTTGGTATACGATCAGATGTCCGAGGCACACCATCGCCGCGCAGACCAAAGCGATAATCAGTAGTTGAATGCCATTTGAACGCTTCACGCCCTAGCGGATACCCATGATGCGGGGCGGGCAAACGCCAGGGCACAGCAAACAGGGGTGGCAACCTTGTCATTCTGAGCCGCAGGCGAAGAATCTGCTTTGCACTGAAGGCATGGACTGCCACGAAGGGTTCAAAGCAGATGCTTCGTTCCTCCTCAGCATGACAAGACTTCTACGTTCGCATGAAATGGGCGGGGCTTGGCAACATACTCGATGTGTCAGGTTCTGTTCCCTGTTCCCTAAGCCCCTAAGCGTTATCCGCATCCTGGTCGGTCACAGCCACGCCCGCCAAGTGGCACGTGTCGTTCAACACGTGGATACCCGCGCTATCGCCCACATCGACGATCGACAGCCCCGCGTTTGAGAAGTGCATGCTCCTGTAGAAATGCGCCGCACCCTTCGACAGGCTCAGGGTGCTGGGTGGGTTCAGGGTGCTTGGTGGGCTTGCGGTGCTGGGTGGGTTCAGGATGCTTGCAACCACGATGCCCCGCACCGAGCCGCCGTGCCCGACCACCAGCAGCCTCTCGCCATCTGTGCATCCTGAGCCCTGAGCTTGTCGAAGGGTCGAAGGATGCCGCTCGATCACCTCGGCCAGAAACCTTCGGCAGCGCTCGATCACATCCTCGGGATACTCTGCGCCCGGCGGGCGATGGGTCCGTGGGTCGCGCCGCCACTCGTGCTCCTCAATGGGAAATCGCGTCTCGACTTCCGCGCGGGTCAGCCCTTGAATAATGCCGAACGCAGCCTCGCGCAGGAGCGGAGTGGTCTGAACTGGCAGATTGTGCCGGGCGGCGATGATCTCGGCGGTCGATTGGGCACGCCCCAGGTCGCTCGAGTATATGGCCGCGAACGTCTCCCCCGCGAGCCGGGTCGCCACCGCCTCAGCCTGTAGCACGCCCAACGGGGTCAACGGCGAATCGCCCTGCCCCTGAATGCGACCCTGGCGGTTATACTCCGTCTCCCCGTGCCTGACCAGATATAGCGTAATCACAAGTCACCCTGCCTGAGCGTCTCTATTTCTTTGCCCTCCTTCGTTACCCTCATCGAGCCGAACTGCACCACCCGCACAGGCGATATGCTCTTCAAAGGCGACAGCACGAACATGAACCTCTGCTTGAAGTCGATTGCCTGGATCAGCCCCACATTGAGCGTGTTCGCATTCTCATCTGCAAGGCCCACGAGCAGATTCTGCAGCAGTTCGCCGGTGATCATGGTGATGTTGCTCGTCTTGAACTGCTCCTCCAGCACTGCCCTGCCCGACGCGGCGCATGGGCGCTCCGAGATGATGAATATGCCGTCACCGGTCACCTCGGCGTGAAGCACTCTGCAACTCAGCGCATCCTCGATGAACTTCATGTACTGCCACTTCATCGGGCGGCCCGTGCCGAACCAGGTGTTCCACGTACGGATATCGTCGAGCCGGATGATGTGCCCCGGGGCATCGTAGAAGTGTTTGTGGAAGTTGAGCTTCCTTCGCGCGGTCCGAAACTCCGGCGGCTTCCTCCGGGCCTGATCGCTCACGGCGACCCCGCGCACCTTTATCGTGCTGATCCTGCTAAACGGCGTCAGCAGGTGCTCAACCTCGCGGCGCTTCTGGATTCCGATTAGATAACTGGGCCGCACGAGGTCGGTCTTGTAGGTCTTGAGCTTCCGGCCTATCGGCCCGCCAATGAGGCCTGTCGTATCGACCACCACCAGTTTCGCGCCCAAGCCCAGGGCCGAGTCCACCAGCTTCTTTGTGCCGACGGCGCATTCGAGCGTATGCCCGACGGGGCTGGTGGCGCCGATGAAGTACAGTCGCTTCGGTTTGAGGTCCGAAAGCGCCTCGATGGGCCTATCGACCATCGCCATCCCGATAGTGCCCGGCGCGCCGATCTCGGACTGCCCCACGTCCGCGTCCACAACAGCAACCGCAACCCCGGCCTCGTGCGAGGCATTGGCGAGTTGCAGGCAGAAGTTGGTCTTACCCGCGTCAACCCCGCCGATCACCATCGCCACGCCCGGCGCGGCGACAATCTCCGTAATCGTGCTCTCCCACTCAGGACTCAAAGGCATATTTTAGGATTTCACAAAAATGGAAACAAATTCCTGCGTCAATCGGTCATTCAACTATGCGGAAACAGGGTACAGGAAACAGGGAATAGGGAACAGAAGGAACCTATCGTTCTTCAGACTTCCTTCTCGGTTCGTCCGGATTTGCAATCCGGGACGAAAGGGGTGATCAACATGCGAACCGTCATATGGATCGTACTTCCCGCGATTGTTTTGGGTTACGTCATCTACGCGTTCGCGACGGTTAACCGCGTGGGCGACGAGACACAGCTCAGAGCTCTGTTCGCCGACGCCACAACCGCCGTGCAGAAACGTGACCTCAGCGGCGCAATCTCCCACGTCTCTCCCTACTACAAAGACGACTCCGGTATGAACTACGACCGCCTCAGAATGCTGTGCGCCCAGGCGCTCAGGATCGAGACGCAATACAACACCGAAACCACCATCAAGAGCCTGACAATAAATGGCGACAAGGCGACGGCGGAAGCGCGTTTTGTGGTCACCCCGCAGGCCGGGCGCAGCCACCTATACGCCAGGGACGTTACCGTCTACCTGGCAAAAGAGGATGCATGGCACGCGCTGATCATCCCGACGAAAGTCTGGCGCGTAACGCGAATCGAGAGCCTCGGACTGAACCCGCAGGAAGGGTTCTGAAGGGAATTGAAGAATGCAGAATGCAGAGTACAGAATGACCTACGATTGGGAGGTCCTTTCATTCTGCATTCTGCATTCATCATTCTGCATTTCCTATTGTGTCTTCGCGATCAAAGACCCATCCTCGACATTGATCACCCTCGCCTCATCCTCGGTGATAATCCCCACGCTCGGCGCGGGCCTGCCGTTGACCTCATACTTGGGAATCGACGGGCTGCCGGGGTTGAGGAGAGTCACGCCGTCCACATTCTCAAGCACGGGAATATGCGTGTGGCCGGAGATGAAGTAATCCGCCTTGTAGCGCTTCCCCAACTCGATCATTTGGCTTCGCACCAGCATGTGACCGTGGTTTACGACGATGCGAATTCCGTTCAAGCTGGCATACGCATACGGCGACTGCACCGGCATCTTCAATAGTTCTTCGTAGACCTGCGAGTCACAGTTGCCCTGCGCGATCAGGATAGGGATATCGAGGCCGTTGAGCACATCCACGAACGCGGGGATATCGTACCCTTCCCCGCAGCCAAGCCTCGGCGGATGATACAGCACATCCCCCGCGTGGACGATCATATCGGCCCCGTCGAAAAACTCCAGCGCACGCCGAAGCGCCGAAACGTTCCCGTGCGTGTCACTAATAACCCCAATCAGCATCCCTTCTAACTTCTAACCTCTTACCTCTAACCTCTATTGGGGTTGCGCCCCGAAGTTCTCCGGCTGCTGCTCGACCCGCACGCCCACCGTTCCGATCCGACCCGTGGCCGCGTGCCACACTTCGAGGGTCGCGCGCTGGCCGACCTTCATCTTTCCGACCTCGGCGGAGATGGTCGTCTTGCCGTTCTCGGCCTTGAGGCTGCCGGAAAGCGGCTTGCCGTTGAACTTCAGGATGATATCGTTCGGCTGAAGGCCTGCTTTCGCCGCGGGGCTGTCGCGATAGACCTCTCCGACCTCCGCGCCGTCGTCCTTCGGCAGGTTCTGAACCCCGGCTTTCTGGAGTTCACCCCGGCGCTGATCGTTATACGGCCCGTACCTGATGCCCAGGTAAGGCCGCACGACATTCTTATACTTAACAAGCTGCTCGACGATTCTCAGCACGCTGTTGCTCGGAATGGCGAAGCCTATGCCGATATTGCCGCCGCCCGGCGAGGTCGAGAGAATGGCCGTGTTGATTCCCACGAGATTGCCGTTAATATCAGCCAGCGCCCCGCCGCTATTGCCTCGATTGATGGCTGCGTCGGTCTGGATAACGCCTTCAAGCATCCTGCCGCCGATATCGACATCACGCTTGGCGCTCACCACTCCTACGGTCACGGTCGGCCCAAGCCCCAAGGCGTTGCCGACCGCTATGACCCAATCGCCCACCTGCAGGGTGTTCGAGTCATGCGCGAAAGTGGCAAAAGGCAGGCTCCTCGCATCAATCTTGATCACCGCGAGATCGGACTGCCGGTCCGTGCCGATCAGCTTGGCCGCATACTTCTTCCCACCGTGCAGGGTCACGGTCAACTGCGCCGCGTCCTGAACCACATGGTTGTTGGTGATCACGTAGCCGTCTGAGGCATAGATAACGCCGGACGCCTGCCCACGGGGGATAACCTCCTCGGGCCCGCCGAACGGAATGCCGAAGAAGTCGGAAACCCCGCCCTGGCGCACCGGCTTACCGACCGTGTCGATATTGACCACATACTCGCCGACCTTGGCCGCCGCGTTCCGCACCGGATTATTGGTGCCGACCTTGTCAATCCCGATCCCGACTCGCGGCAATTCCGGGGCAACGACCGGCGCGCGACCACCCGCCGGGCCATACACCGACCGCAGCGCGAGCACGCAGACCAGGAATCCAAGCACAAACACAACTACATACGAAACGAACCGGTTCATTTCCCCAGGCTCCTGAGAAGATTCGCCATCTCAATCGCTGACTCCGCCGCCGCGAAGCCCTTGTTTCCGGCCTTGGTCCCGGCGCGCTCGATGGCCTGCTCGATACTATCCGTAGTCAATACCCCGAATATGGTCGGCACACCCGTGGACATCCCCACTTGGGCTATGCCCTTGCTCACCTCGGCGGCGATATAGTCGAAGTGAGGCGTGGAGCCCCGGATCACGGTCCCGAGGCACAGCACGGCGTCATACTTTTTGCTCTCGGCCATATTCTTGGCTATCGCCGGAATTTCGAAAGCGCCCGGCACCCATGCCACGGCGATATCCTCATCCGCCGCCCCATGCCGCTTGAGCGCATCCACCGCCCCATCCAGCAGCTTACCGGTTATGAACTCATTAAATCTGCTCGCGACTATGCCGAACTTCAGGCCCTTCGCAATGAGCTGACCTTCATACGTCTTGGGCATTGCATTCGCCCTCCCTTCTGTTCCCTGTTCCCTGTTCCCTATCCCCTGTCCCTTTGCATTTCTTGAACAGGTCCTCACTCAACAAGTGACCCATGCGCTCCCGCTTGGTGTTCAAATATCGAGCATTGTCCGAGTTCGGATCGCAGACAAGCGGCACACGCTCGACTATCTCCAGATCATAGCCCTGCAGTGCCACGTATTTGCCGGGATTGTTGGTCAGAAGCCGGATTTTCTTCAGCCCCAGATCGACCAATATCTGCGCGCCGAGGCTATAGTCGCGCATGTCGCTGGGGAAGCCCAGCATGTGGTTCGCATCGACCGTATCGACGCCGTGGTCCTGCAGCACATAGGCCTTGAGCTTATTCACCAGCCCGATCCCCCGACCCTCCTGGTGATATATGTAAAGGACGACCCCCCTGCCCTCCTCGGCGACCATTCTCATCGAGGTCTCCAACTGCTCGCCGCAGTCGCACCGAAGCGAGCCGAGCACATCGCCCGTCAGGCAGCCCGAGTGAATGCGGACAAGCGTCGGCTCGCCGCTCGATACATCCCCCATCACCAGCGCGATATACGGGTTGGACTCGACAGTGGACTGATACCCGTGCGCCACGAACTCACCAAATTTCGTAGGTATCCGGCACGCCGCGAACTCAAATACCAATCGCTCGTTCACACGGCGATATTTGATGAGGTCGGCGATGGTGGCGACCTTCATATCCCACTTCTTCGCAATCTCAAGCAACTCAGGCAGCCGCGCCATGGAGCCGTCCTCACTCAAAATCTCGCACAGCACCCCGCTCGACCCCATCCCCGCGAGCCTAACCAGGTCCACGACAGCCTCCGTGTGCCCGGCCCGCACCAGCACGCCGCCCTCTTCAGCCCTGAGAGGGTGCACGTGGCCGGGGCGCCCCAAGTCCTCAGGCCTGGCGCTCGCATCGGCGAAGACCTTGATTGTGGTCGCGCGGTCGGCGGCGGATATGCCCGTGGTGGTTCCCTGCACGGCGTCCACGCTAACGGTGAACGCGGTCCCCAGCTTGGCGGTGTTGTGCTCCACCATCATCGGCAGGCCCAACTCCTCCAGGCGCTCCTCGGTGGTGGGCACGCAGATCATCCCGCGGCCGTATTTCGCCATAAAGTTGACCGCCTCTGGCGTGGCCGCCTCCGCCGCCATTATGAAGTCGCCTTCGTTCTCCCGGTCCTCGTCATCGACCACGATAATCATCTTCCCGGCCTTGATATCCTCAAGAGCCTCGGGAATAGTGGCGAAGACGTTTTCTTTACAATCCATATAACCTACTACCTTTGTTGCTTAGTAACTCTGTTGGTCGGTCTTTTCTGTTCCCTATCCCCTATATAAACCCCGCCTCACGCAGCGTATCCTCGGTCACACCCGAGCCCCCCTGACGCGCGCCGGTGAACTTCTCGACGTACTTGCCTATGATATCCGTTTCCAGATTGACCCTGTTCCCCGGCTTCCGCAGGCCCAAGGTCGTGCCGTTGAGGGTGTGCGGTATCACCGCGATCACAAATCCCGAACTATCGCACGAGGCCACCGTCAGACTGATCCCATCAATGGCAATCGAGCCTTTCTCGACCACATAGCGAAGCACCTCCGCCGGCGCGCTAACCCGAATCACTCTGGACTCACCCAGCGGCGCGATGGACGCGATTATCCCGACGCCGTCCACGTGGCCCAGCACGAAGTGCCCGCCAATCGGCTTGCCCGCCCTAAGGCTGGCCTCCAGGTTCACTCTATCGCCCACCCGCAGGTCCTTCAGCGTGCTCCGCTGAAGCGTCTCGGGAACGGCATCGAACGATAGCTCACCACTGCCGATTGAAGTAACTGTCAGGCACACGCCGTTAACCGCCACGCTGTCACCCAGCGCGACCTCAGCCGCCATCTTGCCGCACACGACGCTGAGCCTCCACACCGTCCCCGGCGTGATGCCCCTCACTATGCCGATCTCTTCAATCAGTCCCGTAAACAACGTATCCCTCGACCATCACATCATCCCCAAAGCGCCTGACCTTCACGCGATCCAGCAAGATCGACGACGCCACCGTCTCCGCACCAAGGCCCGCCACGGCGCTTACGGCCTCACGGCCGCCAATTATGCGGGGCGCATAAAAATAGATCACCTTGTCCACGACCTTCTCCTCCAGCGCCGCCGCCGCGACTTCGCCGCCGCCCTCGATCAACACTGAGATACACCCCATCTCGGCCAATTGCCTCATCAGATCAGCAATCGACGGCTGCCCGGCAACTTGCCTCAATGTAAGTATACGCGCCCCGGCCCGCTCAAGTTTCATCAACGAGTCTCCGTGCGCGGAAGCGGGAGCGGCGATTATCGCCTCGACCTGCCCGCTTAGCAACTGCATGTGCTCGGGCAAGCGTCCGCTCGCTGTTACAACCACCCGCCTCGGGTAGTAGACCCTCTTGCCGACCCGCGCGGTCAACTTCGGATCATCCGTGCGGGCCGTATTTCCGCCGACAACTATCGCGTCCACCCGGCTCCTAATTCGATGGGCGTAGGCCCTGGAGCGCTCGTTTGTGATCCACTTGGAGTCGCCGGTTCGCGTCGCGATCTTGCCATCAAGGCTCATCGCGGATTTCAGGATGACGAACGGCATCCCCGTCGTCCGGTGCTTGATATAAGCCTCGTTCAGCCGCCGGGCCTCGTCCTCGCAAATCGGACCGTGCACGGCGACCCCCGCCGCCCTCAGTTCGTTCAAGCCCTTCGACGCGACTTTCTCATCCGGATCGACCATCGCCACATACACCTCGGCGATGCCCGCCTCGATGATCGCCTGCGTGCAGGGAGGAGTCCGGCCATAATGACAACAAGGCTCCAGCGTGACATACATTGTAGCGCCCTTCGCCTCGGCGCCCGCCCGCCTGAGCGCGAATACCTCGGCATGAGGCTCACCAGCTCGGGGGTGATACCCTTCACCGACGATCTTGCCGCTGTTCACAACTACCGCCCCAACCATCGGGTTCGGGCTGGTCCTGCCGCGCCCGGCGAGAGCAAGCGCCCTGCGCATAAAATCAGTGTGTGTCACTTTCTATCCTGCCGCTGAGCATCCATCAATTCTTCGCGAATGCGGCGGTTCAAGGCCCTAAGCCCCTTCGCCACCTCGCTCAGATCAAGCAGCGCGAGCACGACCACGGCCATCCCGATTATCAAACAAACCGACCAGTAGAGCAGCTTACCCAGCGTATCAATGCGGATGCTAACCCACGGCCCCAGGAACATCATCACGAACAGCGCCTCGATAAGCACAGCCAGTCCGATCCGAAGCATACGCTGGCGGCGGCCGATTACCCCCTCCAGCGCGCGCCACTTCCTTACCTCGGCTATGAACGCCGCCCCAACAACAGCCATCCCCGCGAGTGATATCCACTGGATCATGGATTCAAGCATGCTAAGTAGCCTTTGCCGACTCCCTCAAAAGCTCGAAAGCCTCCTTGATCGGCAGATTGCTTCCGAAAACAGATGACCCGGCGATCAACACATTCGCTCCCGCGCGCACGACCCTCGGCGCAGTATCAACATCTAATCCACCATCCACAGCGATATCGATATTCGCCCCGGCCTCCTCGGCCATCCGGCGTGCGTCGGCTATCTTCGGTACAACGGCCTCGATAAACTCCTGGCCGCCGAAGCCGGGGTTCACGGTCATAATCAGGAGTATGTCTATATCCTTGATGATGTGCTCGATCATACACAGCGGCGTCGACGGGTTCAGCGCCACCCCGGCCTGAATCCCAAGCGCCTTGATCTGCTGGATAGCTCGATGCAGGTGGACACAGGCCTCCGCATGAACGGTAATCTCGCTAGCTCCCGCGTCGCGGAACTGCTCCACGTAACGCTCCGGATGCTCGATCATCAAATGCACAAGCATCGGCAGCCGCGTAAGCGACCTGACCGCCTTTATGACCATAGGCCCGAACGTGATGTTCGGCACAAAATGGCCGTCCATAACGTCACAGTGAAACGCACCCGCGCCGCACGCCTCGACCTCGGCCACGTCCTTGCTTAAGTTGCTGAAATCCGCCGATAGCAGCGACGGAGCTATTATGATTTCTCTCATATCAGTATGTGTCGTCACTCACCAATTCTCCGCCCACGTAGACCCTGATCCTTGCCGATGAGCCATGCACGGTCACCGGCACGGGGAATTTGTCCCCAGGCTCCCGGGCCTGTTCGTAGACAGTATTGTCTCCCCTATCATCGGAGACCTCGATCTTGACCTCCTGAGGCCCGTCGGCGTCGGCGGGCACTTCAACATCCACCGTGAACTTGCGTTTCACGCTCTCCGAGTCCGTTCCACTCATGTCGGGCTCCGGCGGAGTCTCTTCACTCGGCTTCGGACCCAGGCTGACCACGAGGTCAACCGTGCTCCCGGGCGCCTTGGACATCCCCGCCGGCGGGTCCTGTGAAACCACGTAGTTCACGGGGACTTTATCGCTGTATTCTTCCTTGATCTTTCCGATAGCGAAACCTGCCCGCACCACCAGCTCGGTCGCATCGGCCTCGGACCTCTCGGATAGATCCGGCACTTTGACCTGGCTCGGGCCGGAGCTTATCTTCACCCTTACGATGGGGTTGCTCTTAGGCACCATTGCGTTGGCCGGTGGAATCACTGAGCATATCTGCCCGGCGGGATACATATCGCTCGAGGCCGTGCCGTCATCCACCAGCGTTATTCCGGCATTCTGGGCTTCCAACTGCGCCTCATCCCAGGTCTTGCCCAGCAAAGGCGGCACTCGAATCTCGCTGTCTCGGCCCATAATAAGCATCGTTGCGCCCAGCGAAATCATAACAACCAGCACGAACAGTGCCGTCAGCCACACAAACCGCGATTTCATGGAAGACTCTTCGCCCACATCCGACCCCTGCGGCTCAACCGCAGCCCGCGAGGTCATCGGCGCATACGCGGGCACACTTGTGGGCTTGCCGACCCGCAGCGCCTCGCTGATCGCCCGAAGGTCCGCCAGCATCGACCCGGCGTCCTGATAGCGGTTATCCGGCGCGGTCTCGATAGCTTTCATCACAATATCGTTCAGCGACTTCGGCACCGCCGTATTGATCAGCCGGGGCGCGGTGGGAGTCTCTTTCATCTTCATCATCGCCACGGCCACCGAGGTCGGCGCATCGAACGGCGTCTGGCCGGTCAGCATCTCGTAGAGCACAACACCAATCGAGTAGAGGTCCGACGTGGGAGACGGAGCATGGCCCTCCGCAATCTCCGGGGCCTCATACTGGACCGAGCGCGCGCTGTAGCGGTCGGCGACCTCCGGCGACTCATCGAGCGCCTTGCGCAGCCCAAAGTCGGTCAGCTTCACTTCGCCATCCGGACTCACGATTATGTCCTGAGAGCCGATATCGCCGTGCACAACCCGATTGGCATGAGCATATTCAAGGGCCTCAAGCACAGGCATAATGATGTCCAGCGACAGCGATACGCCCATCGCCCCAGCCCGCCGTATCCGCTCCTTGACACTCACTCCACGCGCGTGCTCCGTAGCGACAAAGCAGTCCGCATCTGGGCAATCCGCGTCGATCACCCTGGCTATATTCGGATGGGCCAGCCCCGATACCTCGCCGTATGATCGCGTTACCGACTCGGCAAAAGTTCGATTCTCGACAAGCTCCCGCCTGAGGACCTTCAGCGCCACCAGCCGGTTCAACACCTTATCCCGCGACTTATAGACCGAAAACAGCGGCCCGTCCCCGATCTTTTCCAGGACCTCATAGCGGTAGTTTATGATTTTTCCTATCACTCGCGTGATCTCCCATACGACTTAAAGAGCTTCCCCCACTTCGTCCGCAGCATCCGGTCCACCCTTGGCTTGCCGACGCACGGGTACCAGAAGCCGTCGTGATACAGCCGGGAAGCGTAGTA
Source organism: Armatimonadota bacterium (assembly GCA_023474015.1). The sequence continues at coordinate 159,134 of JAMCYN010000049.1, forward strand.
GGACCACGGACTAATGAAGCTCCTCAAGAGTATATTCTCAAGCGGCTTCAGCGGGCCGTGGTAGATGAGCTTCTGCCCGCGGCTGGCAAAGGTCTCCATCTTCTCGTGAAAGTGAAAATTGACCTCGGATATGTCCTCGCCGACCACCTCGATCTCCTTCGGGTCGGCGCATCCCAGCCCGCGCTCGTGGGCAAGCCTGAGGAACTTCAGGCTCATTGGGTCGAAGCCCATCAGTTTCGCGCTTATAGCGTCAATTGCCACCTGGTCCGCGCTCGCCAGTATGTAATCTTTTTCGTGCGGCATCATCGCGCGGGGCCCCGGCCCATCGCCGGCGATGGTGCCGTCGGTCACGGCGAATATGCCGGGGTGAATCTCCTTCTGAATCGCGAGCAAATCCACCAGCGTCTCATGTATCACCGAGTGCGTCCAATGGCGGTTCTCCCGGAGCAGTCCTCCGAACGCATTCTTCATCGCACCGGTCATCGTGGTAAAAACGTGCGTCTTGACCGTCGGCAGGTGCACGGCGTTCTTGTCGATCATGACATCCGGAATCATTATGCCGTCCGGAAAAACCTTGTCCAGCGCCAGCATCTCGGCCTTGGGCTGATACTTGATCCAGTTGACGCCTTCCTCATAAAGATACATGAACTCGAGCTTGTGCTTCTCGATGACGGAATCCAGGTGGTTGTTTGTCGCGCCCAGCTTCGGGTCCACGACCACCGTCCTGTTCTGCGCGGGAATCAGGTTGGCGTATCCCGCATCCTTGAGTGCCTGCGTCACGCCATCGAGCTGCCACGGCGTCGTGGAGCACGCGGGGAAGTAGTAGTGCCAGGAAATATTGATCTTGAGGATCGTATCCTTGTCCTTGGGAAGATGATCCTCGAAATCCGCGAGCTTCATCAGCCTGGCGTAGTCTTCAATCACGCTTTCAGGGGTCGTCTTAATTACGGCTACTTTGGACTTGCTCATGCTTTATGCACCTATCCCTGATTGCTGAGTCCACGTACGGCTCTCAGGGCGACACTTATCACACATCCCGCCACCACAACTAGATATACGCAGCGACTCACGGCCACCAGTTCCAAGCCGAGATCGAACAGGCCCCGCGAACCCATAACGAGACCCACACTCAGCGCCAGGAACAGCAGCCCCATCACCACAATCCATATCGCGATGGCCCAATCCGTGTATCTGTCCGCCAAGCTTCTATACCCCAAATCGGCAGGGAATAGGGAGTAGGGAACAGGGAACAGAAGAGAAGGGAGGGATTCGGAAACCCAGCCGAACGTACGCGGTCCGTTCTGTTCCCTATTCCCTATTCCCTCTCCCTGTGCTGCTCTATCGCCCCGGCCAGCGCCTCGCGGCTGATGCCGCCGAAGACCTCGCATGAGCCGATGCGGGTGGGCAAGGCAAGCCTCAGGCTCCCGCCGACAGTCTTCTTATCAAGTTCAATAGCGCGCACAATCTCAGCCGTATCCAGCGCGGAATCCATGGTGACAGGCAAACGAAATCTCTTCAGCGTACGGGCAATCTCACTGGCGATGCCCCGCTCGGCATATCCGCACATCTCGGCAAGCAGCGCCTCGGTCACCATACCTATGGAAGACGCTTCTCCGTGACGATACTTGCCGTAACCGCTCAGCATCTCGATCGCGTGTCCCACCGTGTGGCCGTAGTTGAGTATCGCCCTCAGGCCGGACTCGCGCTCATCGGCCTGAACCACATCACGCTTGATTTCGACCGACCGCCGTACCGCATCCTCGATCACATCCCCTTTGCGAACCAGGATGTCCGCCGCGCGGCTATCAAGAAAATCGTAGTACTCTTGATCGTAGATTATACCATGCTTGACTACCTCCGCCAACCCGGAGCGGAGTTCGCGGACCGGCAGGGTGTTCAGCGTCAGAATATCAATCACGACCGCCCGAGGCTGATGAAACGCGCCGACGAGGTTCTTCCCCCGCGGAAGGTCCACGCCTGTCTTTCCCCCGATGCTTGCATCCACTTGTGCCAGAAGCGTCGTCGGGACCTGGTAGAAATCAATGCCACGCATATACGTCGCCGCCGCGAACCCGGCCATGTCCCCGATCACGCCGCCGCCCAGCGCGATAACCGCCCCTCCGCGGTCCATCTTCATGTCGAGCAGCGCGTCGTAGACCCTGCTAACCGTCCCCAGTGTCTTGGAGCGCTCCCCAGAGGGCACGACAACCAACTCCGCCTCGATCCCCGCCTCAGCCAGGCTCGTCAGCACGGGCTCGGCATAATATCGCGCGATGACCGGATTCGACAGCACCGCAGCCCGGGTCGGCTTCCGTATCGAAGCCACAATCCCCCCCAGGCGCGACATCACACCAGCGCCAATAGTAATAACGTAGGATCTCTCGCCAAGGTCAACTCTAACTTCGCTCATAGCTCCATCTCTGGTTGCTTCAGTTGCATGCAGCCGAAGCACCGTGACTCCATAAGTTGGTTGCTTCGGTTGCATACAGCCGAAGCAGAGGGGCGCCATGTCTTTCCAGTATCGAGTAGGTGGGTTCGTCACCGGCCCCACCTCTCACACCACCGTACGTGCCGTTCGGCATACGGCGGTTCTCAAAGAATCAGGCGAAGCGTTGATGTGTATAGAGCAGACTGACAAGCCCCTGCCGGTGGAGCCAGCGG
>JAMCYN010000014.1 GCA_023474015.1 Armatimonadota bacterium
CTGCCAAAGGATCATCCAGAAGGGCAAAACCCGGAGGCGTGATTGGAGCAACAAAGATCGCATGAAAGCACATCAAGGGGACATTTTCGCTCAGCAATAGAGGGGACAGAATCGCTCGGCAATAACAACAAATGCAGAATGCAGAGTGCAGAATGAAGGGAGGTCCCCTCCCCATTCTGCACTCTGCATTCTTCATTTTGCATTGAGAATTTGTGTTAACATGTACCACCCAAGTGGAGTCTAACTAATCAGCAAAGAAACCGAGGTTTCTCGATTGTCCAAATCAGACGGCGACCTGGTGGCGCTCGCGCAGGCCGGCAATCTCGATGCGTTCGACCAGCTTGTGCTGAAGCATCAGGCGCGGGTATATGCGCTTGCATATCGGATACTTGGCAACGGCGACGACGCGGCCGACGTTCAGCAGGAGACGTTCGTGCGAGCGTGGCGGTCGCTGGGCAAGTTCAGGCGCGACGCCGAGCTGACGACCTGGCTGCATCGGATAACCGTGAACCTGTGCCTTACCATAAAGCGCAAACGCGACTACTCATACACCGAGCCGCTGGTCGAGGATAGGATGCGTTACAGCGGCGAGGCGGTCGGGACGGCGTGTATGGAGGCGACGGAGACCGCGATAGCCCTTCGCAAAGTAGTTGGGGCGATGCCCGCGCACTACCGGGCGCTGCTGGTGTTGAGGGAAATCGAGGGGAGATGTTTCGAGGAGATCGCGCGGATACTCGGCTGCTCGCCGCAGAGCGCAAGAAGCCGCGCATGCAAGGCAAGGAAGTTGCTTCGAGACAGAATGCGGCCCTATCTCGAAGGGGAGTAAGACATGAGAAACAAATGCTGCGAATATGAGGAAGCCATTTGGGAGCACGCCCGCAATGGCGCGGCTCTTTCGGAGGATGCCCAGCGTCACATTGAGCGCTGCTCAGAATGCGACCGTGCGCTCCGCGAGGCCCAACGGCTCTCCGGCGTAATGCGCGATTCCGACTCCGTCCCGCCGTTCCCCGACTGCCGGTCGGCGGTGATGGCGCGGATATCGGCCCCCGCGCGTCGCTTCAATTTCGCCTGGACCTACGCCTGCGCCGCCGTGCTCGTGGCGGCGGTCGGGTTGGCTTATGTTATTCGGCCTGGTGTCCCGGCGACTGAAGTCACGGCTACAAAAACACAAAGTCCCCCTACGGGGACTCGGATTGCCCTAGGGAACAGGGAACAGGGAACAGGGAACAGAAGGGACCGCGCTGTTCGTCCGAGGTTTGAACCCCGGACACAAGTTCCCCGTGCTTTAGCCCCGACACAGCATCCGGCTATGCACAGACGGGTGGCGATTTCCGAATCGCCACCCCAAAGCCAATCCGGGATTTCCAAATCCCTCCACGTGCGGCCATCCAACGCGCGCCAACACCATCCCGTCGTCGTAGCCGCAGCGCCGCCCGCACCAATCGCTGAATTGAAAGCCAACATTGCCGGTCCCGTCAAGTTGGACATGCCGACCACCGGTGGGGTAGGGCTCGCACCCCCCCAGCCCCCAACCTCCAGTTCCCAACCCTTGGCCGACGACACCCGCCCGGTCGCCATCGCCGTCGTGACCTGGCCCTCGGCGAGCGATCAGCCGGCGGACAATTACGCCTACAGCTACACCCAGCGCGACCCCGACACCGGTGCGGTCACCGACTGCTCCGTCAAACGCTCGGGGAACTCTATTGATATACGAATGGAAGTCAAACCGGAGAAAAAAGAGCCTCCGATTAGAGGGAGTGTGGATTGTGAAACGAACTCGAATGCTTAGGCCGCTTCTTTGCTTCGTTGTCGTGCTGGCCTTGCGGACGGCTTGCGCGGCTGCCGAGGATGTCTGGGACAAGGAGGTCACTGTTAATCTGAATGAGGTGAGTGTCCGAGCAGCGCTCGAAAGTCTGTTCAGAGGCAGTGGTCTGAACTTCGCCATAGAGGCTGATGTGCAGGGAGTGATCCCAAGCTTATCGATAAAGAACGTGCCGTTCCGCGCGGCCCTGGATTCCATCGCGAAAACCGGTGGCCTGGTTTACCGGGTCGATGGCGGCATCGTATTCATCGCCAAGCGAGGACTGGGCGAAAAAGGCAAGACGCCCGTGACCGTGGATGCCCAGGGCACTCCTCTGCGCGACGTGCTTGATATCCTGTCAAAGGAGACCGGCGTTACAATCAACCTGGACCCGATGGCGAAGGACCTCATCGCCACGGGTTTCAGCGTTCGCGACGTTCCGCTGGAGAAGGCTCTTGATCAGCTTGCCCAGCAGACGGGAACGCAGTACGCGGTCGCTGAGGACGGCACTGCGAATGTCAGAGCAAAGCCTTCAGTCGGCAACTGGCAGAAGCCCGTCGATCTCGAAGTCAAGGACATCCCGCTCACAGACGCGCTCGAAATGCTCTTCAAGGGAACGGGGATCAGCTATACGGTTGACTCAAACATAGCTGGACTTCGAGTGAGCGCGGTCCTGAAGAACATCCCGCTCCAAGTGGCGCTGAGGTCGATCACCAGGGCGGCGGGTGCTACCTATCGAACTGACTCCGACGTGGTCATTATCTCTCCAAAGGCGCTCCCGACCAGCCAGATGAACGATGTCCAAGCTGCCATGCCGGTCCCGGTCGATGCGATTGCTCCCGGTTTTGCTCCACAGGCCGAGGCTGCGCCAGTGGACGCCGCGAAGCAGAAACAGATTTCCCAGGTCCTGAACTTCAAGTATGTCAATGCAGGGGATGTCGCACCGATATTGGCCCGGCCCGGAGTGCGGGTTTCCACGACTAATAGCAGCCAATCGATCATAACGGGCCCCGAGGATGCCGTACAGGAAGCCGCAAGTCTTGTGGCGGCGATTGACAACGAATCAGCCTATCCACGCCCGGTGCGCCTGAAGCTAGACGTGAAGATCGACCTGGATGGCAAGACCATTCGCGATTATTCCACGGAAGGAATCGGGCTATCAGGGGAATATGTGGGATTAATCCTGAACGTTCAGTCTGGAGGCGGAATCAACCTGAATGTGCAGGCTATGCCCACCATCGAAAGAGATGGCAGAATTGGCGTTAGGGCGCAAGGCCATTTTTCGTGGCGGGGCTTCCTCAACGCGAGCGATACATGCAGTATCTCGCAGCCGCTCAGTAATACCTCGTCATCAGTTCAGCCCGGAAAGCCGACAACCATCTCTTCCGGGCGAGCCAACGCGAAAAGCAGTCTCACTTTCGAAATTATCCTGACGGCGACAATCGAGGAAGGGCGGGTCTATGTTCCAGGCAGAATACGGAAACCGAAGCAAAAGGACGCGCCCTCTCAGCCCGCAGGCTCCCAGACCGTGAAGCCGGAAAAGGAGAGCGGTCATATCGGCGCAAAATAGAATCTGCCGTTGGTCGGGGGTATTCCTGCCCCCGACCCCTCTTCCCGGCCATTCCTGGCCCTGTGCTAACTTATAGGTCTGGTTCAGGGCTAAAGCCCGGGGAACCTTACGTCCGGGGTTCAAACCCCGGACGAACATGTTGGCTATTCCTCATTCCCATATTCGCGCTTTCGCCCTTTTTCGCGCCTTCGCATAGATTTCCCTTCTGTTCCCTGTTCCCTATTCCCTGTTCCCTGCCTTCGATTTGGCATTTTCCTCGTTTTCTGCGATAATGAACCCAGAGGACGGGCGGCGTGTCTCGCTCGTTGAAAGGATGCTCATTCGGCGGGCACCTCCGCTGAACTTAGCCTATGCTGGAATCATCTGTATCCATGACGAATACCACCCCCGGCACTTCCGGAGGCGCGAGGCGTTCAAGGCGAGGAAGACCTCGCTACCAACAGCCGCCAAGGGAGGACATGGGCAAGTGGATCTGGGTCGACGGATCCGACGTGCTCGCCAACTCCTACGTACACGCTCGGAAGCTGTTTGAACTGGCTTCCAAGCCCGCCAGCGCTATACTCAAGACAAGCGCGCACAGCAAGTATAAGCTGTATGTGAACGGCGAGTACGTGGGCAAGGGGCCGGTGCGCGGGGGGCCGGGCTATACCTATTACGATACTCACGACATCACCCCGCTCTTGAACAAGGGCAAGAACGTGATCGCGTTCCTTGTCCACTACATCGGCGAGGACACGAATGCTATCCCGGCCAGGAGCCCCGGCCTTATCTGCAAGACCGAGATCGAGGTGGGGGACGAACAAATCCTTGTGCTGTCGGACGAGACCTGGAAGGTGCGCCGCGCGGCGGATTGGACGAACACCGGCGCGCGCCTCGGCTCGGGCCTGGGGTTCCAGGAAGTTTACGATGCCGCCGAGATGATCGAGGACTGGAACCAGGTCAAGTTCCGCGAAAAGGGCTGGCAGGATGCGGCCATCGTGGGCTCGGTGCCGTCTCCCCCGTGGGGTAGGCTGGTCGCGCGCGAGATTCCGCCGCTCAACGAACAGAAGATATTTCCGCATGCGATCACGGGCCTCTTCAATTCCCCCGAGCGCGGCATCGACACCCCGCCGGGAGATGTGGCCGGGATAATGGCCGAGTCGGAGCTTTCAAGCCTCACCACCGGAAACGTCAAAAGCGCCGAGGCGCTACTTTCGGAACATGGAGCGACCCACATCAAGACTCCGCGCGGCGATGCGGGCGTGGTGATGATACTCGACTTCGGCAGGGAGGTCTTCGGCAACGTCGAGATCGGTATCGGCGGGTCCGGGAGCGGCATCATCGATATCGGCTACGGCGAGCTTCTGGAAGATGGCCGTGTGAAGCCGAACCGGGGCGGGCTGAAGTACACGGACCGCCTGATTCTCAAGAAGGGCAAGCTGCATTGGCAGAGCTTCGAGAGCCGGGCGTTCAGATATATGCAGATCGAGTTCAGGCGATGCTCCAAGGCCGTCGCGCTGGACCACGTGATGGTCAACCAGACCACCTACCCCGTGAAATACACCGGCAGCTTCGAGTGCGACGACGGCCTCCTGAATGAGATTTGGAAAGTCGGCGCGTATACGACGGAGCTGTGTATGGAGGACACCTTCATCGACTGCCCATGGCGAGAGCGGGCGCAGTGGTGGGGCGATGCCCGCATCGAATCGCGCGCGGCGTATTATGCGTTCGATGACACCAAGCTCCTCGCCCAGGGCCTGCGCCAGATGGCCGATCTGCAGGACCGCGACGGCGCAATGCCGGGGATGTATCCGGGCGGCAGCGACAAGCTCGTGCCGGATTTCGCGCTCCAGTGGGTCTTTTCGCTCCTGGATTATTATGCCTTCGCGGACGATGCGGGCCTGCTGCGCGATCTCTATCCCAACGTTCGTGGCATGCTCAACTGGTTCGGCGGGTTCATGAACGAGGATGGGCTCCTGTCGGGTGTTCCCGGCTGGCTGTTCATCGACTGGGCCGATTTGGACAAGCGGGGCGATGTGACCGCGCTCAACTGCCTATACTTCCAGGCGCTGCGTGTGGCTGGGCTGATCGCCGCCGTATTGGGCAAGGAGAATGAGGCCGAGCAGTATACCGAGTCGGCGAACACGGTCAGGCTCGCCATCAACAAGCACCTCTATGCGCCCAAGCGCGGACTTTATGCGGAGTGCCGGGTCGATGGCAAGCTGGTGGAGAGGTTCAGCCGCCAGACGAATATCCTCGCCGCGCTGTTCGACATCCCGGACCATTATCAGAAGTCCACTATCATCCGCCATCTCCTGAACGGCTCGCTGCCTGAGCTGAGCACGCCATATTTCACGTCGCACATGCTCGAGGTCTTGTATGCGGGCGAGTTCCACGAGGACGCGCTGAGGGTCATTCGCCGGAAGTGGGGCGATATGATCCGGGCCGGGGCCACAACCTTCTGGGAGTTCTTCAACCAGGATGGGAGCCTCTGCCACGGCTGGTCCGCCGGACCGGTGCGCGGGCTCATCGCGGAATATGTCGGCATCAAGCCCGTGTTAGGCTCGCACAGGTTCTCCATCACCCCGCACACAGGCGATCTCAAATGGGCGAAGGGTTCGATCAACACTCGCACCGGCCCGCTGACTGCTGAGTGGCATATCGTGCGGAATGTGCTAACCATAACGGTCGATGTGCCGCAGGGGCTGAAGGTGGATGTCTACCCGCCGTGCCCACCGGACTACAAGATATCGGTCGACGGCAAGTTGCACCCGGTGCGGTTCGTCACGCTCGGCAGCGGCACGCATCAGGTGAAGGTAACCGCTGGGCGGCCCGCGAAGCCCGCGCCGGAGGATGCGTCGCTGAAGCCGATGCCGATCCAGCACGTCGAGATCCTGGGTGAAGCGATGACTCGTCGCCGCAGGTCGATAGGGCTGACCAGCACGCGCCGCGGAACCAGGACCGGACGGTCGAGTTCCACGATCATTGCGGATATTCCGTCCGATATGGAGATGGCGGCGGAGCAGGTCGCTCCCGATCTGGAAATGGAAGTCGGCGCCGAACGGCCCGCCGTCGAGACAACCGAGACGGCGAAGAGGCCGCGTAGGAGACGGACCCGTCGAGGCGGACATGGCCGCGAAGGCACGGCCGATGTGGAAGCAGTGCGGCCTCCGACCGAACCCGTGCAGGCAGCCGAGACAGTTTCGGAAGCGCCTACTCCCGAGGCTGAAGCCGCGCCGAAGAGCAGAAGGCGACGCTCCCGCAGAGGTGGTCGTGGAAGATCAGGCCACTCCGAATCCCAGACGCCCGAGATCGCGCACGAACCGGCTCCCGCTGAGCATCATCCCACGCCCGAGTCCCATATCGAGCCTGAAGCCGTGCCCGTCCACGAACCCGCCGACGGCGAGCAGAAGCCGAGAAGAAGACGCTCCCACCGAGGCGGACGCCGCCGCTCGGGAACCGGTTCCACATCGCCCACCGATGGCGAAGCCCATCCGGTCGATTCAGGCCCATCACAAGAGCAGCCCGCCCATGCTCCCGAACCTATCATCGAAACACCGCCGCAGTCGTCCGACGAAGCCCCCAAGCGCAGGCGGCGCACCTACACCAGACGCCCCCGCGTGCAGCCCGATTTCACCAGTCAGCCGGAGCCGCCGAGCGGAGAAGAGTAGATGCTCAGAAATGCGAAGCGGCTGTGGCAGGATAGGCACGACTTCTTGTGTCGCAGGCTCCCTGGAACATTCTGCCCCTCTTCTACAGTCAACTAACCAACCTGCCGTGCGGGGATTGGATATGTCTATTCTGGAATCCGGCGCAAGATGGATAGTCGAGCGGATCGGGCTGAGAACGGTCGCTCTCGAGGTCACGCAGAGATGCAACCAACACTGCGCGTTCTGTTACAATGTCTGGAAACGCGGCGGCTACCCCGAAGGCCAATTGGATACATGCGCCACCAAGGACATCATCGACCGCATCATGCGATCCTACCGGCCCTACGTCATCTCGTTCACCGGCGGCGAGCCGATGCTCCGCCCGGACATCTTCGACCTTATTCGCCACGCCTCCCGCAGGGTCAAGTGCAACCTGATTACCAATGGCACCCTGATCGATGACACCGTAGCGCGCGAGCTTGTCGGCGCAGGTGTGAGCGTGTTCGAGTTCACTCTGCTTGCCGCCGACCCCGAGACCCATAACTCGCTCGTGGGCAGAGACTCGTTCGTTGAACTCATCGACGCAATTGCCTCGGTGATGGCCGCTGGTGGGACTGTGACCACAACATTTGTTGCCACCCGCCGCAACATCCGCGCCTGGCCGGAGACCCTCGAGCTCAATGTCGCCCTGGGCGCGAGCGGTATTCTCTTCAACAGGTTCAACATCGGCGGCGAGGGCGTGGAGTACGCGAGGGAGCTTGCGCCATCGTTAAAGGAGATCGAGACGGCGCTCGAAGCCGCCAACGACGGCGCGGCCCGATACGGCATCGACATCTCCTGCGGGGTGCCGATCCCTCAGTGTATCATCGACCGCCGCCGATACCCGACTGTCCACTTCTCAGATTGCGCCCTCGGCACGCGCCATGCCTACCCGGCGGTCGATCCGATGGGGAACCTCCGCCCCTGCAACCACTCGCCGCTGATACTGGGAAAAGTCCTCGAATCCGACATGTCCACACTCCTGCGCTCCGGATCAGCAAAGGGTTACTGCGCGGACTTGCCGGTTGATTGTGTCGGTTGCGCTGATGCCCGCACCTGCCGAGGAGGCTGCCGCGCCGCATCCGACGCCTGCGGGGATCCGGGTTCAATCGACCCGTTCGTGACCGTGTGCAAAGGAGGCGGTGAGAAATGCGCTACCTGTGGCTAATAGCAGGCTGCCTGATACTCATGGCCGGCCCGATACAGTTGCAGGACTATGAAAGGTTCCGTGTTGGCTTGCTACATACCGAGGTGCGTCTGGCCCTGAACCGTCATATCATGGGAATTGTGGCCGGACACGTGCGAACCTGTAAGCGGTCCACCGGCTCCTACCCCTCTCCAGATCAGGGACTTTTGGCAGTAAAGAGCTTGAAGAAGCACATTGAGAAATGCGACTACCGAAACCCGCTACTTCCAGTTCGCGTGACTCCCAGCGGGGTTCTAAGCCCTTGGGGTGAGCCCTACATCTACGAAAACCGCCAGGCTCTCAAGGAATCGATATTCGTCGATTCTGGTGCCACCTTGGACAAGGCCCGCGCGTATTCGGTCCGCGTCGACAGAGGAATCTACATCTGGTCGGTCGCTGCCCAACAACACGACGCGGAGTATCGGCATTGGACGCACGTTCTTGGCTTCATCAGAGTGTTGATCGCCGTGGTCGGGATCGGCTGCCTTGTTGTGTTCCTCTTGCTCACCTGGAGACGCCTGTCTGCCGATTTGACTCTCGCGAAGAAGTTGTTCGGAATGGTCGCGTCTGCCGCGCCAGGGCTCTTGATATCATTCGGTCTCCTAGCTGTCTTTTTTCCTGTATTTGTGCGCACTTGCTATGCCTGGTCCCGACTCACGCTGAGGACACCGGAGCGCACCAAGGACTATATTGCCGTTCTGCGCAGGTATCACGACCGGGGGGTCATCAGTGACCGGGCATATAGGAAGCTGCTGTTGGGGCTTATAGAGGATGAAAAATCGGAGGCGTATCGACAGGACTAGTCGAGTTCGTCCCTGAACCCGATCTTCTGGTGTTTCGGAATTCGATGAGCGGGGTCTGACCTATGGTTAGTGGGTCAGGGTATACAACCGCTCTGGAAATCCCGAAATGAACCCGACCCACCTCCGAAGAGACAAAGGCTCGGCGGGAGCCTCGCCCTCCCTTCCCGAGCCTCTGAAGGGACACTTTGCTGGGTATACCCGTAAAGTGAGCATGCAATGGCACTTGAGGATTACCAAAAGAAACGACGCTTTTCCGATACGACTGAGCCCAAGGGCGAAGAAGCAGGCCGGGTGGGGCACAGGTTCGTCGTGCACGAACACCATGCGTCCCGACTCCATTTTGATCTGCGTATCGAGATGGATAACGTGCTCAAGAGCTGGGCGGTTCCGAAAGGCCCCTCGATGGACCCGTCGTATAAGCGGTTAGCCGTGATGGTCGAGGACCATCCGTTGGAATACCTCACGTTCCGGGGCGAGATAGCCGAGGGGAATTACGGCGCGGGGCTGGTTGAAATCTGGGACAGTGGAAGCTGCGAACTCATTGAAGGCGATATTGCGCAAGGCAAGCTCGTCCTGGACCTTGCAGGCACAAAACTCAGGGGCCGTTTTGACCTGGTTAGATTGAAGAAATCCGGAAACGATTGGCTGCTGATAAAGACTCGCGATGAGTTTGCGGAAGCGGGTTGGAACCTCGAACAGATGTTGCCCGGCGGGAGCAGGAAAGATATCATACAGCGCCGGACGACGACCGCTGAGCAGGCCGAGAACCCCGATCCGATGCCACGGAAAATCTCGCCGATGCTGGCCACCCCAGTTTCCAAGCCGTTTTCTGACCCCGAATGGCTGTTCGAGCCAAAGTATGACGGCTATCGCGTTCTGTCGTTTATTGAAGAAAACGCCTTTCGGTTTGTTTCTCGCACAGGCCAGGACATGATCGAGCAGGTGCCGCAAGCGAGTTCGATTCCAGGGCTTGTGGAGGCCCGGACAGCGATACTTGACGGCGAGCTTATAGCGTTGGATCGCGATGGCAAGCCCAGCTTCCAACTCCTACAGAACACGATCAAGACCACCTCGCCTGCCGCACAACTGATCTATTACGTATTCGACTTGCTCTATCTCAACGGCTCCGACTTCCGCCAACGACCGCTTATCGAGCGCAAGGAATTGCTTCGCTCAATTATTCGCGCCGACGGTTTCTTGAGATATTGTGATCACGTTGTGGAAATGGGTGAGCGACTCTTCGAGGAGGCCGGCAAGGCGGGCATCGAGGGAATCATCGCGAAACGAATGAACAGCCCCTACGTTGAGAAACGCAGCAAGAATTGGCTCAAGATAAAGGCCGTACACAGACAGGAGGTCGTCATTGCCGGATACACCCAGCCGCGCGGCGCCAGGGAGCACTTCGGCGCGCTCCTCATAGGGACCTATGACAAAGAGACACTCAGATTCGCAGGTCACGTCGGCAGCGGGTTTGATGATGCAACACTCAAAGAACTCGCCGATCTCATGCAGCCCCTGCGGATCGATTCCTGCCCGTTCGCCAAGGAGCCTAAGACCAACGAACCGGCTGTCTGGATCAAACCAGAGCTGGTTTGCGAGGTCAAGTATGCGCAGTGGACGGACGAGGGAATCCTGCGCCAGCCGGTGTTTCTGGGGCTGAGGACCGATAAGCCGCCGAGGGAAGTCGTTCGCGAGAAACCGGAGGAGGCCGCCGATTTGATCGAGCATCGTCGGCCCATTGCGGTCGATTCGCGCATAATTTCAGCGGATGAGGCGTTCGAGCGCCCTGGCTTGGAAGGCGACTTGTTAGTAAGTATCGACGGCGCCGAAGTGCCTCTTACGAACCTGCGGAAAGTCTACTGGCCCAAGGAAGGCTTCACAAAGGCGGACCTGTTGCGATATTACTATCGAGTTCGTGAGATAATACTGCCCCACTTGGCGGATCGTCCCCTCATATTGCAGCGCTTTCCTGACGGCATCGAAGGGGAGTCATTCTATCAGCATAATCTGCAAGACGCGCCTGATTTTGTGAGGCGAGTGCCGGTGACCGAGAACGGCTCAGTCATCAACTATGCCGTAATTGACAACGTAGCAAGCCTGCTATACATAGCAAACCTTGGCTGCATCGCACAACACCCGTTCAGCTCGCGCGTCGAGACCTTGGACCGGCCCGACTGGATCGTCCTTGATCTTGACCCGGAAGAAGCGCCGTTCGATACGGTGTGCGAAGTCGCCATGGAAGTGAAAGGCACCCTCGATGAAATCGGATTGTCGGGATATCCCAAGACTTCCGGGTCGCGGGGCATGCATGTGTACATGCCGATAGAGGGCGTTTACACTTACGACCAGGCACAGGAGTTCGCGAAAATATTGGCAAGCGTGATTGCCATTCGCAAACCCAATGTCGCGACAATCGAACGCGCGAAGAAAGAACGCACGGCAGCCCAGGTCTATGTTGACTATCTGCAGAATGCGCCCGGCAAATCTATCGCAAGTCCGTACTCTGTCAGAGCCGAACCGGGAGCAACAGTCTCCACGCCCCTGACTTGGGAGGAGGTCGCATCCAAACCCGACAAAGAGCAATATACTTTGCTGACGGTACAGGAACGATTCGCTCAGGGTGGAGATGTCTTCGGCAATGTGCTTACTCAGAAGCAGCGACTTGCTCAACCATTGGAACGTTTGGAGATACTGTTGACTGCGGTAAAGTAAGGTCGGAGGGCAGCCATGCGAGCAACCTGGAGTGGCATGATAAGCTTTGGACTGGTGAACATACCCGTGAGGGTTTATAATGCCGCGCGCGAAGAAAAGATCAGCTTTCACCAGATGCACAAGGAAGACAGCGGCAGGATAGGTTATCAGAAGGTCTGCAAGGTCTGTGGCACGGTCGTCGATAGTGACGAGATCATCAACGGCTATGAGTACAAGAAGGGCCATTATGTCCTCTTGGCCGATGAGGAACTGGACAAGATCAACCTGAATACAACGAAGGCCATTTCCATCGACAGCTTCGTCAACAGCGATGAGATCGACGCCGTAATGCTCGAGGAGACGTACTACATCTCTCCGGACGAGAATGGCGAGCACGCGTATGTTCTGCTGCGAGAGGCTCTTAATCGTTCCGGCAAAGTCGGGATCGGCAAGGTAACCATGCGGACCCGTGAGCAGCTTGCCGCCGTACGAGTCGTGGACGAAAAGCTGATCTTGGAGACGCTCCACTTCGCCGACGAACTTACTCGGGCCGATGATCTCGGAATACCCGGGGCCGACGTCCAGCTTTCCGAGAACGAGCTGGAACTGTCCCAAGTGTTAATCGAGCATATGACGCGCGAATTCGATCCGGCCGCGTATCGCAACGAATACGAGAGCGCCGTCAAGGAGCTTATCAACAAGAAGATCGAAGGGGAGGAGGTCACTATGCCAGTCGGACCTCAGGCTACTAACGTAGTTGATATAGTGTCCGCACTCAAAGCCAGCCTTGCCGCCTCCGAGTCCGCGCCGGAACCTGCAAGAAAGAGTGCGTGATTCGTCAAGCTTGGACCCCTGTGGAGTGAGTTTAGTCCGCGAGAATTACCTGAGGGTTTCACCCTCAGACTCCCACAAGGAAACAAGTGTTTCCTCCTGCGCAAGATTTATCGACCTCATATGAGGCCGATAAATCTTGAGTCGGGGGTCCAGGGAGAAGTTATCCCTGGCAGAGTCCAGAGACAGAGTCTCTGGTGGGGATTGGGGCAAAGCCCCAAATAACTCCGTAAACCGCTAAGCGCTCCAGTGCCCCAGCCTTGTCTTCAAGGCCTGCTGCTCCTCGATGAACTCCTCCGGCAGGTTGTAGCCGAACTGGTCGAAGAACTTCTGCATGCCCTCCAACTCTTCTACCCAAGCGCCGCTGTTGACTTCGAGAAGCTTCTCGACTGACGAGTCCGATATGTCCAAGCCGTCGAGGTTCAGGGAACCCTTCGTCGGAACGTAGCCGATGGGAGTCTCGGTCGCCTCGGCAGCGCCCTTGCAGCGGCGGATGATCCACTCCAGCGCGCGCAGGTTATCGCCGTAGCCCGGCCACAGGAACTCGCCGTCGTCGTCGCGCTTGAACCAGTTCACATTGAAAATCTTCGGCGGATGGGGGATCCTCTTGCCCATGTCCAGCCAATGGCGGAAATACTTCGACATATCATATCCGCAGAACGGAAGCATGGCCATCGGGTCGCGCCGGACCACACCCACCGCGCCGGTGGCTGCAGCGGTGGTTTCGCTTGCCATGGTCGCGCCGACGAATGTGCCGTGCTTCCAGTTGAACGACTCATACACCAGCGGGGCCAGCTTGGCACGCCTTCCGCCGAACAATATCGCGCTAAGCGGCACGCCTTGCGGGTTCTCCCACTCGGGAGAGATCACCGGGCACTGCGCCGCCGGGGCGGTGAATCGGGCGTTGGGATGCGCGCCCTTCTCGCCGCTCTGAGGAGTCCACGGCTGCCCGCGCCAGTCGATACCCTCCGACGGCGGCTGCGAACCGTTACCCTCCCACCACACCGTCTTCTCAGGCGTGAGCAGGACGTTCGTGAAAATCGAGTCGCGCTTGGCGGTCTCCATCGCGTTGGGGTTGGTCTTGTAGCTGGTCCCCGGAGCGACTCCGAAGAACCCCGCCTCGGGGTTTACAGCCCACAGACGGCCGTCAGGCCCGATCCTGATCCATGCGATGTCGTCGCCGACGGTCCATACCTTATAGCCCGGCATGCTCTCCGGCGGGATCAGCATCGCGAGGTTGGTCTTGCCGCACGCGCTCGGGAACGCACCCGCGATGTAGGTTATTTCGCCGTCGGGGCTTTGAATGCCGACGATCAGCATATGCTCCGCCATCCAACCCTCGTGCAGGCCCATGTAGCTCGCGATTCGCAGAGACAGGCACTTCTTGCCCAGCAGCACGTTCCCGCCGTAGCCCGAGCCGTAGCTCCAGATGGTGTTGTCCTCGGGAAAGTGTAGTATATAGCGCCGGTCGATGTCGAGCTCGCCCTTGGAGTGGAGACATCTGGTGAAATCCTCTTCCTCGCCGAGGTCATCAGCCGCCACCTTGCCCATGCGGGTCATGATGCGCATATTGAGCACAACATAGATGCTGTCTGTAAGCTCAATCCCGATCTTCCTGAACGGCGAACCGGCGGTCCCCATTATGAACGGGATCACATACATCGTACGGCCCCTCATGCAGCCGTCGAACATCGCCCCGACCTTGGAATAGGCTTCGTCCGGGTGCATCCAGTTGTTGGTGGGCCCGGCGTCTTCCTGCTTGCGAGTGCAGATGAATGTCAGGTGCTCGGTGCGGGCGACATCGTTTTCGGCGGTGCGATGGAATATGCAGCCCGGCATCTTCTCTTGATTGAGCTCCATTACCTCGCCGGTGCTTACGGCCTCGGCGGTCAGACGCTCTTTCTCTGCCTCGGAGCCGTCCACCCACACGACATGGTCGGGCTTACACAGCGCAACCATATCCTCAACCCACTTCACAGCCTCTTTGTTGTGAATCATAAATCGAACTACCCTTTCTCGCGGCGGATAGCAAAAAAGCCGAACGAACATCCCGCGGATGTCATTCGGCCTCTCTCCACGGGCGAGCCAATACCGGTGTTTCGGGAATTCATTCCCGAAACAAAATAGCCCCGTGGAGGTCAATACATCTTGACCAAGACTTGCTTGTCTGAGAGCCCGTAATCGCCGCGCCAGGCAGCCCGTAGGCCGCCATTTAAGTGATTTTGGACCTGTTAGTATTGTAGGTTGAGCGAGCTGGCAAAGTCAAGAGAAATTTCGGGTCCGAAAGCGGGAGGTATTTGGGGCTTTGCCCCAATCCCCACCAGAGACTCTGTCTCTGGACTCTGCAAGGAAACAGGTGTTTCCTTGACCTTCCTACCTCTGGGATTGTATCGGTATCCTAGGATACCGATACAATCCCCGGCGGGGTTAAGGGGCGGAGCCCCTTATGGGAGTCTGAGGGTGAAACCCTCAGATTATCCCCGCTATACAGTACACGTCGTCCCCGCGCCCCGCATCGTCTTGATCTTCCGCGTAAGCTGCGGCAGGACCTCCAGCACATCCCCCACGAATCCGAAGTCGGCGACGTTGAAGATGGGGGCGTTGGGGTCTTTGTTGATCGCGATAATCGTGTCGGAGGAACCCATACCTGCCAGGTGCTGCACCGCCCCGCTGATCCCACAGGCGATGTAGATCTTGGGGCAGACGGTCTTGCCGGTCTGGCCGACCTGGTGGGCGTAGGGTATCCAGCCCGCGTCTACAGCCGCGCGGCTCGCGCCCATCGCGGCGTCGAGCTCGTTGGCGAGCTCGCGGAGGATAGCGAAGTTCTCGGGGCAGCCGAGGCCGCGCCCGCCGGAGATGATTATGTCGGCGTCGGTCAGGTTCACTCTCTCGCCGACCGACTCGATGAACTCGACAACTTTGCTCCGGGAGCCGAAGAGGTTCGGCTTGGGGCTGAGATTGACAATCTCGGCCCGGCCCTCGGCGCGCTTGCAGCTTATCGGGAAGACCTTGTGGCGGACGGTGGACATCTGCGGCCTGGTGTAGGGGCAGAGGATCGTCGCCATAATATTGCCGCCGTACGCGGGCCGGGTCTGGTGCAGGAGGCCGTCGTCGCCGATCTCCAGGCCGGTGCAGTCGGCGGTCAGCCCAGTGTAGAGATTGATCGCCACGCCGGACATGAAGCTGCGGCCCGTGGTGGTCGCGCCGGCGAGGAATATCTCGGGTTTGAGCTCGCGGGTGACATCCGTGAGCACGCGGCAGTATCGCTCGGCATCGTAGACCTCAAGCTCGGGGGCCTCATAGACGTAGACCTTATCGACCGGATACGACGCAAGCTCCCGCGCGGCCTCGGATATGTTGTGGCCGAGGATCACGACCGCCAGTTCGGACTTGCGGGCGTCGGCGAGGGTTCGGCCTATGTTAATAAGCTCGAAAACGACCTCGGCGACCTTGCCGTCGCGCTGCTCGCCGAAGACCCAGACGTTCTTGTAGGCGTTCAAATCCTCGACGGGCTGCTTGTCGATATCAATGGAAATCGCGCTGAACCGGCACGCCGCCACGCATGCGCCGCACATCGTGCAGCTTTCGAGGGTGATGGTGGCGAGCTTGTCCTTGACCTCTATCGCGTTCGTCCCGCAGCTTTTCACGCACAGCGTGCAGCCATTACACTTTGCGGAATCAACTGATATGGACATCTTACACCACCTCCATGCACTTCAGCACATCATAAAGTTTGTCGGCGATTTCGGCAGGTTCGCCCTCGAACTTGTCGCCACCCGAGCGGCAGGGCGGAGTCATTATCTTGACAACCTGGGTAGGGGAGCCTAACAGCCCGACTTTGTCGTCCGGAGCGGCAATATCCGCCGCGCCCCACCTCGGGATTTCGGCCTTCTTGGCGGCCATCTTGCCTCGCAGGGATGGTGTCCGAGGCTCGTTAATCTCCTTCACGACCGTCAGCACCGCCGGGAGCTTCACCTCGCAGACCTCGTAGCCCTCTTCGATCAGCCTTTTCGCGACCATCTTCTTCGCGTCGATCTCGGCGATCTGGGCCACATACGCGATCTGGGCGTAATTAATGTGAATAGCAATCCCGGGGCCGACCTGGCCGGTGTCGCCGTCTATCGCCTGCATCCCGCAGAACACGAGGTCCGGCTGGAGCTTCTTAATCGCCATCGCGAGCGCGTAGGACGTGCACCATGTGTCGGAACCGGCAAACGCGCGGTCCGAAAGGAGAATCGCGTCATCGGCCCCGAGCGAGATCGCCTCTCGGAGGGCGTCCTCGGCCTGCGGCGGGCCCATGCTTATCACCGTGACCGTCGATGGGTCCCCGGCTTCGTTTCGGCGTTCCTTGGTCCGCACAGCTTCTTCTAGCGCGTAGAGGTCGAACGGGTTGATCTGGGTGTCAACGCCCTCCCGGACGAGAGTGTTCGTCTCGGGATTGATCTTGACCTCGGTCGTGGCTGGAACCTGCTTAATACAACAGCATATCTTCAATGTGTCTCACCCTTAAGAGCAGTTTTGAGTTGTCAGTTGTGGGGGAACTCGTTGGCCTGACGCTTTTCTGAAGCGTCAGGGCTCTTGGGATATTTTAACCGGTAACCGGGCTGCAATGCAAATGCTGGGCGCGGGCCAGTGAGCCAGCACACGTGCCGACGCCCGGCGAACCCCATGAGGTCCTGCCGGGCGTCGCGCTTCTCTCTCTGTTCTCTTTCCCCTGCTAGGCGGCTTTCTTGAGTGGCGTCTGGCCGCCTTCAAGTGTTTCTAGTGGGACGCCGAGGTTCTCGGCGGCTTTAGTGAGCATTTCGCGGGAGCTGGGTGCGTCCGCGGAGTATTTCGCGATGCCGGTGCGGGCCGTGGCGGTGAGCTTCTGGCCGCGTCTGCCGGGGTCGATCTCGATCGAGGACACGATCTCCTGAAGCCTCTCGGCTACTACTTTCGCATAACCCGCCGTGTGCGGCATAAGCAGCGCGAAGCAGGTTTCGCCGAAGCGGGCCATCACATCCATCTTTCGCACGTGCCGCCGCATCGACTGGCCGATGTTGTAAAGATAGTCGTCCAGCCGCACCATCCGTACCAGGCTGTCCATGCCTTCCGGGAACTCGACGCTTACGAGCATTAGCGCAAGCTTGTAGTGGTCACGGCAGGCCCGGCTGATCTCCTCGTCGAGCCTCTCCAGGAAATACTGCCTGTTGTAGAGGCCGGTGGTGGAGTCCAGCACGCTCATCTGCTCTGTGTCTTCCACGCCAGGCTTGGTGCGCTTGGAGACAAGCGTGCGCTGCATCTGGGCGTCGCGAATCTCGTCGGTCGCGAGTATCTTCCTGAGCTTCTTGGTGCCGTTGCGCAGGATGTGCGAGACGTAGTTGCAGCTTATATCAAGCTTCTTCGCGATCTCGGTCTGGTTCAGGCCCTTGTAGAAGTGGTCGGCGATTACCTGCTGCTCGATATCCTTCAGGCGGTCGAGGGCCGTTTCCAGGACGATCTTGTCCTCAATGGGAAGCTGGAACGTGACCAGCTTCTGATCGGTGATCTTCTCGCTCTCTTTCGGGCCGGAACCTTCGTCCTTGTCACCGTCGAGAGAGGTTACTTTGAACACTTCGCGGGTAGTGAGCATTTCCCGGACGGTGCTCTCCGGCATCTGCATCACTTCGGCGATTTCTTTCTCATAAGGCTGCCTGCCGTGTTTCTGGTTCAAGGACTCGATCACGCGAGTCATACGCTGGTTGAGCTCCTGCAGCCAGGCGGGCTCCTTTATGATCTTCCCCTTGTCCCTGAGGTAATGCTTTATCTGACCGACGATGAAGTGCGTGGCGTAGGTCGAGAACTTCACGCCCTTGCCGCCGTCGAATTTGTCCACGGAAGCGATTAGTCCGACGTATCCTTCCTGGACCAGGTCCTCCAATGGTTCACAGGCTCCCGTGAACCTGCGCCCGATACTCTCGACTAGGTTGGAGTACTGGAGGACGATCTCATCCCTGGTTTTCGGGTCCGGCCGCTTAGCGTACCGAGACAAGCGTTCCTGAATCTCTTCTTCACTAAGCTTTCGGACAGTTCCCATGTGCATGTTACTTCCCTCTGCGTTCGTACTTTCGGGCGGCGCCTATATATGACGTCACGCCTACCATACTGAGCCTCTTGGCTTGTCATGCTGAGTGAAGCGAAGCATCTGCTTTGAACCAAAGGTATGGACCATGCCACAGGTCCGGTGCAAAGCAGATTCTTCGTCGTGCCTCCTCAGAATGACAAGACTAATAGCTTCGTTCAGAAGCCACCCATCAGTAGTCAGGTTTGTTTCGAGAATAAAGTTCCCGAAACACCGGCTGACCATACTGAGCCTCTTGGCTTGTCATGCTGAGTGAAGCGAAGCATCTGCTTTGAACCAAAGGTATGGACCATGCCACAGGTCCGATGCAAAGCAGATTCTTCGTCGTGCCTCCTCAGAATGACAAGACTTATAGCTTCGTTCAGAAGCCAGGCATCGGGTTGGCGATTCGGAAATCGCCACCCATCAGAGACTCTCCGCTCTCCACTCTCCGCTTTCCGCCAATCTAACCGGCGACCGAGCTGATCAGCTTGAAGATCGGGGCCATGATCGAGATGGCTATGAATCCGACCAGGCCACCCATCACGACGATCAAACACGGTTCGATCATAGAGGTCAGGGCTTTAACCGCGTTGTCGACTTCGGAGTCGTAGAAGTCGGAAACCTTCTCAAGCATATCGGAGAGCCGACCGGTCTCTTCGCCTATGTCTATCATATGGGTCACCATCGCGGGAAACAGCCCGCTGGAGGCGAGCGGCGCGCTGATTTTTTGGCCTTCACGGATCGCGTTGCGCGCGCTGTCAATGGCGTGGG
>JAMCYN010000024.1 GCA_023474015.1 Armatimonadota bacterium
CCTTGGCGCCGACATCATCACTTTCGCCTATCCGCAGTATGCAGTTGGCAAGCACCTGATTCACAGCATCACCTGATCTGATGAGGCGCTGGTTTGTCAGAAGTTCCTCTTCAGCCCCGGTCATCTCTCGAAGCTCAATCTCATCGCCGGTTGGTAATATAAATGTATACAAGGCCGTCCTCCATCAAAGCCAATACTGAAAAGCAATAGTTATCTTCTCGATAGTGTTGTCGGAGCTGCCGCCTTCGAGTTCATCATATTCGAGTGATTTGACCCATGCTCCGACGAGCGTCCAGCGCCTGGTTTCGTTACCGGAGCGGTCGTAGCGTACGATGTCGATGTCGCGCATGTACTCCTCGGGAAGCGCGCCGACGCCGTAGTTCACATCGGCCTGGATACGGACCCAGTCACGCGCGGCCTCATCCGAACCGTCGGCGAGCACACCCTTTTCGAGATTGATATCGCCGAACTTCATTCGGCCCGCGACCTTCTGGTCGAACATCGACCCTGCGGGGGCAAACGCCACTTCCTCGAACTCGGTCTTTGGTTCCTGGCCCTTCTTGAACAAGGCCACATCGAAGCCGTTTATCTCGATGGCGAACTGCCAGTTCTGATACAAGCTCTGGGGCATGGTCACTTCCATGCGTGATTCACCTCCTAGAAAATCTCATTGAAGTTCGCGCCAGTGGCGGTAAGAACGAAGTTGAGTTCGACAAACTCGGCGGTCTTCGTGGGCTTCACGAATACGCGGCAGACCATCTGGTTCTGGTCTATCATTTGAGCCGTATTCGTCTCCTCATCACACTGCACCCGGAAGTCATAGAACCCGCCCCTGCTCTTGATGCTCTGCAGGAACGGGGTGACAAGCCGGACCAGCGCCCGCCAAGTCTGGGAGTTATTCGGCTCGAAAACCACAAAACGGGCTGACTGTGATATTGCCTCTTCGACATACATTATGAGCCTGCGCACGTTGATGCGATCCGTTGCCGATGACTGGCTCTGCAGCGTCTTCTGGCCCCAGATGTTTATGCCGGTATCGGGGAAGGACGCGATGATGTTGATACCCTCGGGGTAAAGCGCATCCCGCTCACCACGGCTGGTCTTGTAAGCAAGCGAAAGCACATTGAAGATGCGGCCCCTGTCGATTCCCGCCGGCGCATACCACACGTCCGTTTTCTGGTCGCTTCGAGCGATACAACCTGCGACCGCCCCTGTGGGAGGAACGAGCTTACTCTTTCCCGTAAGCGGGTCGGCGATCTCCAGCCACGGATAGTAGAGCGCCGCATAGGACGAATTGAACGCCGTGTGGGTGTAGGTCCCTCGACCCTTGCGAAAGTCGACCACCTCAAGCGGCTCAAGGTGAATCGGCGCTTCGGCGATGAAGAGCACATCCTTTCGGCTTTCGACGTACGTGATACCGCCGGAGATGACCTGCGCCGTTGCCACCCCCGGCGCGAGCAGGATATTCAGGGCGTCTATCTCATCGAAAGCATGGAAGCCGGTATGCTGGGACTGATCGCCAATATAATCGACGTCAACGAGCCCCGTGACACCATCGTCTCCCGAGACCAATGCGAACGCGCCGGTCGCGGGTCTGTCCAAGGCGGCGTTGGCCGTCATGGAAAGGTCGTCGACAACCACGAATTCGGACCGCTCGTTGATGACAAGCTCGACATGATTGGGCTGGGACTCGTCCATTGAGAGGTCTTTGAAGACCTCCACCGTCTCGCCTTTGAGCCGGACCACCAAATCAAATTCGTTCGTAGCATCCTGCGTGCCATCGGTGATCTGCACAGACAGAGCGTTGCCCCACCTGCCTTCATCAATGGCACTCACCTTGAGCGTGTCCTGCGGATCCTGCCCACCAGCAAGATGAGCCGTGGATACGGCGGCGACCACTCCAGTATCAGTGGATGTCGTCTGGACCAGCGCGGAGGCGCCGACATGGGCGCTTATCGCGGCAACCACCTGCGCGGCGGTGCTCGTCGCGTTACCCCCACCATCCGTCGCCAAATGGACGGTGATCGCCTGCCCGGACAATTCCACCGAAAGAGGCGTATCCGTGCCCGATTCCACAAGCGCAATGGTGATTGCATTGCCCGTCGCGCCCACGCTCTTTGCGCTCCAGACTATCCTGTCTGTGCCGACCACGCCGGTATTCAATGTGGCCGCGACGGCGTTCCGGTCCTTGAGAGTCACGGCAGCTTTATGAGCCGTGAGAGTCGCCTTGTCGTCTGGATCGGTATAGTGCGCCACTCGGTTCACATAGAGCACCTGGCCGCCGTTGTCGAAGAAAGCACGGGCGGCGTACGCGAGGTAGCCGTCGGCAATATAGGAGCCGAACCTGCGAACGAACTGCTCCCAGCTTGTGACAAGCGTCGGCTTGTTGATGGGCCCTTTCTCCGCGATACCCACCATGCCGCACGTCGAAGTCGATATCTGCTTTACGTAGAAGCTGAAGTCAGTTTCCCGAGTGTAGACTCCAGGTGATAGATATGATGTCATGCCTGCCTCCGTTTTCTCTGCCTGGCCATGGCCTGGTTATCGTCACCGGGCACGGACCTGTGTTCGCCGTCCGCCGGTTCCACGCGTGGATCAGGCTGTGTGCTTTCAGGGACAACAGCGATAGTCACAAGACCGCGATCCGCCGCAGCCCGTATTTCATCGGAAAGCTGGTCGTCGGCAATTGTCTTTCGCTCCCTTGAGCCTAAATGAATGCCTCTAACATCACCGCTCAGGTGAAACGTAAGAGGCTGAAATAACAGGTTGTGTATCTCTATCAATATGCACACTCCTACGGGTTTATCTCGATCTCAATGCCCGTCACCAACTTGCCCGATTGGACGCAGCCATCGTACACGGGGCAGTCCTCGATCCGACACCTGCCGGACGACTGCCGCAGGTTCGAAAGGTTCAGCCGCTTGAGCCCGCCGAGCGGCACAAGCTCAGTGATATTCAGCGCGCCATGCTCTCCGACGACAAACACAGGATGAAGCTGATAGAACCGGGCCACTCTCTCGGTCAGGTCGAGAAGCTCGGCTTCCTTGCCGGTGGTCACTATTACGTCGAAGTCCAGATGATATAGTCGGGGACACCGGCACTGTTCGAATGTGAGAGCCGCCTGGTTGCGGCGGGTAAGCATTGATGGCGTCCGCCGTGCCCCATCCTCGGAAAAGGTCGGGCCCTGAAAGACCACGCTCGGCACGTTTGTCACTTCGAACACATCATCAACGGCGACCAGCACGGCCCCTGGGTGTACCTCGGATTTCGCGAGCCGAACAAATGACTCGACTACCTCGCGCAAAATATCCAAACTACTGCGGCCTGACGGAGTATTCCAGAGCGACCGACTCGCCCTCAAGGAGCGTTTGGCCCATATCGAAAACCAACTGCCCCACATCGAGTCCGGGTGTGACTGGCTGGCCGCCTACCTTCGCGCTGCCAGCCACAAAAGCAAAAAGAGCGGGTATGGCCACCTTGTAGCGATTTATCTTCACGGGCTGCACGACTGTTATCGTGGTGCTTGCGGTCGTTGTCTTGACCGCGCCGTATTCGTCTTCCCACTCGGCCTCGGCTGTGATGGTGACAGGTTCGCGCGGCGAGAGCATGTTTCTAAGGTTCACCGACACCGGCACGGCTTGGCCCCTCTTGGCCGTTACCGACGCCGGAGTGGTCGCCACTTCCAGCGCGTCCGCGCAGAATGCGCCTGCCGCAATGAACGTAAGCAGTGCTGCCATCAGAAGCGATATGCTGTATCTCATCGTGTCTCCCTTTCGTTAACTGATGACCGAGAGCAGAGCCTCCCGGTAGTTCTCTATAACCTCGTCCCGATATTTCTCCATGGTCGGATGCAGAAACGGCCTGGGCGGAATCACTATCACCGCGCCGCTCGGATGGTTGATCGTGCAGCCATACTCCATAATCGCCCCGATGTTGGCGACGCTCTCGCCATCCTTGGAAATGCTGGTCCGCAGCAACCCGACAAACGCGCCGTC
>JAMCYN010000135.1 GCA_023474015.1 Armatimonadota bacterium
CATCACGCTGCAGAACCCCAAGGCTACGAACAAGGTTGTCGTAACGCCGCAAACCGAGTACAGGTCGCATGGCTACAAGGGAACGCTTGCCGACCTGATGATCGGTTTCCACGCGGGCGCCTCGGGCGATGCGGGTGATGGCGTCTTCACGGCGAAAGTCATCGAGCTCGTGCCCGCCCTGGCCGAGGGTGCCGTTACGGCGATCCAGGGCGATGTGATTACTGTAAAGACCGTGCGGCAGCTAACCCTGAACCTGCAGGGCCGTCCCGGTACTGCGGTGCTGATCAGGCCGAGGGTCGGACCAAACGTGAAGGGCACATCAGCCGACATCAAGGTTGGAATGCCGGTGAACGTCGGCTTTATTCCGAACAAAGGCGGCAACTCTCGCCTGCTGTGGATCGACCTTCTGACAGGAATGTAGAACACAAACTCGATTACAGTCTTGAATATCGACGATTAAGAATTCCGGGCAGCATATCGAAATAGTTGTCCGAGGAATCGAGTTCCGCGTCAATGGTGACTACACGGGCGTAGTTGTCGGTTGAAATGATCAATCTGCCTGAAGCGCCCTCGCCTGTCGGCTGCAATAATGTGATCCGAACTCAGGTGGGGGAATAGGCAACCGAGGAATCCGATCTTGTGGCTGGTGAGGGCCTGTGCGACCGTGCATCCGTGAGTAGCTTACAGAGGTGTCGCTCATCGAATGGAATGATATGGTCGTGGACGAAAGAATGATGAGAGCCACCATGCGACGTGCTCTGCGATGCGTTTCCGGAAGCCAATGTTACCGCGCAAAAACTGGAAAATTAGTGGTTGACAAACTCTGAATAGTAGAATATATTACACGTGTAAGCTCGCGAGCGGGAATCCTGCTTTTTAGAGTATGCAGGAAACGAGAATGTGTTACACGTGTCACTTAAGTAGTTGTAAAGGATTAATTACGAATGTCTCAGTTGCACAGATCACCACATCACCTCGACGAAGGGTACACGCCTATCGTTAGCCCGGCCAACAGTGCTCTAAAACTCATCGAGCTAGGTCGGCTGCTCTTGGGTAGCCACCTCGGCGAACACGAAATCGAGACCGGAAGTAACGAGATGGTAGTATCTCTGCTCAGCGGATCAGCAACCATAAGAGTCGAGGGGGACGGCTTTTCTCGGCAAGTCTACGACAACGTCGGCGGGAGGAAGCATCTCTTCTCTGACATGCCGAAGATGATCTATCTTCCAAGAGGCTGCCGCTGTGAGATCGCAAAGACATCGGACACGTTGGATGCAGTGGTCATCCAGACGCCGAGCAAAATAGACGGTGTTCCTGCGCTGATAGGTGATGAAAATGTGACTGTGGCGGTATTGGGCGAGGATGGGTTTACACGAGAGGTCGTGACGAACGTCGGGGATAATGTTCCGGCCTCGAAGTTGCTTGTGGGCGAGTGCAGAACGATGAGTGGGCAGTGGGGAAGCTATCCCCCGCACAAACATGACAGGTCCAATCCGCCGCTGGAAGAAGCCAGCGAGGAAGTCTACTTCTTCCAGGTCGATCCTCCTCAGGGGTTTGGTGTTCAGATAGTATACACGGATCCGACCGACCCGGATCCTCTCGAAGAGGCCTATGTTGTTAGGAATGGAGACGTGATAGTCATCCCGCGAGGGTACCATCCCGTGGCAACAGCTCCTGGCTACCGGCTTTGCTACACATGGGCAATTGCCGGTGAGAAAAGAAAGTACGGCGCATGGTCCAATGACGCGGACCACGAATGGATATTGAGACTTCCGTCCAAGTGTTGACGGTATGGCGGGGAATGCTGGGAGGAAATCTGATATTATGAACGGGATTCGGAGGCAGCGCATATATGACTAGTCGAACACGTCTCTACAATAAGCGGGCCGTTCAGGGCCTGCTAGTACTCTTGCTAATGTGCGGCGGTCCTGTTTCGGTGTTTGCGGCATCTGACCCTTGTCTCTTGCGCGGCAGCGCTCAAAACAAGGCGATGCTAACGGCTTATATGGAGCGCCTGTCAGCGCCCAAAAAGATCCCCGCCAAGACGCTGAATGACTGGAAGGCCAGGCGGGAATACGTGCGGAAGCTCGACCTGCAACTCCTCGGGTTGGATCCAATGCCGGAGCGAGTCCCCCTGGATGTGCACTACGGCGGCTCGCTAGACCGCGAAGGATATATTGTAAAGCGTGTGTATTGGCAGACGTGGCCCGGCATTTACGGCTCTGGATATCTCTACCTGCCCAAGACTCCTGGTAAGCACCCCGCCATATTGAACCCGGTAGGCCACTGGGCCAACTATACGAAAAACGAAGTCCCCCAAACCAGGTGCATAGCCCTGGCAAAACGAGGGTACGTGGCGCTGGCGATTGACTTGATCCACGTACCGACAGACTCGTATCTGATCGGCGCGTCTTCCCCTGGAATCCGTCTGTGGACCAATATTCGCGCAGTCGATTTCCTGCAATCGCTGCCGGAAGTCGACGCTGATAAGATTGGCTGCACGGGAGCCTCCGGAGGGGGCCAGCAGACTCTGCATATGATGGTCGCGGACGATCGGATCAAGGCCGCCGTACCCGCTGTCGGCGTCTGGTATTGGAGGCGTTTGATGGAGCCCGTATACATCTACCAATGCCTATGTGCTTTTGACCCGTGTGCCCTGGGATATTTCGACCAGGCGGATATGTGCGCGGTGTATGCGCCTAAGCCCGCGCTGTTTCTGACTGTTTCCGGTGACTGGGAGGCCAATTTCCACAACGAGGAATACAAGGATTTCAGACGGATATGGGAGCTCTACGGCGCAGCCGACCGCGTGGACTGCCTGGAATTTGATTGCGGCCATGAGTATAACCGCTCAATGCGAGAAGCTATGTACGCCTGGTTCGACAAATGGCTCAAAGGCATCGACTATCCGAACCGCGCGGTTGAGCCGGATGTCAAGACCGAGACCGTGGAGACCCTTAATGCGCTCGACGCGCCAGTGGAAAGCTCACTCGTGACTGCCGCCAAGGAGGTAGAGGCGTGGACCTATCAGGGCCACACCAAGTTCTATAAGGAGAAGTTTCAGTTCAAGAATCCCGAGATAAAGGACCTCTCTGGGCTGAAGCAATACCAGGAGGGACTACGAAAGAAGCTGCTCGACCTGCTGGCATATGTTCCGGCAAAGGGCCGAGTTGTGCGGACCCTGCAACCCGCCGAGATCGCGGGAATGCAAGCCGAGCGGTTTATAGTTCAATCGGAGGGAGAGATACAAGTCCCCGCGCTGCTGTTCCGGCCGAAGGGGACGGGCCCCGCACAGCTTGTAATAATGCTTCATCCTGGTGGAAAGCAAGCTATTGTCAAGGACTATGCTGACCAGATTTCCTCGCTCGTATCTCGAGGAGTTGCTGTGCTCCTGCCTGATTTACGCTTGATGGGCGAACTCAATCTCACCAACTGGGAACAGAATTTCTGGGGCCGCTCGCAGAAGGGCAGTTGGGACTTCGTCACGCTTATCTGGGGCCGTCCGGACGCCGGAATGGCTCTGACTGACTTGCGTGCTTGCCTGGAGGCATTGGCTGGCCGCAACGATCTCTCGACGAACAAAGTAAAGCTGGTCGGCCTTGGAAATGCTGGCAGCACAGCGCTGTTTCTTGCCGCGCTCGAGCCTCGCATAGAGGCCACCGTGATAGAAAACATCGGCAAGACTTACGCGGAACCGGGAAGCGCCGTCACACGGCGCGGTTACCGAGACGATGGTATGATGCCGCCGCTCATCTTTAACATCTTGAGAGTCGGCGATTTGCCTCAGGTTGCCGCCGCGGTTGCGCCGAGAAGATTAGTTATCGGGGCCGCGGGCAGCAGATTCGGATTTTCCCAAGACGCCTATGCGGTTTATGGAGCCGGTTCGAAGCTGGATGTGCTAAAGGATGCCCTTCAGCCGTCGTCGATTGCTGATGCCGTGGTCAGTGCCGCTGAGCAAAGAAACTGATAC